>JANLPV010000158.1:0-9171 GCA_031367435.1 Actinomycetes bacterium | reverse complement strand
GCAACCCGGGGACAACGCCGCGCCCTGCACGCCATGTACACCACATGCGCGATCCCCGGATGTGCCGTACGGTCCAAACACTGCGAACCACACCACATCCACTACTGGCAACACGGCGGCGCGACCGACCTGCACAATTTGCTACCACTGTGCTCACGTCATCACCACAACGCCCACGAAGGCGGCTGGCAACTCCACCTCGACAACCAACGCCAACTCACCATCACCTACCCCAACAACACCACCCAAACCACCGGACCACCCACAACCGAAAGAGCAGCATGAGAGCCGTCTACGGTCCCATCGTTCATGTCGAGTGCGCGCCGCGTGGTGCATCCGAGCGAACCGTCGTGGTCTGCGCGTGGCAGGCTGATGTAATGTCGCGCCGCTGCCACGTGACGGTCCACTGCCGAACACGGATCCGCCGAACAACGACCCAAGGGGCGGGCCAGTGAACGACCTGCCTGCATGGTGGTTGGACGAACTCGCGCACGCCGGGGACGAGCACCTTGATCTCGGCTACGTCGTCGGCTACGAGGCCAAGGCTGGCTATGACCCAGCGCACGACGTCCGTGCGCTGCTTGGCCACGGTTTGAGCGCTGCGTCGACGGTGATCGACATCGGCGCGGGCACGGGTCGATTCGCGATCGAGATCGCCAGGCACTGTGCGCGGGTGACCGCTGTTGACATCTCGCCCGCGATGGTCGCAGCGCTGCGTAGGCGGGTTGCCGAAGCGGAGGTTGGCAACATGATCGTGGTCGAAGGCGGTTGGCTGTCGTATGAACACGTTGACGATCCGGTCGACTTCGTGTTCACGCGTAACGCTCTACATCAGCTGCCGGATTTCTGGAAAGGCATCGCGCTCGAGAGAGTCGCGACGATGCTCGCGCCGGGCGGCATCCTGCGGCTCCGCGACCTCGTGTTTGATTTCGAGCCGAAAGACGCGACCGAGCGGATCGCGGCGTGGTTCTCCGGCGCGGTTGACGACGCGGCGAAGGGTTGGACAGCGGATGAACTGTCCGCACATGTGCGGCTGGAACACAGCACGTATACGTGGCTGTTCGAGCCGCTGCTCGAGCGAGCTGGTTTCGAGATCCTCGAACGCGAGGTCGTGCGCGGCGTATACGCGGCGTATACGTGCCGTCGCGCACCGGCGTGAAACAGAAACGGCCTGGGCTGCGTCAGAGGGGTATGGAACCAACAGCGCCGGCGTTGCGAGCAGGGCTGATGAGCGCTGACTTCGACGTGTTCTATCAAGCACATATCGGCGACGCCGTGCGTTGGGCGGCAGGGTTGGTCGCAAATCGCGAGGTCGGTGAGGAGATCGCGCAAGAAGCCATGTTCGCAGTGGGCCAACGATTGGACGAACTCGATTCGCCGGTTGCGTACCTGCGCCGAACGGTGGTCAACCGGTCGATCTCATGGCATCGCTGGCATCGTGGCGAACATCGACGGCTCCTGCGCGCCGCAGCGGGAGAGGCGACGTCGTACACGTCGCCGACCAACGACATGTTGTCTGCCTTGGGATCATTGACGTCGAGACAACGCAGTGCGGTCGTGCTGCGGTATTGGTCCGATTGGACCGACGATCAGATTGGCGAATCGTTGGGCTGTGCCCCAGCAACCGTGCGGGTGTTGCTACACCGCGGGCTTGCCGCGCTGAAGAAGGAGATCACGTTGTGACAAAACATGTGACAGAGCCGATGAACGACGATCTCGTCATCCGTCGACTTCGCTCGGCACTCGATGAGGTAGTCGATGGGGCACTCGATGAGGTAGTCGATAACGATGCGCCATTGAGAGCGACGCGACCGGGACCGACGCGACCGGGACCGACGCGACTGGGACCGACGCGACTGGCATCGACGCCACCGGTCGGGTCGATGCCGTCCGTGCGGACAGTGGTACTCGCTGCGGCGATCGTGCTGATCGCCGTCGGCACCGGTTGGATCGTGATGACCCGCGGGGAGCAATCGCACCGTGCGTCGCCGCTCGCCACGACGAACGACACGACCAGCGCCACGACGAACGCCACGACCAGCGACACGACTGACAGCGCTGCACCGGTGTCGATCCTCACAACGACTGTGCCGGCGCAAGTGCCGTCGCAAGATTGGTTCTCGATTAGGTTGCCCGGTCTCGTTCCCGGCGTGGTGGGGCACGAGAAGTGCTGCCCAAGTGGCGAGGTGCCGGGTCCGGCATCCGTGACGGCATGGGCGGCCAAGAGTGGCTACGACAATGGGCTACTCCTACTGCTCGCCGAGCCAACCGGCTCAGGGCCAGATGTGCGCAAGTTCATGTCGTATGGGCTATCCGACGCCCGGACGAACGAACTCAAGAGCGAAGTTGTCGCCGGTTCGGGTCTGCCCTACGTGTTGCCCGATCCAAAGATGGAATTGGTCGGCTTCGGACTCGACGGCTTCGGAGCGAGGACCGTGCAGTCCTATGTGAGTAGCGCTGGCAACGCGACGATTTCGGTGGGCGACTATCGCGGCCAACTGACGCCGATAGTGCTCGGTGCCGGGCTCCACCCGATACAAGTCGCCGGATCGACCGCGTATCGCTACACCGACTTCAACGGCATTCATGTTGTTTGGCGCATCCACACTGGCAATTGGGCGCAGCTCGACATTGATCAGGGTTTGGCCGATCGGGAGTTAGCGATCATCGGCGCGGTCGTGCCCGCCAAGTTGTGAATCTGCACAGTCAGGGCACTATCAGCGCGGGAACAGGCAGCGAGTGGCCCGACAGCGAGCGGCCCGACAGCGAGCGGCGCTCAGCCGCCGACCAGCTCGGCCATCGTGCGTAGGGTGTCGAGCGACCCACCAATGAGCATTGTGGTGACTCGGCTTTCGCGCCACGCCTCGAGATCGTCACGGATCTTCTCGCGTGGGCCCACCAGACAGATCTCGTCGATCATCTCGCGAGGCACCGCTCCAATGGCATCGGCTTGATGGCCGTTGAGGAATAGATCCTGAATGCGATCGACTGCCTCCTCGTGGCCAAGTCGGCGGAACACATCGGCGTGAAAGTTCATTTCCTGCGCGCCCATACCACCGACGTACAACGCCAGCGTTGGTCGCAGGCGGTCGTATGCGGCCTCGAGATCGTCGTCGATCGCAACGGTGACTGTGGCAAGAATCTCGAAGTCGTCTGCGGTGCGTCGGGCCGTTGGCCGAGCAAAACCCTCGCGTAGGTTCGGGCCGTAGAGCTCCTCATGCTTGGGTGCGTAGAAGATGGGGAACCAGCCGTCGGCAATCTCGGCGGCGAGCGCGACGTTCTTGGGGCCTTCGGCGCCGAGAAAGATCGGCAGATCGGCGCGTAGCGGATGGGTCATCACGTTCAGTGCCTTGCCGAGGCCGAGGCCATCGAGCGCAGGAATTGGATACTCGGGACCGGCGTTGGTGAGCCGCTCCTCGCGGGCGAGCACCTTACGGATGATGCTCACGTATTCGCGGGTGCGTGCCAACGGGCGAGTGAAGCGTTGACCGTACCATCCCTCCACAACCTGGGGTCCGCTGACGCCAAGGCCGAGACAGAAACGTCCGCCCGAGAGGTGATCCATGGTGACGGCGGCCATGGCAGTGGCCGTGGGTGTACGCGCCGACAACTGGATGAGGTTGGTGCCGAGCCGCAACTTCGTGGTGCCCGCCCCCCACCATGCCAGCGGTGAGATCGCGTCGCTGCCCCATGATTCGGCAGTCCAGACGCTGTCGAAACCGAGCGCTTCAATCGTGGTGAGAGTGTCGGGCACATTGGGTGGCATTGCCCTACCCCAATAACCGACGTGCCAACCGAGTTTCAGATCTTGTGTCACGCGCCCATGATCGCACGGCGAACCCATGCTGCTTCAGCCGAACCGACTAGAACGGTGTGATGCGAACACTGATGCGATTCAACATGGTGATGCCTGAACCAGATCGCGCAGAGAACTCGCGTCGACATCAAGCGATGCTCGATATGGTGCGATACGCCGACACCAACGGATTCAATGGAGTCACCCTCGAAGAGCATCACGGTGCGCAAAACAGTTGGAGTCCGTCACCTCTGATTCTGGCCGGGCTGATCTTTGGCGCGAGCACGAATCTGCAGGTGACGTTGTCGGCATTGCTCGTGCCGTTGCACGATCCGTTGCGCATTGCTGAAGACATCGCGGTGCTTGATCTTGCTAGCGGTGGTCGACTCGTTGTAATTGCTGGCATCGGATATCGGCCCGAGGAATACGCCGCTCACGGCAAGGACTGGGCAGCACGTGGCGCGCTGATGGACGAGGCGATCACCGTGATGCGTCAGGCTTGGACGGGCGAGCCGTTCGAGTATCGAGGCACCACGGTTCGTGTCACACCCGCACCGAAGAGCACGCCCCATCCAATGCTGATGCTCGGTGGCACCAGCAAGATTGCGGCGCGCCGTGCGGCCCGATTCGGCCTACCGTTCTTTGCTGCGGCGCAGGTGCCGGGCCTTGGCGAGTATTACAACGAGCAGTGCACAGCGATGGGAACGGGCGGCTTCTTCATGGCCCCGTCAGCATCGACAGCGATGGTGCATGTGGCCGAGGACCCCGATAAGGCGTGGGCCGAACTGGGTCATCACTTTCTTCATGAGGCACGCGTGTATGCCGGCTGGCAAACACCCGACATCCACTCGGCGGTGCATAGCGAAGCAACGACGGTGGACGAGTTGCGCGCGGAAGGCACGTATCAAATCCTCACGCCAGACGAATGTGTGCAGCGGTGCAAGGGCATGGGGCCGTTCGATGCTTTGACCCTGCATCCAATGTGCGGCGGCATGCCCATCGATGCTGCGTGGTCCTCCATCCGCCTGGTTGTCGAAGCGGTGTTGCCCGAGTTCGCGTAGAGGGCCGAAATCAGGACCGGGCGCATTGCGCGGGGTCGTGCGCGCTCAATGCGTACATCGCGCCGCCCGTTACCTGATTCGTCAACGTGAGGTCGATGATCGCGGCGAGGTCGGGGCGACGATCGGCGGGCCCGTCGCCCGCGTTGGCAAGGCCATCGAACCATGCAAGGTATGTGTGCGCGAGACATGCATATCGCAACGTGTCGGCCGGGCTGAGCGGGTAATTGCTGTTGCCGGCGCGTGGTCGAGTGAAGGCGAACAGCGTGGGCTCGCGATGACTTTGCCACCACACACGTTGGGGGCTATTGGTCAGCACGTTGGCATCGGCGGGCAACGTGTCGATGAGATCGAACAATTCGCGCGAAAACTGCGTTCGTGACCCTGCACCGATTAGGACGATCTCAGGCACGCGTTCGGCCATCGCAACACCTTCGAAGATGCTCCAGCACACGAGCGCCACACAAACTGCGACACCCACCGACTTCACCCGGATCCGGTCGAGCGTTACGGCCGCGAAGTACACGACCGGAATCAACAAGGGTGACAGCACACGGAACTCGATGTCGCTCGCAGTCACCCGACGCGCCATGACGGGCAGCATCACGGACGTGATGGCGAACACAGTCATGCCGATATCGAGCACACGCGTTGGCCGACTGGCCAAGGCCACAAAGGCAGCAAGCATCAGCAAGATCAGCACGACGAGTCCACTCCAGTTGGCGAACGAATCCGAATGTTGATCGCCGAAGATCAGCACACCAACGGCAGTCGTAGCTCGGCGAAGTAGTACGTAGAGCGAATCTCTGCTGCCGCCCGAAAACCGCGGACCCATCGCCTCGCCGGTGGCGATGAGGTTGCGACTCAGCCAGGCGGCGCAGACAGCGGCGGCGACGCCAAGATGTATCCCAACCGTGCGCAGAACCATGCGCGGCGTTGACTCACGCGTGATGCCCGTGGCAACGACGATGACAACGCCGGTGATGATCAGGCCAACACCGGCATAGCGCGTGAGAAAGCCCAGCGCACAGAGCAAACCGCCGAGCGCGGCGCGCCGGTTGGTAAGTGGGTCGATGGAGAGCACGACGAATGCGCCCAACGCGATCAACATGTACGGCATCTCGCTCCACACCGTGGAACCAACGTGGACGACTCCCTCGCTGAGTCCGAACGCGAGCGCTGCAATCACTGCGGCCCACGGGCGTACGCGGCGCCGCATCACAATGAACATCAGCCACGTGCAACCGGCTACTGCGGCGGCGCACACGATTCGGGCCCAGAACAGGTTGCGTCCTCCAACAGCGAGCAGTAGAGGAAACACCGGTCCGAACACGGTGAACGGTGCTCCGGTGAATTCGGTGAGGCCATCACCGCTGCGCAGGTGTGCCGCGGCCGACAGATAACTGATCGAGTCGGGCGAGAGCACCGGATCGCGCCGTGTTGCGTACAGGATGACCGCCGCGCACCCGAGCGAGATCGCGATTGCGAGGTGTTGAGGACGACAAAGCAGACGCCCGCGCAAATCCATCACCGGGCCTCAGCCATCGTGCTCAGACATCGTGCTCAGACATCGTGCTCAGACAATGAGTTCCAGCGCCGTCTTCTTGGCCCACGTGTAATCGGCCTTGCCCACGGGGGTGCGATGTACCTCATCGACGAACAGTACCGATCGTGGTGTCTTGTAATCAGCCAGCACGGTTCGACAATGCGCCTTCACTTCGGCTTCGGACAACTCATGACCGGTGCGGGTATGCACGATCGCGGTGACCTGCTCGCCCCAACGCTCGTTCGGTGTGCCGACGACGACCGCATCAAAGACGGCCGGGTGCTTCTTGAGCGCGGCTTCCACCTCCTCGGGATATATCTTCTCGCCGCCGGAGTTGATGCTTACCGAGCCGCGGCCGAGCAGGCTGATGGTGCCGTCGTCCTCGATGCGTGCGAAGTCGCCGGGAATCACCCAGCGCTTACCGCCGAACGAGGGGAACGTGGCGGCGGTCTTGTCGGGATCTTTGTAATAGCCGAGCGGGATGTGGCCGGTGCGCGCGAGCTTGCCTGTGACTCCGGGTGCGCATTGCTCGCCGTTGTCGGACAAAACGGTGGTGTGCGGTCCCATTGCAAAACGCGGGGCGCTGAACCCTTCACCGGCATCGACCTAGGCACCGGTAGCACCGGTTTCCGACGCACCGAAGCTATCCATGATGACCGCCGTGGGGAGTGCCGTGCTGAGCTGCACCCGAACCGCGGCAGACAAGGGCGCGCCGCCGTTGCCGAAGGCAAACAGCGATGACAGATCGTAGGTTCCCTCGGGTGCGGCCGCGATTGCCTCGGCTAGCGGCCGTGCCATTGCATCGCCGATGGTGTTCACACTGTTCACGTGCTCGTTGGCGATGATGCGCAGCACGGCGTCGGCATCGAAGCCGCGTTCGCAGTACAACACGATGGTGCCGCCCACAAAGATGCAGTTACCCAGCATCCATTGCGCGCCGCCGTGCATCATCGGTCCGATCGCCATCATCGTCATCGCCGTCGGGGTTGCCGTCACTTCGGCAGCGAGGTCTTCGGGATGATCGAGCGCCTTGTTGGCGCGTGCGCTGTTCATCGTGGCGAAGAACGCATCCTCATGACGCCACATCACGCCCTTGGGCATGCCGGTCGTGCCGCCTGTGTACAGCATGTAGAGGTCATCGCCGGAGCGGCCGAGGTTGGGGCGATCCGGAGACGACGCGGCGAGCGCCGCTTCGTACTCTGGCCCGATCTCGAGGACATGACGTACGCCCGGAAGGTCGCCGATCACGGCGTTGAGTCGCTCGCGGAACTGCGGCTCGACGATGACGGCGATGCTGTCGGCGTTGTCGTACAAGTAACGCAACTCTGATTCGACGTAGCGGTAATTGACGTTGATTGGTACGGCGCTGAGCTTGAAGCAGGCGAAAAACGCCTCGACCCACTCGGCGCAGTTCATCGCGTGTACCGCGACATGATCGCCCTTATTGACGCCGTTTGCGTGCAGATGATTCGCGAGCCTGGTCGCGCGATCGTCGAGCTCGCGGTAGGTGCGTCGTTGATCTCCGGCCACCACAGCGGTGCGATCGGGTACGGCATCGGCGATGACCTCAAACAGGTCAGCGAGGTTGAACGATCGCGTCATTCGGTGTCGTCGCCCGGATGGTGTCCGGCGTACCCGTCGAGCATGTCGACGAAACCGTATTGCTGATGTGGTCCGATGACCATCGTCTCATAGAGCCCGTAGCCCACGTGAGTGCCGCGGGCATCGGTGTAGGTGAAGCGCGCACCGGCATCGACGATGCCGAACAACCGTGCTTTGCCTTCAGCGGTGTTGGTGTCGAGATGGAAGTGCTGCACTACCTCATCGACGCCCTGCCACATGCCGTGACGCCAATCGACGTCGTAGCCGTACCCGGTGCCGATGCCGATATGGATCGGGATCAACGGCTCGGCAGTGACGTCGATCGTGGTGCCATCGGGGGCGTCGAAACTGAGTGTGGCACCGGTACTGAATCGGGTGCCCGGCGCAAACTGCATGGCGTGGCGAGGGTGACTGAAGAACTCGGGTTCGCGGCCGGTCTCGCTTGGCCAGAGGCGGACGGCTTCTTCGAGTACACGGCTGCCGTCTTGTCGTTCCTGGATCATCAGCACCATCGAGTGATCATCGAACCGGATCGGCGCGTAGACCCAGAACCAACTGAACGGGTTCTTCGAACGAATTCCCTGCGGCTCACTTTCGCCGATCGGACGGATTCCCCATGAGCGATCTCGCGAGCCCCACCATGTTGATTCGGTCAGGGTGAAGGTGTTGTCGCCTACCGTGAGGGTGCCATCCCAACCACCCATTTGCGCGAGGCGGGTGGTGTCGAAGATGGCCCGACCGTTCTCGCGGATGTAATGCCGTGGCTCTTCGAAAGGTGCGTGCGCGCCGGTCCATGTTGCGTCGATGCTGATGCCCCATTCGTTGGGTGCACACACGACGCGTAGACGCTTGAGCCCTTCGATCACTTCCACGCTCAGCGGGCCGACCGCAGGATGCAGTCGGTCGGCACCTTCGAGTTCGCGTGAGGCACGCACCACGTTGTATTGCCCCTTGTGCATCACAGCGAGGAACGAATCCATCACGCCGAGGTTTGGATACACCCCAAGGCCGAGGATGAACATGCATTCGCCGGTTTTATCGAAGCCATTGAAGTAATACCGGTCATAAAAGTTGCGATCGGTAGTGCCCACATGTTGCATGGGCTCGGGGAGCTGATGGATGGGATAGTCATCGAGATTGGTGAGCATGACGTTCTTTCGGATCGAGAG
>JANLPV010000109.1:0-62638 GCA_031367435.1 Actinomycetes bacterium | reverse complement strand
GCGATCCATCCGCAACGTCTCAACTTCGTTCAGTCGCACCGTGGTCTCCATGCGCCACTGACAGTAAGGGTGGCACCTGACTACGGGATGAACACCAGATGAGCAGCGAGTGACCTCCGAATGAAAGGGCGCTACGGAGGCAGCTATCGAACGCGTTCTGTGGAGTGTCGCTCACGGTTAGCCCCCGAGTGTGGCCACTTGAGGACGGCGACTAGACGGCGATAGACACCGGGATGCCGAGGGCCGTCGCTGCGGCCGCGAGGTCGACGTCACCGGTGACGAACACGAGATCTCCATCAGCAACGGACTGCGCGGCGGCGAGGTGAACGGCGTCGTAGCAACGAAGTCCGTATGCCTGAGCCAACTCACCGGCTCTCTGCGCGAGATCGGCGGTTACCTCGATGTGGTCGACCTTGGCGATGACGGAGTCAAGCTCGCCAACGGCTGCCGCGAGTTGGTTCCGAGTAACGCGGCTCATCCGTTCTGCTCTGGCGAACGCTGCTCGAGCCTCGGCATACAGCAGGCGCACGCTCACGACTCTCGATGAGTCATTCCAGACCCGGGTGCAAAGCTCAGTGGTGGCTTCGTTGATGATGAGGGGCATGACGGCCGACGTATCGAAGTAGGCAATCATTGCCGCTGCTGTGCGACAAGGTCGCTAACGGTACCCTTCGCCGCGATGCCTCGGTGGGTGCGCGGTCGCTTGGGAACTCGGCCAGGGGTGGCGAGTCCATCAGCGATAAGGCGGTCCAACGCACGCCGACATGGCGCAGGACCAGCGCGCCGCAACAGCACAAACGTGCTCGATCACCATTGCTGCATATGAAACACTTTGCGTCGTGACCACGTCAGCGGCCCGAACGTCAGCGGCCCGAACATCAGCTCGGCGAACAGCAGCATGACGAACACAACGACCCTGCGTCTCGCGCTGGGTATGCGCGGCGGGGTGAGTCTCGCGGTCTGGATCGGAGGAGCGGTTGCCGAGCTCGATGACCTGCGCCGGGCCGAGCCAACCTCATCGAACTTCTACGATCGCCTCCTTGGAGTTGGTCGTTACAACGACGTCGAGATAGACGTGATGTCAGGCGCGAGCGCGGGCGGACTCAACGCGGTTCTCGCCGCAGCGGCAATGGTGGGCGGGGCCGAGGTGGGCGACATGCGCGAAACCTGGCTCGGCGTGGCCGGCCTGCGCGACCTGCTCGAATCACAGGTCGGCAATGATCCAACCCGGCGGTCGCTGCTCGGTGGAGAGTTTTTTTCTCAACACATCCTGAACAAAGTCACCGAATTGCAAGCTGGCAGCGAAGCGCTGCACGGTCAACGTCCAGATCATCTCAAGCACCGACTCGACGTGTTTCTCAGCAGCACCGTGCTCGGCGGCTTGCCGATCAACATCGAAGACGACCAGTACAGCTCGGACCGAGCCAAGCGCGCTGGAGCGTTGTTTCACTTTCGCCACTATGCCGCCGACCCGGCAGTGTCGGACCTCGTCGGCCCCGGCACCAACCTGCAGCTCGCAAAAGCGGCACGCACAACTGCGTCCTTTCCTACCGCGTTCGAACCGGTTGAGTTCGAACCCGGTGCCATGCCCGGCGTGTTGCTGTTGCCATCACTCCCGGAACACACGATTCGTCTGCTCGACGGTGGCGTGGTTGACAACATCCCGGTGGCCCGGGCGCTACATGGAGTACCGAACAGCCCGTCGCGCACCGCGACAGATCGCTGGTTGATGTATTTGCAACCAAGTCCCGATTCAGTGACGCCAGCTCGCTCCAATGCCGCGGTCGGTGAGGCCGCAGCGGATACGTCGAGCACACCGCCAGGACTGCTGGGCGTACTGCTCGGCATCGTCGGAGCGTTCATGTCCGAAAGCATCCTCGACGATGTTGAAGTACTGCGCCAGCACAACCTGGATGCCACCGAAACCTCCCGAGCATGGACGGCCGCCGTCGGCACGATTCCGGCGAACCCTCCTTCGCCCAGCGCACCTGACGTCGGGGTCGACTCGTCCCGACTCGTCGCTGTCATACTCGAGCCCGACAAGGAATTGGTGTGGCGACCGCTGCATCAATCGATCCCGCCGTCGCCCCTCGCTGCCACGAGCGCTGCCGCTCAAGAAGCATTCCGCGCCGATCTCGAGCAATATGCCGCAACGGTCGCAACGGTCACCACGGCGCTGCGTCCATTCGCCCCGATCGCGCGAGCGTCGGCAATGATCACACGCTGGGCGCGCGTTGGCGAGCTTGTTCTACCGGACTCCCAGCTCGCCGAGGCGGCGTCCACTCGCTCTGCGATTAGTTCGGCCAAGCTGACGGCGTATCAGTTGATGCATCTCGCGCAGCTACTCACGGCCGCAGGCGACTGGCACGTGTTGCAGTCAGCGGCGACACCACCCGAACCCAACCAGGTGGTCGACGCGCTGCAGGCACACGCGACGGCGCTCAACGTCGACATCGCTGTCGGAGCACTCGCTGCCGCACTACCGCTCGGCGAACTCGATCTTGCCGCACAGATACGCCATCCAGTGCACGGTGATGCGTTATTGCATTTGCACAATTGCACGTATGCGCCCCTGCCAGGCAATACAGGGTCAGGAAATACAGGGTCAGGAAATACAGGGTCAGGCAATACCGATTCCGGCAATACCGATTCCGGCAATACAGAGTCAGGTACTACCACCAATGTGGCCGAGATCATGTGGCAGCGACTCGCCGATGCAGCGCGGGTGTTGACTGCCATCACGAACAACAACACGGGCACAAACAACAACACGGGCACGAACAACACGGGCACGAACAACACGGGCACAAACAACACCGCGGCCGCCAACTCAGATCCCATATTTGCTGACCTGGCCAAGGCGATCGCCAAGCACCCTCACGCAGCAGCCGACTATCTGAAGTGGATCGACCAACGCACCGTCGGGATACATCACGGTCTCGCAAGCGCGACGCCGCGAACGTTTCAATATCTGCGAATGGCTGGCTCGAACCTCAGCCCGTTGTGCGAGTCCCCGAGTCGACTTGCCTACGACGGCCCACGCTTTTCGTCGAGCTCATTGGTGGTCGCACCCGGAGCATCGTCGATCCCTGCACGATCGAAGCTCGCAGGCAGCGACCTTGGCAACTTCTCGGCTTTCATCTCGCAGCGGTGGCGGGCCAACGATTGGATGTGGGGACGGCTCGATGCGGCAAAGAGCATCGTCGATCTGGTCACAAGCACCGAGCGTCTGGGCAATGACGTCGACGCAACGTTTGATTCAATCGAGTCCGTGATGACGAGTGCATTCGACCTCGAGGCAGCCGTCGAAGCGGCGTGGGGTGACGAGCTGCGAACAGCTGCCACAACGTTGTGGGCGCAATACCGAACCGCAGTGCGAACGGAACTCGAAAGCGAAATACACCCCGCGGCCAACACCGACCCGACCGCTCACGGCGAGCGATTACGGATCACCAAGAGCGTGCTCGTGTTGCGTCGCCATTGGGAGATCCTCGCCAACGAACTACCCGTTGTGCGCGACGCTGAGCTGCGGCCCGGCAAGATGCCGCGAGACGCCGCGCTTGCGACACACACCGCGTCGCTCGCTCCACCGCCAGCGCCAACCGCGAGTACTCGAGCACCACTCGCGACGACGCTGACAGAAGCGGTCAGCCAATACGAACAGTCGCCACGGTCGTTCGGACAGGTGTGGGGCACGCGCTGGTTGACTGCGCTCGGCATTCGAACCGCCTACGCGTTCTGGGCCGCGACGTCGCCCCGTTCGATGTGGAAGCGTTGGCTGCGAGTTCCTCTGAAACCGCTCCCGATGACAACACTCGGCATCGCGCTGGCGCGCAACCGCGGACTGATGGCGATGGCGATCTCGTTCAACTTGGTGCTGATCCCCCGGCTGAGCGGCATCGCCGCCTGGATCGCGTGGTCACTCGGACTCATCACCGCGATGGTGCTCGGCAAGGTGTTCGCGTCGAGCACAAGCGGCGGGCGCAACGTACCGCTGGAAAGGTTCGGCGCGATCTATCGTGCAGCCACGCTCGCGTTGTTCACAGCGGGCGCCGCGCTCAACGGAGCGAGCGGGCTGCGCACGTGGCTCTACAAAGCGCGACTCATCGATGCAACCGCACCAATCAACACGCATGTCATCACGCCCTACACGCTGGTGTCGTTCGTCGCCGCGGCGCTCACCTCTTGGCTGCTGTGGTGCTGGTCAAAGTGGTACTGGCGGATCGCGAGCGCGATCTTCGTCGCCGAGGTGACTGCGATCTGGACGGTCTTTTCACGAATCCCCGTGCCGCTACATCCGAGCCATGTGGAACGAGTGTTGTTCAGTTTCGGCTCGATCGGTTGGGCCCTCGCAATCGCGATCATGCTGCCCACCACGGTGGCTCACTGGGCGTTCCACTCGGGCGTAGAAATCACCGAGTACCAGGTCGACTGACGGCCATCTCCAAATCGCTCGACATCGCTCGACATCGTTCGACATCGATCGACCGGCAGCGCTGCGCGTTGTGCTGCTACCGTCCAACGTCATGAGCAGAGTAGTGATCATCACCGGCGCGGCCTCGGGAATGGGCGCCGCAACTGCCAAACTTTTCGCAGCCGAGGGCGACCGCGTGGTGGTCGTCGACCGCAATGCCGAGGGCGCGGCGGCCACCGCAGCCGAAGTTGGAGGGATTGCAGTTGTTGGAGATATCTCCGACTCAGGTTTTTGTGACGCCGCCATCGCACAAGCGGTCGGCACCTACGGCCGTCTCGACGTGTTGGTCAACGCTGCCGGCACCATCGTTCGCGCGGATGCCGACGCCACAAGCGACATCGATTGGATGCGCGTCATGGCCGTCAATGTCAGTGGCACGTTCTACATGTGTCGGGCCGCGCTGAGAGTGATGAAGGCACAGGGCAAGGGAGCGATCGTGAACTTCGGATCGATCTGGGGCGATGTCGGCGGCAAAGGCCATGTCGCCTACTGCGCGAGTAAGGGTGCCATCCATCAACTCACGCGTGCGCTGGCGCTCGATCATGCCCGCGACGGCATTCGAGTAAACGGTGTGTGCCCCGGCGAAGTCGACACGCCGATGCTGCGTTCCGAACGCACCACGCCAGTCACCGATGAGTCACTGCGCCAGATGGCCGAGGCAACAATTCCGATGGGTCGTCTCGCGCAACCCAGCGAAATCGGGCAGGTGGTGTTGTTCCTCGCGTCCGATGCAGCGAGTTATATGACCGGCGCGCTCGTCGCCGTCGACGCCGGCTACACGGCGATCTGAGAGGTTGCCGCCATGGACTATCGCCCCCTCGGACGCACCGGCGTGCTGGTCTCACCACTTGCGCTGGGCACCGACAACCTTGTCAATCCCACGCCGCGAGCCGAGTCGATTCGCATGATCCATGCCGCCGTCGACGCTGGCATCAATTTGATCGACACCTCGAACAGCTACGCCGCGGGCGAGGCCGAGAAGATCGTCGGCGAGGCATTGCAGCTCAACGGTCGACGCGATCAAGTGCTGGTTGCCACCAAGGTGCATTACCCCACAGGTCTCGGACCAAACGATCGCGGTAACTCACGTCTGCACATCATTCGCGCCTGCGACGAGTCGCTGAAACGACTCGGGGTTGAGTACATCGATCTCTACCAACTCCACCGTCCCGACATGAACATCCCACTCGCCGAAACGCTTGGCGCGCTCGACGATCTCGTGCACGCCGGAAAGGTGCGCTACATCGGTAGCTCCACTGCCCCCGCATGGCATGTGGTGGAGGGCGTCATGACGAGCGACCAGCGCGGGTTGGCGCGTTTCGTGTGCGAACAGTCGCCGTATAACTTGCTCGACCGGCGCATCGAGAACGAACTCATCCCCGCGTGCGAGCGCCACGGCCTTGGCGTGTTGGCATGGTCGCCAATGGCCATGGGCATGCTCGCCGGCCGCTACGCCTCCGCCGACGCGCCGCCGCCAGATTCACGAGTTGCCGCGCGAGGTGGCATCTATGCAGAACGGGTCACGGCGGCTGGCGTCGAGGTGGGCAATCGATTCGCTGCGATGGCCCGAGAGCGCGGCCTCGACCCCGCGCAGCTCGCAACCTGTTTCGTGAAGGACCAGCCAGGCATCACTGCGCCGATTATCGGCCCCAAGACCGTTGCCCAGCTCACCGGACTCATCCCGGTATTGGAGATGACGTTGAGTGCCGAACTGCAGCAGGCCTGCGACGAACTCGTTACGCCCGGCAGCGTGGTGGCCAGCTTCTTCAATTCAGCACCATGGATGCGTTGGAAGCACCTGTAGCGCGTGCTCGTCGTCCAGTACTGCAGCTGACTGCGCTCTAACCCGCGAGCGCCTGCTGGATCGTCATCAGGCCAGCGACAAACGCCTCTCGGCCCGAGTTATCGAGCACGGCATACGCCGGTGCCACGATGCGATCCGTGAGGTGCTCGGCTTCGTCCAGCAGCGCACGCTCGACGTCAGTGATCTCCGGCGCATCGGCCTCGGTCCATCCGAACATCGCGATATCCGTTGGGCGTTTGATGAAGTGCGCGGTCTTGTTGTCGAGCCCTACCGATCGCAACGCGACCAGATGCGCACTGCCACGAAACTCACGCAGCACCGTGATCAGTTGCATCGCCCGTGCGGGTGCATCATCGGCGAGCGGCTCAGCGGCAACACCCGCGTAGAGCGCGAGCGCGCATCGGTCTGCTGCGTTGTTCACTGCATCGGCAGCTGCGACGAACTCGTCCAAGCCGGGTTCCGCAGCAAGCTTGGCGCGCCCGTGGGCGGCACAGCATTGCATGTACTCACGACCGGCGACGCGTGGAGCGACATGCTCACGCGCGCTCGTCCACAACGAGTCGATGGTCTGCGGATTGAAGTAACCGAACGCGCTAGCAACCACAGACGACTCGACATCACCGAGCACACCTCCGCGACCCAGCGCGTACAGCTGCAATCCACCGAGGCCAAGCTCCTTGCCGCGTGCCAGCGTTGCCGGCGCGAAATAGAACGCCCAACCCGTGTCACGAATGATCGGGCAGGCAATTGCAATCAACTCATCGTTAGTCATGGTCCCTCACTCCCCTCACGAACCAGCAACGTTGCGGGCGATGCGCTCATTCGTCTCGATCCATTCTTCGACGATGTCATACACGACATCTTTCGCGGGCCGCACCGAGTTCATCAGTCCAACGATCTGACCGACCGGTGAGCCACCAAGTTCTTTCGAGCGCGCCCTCGAGAAGCGATGCGCCGCGGGCGCGTAGAGAATGCCCTGCAGCGGCATCGGTAATGGCGATGGCGCATCGGGTTGCTCCCACGCCTGCGTCCAATCAGTGCGCAGTTGGCGCGCCGGCTTGCCAGTCATCGAGCGTGATCTCACGGTGTCGGTGAACCCGGCCGCAAGCAGATTCTCCACCACCCACGGTTGGGTGTCGGCCTCGGCAACCGTGAGCCAGATCGAGCCGGTCCACGCACCCTGCGCGCCGAGCGCCATCGCCGCTGCCATCTGGCGACCACGACCGATGCCGCCTGCGGCCAGCACCGGAATGCTGGGGCCAACGGTGTCGACAACCTCGGGGATGAGCACCATCGTGGAAATCTCACCGCAATGCCCACCGGCCTCAGTGCCCTGCGCGATGAGTACATCCACGCCGAGTTCCACGTTCTTGATGGCGTGGCGCGGCGAGCCGCAGAGTGCGCCGACGAGCACGCCCTTGCTGTGCGCGGCATCGATGGCGTACGCGGGTGGCGGCCCCAGCGCGTTGACAAGCATCGACACGGGATGCCGTAACGCAATATCGACCTGCCCGGGGCCCTCGACCTCAACACCCAGACCAGCTGCCTTCATCGTTCCTTCAATACCTTCTGGCATGTGGGGAATGTGATGATCGGCGAGGATCATCTCCACGAAGTCGCGGTGCTCCTCGGGGATCAGCGACTGCAGATACTCGATGCTGAACGAGCCATCGCCCTTGCCGACGAACTTTTCGGGCATCGCGAAATCGACGCCGTATGGCTTGCCGCCCACGTGCTCATCGATCCAGCTCAATTCGATCTCGAGCTGATCAGGGCTGAACGCCAACGCCCCGAGCACGCCGTATCCGCCTGCCTTGCTCACCGCGGCAACAACATCACGACAGTGCGAAAAGGCAAACAGGGGGAACTCAATACCAAGCTGATCACAGATGGGCGTGCGCATGCGGTCGACCGTAGCGCGTCACTTTTGCGCGGTGCTCTTCGGCCCGCACGCCGCAACTCCGCGTACAGATATCTCCTACAGATAGCTGAGCTCGCGTGCGGCGCGTTCGAGGTCGTCGCGAAACCTCGGATGAGCCACGGTGATCAACGCCCGGGTGCGCTCACGGATCGACCGCCCGCGCAACTCGGCAACGCCATATTCTGTGACGACTTTGTCGACGGTGTTCTTTTGCGTTGTCACCACGTCGCCAGCCGCGAGTTGCGGCACAATGCGACTGACCTGGCCAGCGCGCGCTGTCGACTGCATCACGATGAAGCTCTGACCACCCTCGCTGTACGCGGCGCCACGCGCAAAGTCGCTCTGCCCACCCGACGACGAGTAGTAGTGACCCTGAATCGTTTCGCTCGCACATTGGCCGATGAAGTCGACCGCAAGGCTTGCATTGATCGACACGAAGTTTGGCTCGCGTGAGATCACCCGCGGGTCGTTGACGTATCGCGCAGACCACATTTCGATCGTTGGATTGTCGTGCACGAAGTCGTACAGCCGTTGAGTGCCGAGCGCAAAGGTGCCGATGACCTTGAGGCGGTTGTTGGCTTTGTTCACCCCGTTGACGACGCCGAGTTCGATGAGATCGATGAGCCCATCGGAGATGAGTTCGGTGTGCACACCCAGATCGACATGACTGTCAAGCAAGCCGAGTACTGCGTTGGGGATCGCGCCGATGCCGGCTTGGATCGTGCAGCCATTCGGGATGCGTTCAGCGACGAACGCGCCAATGCGTTCGTCCGTGGCGCTCGACGGTACTGGTGGAACTTCAAGCAACGGGTAGTCGGCATCGACCCATCCCACCACCTGCGAGACGTGGATCTGGTTGCGGCCAGTGGTGCGCGGCATGCGCTGATTCACCTCGACGAAGAACGGCGCGCGCCCAATAAAGCTCGCCACGTAGTCCGCACTCACGCCGAGCGAGAAGTTGCCGTGGCGGTCGGGAGGAGACACAGATGCAATCACCAACGGTTGTTTGGCGCGACGCTTCAACACGTCGTACACCTCGGAGAAATGGTTAGGTACGAGATCGACGGTGCCCGCCTGAAAGCACGGACGGGTCACATGCGACAAGAAGTACGAACGATGCACGAGATGATCACCGAATGCGCCATGCATCATCGGTCGATCGCGCAACGCGTGCATCTGGTGCACGGTCACGTTCTGGAGCTGCCCAGGGAACTGCTCTGCATTGCGCTCGACGGCATCGAGCAGAGACATCGGCTCACCGTTCGCGATCGGCACGATGAGATCGGTGCCGGGCGAAACGTGGCGAAGCAACGCATCGGCGCCACCGGCGCGGCGTCTGCGGAGGAGATCGTCAACGTTCACGGATCGATCATGTCAGGCTCAGCACCGCGAGAGCCACGATGCACACGAGAATCGCCGCAATGCCGATGAGATACCCGGCCGACGCGCTTCGGCTCGCGACCCGGGCACCCATCACCTCGCGATTTCGTGAGATGCCGTACATGAATCCGAGCAGCGGCACAAGCAGTACCGCGTTGAGTACCTGCGTCAGAATCAGGATCGGAATCAGCGGAGCGCCGGGAATGAGCACCACGCCCGCGCCGACGAGCGCAATCGCGGCGTAGGTGCCGTAGAACAGCGGTGCCTCCCGCGGTCCCGAATCGAGCGCAGTTTCACGTCCAACGAACTCACCAACTGAATACGCCGTCGAGAGCGGCAGGATCGACGCGGCAAGGATCGCTGCACCGATCAGCCCAACCGCAAAGAGATCAGCGGCAAGCTTTCCTGCCAATGGCTCAAGCGCGAGTGCAGCATCGGCAGCGTCGTGGATCTTGATGCCGTCGCGGTGCAAGGTTGCTGCGCACGCCACAACAACGAAGAACCCGATGATGCCCGTGAGCGCCGAGCCCACGATCACGTCGACCCGTTCGTAACGAAGGTCTTTGACCGTGAGGTGTTTGTCGGCCGCATACGACTGGATGAAGCTGAGCCCCCATGGCGCAAGCGTCGTGCCGACGGTGGCTGTCACGAGCAACACCGCTGACCGAGATGTTGGCAATGACGGCACCACCGATCCGTGCAGTGCAGCACCCCAATCGGGATGAGCGAGAATGCCGGACACGATGTAGGTGACGAACACCGCGCTCACAGCGAGCAACACCCGCTCGACTCGATGGAAGCTGCCACGTAGCACCAGAAACGAGACCCCAACGGCTGCGATCGGAACGCTGATATATCGCGTCACGCCGAACAGCTCGAAGCCGGCAGCGATCCCCGCAAACTCAGCACACGTAGTACCCGTATTAGCAACAATCAAGAGCACCAACGCGACGCCGCCGCGACGCACACCAGAGGTCTCGCGGATGAGGCCCACTAAGCCCTGTCCGGTGACGATTCCCATGCGCGCGCCGAGGTCGTGGAAAAGTGCCAACGCGATCGTGGAGAGCACGAGCACCCACAGCAGGCGGTATCCGTACTCAGCGCCCAGGGCCGAGTAGGTGGTGATTCCGGCTGGATCATCGTCGGACAGACCGGCAAGTAAACCCGGCCCCGCTACTGCCGCAAGCACGGCGAATCGAGCGCGGCGTCTCATTGTTCAGCACGCGTCGATCTGTCCGCACGCGTCGGCAGCCCCGGTGCGCGCCCGCGGCTTCGGCGGACACCCGCGTATCGACTGCGTCCAGGCTTTCGTCTCGCGAGCAGTTCCTGGCGCGCGTCGCTCTCAGCGTCGTACTCAGCGTCGTTCTCAGCGTCCGCATCGTGTTGAACCAACTGACGAAGCACGGCGGCGCGCTCTGCGTCCACCGAGGCCAGCACGGCGTCGAGATCGCGAGCTGGCAGATTACGGAGCAACGACGCGGCATTGTCTGGTGCCATGTGACCAACGAACGTCGCGGCCGAGTGATGCGGCAGCGCATGCAACAACCTCGTGCCGAAATTGGTATGCGCCGCTGCAAGTGCCTCGGCCGCTGTCGCTGGCTCCGCAACATGCAACATCTCAATGGCGTGCTCTATGGGAATGTGCGCGAGCACGGTGGCAAGTTGAGCAGGTTCAAGCCGTTGCACCTTTGAGGTCGACCCAGAAAACTGAAGTGTTCGTGCGCGACGCGCGGCGAGTGTGAGGTCATCCCAATCGACCACCTCGCGCGCAATCCGTTGCGATAGACGCACCAGACCAAGGCGGCGCAATACGCCGGCTGCACCGACCTCCACGCCGACAACGAAATATCCATCATCGACACGCGCAACCAGTACCTCACACACTCGTGCCACGCGTCGACCGGCAAGATCGATGACCTGACAGTCGAGTACGTCAAGGTCAAGGCGAAGTTTGGCATGAGCCCACGGCTCGGTGACGACCACCGGATCGCACGCGGCGCGCATGTGCAGATCTCGGCGGTTGTCAAGCGAAGCAATGTCACCATCGATATCACCGAGCGCAATGCTGTAGCGCACGTGGCCACGGCTGCCAACGCCGATCAGTTCCATCGTGGGGTGCGGCTCTGACAAGGTGGCCGCGACGTCGATGACCTTGCCGAGTCGACGACCATCGGCGGTTCGTACGGAGCGGCCAAGAAGTGTCGAGAGCCCCAGCAATTCGGCGTCCACGTCGTGCACCGATCGGGCGGTCATGCAACTACGACGGCCGGTCGAGACGTCGACGTAACTCAACGATCACTGCAGTGCCTGCGATTGCATCGAGCTCCTCCGCAAGCGAGTCGATGACACGCATGTCGCCAACGTATGCCTCGGTGCCTTCCGTGCAGCACCACGCCATCGGCTCGCCATCGTCGCCCCAATCGGCTCGGCTCCACGCGCGCACGTTGGCCACCTCGGTGCCATCAACCTGCAACGCCCAGTCGACACGAACCGGTAACTGCCAACACACCGACGGCTTCCAGTCGATGGGAGATTCGCCAACTTCCTGCGCCGCGAGATGCAACGCGCATCCGGCACCGCCGGTGAAGTCGGGGCGATTGAGAAAGATGCACGCGCCATCGACCACGCGCGTGTTGGTGAAGGTGTCATCGCTGAACACACCCTCGTCCAGCGCCAGCGCGTAGTACTGAAACCCCTCCGGTCGAAGTGCCGCAGCACTCGCAGCAATCAGGCGTGCCTCGTCGTCGCCGTCAATCTCCGCGCCGAACGAACAGCATCCCTGACCAAGATGTTCGGCTGGCTCGGCGAGCACGCCGACGCAGCCGCGACCCCAAATGCACGTCCAGTTCGAGAGCAGAAATGATCGGTCGAAACGCCAGGTCACCTCACCGTCGGTGATCTCCTCTATTCCTGCCGATGTCCCTGCCGACTCGTCCACGTCTCGGTCCTTGCTGTAGTCCGGGTTCAGCGCTTACGACACAAGGTGAGGCCGTCGGCGATCGGCAACATCACCCGATCGACGCGTTCGTCGGCGGCGACCATCTCGTTGAACGCGCGTAACGCCAACGTGTCGGCGGAGGTGTCGGCGGCATCGATGATGCGCCCTGACCACAGCACGTTGTCGACGGCAATCACACCGCCTGGTCGCATGCGAGCCAGGATCTCTTCGTAGTAGACGGCATATCCGCCTTTGTCAGCATCGATGAATGCGAGATCGATCGGCGGGTCGAACGGCAGCGACCGAAGCGTGTCGGCCCCAGGCGCAAGCCGAAGTTCAACACGATCGTCAAGACCAGCTTCGCGCCATGCCTGCACGGCACGCGCCGTGTATTCGGCACTGACATCACAACAGATCATTCGACCTCCTGGCGCCAATCCGCGAGCCAGACACACGGATGAATATCCCGTGAATGTGCCGAGTTCGACAATGAGTTTGGCCCCGAGGATGTTGGCGAGCATGGTGAGAAACGAGCCCTGTTCCGGAGCGATCTGCATCTGTGCGATCGGGCCCATCGCATTGGTATCAGCGATGAGACTGCTGAGCACATCGTCGGGAGGCGTTCCATTTGCCACGAGATAACTGTGCAAGTCGGCAGTGAGGCCGAGGCTCTTCGGAGGCGTTGACATGCATGTGACTCTAGGGCAACCTCGCGCCGTGGCTCGTCGACGCCGCACGCCGCACGCCGTACGGTGAACCGCGACATCCTCGAGCCGTAGCTCAAGGTGTGCTCAACGCGAGCGGCCTGAACCCTGACGGCCCGCGCCCGGACGACCCGAATTCGATCGAGGCGCGCCCGAGCGTGAGTTGGCTGAACGAGGCGCGTCGGAACGAGCACCGCGCTGGGCAGCGCCGCCGCGACCCCCACGAGGAGTTGGCTCGTCGTGGGCAACGGCTGACGGCTTCACATATGCCGCTGCCGGCCCGACGAGCGCCTCGAGCATTGAGTGGCCGGGAGCAACCCTTGTGATGATCGGTTCGATGCGCGCCGCGCGGGCCAACGTCTTCACGTCGCCAACCTGCTCGGGTGTCATCAGGGTCACCACAACGCCTTCGGCACCTGCGCGGGCCGTGCGACCCGAGCGGTGGAGGTAGGCCTTGTGCTCGGCTGGCGGATCGACGTGCACCACGAGCGCGATGTCATCGACGTGAATGCCGCGTGCGGCAATGTCGGTGGCAACCAGCACGCGAGTGGTGCCAGCTGAGAACGACTCGAGGTTGCGCTCGCGCGCATTCTGCGAGAGGTTGCCGTGCATCTCCACTGCAGGGATACCTGCGGCGGTGAGCTGCTTGGCAAGCTTCTTTGCACCGTGCTTGGTGCGAGTGAACAACAGTGATCGGTCCTCACCCTGAGCGAGTTCGCGAATCACTGTTGGCTTGTCGGCGGCGCTCACCGCAAACACATGATGCGTCATGGTCGACACTGGGGCAATCTCGGGATCAACCGAGTGCACCACGGGGTTGGTGAGGTAGCGGCGCACGAGTACGTCGATGCCATTGTCGAGCGTGGCCGAGAACAACAAACGCTGGCCGTTCTCAGGGGTCTGATCGAGCAAACGCTTCACAGCTGGCAAGAAGCCGAGGTCGGCCATGTGGTCGGCCTCGTCGAGCACGGTCACTTCAACCTGATCGAGACGGCAATGACGTTGCGCGATGAGATCCTCGAGACGGCCGGGGCAGGCAACGAGAATGTCGACACCCATCCGCAGTGCCGTGACCTGTGGGCCTTGACCAACGCCGCCGAAGACCGTGGTGACCTTGAGCGACATCGCGTTCGCGATCGGTGCCAGCGTCTCGGCCACCTGATTGGCAAGCTCACGGGTCGGCACGAGAATCAGCGCACGGGGCCGCTTCGTGTCGCGGCGGCCACCAGATGTTGAGAGACGCACAACGGTGGGGATGGCAAAGGCGATGGTCTTGCCGCTGCCCGTCTTGCCGCGGCCGAGTACGTCGCGACCCGCAAGGGAGTCTGGCAACGTTGCGGTCTGGATGGGAAATGGTGCCGTCACGCCAACGCGAGCGAGCGCTGCCACGATCGGGGCAGGCACGTCGAGGACGGTGAAGTCCGCTGCATCGATGACGGGAGCGGTGGACGGTGAGAGGTTCAACGACGGTTGCGCGGGCTGAGCCGATGCGCCTGGAGTCGAGGGCCGACGCGCAGCGCCGGAGGCATTGTCGCGCGGTCCGCGACGGCGAGGGTTGTGACGCGACGCGCCAGACGGGGGGGTGGTGGTCATGGATTTCCTTCCAAATCGGTTGGCCGTTGATGCATGGCTGTCCGCTGAATGGAACAAAATCGTGCGCCTGAGGCGCTGCACTCGACCGCATTGTGTCGGGGGTGACCGCAATGCACTGAGCACGCTAGCGGAGAATCGATCAATATGGGCGATACCTGCGCGCACAGCACCACGTCCCGTAGCCTCGACCGGATGCGTTGGGATCGTCTGACACTCGGCATCGGTCTCGGGTACGCACTACTTTCGTGGAGTCTCAGCTACGGCGCGGTGCTCCCACAACTGCGCGACGATCTGCATCTTTCGGCGTCGCTCGCGGCAATGCACGGCTCGATGTTCGGCTTTGGTCTGTTGCTGTTGGCGGCATTTGGCAGCCGCATCCTCAGTGCGTTCTCCAACCGCGCCGCGCTCTCCACAAGCGTCATCGGCATGGTTGGTGGTGGGGTGCTGTTCGGCTTCGGTCACTCCCCCGCGCTCACGCTCACCGGCGCGGCGTTCACTGGAGCCGGCGCGGCGATACTCGTGATCGTTGTGCCCGGTGTCGTGTTCGCGCATCAGCCCGACGCGTCGACGCAGACCATGTCGACACTGAACGCGTTTCCGATGGTGTCATCAACACTTCTCCCACTTGCTGTCACCAGTGCCGCCGCATTGGCGATCAGCTGGCGAATCGCCTATCTCGCGCCGGTGCTCATGCTCGGCGCAGCCATCGCGATTGTGGCGGCGCGCACCACTGTGCCCACCACAGCTGTCGAGCAGCCGGCCAGCATCGCCCGCCTCGCCCGATTACCACACCTGCCGCGCCGGTGGCTGGTGCTCGTGTTCGGCGTTCTCGTGGAGATCGGCACGGTCACATGGGCCTCATCGATTATGCGCGATCTCGGCCATGCGTCAAAAGGCACGGCAGCGTCGCTCACGATCGGTTTTTTCATCGGGATGTTCTCGGGTCGTCTCTTGCTCACCAGCCTGCTGCGCCAGTTCGATGAGCAGCTACTGCTACGCGCCTCGTTCGTCGGGTCGCTCATCTTCCTCGCACCCTTCTTGATCGGACCGAGTTTGGTGCTGCGCATTGTCGGCCTCGCTGGTCTCGGCATTTGCCTCTCGCCCATCTACCCGTTATCGGTGGCACGCATCTTCGAGTTGCACCACGACACCAACACGCTCGGCCGGGTGGCTGCACTTGCGTCGGGAGTTGGCGTCACGTTCGGTCCCCTACTGCTCGGCACGATGTCCGACACGGTGGGGCTCGGCAAAGCCACGATCGTGTTGCCCGTGTTCGCGCTGGGTGGCCTGCTCACACTCGGCATTCCGCCTGCAGCGCGACAACGCGCGCAAGCCGCCTAACATTCGCCGCAGAACGCGACTGGAGTTTCATGGCACGGTTACACGATCGAGTAGCAGTCATCACCGGTGCGGCCGACGGCATTGGGCATGGCATTGCCCGGCGCTTTGCCGCCGAGGGAGCCAGGGTGTTGGTCGCCGACGTGAACGCCGCAGCCGGAGCGCGCGTGGCCACCGAACTTCGTGACGAGTTTGGTATCGATGCCATCGATCTGGCCACCGACGTCTCCGACAAACAACAAGTGCTGGCGATGATCGAAGCCGCCACATCGCGGTGGGGCACCATCGACATTCTGGTCAATAACGCGTGGGGCGGTGGCTCACTGAGCCGAGTCGAATTCAAGCGCGACAGCAATTTTGAGCATGGTTTCGGCGTCGGTTTCTATGGGCCGTGGTGGGCGATGAATGCCGCCTTCCCGTTCATGAAGGCGCAAGGGCGCGGCAACATCATCAACCTGTGTTCGCTGAACGGCGTGAACGCGCACATCGGTACAGCCGAGTACAACGTGGCCAAAGAAGCGCTCCGATCGCTGTCACGTACTGCAGCACGCGAATGGGCACCGCATGGGATTGTGGTGAACGTGATCTGCCCGGCCGCCAAGAGCGCAGCGTTTCGCGCCGTCGCCGCGCGTAATCCCGAACTGGTGGCCACTGCTGACTCAGCCAACCCAATGGGGTATGTCGGCGACCCCGAACGAGACATTGCGCCGGTGGCACTCTTCCTCGCCGGCGACGACGCCCATTACCTCACCGGCAATACGTTGTTCGTCGACGGTGGCAGTCATATCAACGGTGTCCACTGGGTGCCCGACCTCCCCAATGAACCCCCTGCAGAAGCAACTCAGAGAAACCAGGCTCATCATGACTGATCGCGACGCACTCACTGCCGAACGTGACCGCATCCGCACCACGCACCTCATTGCGCGCGACAACCGCGCTCCTTCGGCGGCGCGGGGCGTGCATCACGTGGCGTTACTCTGCGCAGACGTCGAACGCACCGTCCGGTTTTACCAGGACCTGCTCGAGTTCCCACTCACCGACATGTTCGAAAACCGCGACTACCAAGGCTCGACGCACTTCTTCTTCGACATCGGTGCCGGTAATGGTCTCGCGTTCTTCGATCTGCCGGGTCTCGATCTCGGCCCGTATCAGGAAGTACTTGGCGGCCTACATCACCTGGCGATCTCGGTCGAGCCGGCGAAGTGGACTCACCTCAAAAGCAAACTCGACGATGCCGGTATTGCCTACGCGCACATCGACGGGTCGTCGATCTACTTCTTCGATCCCGACGGCACTCGGCTCGAGCTCATCAGCGATCCGCTTGGTGAGATGTACGGCAACACCGTTCTCTAACGAGCCAACTGCGCGCGGTCGCGACGATGTCGACTCAGGCCTTCGCTGGCAGTCATCACAATGTTGATACCTGCGAGAACGACAAGCAGCCAGACCGCATCGAGGTGAGCACCGAATGCAGCGACGACGCCGGCGACGAACACCGTGCCAATGCTGCGGCCGATGAGCACGCGATGCACCGCGCGCGCATGCGAAAGCACGAATCCCATCAGGTACATCACGATGCCGACGCCAACTGCCCAACGTCGGAACGGTTCAAATGGCTGTAGCGGCTCGGCGATTGCACCTTCGACTCCGACCGCGAACAGCACCGTGCCGGCGATGAAGACGAGGTGCAGATACGTGAAAAGGTCACGCGCGACACGACCACGCAGGGCCGCCTGTGTGTGCCAAGTGTCGTTCGGCAGCCTCGTTCACCCAATCGAAATACGCCCACCACATCGACGCGATGACAACGAACGCACTGCCTGTTGCGAAATAGCGAATCGCCGCCGGGTCGAGCCCGCTGCTGGCAACGCCAACCGACACGATTGATTCACCGAGAGCGATGATGATGAACAGAGCGTGACGCTCCGCAAAATGCGCGGGAGCGATATCGAATTCGCCGCGTCCCGCCGCGAGCGCGCTGGAGAAGTCGATGACCACCGCGATCAACCACACCCATGGCCTTGCCGACTCGTTGACGAAGCCGCCGATCAGGATCACGGCCGCCGCCGTTGCCGAGATAGGTAGAAAAGTCCACAACGCGACGCGCTGGTCAGGACGGTCACGCAGGCCCCACCAATACAAGGCGAGGCCCGACACCCGAACGACTGCGTAGGCAACAGCGAACTGCTCGCCCTGCGATGCGAACGCCTGTGGCATCGCCTGCGCGAAGAACAATGTGCACGCAGTGACGACGAGCATCGCCAAGCGCACCCATCGCCGTTGCACATCGATGGCATTGCCTGCCCATGTGTAGAGCGACCACGCCCACCACACCATCCAAATCATCAGACCGGCGTGCGCCCACCCGGCCGCGTCGTGGCGATGCTTCAACAACCCCGAGAGTTGCGTGATCGCAAACACGAACACAAGATCGAAGAACAACTCCACATAGCTCGTCCGCTTCTCGTCGCGATCGGTATGCACTGCGTCGCTCGACGACGTCTCGGTCATAGGGGTGGCAGCCCCTGATGCTTGTCGAGCATGTCGCTCATGATGGCGCGAATGAACTCGTCGGCCTCTTCGGTCCATCCTCCCGACACGCCTCCGTAGATAGCCGTACTCTTTGCGGGCTTGCCCGCGTTGGCCTGCGCATATTCCACCGCGGCGGAGAGGTCGCTGTCCCACGCTTCGGCCACGCCCGATTGAGTCTGCGGACGTGTGACTGCCATGTGAATCGCGTTTGGATACTGCAGGCCATTCATCCGCCAACCACGTGCGCGCAGCGCGTCGTTGACGTGATAGATGTCGAAGTCGTCTGATGTGAACGCGAAGAGATACGTCGGGTCTCCGATCAGGCGCAACTCGGGATGGCTACGCACCGACGCTTGCATCGCCGCTGCGGTGGCGAAGATGTCCTTGGCATAGCGCAGGTATCCGGTCCGTCCAGTTGCCAACATGCCCGCCCATGTCGCGGCCAGCAGTCCGCTCGATCGGGAACCGTCGATACCCGGCGAGCAGTACTTGCCACCGGTCCAGTTGGTCTGAAAGAAATACTGGCTGTCACGAAGTGAACGATCGCGAAAGAGCAAGAGCGATGTGCCCTTCAATCCGTATCCGTACTTGTGCGTGTCGGCGGAGATGGTGGTCACACCGGCGACACGAAAATCGAACGGGGAAATGGGGTAACCCAGCTGCTCACCGAACGGCAGGATGAAGCCGCCAAGGCAGCCGTCAACATGCAGCCCGACGCCATGCTGCAACGCCACTGCGCCCAGCTCTTCAATCGGGTCGATGGTGCCGTAGCCATAGTTCGAGGCGGATCCGAGGATCGCAATCGTCTGATCGTCGATCAACGCTTCAAGTGCGGCCACGTCAACCTGCGCTGTCGTGGCATCAATCGGCGCGATGCGAAGCTCAACGCCGAGTAGGTGACAGGCCTTGTCGAACGCCGGATGGCCGGTCTCCGGCTTGACGAAATTGGGGCGCGTGATGCCTCGTGTCGCGCGGGCATGTTCTCGATATGCCAGTACTGCGTGCAGGATGCTGCCACTGCCTCCGCTCGTGATCATGCCGGCCGGTTCACCGCCGTCGGCAGCCGACGCGTTGAAAAGATCGAGGCCCATCGCAATGATTTCGCCCTCGAAGCGGGTGGCGCTCGGGCACACATCACGCTGCAGCGCGTTCATGTGTCCGTACAGACCGAACGCCTCCGACATGAATGCATAGTGATCCATATCGCCGCAGTAGAACGAGCCGCTGGCCTTGCCGGTGTGCCAGAACGCGTCCTCAGTAGTAGCCATTTCACGTAGTTCGCCCAAGATCGATTCACGGTCTCGACCCTCCTCGGGGAGACCCCGAACAACGGGATAACGGTCGGCATATGGGTATGTGCTCATGGTCGCGAGCCTTGCACAAACAACGCATCCACAACGTAGGGCGGTCGAGTCGAGTGGCTCACATACGCAAGAATGCAACGATGCACACTCGCTGGTATCTCGCCATCGACCTCGGCACCGGTGGGGCCAAGGTAGCCGTCGTGGGCGACGACGGGCATGTACTCGCCAGCGCGTTTCGCTCGATCGACACGACGCTCACCGACGACGGCGGCGCCGAGCAGGACACTGCGCAATGGTGGTCGGGCATCGTCGATGCCGCGCGCGAAGTTGTGCACGCGGCATCGCAAACCGAGGCCTGCTCGGGCGTCGGCATCACCGGTCAGTGGGGTTCTACTGTGCCCATCGACCGCGACGCCAACGCGTTGGGCGCGTGCCTGTTGTGGTCCGATACCCGCGGCGCACAGTGGTCGAGACGCCTCGTTGGCGGCACCGTGAGCGTGGCCGGATACGCCCCACACAAGATCGTGCCGTGGTTGCGAATTGCCGGTGGCGCGCCGAGCCCTGTTGGCGCAGACCCAACGGGACACGCTCAGTTCTTACAACGTCGTCGCAGCGACATATACGCGCGGGCGCATGCGCTCATCGAACCCGTCGATTTCATCGGCGCCCGACTCACGGGGCGCATCGCGGCGACACCCGCCTCCATGGTGCTGTCGTGGCTCACGGATAACCGCGGCGACGCGGCTATTGCGTACAACCCGACGCTGCTCAGACTCGCCCGACGCGACGCGACGAAACTTCCCGAGTTGCGACCCACGGGAAGCGTGTTGGGAACCGTGCTCGAATCGGTCGCTCGTGAGCTTGGTCTCGAAGCAAACACGCCGGTGGTGTGCGGAGTTCCGGACCTCCATACCGCTGCCATCGGTGCCGGTGCGGTGGCCGATTTTGCCGGCCACATCGCGATTTCGACTACAGCGTGGGTGTCGGCGCCCGTGCCGTTCAAGAAGACCGACGTCGCACGGCAAATGGCGTCGATTCCTGGCGTTCGCGCAGGGTCGTATCTGATTGCGAACAATCACGACACTGGCGGCGCGGCACTGCGTTGGCTACGCGATCGCATCACCGTCGACGGTAGCTACGACGCACTCACTGCCGAGGCCGCATCGGCACCATCGGGCAGCGGCGGGGTCATCTTCTGTCCGTGGCTCAACGGCGAACGATCCCCCGTTGAGGATCACAATCTGCGCGCCAGCTTCCTCAACGTGTCGCTGGCTACTACCCGAGCTCACCTCGTGCGCGCCGTGCTCGAGGGAGTTGCCTACAACGCGCGTTGGCTGCTTGAGGCCACTGAGAAGTTCGCGGGACGACCGCTCGACGGACTGCGACTGTTGGGTGGCGGCGCCCAGTCGGATCTGTGGTGTCAGATCCATGCCGATGTCATCGGCCGCCCAATCGAGCAGGTTGTCGATCCCGTCAATGTGAACGTGCGCGGCGCAGCGTGGTTTGCCGCACTACACCTTGGTCATCTCACCCTCGATGACATCAGCTCCCGTGCCCCCACGGCGCGAGTGTTCGAACCGAGCCCAACGGCATCCGTTGCATGCAACCGGTTATATACCGAGTTCGTGCGCCTCGCGAAGGCACAACGCAGCATGTACAAGCGCCTTGCTGCGCCACTCGCCTAATAAGCAAATTGTTGGTAAAGCCACCTGGGGGGCGACGACGCTTTCTCGCCACCCACCACTAGCGTCACACCCATGGCGAAGTGGCGTGCCACGAGTATGGCGACGTGGCGAGCACGATTCAGTCGAGCACACCGCCGTGAACGCCGTGCAGCACGGCGAGCCAGAGTGCTGACACCCTTCGAACGTCAGCGACATGATCTCTGGATCGTGGCCAAGTCGCTTACGGCGATCGTTGTCGTGTGGACCACGATTTCCTTCGTTTCCTATGTCGGCCATGACAATGGGGATACGACGTCTCAGCGCATGGCCACCTGGGGACGCGACCATCATCTCGGCGCACTCATCGACTGGATGGAGACCAAGGTGTACAGCACTCCACCGTCGAAGACTCCGGCGAAGCGTCTCGATTTTGTGACAGCAACAGGTGTGCTCGTCAACCAGAAAACCGTGACTCCCGTCGTTGCTGCCGGCACGCATGCAAATGCGCCAGGGGCCACGAGCACCACGGCTGCTCCGCGCATCGTGGTCAGTGGCCCAGCACCTGTGGCACCCGCCCAGATTGCACCACTCATCACCCCGGCGCTGGCGGGTGAAGGCCAATGGACGCCGATCGCCAAAGCGGCTGGACAAGACACGATGTGGGCGACCAGTCTGCGGCCAATGCCGGAGGCCGGAGGCGTTGTCGCCACCGTCGTCGAGATCGACCAAACCCACCTCCGTGTCGGCCTCTTCAATGGTTCCGAGGAACCCGGCGGTACGTGGGCGCGATCGAATCGAGTGCCTGTTGAGCTGCAACCGGCGCTGCTGGCGGCGATGAACGGTGGCTTTCGGTTCGAGCACATCAAGGGCGGCTATATGACCGAGGGCGTCACCGTCAAGCCCCTCAAACAAGGCGATGCGACCCTGGCGGTTGGCAAGGACGGTCGCATCACCCTTGGATCACTCGGGCGTGAGATACACGACGATGGATCATGGCTCAGCCTGAGGCAGAACCTCATCCTGATGGTCGACAACGGCAGGTCCCAGATCGCGAAGGGAATCAGCGAGGGTGTCTGGTGGGGCGCCGACTACGGCAACAAGGTGTATGTGCCGCGCTCGGCGGCGTGCGTAATGCCCGACAATCGCTTTGCCTATGTACTTGTCAGCAAAGTCGATGCCACGCAGCTCGCAAACGCACTGATCAATATCGGTTGCGTGAAGGCGATGCAGTTGGACATCAACGGCAGGTGGCCTGTGTTCTTCACGTTCGCTGCCGATGCTGGAGGCAATGTCACTGGTCAGTTCGTCGACCAGCGCATGGGCGGCGATCGAAATCGCTATCTCACCGGCTCCACCAAGGAATTCTTTGCGTTCTTCGACGCCACCCGCGTGCCCGCCACAAGCGTGCTCGACCGCTGACGCACCGACTCTCTGTATCTGACGCGACGTCAGATACAGTCGCAACATGAGCACCAGAACTATCGACCTTCTCGATGGCGACTTCTATATCAACGAGCCGTACACCACCTACTCGTGGATGCGCGAGAACGCTCCGGCCTATTGGGATTCGATCAACGAGTTGTGGGGCATCTCGCGTTACGACGACATTGTCGAGATCGAACGTCGCAAGGACGTGTTCATCAACAGCGACCAGAACAAGGGTGGTTATCGCCCGAACCTGCCCGCCGATCAGGCGATCATCGGCCTCGACGATCCATTGCATTCGCTGCGTCGCAACCTCGTGTCGCGTCGATTCACCATAAAAGCGGTCGCCGACAAAGAAGCCGCCATCCGCAGTGTCGTCACCGGTCTGCTCGACGCGGCTCTCGCCAAAGGCAACGCTGAGGTCATCGCTGACCTGGCGTCGCCGCTTCCCGCGCTGATGATTGGTCGGTTGCTCGGCTTCGACGATGCCGATTGGCCGAAGTTGCGCGACTGGTCAGAACGCACCATCGCGTTGGGCGGCGGGCCGCGCTACTTCAACGAGGATGGCATGAACGCGGCCATCGAATTTGCTGTTGCCGCGGGTGAGCTGTACGAGCAGAAGAAGGGCTGTCCGATGGACGACCTGATGAGCATGTACACAACGGCGCAGATACCGGGCCACGCGTTCGGACTCGCCGAAGCCATCTCCGATGCATTGTTGTTGCTCGATGGCGGCGCCGAGACAACGCGCACTGTTATCGGCCGCACCCTGTTGAACCTGCATTCCAACCCACGGCAGTGGGCCGCACTCAAAGATGGTGCCGACCTCACAATTGCTGTCGAGGAATTCATTCGGTACGTGACACCCATCCACAACATGTGTCGTGTGGCCGTCACTGATTACGATCTCCATGGCACCGTCATCCCAGCAGGCAATCAGGTCTTGATGATGTACTCGTCGGCCAACCGAGACCCGGGCCACTTCACGGATCCCGAAGTCTTCGACGTCACTCGCACTCCCAACCATCACATCGCGTTCGGGTTCGGAACTCACTTCTGCCTCGGTGCAGCGCTGGCCCGCCTCGAAATTCGCATGTTCTTCGAAGAGTTCATTCGTCGCGTCGATTCGTTCGAGATCGTGTCCGGTTCAGTTGAGGCGCTACCCAACGCGTTTGTGTTCGGATTGAAGTCGGCGCGTATCGAACTGGTGGGTGCATAACCGTGGGCACGATCGCGATTACGGGTTCGGCTGGCGGCATTGGCGGCGCAACGCGTGCACTGCTCGAAACCAACGGGCACCGCGTCATCGGTATCGATGTTCGAGATGCCGAGGTCATTGCCGATCTGTCCACGCCAGAGGGGCGCCGCGTCATGATCGATGAAGTCACCGCTGCAAGCGAGGGTGTCCTCGACGGGCTCGTTGCGGCCGCGGGCATCAGTTCGAACGGATCGAATGAAGAGCTCGTTGTCTCCATCAACTACTTCGGCGCCGTGGCAACGCTGCACGGCCTGCGACCGCTGTTGGCGTGTGGCACGAATCCGAGCGCAGTGGCCATCAGTTCCAATAGCACCACGGCACAGAAGGGCATCCCCCTCGCTGCGGTCGATGCCTGCCTCGTTGATGACGAAGCCACTGCCCGGCGCGCCGCTGCCGCCTCGCCGATGGGTGGTTATCCGGCCTCGAAACTTGCACTTGCACATTGGGTGCGAAATCACTCCACCACCGCTGATTGGATCGGTGCGGGAATCCGCCTCAATGCGATCGCTCCGGGTCTCATCGAAACGCCGATGACCGAAGGCGGCATCGAATTCGTGCTCAGTCTCGGCGACACATACCCGGTGCCGATCCAACGTCCCGGTCAACCGGCGGAGGTCGCCGCACTGTTGGCGTATCTCCTGTCGCCGAGCGCCGGGTTTTTCGTCGGCAGTTTCATCGTGATGGATGGCGGCACCGACGCAGCGCTGCGCCCCACTGATTGGCCCGCAGCACGATGAGTACGTCACTGCCATCCACGATGCTCGCGTATCGGTTGCTCGAATGGCAGCAGCCGCCGCAGTTGGTCGAGGTCGATGTACCCACCATTGCATCAGGCGAGGTATTGGTGAAGGTGGCCGGCAACGGCCTGTGCCACAGCGACCTCACGATGATGGAGATTCCCGGCTCGATTGGCGAGATGATCGGGTGGCACATGCCGTTCACACTCGGTCATGAAGTCGGCGGATGGATCGCCGCCGTCGGGCAGGGCGTCAGCGGATTCGAGATCGGTCAAGCCGTGGCGCTCGTCTCACCGAGTTCGTGCGGCGTGTGCTCGCTCTGTGTGCGCGGTCACGACAGCGCCTGCGCGCATGGTCTTGCCGGACGCGGCTACGGACGCGACGGCGGGTTGGCGCAATACGTGGCGGCACGAGCTCCACGCGACGTCGTGAGCATCGGCTCGCTCGACCCCCGAATCGCGGCCCCGCTCACCGACGCTGGTGCCACGTCGTATCACGGCGTTCGCAAGGTGCTCCACAAGCTCACGCCAGGATCCATTGCGGTCGTGATTGGTGCAGGTGGTCTTGGCTCATTCGCCGTGCAGATGCTGCGCGCGTTGAGCCCGGCGGTTGTCGTCGCCATCGACAACAACCCGTCGCGTTTGGCGTACGCCACCGAACTCGGGGCGCATCACACCATCACCGGCGTCGACACATCTACAGCTAGCGAATTGCGTCGCGTCACCAATGGCGAAGGCGCAACGGCAGTGCTCGACTTCGTCGGTATCGATGCAACAATCGATGTCGGCGTCGGCTGCGTGCAGCCATACGGCACCTACGCCGTCATTGGCTCGAACGGCGGCACGTTGAAGCGGCCGTGGTACGGCGGCCTTCCGCGCGACGGCGAGGTACTCAACTTTCAAGGCTCGAGTGTTGCCGACGCCCACGCCGTCGTTCGCCTAGCCGAACAGGGTCTCATCCGCAGCGACGCCGACCTGTTCTCGCTGCACAGCGTCGGCCAAGCGTACGACGCCTTACATCACGGTCAGTTACGCGGTCGTGCAGTCGTGACACCAAATGACTGATTCCCAATGACCGATCCGGCACGCATCGACGCACCCGCGACACCCAAGGTCGAGCCGGCCACGATGGGTGTACGCGCCGCGCTCTTGCTGATGGTCACCTTCTTTGGTGGCAGCATGCCCGCGTACAAACTTGCTGGCAAGAGCTTTGGCCCGGCCACAGCCAACCTCGGCCGTTTCGTGATCGCAGCCACTGTCTTGGTGATCGTCGCCCGCAAACGCTTGCCCTCGGCCCGCCATCACGGGCGACGTCTGCTACTGATCGGCATGTTTGGCATTGGGTTGATGGCGGTGTTCCTCGGCGTGGGAGTCGACAAGGGTTCAGCCACGATCAGTTCGATCATCGTCGGTCTCGAACCAATCGGGGTGGCGCTCGCCGGCGCGCTCATTGTTGGCGACAAGCCATCGCCGCGGTCCCTGTTGGCGTTGGCGTTTGGAATCGGCGGGGTCGTCGTGGCATCGGGCATCGTGTCCGAAGGTAGCCACGGCGCGGCGATCCTTCCAATGGTGCTACTCCTCGGCACAGTCATCACGTTCTCGATCTACACCGCGTTCGTGCGGCGGGCTGGCCAGGGCGTCGATCCGCTGGCCGTCGCCGCGCTGACGCAGGTGGGCGCATTGTTCTTTGTGATTCCGGCCTGCCTGTTCGATATCACGAACGGCGGCATGCTGCGCGGCGATCACATCCAACCGAAGGCAGCCTGGGCGGTGCTGTTTCTCGGCGTTGGTTCCGCGCTTGGTTATCTCCTGCTCTGCTCAGTGTTGGCCAACCAACCGTCGAACCGTGTTGCCGTCTCGATGTTCCTGACGCCGTTGCTCGGCGTGGCCTTTTCATGGCTTGTGGTCGGAGAGCATCTCTACCTTCGCCACGCATTTGGTGGTGCACTCGTGTTGCTCGCAATCTGGATCAGCGAAGGTGGATCGCAGCGCAAGCAGATTGAACTTGTCGTGGCAGAGTCACCCCCCGTCTAGGAAGGTCTAGGTGCGGCACGGCTGAAAGTGACCAAAGGCCCTTCCGCCCGCCCCAGACGTTGGTCCATTGTTGGTTGCAACAGCCCACGCCAACTCAGAGGGACGGCCATATGCCAACCAACAATGCACCAAGCAGCGACGATTCGACGATCTCCAGAACCGACCAGGTGGGTGACCACGAGGCGCAGCGCCCACGACGCGACCCCGTTGGTTGGGTGATGTGGTGCACCGCCGCCATCATCGCCATAGTCGCCCTGCTCATGTCGTCGATCGCGCTAGGCCGCAGAGACAACTCGTCCGCCAGTTCGGCTGGCTCAAGTGGCGAAGCGGTAACGCAGACCACTCAAGCGGCGGCAACGGGCGCGAAGATCGACTTCAACGCAAAGCCCGGTGCCGACTGGAAGCCCTACGATCCAACGCTTCAGCCAGCACCTGGTGGCACCGAGCACAAGATCACGATGCATGCCATCGAGAAAGTGATCGAGGTTGCCCCAGGGGTCAAGCAGGAAATGTGGACGTTCGACGGCACCGTTCCCGGTACGACGCTGCGTGGCAAGGTCGGCGACCTGTTCACGATCACGCTCGTCAACGACGGCAAGCTGTCACACTCGATCGACTTCCACGCGAGCAAGGTGGCATGGAACGTGGAGATGCGTTCGATCAAGCCCGGCGAGTCATTGGTGTATCAGTTCAAGGCGAAGTTTGCAGGGGCATTCATGTACCACTGCGGCACGGCACCAGCACTCCACCACATCGGAAACGGGATGTATGGCGCCATCATCATTGATCCCCCGGTGCTCGCTTCCGTCGATCATGAATATCTGCTGGTGCAATCCGAGCTCTACACCGGCCCCGACGGGCAGCCAGGCGATCTCACAAAGATGATGGCCGTCCAGCCCGATGCTGTGGTCTTCAACGGATACGTCAGCCAATACAAGTTCCACCCGATTCGCGTCGAGCCCGACGAGCGAGTGCGTGTGTGGGTTGTTGACGCTGGCCCATCGGAGAACTCGTCGTTCCATATCGTCGGCACGATCTTCGACACCGTCTTCAAGGAGGGCACCTACAACCTGCAGCCCGATGATCGCCATGGCGGCTCACAGGCACTTGATCTGCAACCTGCTCAAGGCGGTTTCGTCGAGTTCACATTCGATGCCGCTGGGCTGTACCCAATCGTGACGCACAAGTTCGCGAACGTGGGCAAGGGCGCTCTTGGTCTGTTCCAGGCAGGTGACGTGAGTACCACCGGCACCACGCCCGGGCACTGACCCAAACCCAGACGAACGCCTCCTGCCATTCGGGTAGGAGGCGTTACAGTCGGCCACATGCCGACCGCATTCGAACGGGCACTGACCGAGATAGCCAACGGTGCCGACATCGCCGCGCAAGCCGTGACGATCGTTGGACAGATGACCATCGACGAGCGGCTCGAGTGCCTCGACGGTGATGTCGACTTCTGGCCAGGGCTGGCCGACATGATCGGCGGCGGCTACGTGGAGCACACATACCCGGGCGGCTCATGTGCGCGCCTCGGCGTGCCCGGTATCGAGTTCAGCGACGGCCCTCGCGGCGTTGTCATCGAGCCGGCAACGTGCTTCCCCGTGAGCATGGCGCGCGGCGCAACATTCGACATCGACCTCGAGGAACGCATCGGCGACGCGATCGGTCGCGAGCTTCGCGCCAAGGGTGCCAACTTCTTTGGCGGCGTGTGTATCAACCTCCCTCGGCATCCCGCATGGGGTCGCGCCCAAGAGACCTACGGCGAAGATCCGGTGCTGCTCGGCGAGATGGGTGCCGCGCTCACACGCGGGGCCCAGCACCATGTGATGGCGTGCGTCAAGCACTACGCGTTGAACAGCATGGAGAACACACGCTTCGCGGTCGACGTCACCGTTGACGACCGCGTGCTGCATGAGGTCTACCTCCCTCACTTCCGCCGGGTGATCGAAGAGGGTGTTGCCAGCGTGATGAGCGCGTACAACTCCGTCAACGGCGAATGGTGTGGCCAGAACCGACACTTACTCACGGAGGTCTTGCGCGAGCAGTGGGGCTTTGAGGGAATCGTCATCTCCGACTTCATCTTCGGTCTTCGCGATGCGGCTGCGAGCGTGCGCGCCGGCATGGACATCGAGATGCCGTTCCGCATGATCCGCGCGCAGAACCTTCGTGCGCAACTTGCTGATGGCCACATCAGTCAGCCCGAGATCGACGAAGCATGCACACGAATCGTCGCGACCCTGCTTCGCTTCGCGCCGGTCTACGCACTACCAACACGACCCGACACGCTCCTCAGCGAAGGCCATCGCGCCCTCGCTCGCGAGGCAGCTGAGAAGAGCATCGTGCTGCTCCGCAACGAACACGCTCTGCTCCCGCTTGCATCCATAACATCTGTGGCTGTTGTTGGTCGTCTCGCGGCCTTTGCCAACCTTGGCGACCGGGGCAGTAGTCGCGTTACGCCGACCTCGGTGGTCACACCGCTCGACGGTCTACGCGCTGCGTTCGGGGGCACACGCGTTTCGTACTGCGATGGAACAGATGCCGAACACGTTGCGCTGATTGCCGCCGCCGCCGACGTCGCCATCGTTGTGGTTGGTTACTCGCACGCCGACGAAGGTGAGTACGTCGGACTCGAGGGCACCGCGCATCTGCAATCGCTGTATCCACCGCAGACACCCGACGTGAGCGAGCTGCTCACAAAGGCGTTCCAACGAAACGAAAGTGGCGAACGGAGCATGGGTCCTGGCGGAGATCGCGCCAGCATTCGTCTGAGCGACGCCGACGAAGCTCTAATCGGGGCCACGGTTTCGGCAAATGCGAACACGGTGGTGGTCGTGATGTCGGGCAGCGCAGTGGTAATGGAATCGTGGGCTCATCGTCTTCCCGCCATCATCATGCTTTGGTATCCCGGAATGGAAGGCGGCCATGCGTTGGCGGATGTACTGCTCGGTCGGGTCTGTCCGAGTGGCCGAATGCCGTTCACCACGCCAACGAGCGAGGCACACCTACCTGCGTTCGACCGCACCGCGACCACCGCTCAGTACGACCGTTGGCATGGCTATTCAAAGCTGGCACATGACGCACACGTGGCCGCGTTTGCATTTGGGTTCGGCCTGTCGTACACCACCTTCACGCACTCCGGCGTGTACGCGGTGACAGATGACGAGGCAACCGATGTCACTGTCACGGTCACCAACACCGGATCGGTGGCCGGCATCGATGTGCCGCAGATCTACGTCGGTCTCCCAGGCTCGGCCGTTGAACGCGCTCACGAACTACTCGTGGGCTTCGCCCGCACACCAACATTGGAGCCCGGAGAGTCATGCGCGATCACGATGCCGGTGCCCCATTCTCGTCTGATGGTGTGGCGACCGACTGAGCAGACATGGTGGCTCGAACCCGGCGACTACAGATTTGCCGTCGCCGAGCACAGCGCCGACGCGAACGCGATCGAGTTCATCATGCCGCTGCCACTGCCTGCGTAAATCGAACGGTCGTGCCGGCAACCGCTAGCGTTCCGGTATGCCATCGGCCTTTCTGCACCCATTTGCATCCACCACCCGCGAATCCTTCATCCGCATCGTCCGCGGCGACGGTGCCCTGCTGTGGGACGCCGACGGTCAAGAACTCATCGACGGCATGGCCAGCCTTTGGTACTGCGCGATCGGACACGGCCGACGCGAAATGGCCGACGCAGTGCATGCCCAAATGAGCACGCTCGAGACGTACTCCTGTTTCGATCCCTTCACTAACGGCCCCGCCGACGAACTCGCCGAGAAGCTCCTCACGCTCAGCCCAATGCCGAATGGTCGCGTCTTCTTCGTCGACAGTGGCAGCGAATCGGTCGATACCTCGATGAAGCTGGCCCGCCTCGCGCACGTGCAAGCAGGCCATCCAGAACGCACCCTCATCATCAGTCGCACGCGCGGATATCACGGCACGAACTACGGCGGCACGAGCGCGCAGGGAATCGCCCCGAACAAGGTCGGCTTCGGTCCACTCGTTGGCGATGTCGTGCAAGTGCCGAGTGACGACATCGAGGCGCTCGCGACGTTGATGAAAGAACGCAGCGCTGAAATTGCTGCGGTCATTACCGAACCAGTGCAGGGCGCGGGCGGCGTGTTTCCTCCGACCGAGAATTATCTGCAGGGCCTTCGTCGGCTCTGCGATCAGCACGGCGCGTACCTCATCTTCGACGAAGTCATCACCGGCTTCGGCCGAATGGGTTCATGGTTCGCAGCGCAGCACTACGGCGTCACACCAGATTTCCTCGGCTTCGCCAAAGCGGTCACGTCGGGTTATCAACCGCTTGGTGGCGTGTTCGTCGGACGTAAGCCGCTCGATGCGCTCGAGTCGGATCCCACCTTCTTCCTTCGCCACGGCTACACCTACAGCGGCCACGCGAGCGTGTGCGCGGCCGGGCTCAAGAACCTTGAGATCATGGAGCGCGAGGACCTGGTCGCGCGCGCCGCGCATGTTGGTGCCCGACTCGGTGCCGGTCTGCAGGCCCTTGCCGCCGACGGCATCATCGACCACGCTCGCGGCGACGGCGCCGTGTGGGCCGCTGGCCTCAAGCCCGACCAGAACGCCGCAGCGATTCGCGATCACATGCTCAGCAACGGCGGCATCGTGCGTGCGCTCAACGCAGACACCAACACGTTCTGTCCCCCACTGGTCATCACCGACACCCAACTCGATCGCCTGCTCGACATCTTCGCCACCGCCGCCGCCACCGCCCTCTAACCGTCACCCCGCGCCCTCTAACCGTCGCCCTCTCAGCTGTCACCCTCTCAGCTGTCACCCTCTAACCGTCGCCCTTCCAACCTTCGCAAACCCATCAATGGGCGAGATGTGAGCCAGCGTGTGGCCTGCGTGTGGCCCGGATCGCGCCCATTGAAGGCTGGGATCTCGATATTGACACCATCAATATCGACTGTCTAGCGTGCACATAGCTGGCGTGACGTAACACGGCAAGCAACGGAGCAGGAGCTGACATGAAGATTGGTGCATTCTTTTTCGGTGGCGTGGAGATGTCCGATGCAGGAGCCGGCCTACCGAATCCGATGGACCGTCGCTACGACAATGCCGCCTGCTGGGACGCCACGCTCAAGTACATCGACGCGGCCGTCGAGGCGGATCGACTTGGCTTCGACAGCTTCTGGACGACGGAACATCACTTTCAGTACGAGGGCTACGAGGTCATCCCCAATGGCATCCTCATCTCTGCGTGGATTGCCGCCAAGACTCAGAACGTACGCCTCGGTGCGATGTTCAACGTCGTGCCACAGTGGAACCCGCTGCGGTTCGCCGAGGACTTCGCAACGATGCACAACCTGTCTGGCGGCCGCGGCATCTTGGGCGTCGGTCGAGGCACCGTACCTCGCGAGTTGCTGCACCTGAACTCCGACCATATATCGATTGGTTCAGCCGACAATCCACATCAGGTCGAGGACGACGCGCGTAACCGTGAGTGGTTCGAAGAAGCCATGGAGGTCGTTCGGATGTCGCTCAATCGCGACAGCTTCTCGTACACCGGCAAGTTCTTCCAGCTTCCAGCGCCAGGCATTCCCGATCGAGGCAGCACCGTCACCGAACTCACCCTGGTGCCGCGCCCGATCTATCCGTTCGAGATCTGGCAGCCAGCTACCAGCCCGGCCACGCTCGAGTACGTCCCCGTCGTCGACCACAACGCGGTGTTCTGGAATCAGAACCCGGTGTTCATCAAGCGGATGTGGGATCGCTATGGCGAACTGCACGCCGCGCACCACGGATCGAACCTGGCCCGCGGCGACAAACGCATGCTGGTGGTGACCGTACGTATCGAAGACACCCACGAAGAAGCGATGCGTACCGCACGTGACGGTCACGACGAATTCTGGAAATTCCTCGGCCCATACGGCTGGAGTCGCGGCTACATGGGGAACGATGGCAAGCCCGTTGGACCTGGACTCATACCGACGCTCGAGGAGTCGATCAAGCAGCGCACCATCCTCGTTGGCACCGCGCAGGACGTTGCCGAGCAGGTGCAGGAGTATCGCGAGTTGCTGGGTGTGGAGAACCTCACCATCTACCCTCACCTCACCGGAGATCCGTATTCCAAAGCCGTCGAGCAGATGGGTCGCTTCATGAACGACGTAGTGCCCTTGGTGTCGTGAGCAAGGAGCCGATCGTCGTGCGCGATGTGGCAGAACTCGACGCGGCCGAATGGGCGACCGTTGGCACAAACATTCGCGACCGCCGCCGCAAACGCAAACTTACGATGGTGGAGTTGGCGCAGCGCTGCGGGCTCTCGCAACCGTTCCTGTCGCAGGTTGAAAATGGTCGTGCGAAGCCGTCGATGGACTCGCTGTACCGCATCGCGCGTGCGCTCGATACCACTCCCCAGGCCCTCTTCGGTATGCCGTCGGCCTCGACGACCACACCGCACCTGGTACGCGGTGGCGATGCGATCGGCGTGTCGGTACATGACGATGCAAGCAACGCGCCGTCAGCATCAGCCGTACGACTGCTCCTACCGGGCGACACCCCCTTCCATGTGCTCGAGTTCGTTGGCCTTCCCACCGAGTTCCTCGACTACTGGGAACACGACGGATTCGAGTCCATCTACGTGCTCGCCGGGGACGTCGAGATTGATGTTGACGGCACCATTTCTACCCTGCACCACAGCGACTTCATGTCGTATCCCGCGCACCTGCCGCACCGGCATCGCTCGGCGTGTGGCCCCGATGCGCGGGTGCTGATGATCGAGACCAAGGTCGACAGCGTGCAGGACAATCGGTCGAGCAGCCACCATCTCGACATGCGTCATCACACGTCGATCCTCAAGCGTCATCAAGATGTGAGCAATCAGTAAAGTCGGCAGGGTTGCCGCCGATACAAGAGCGTGGAAACTCGCCTACTCCCCGGCATTGCGTTCGTAACCTTCTCTCTCGTCGCCATGCTTTCGATCGTTCTCACGGCGCGACCCTTCTAACACGCTCGATCGCCGTAACGCCTCACACGGACACACGAGCCCACTCGTTCACCATCGCGCGCACCCCTTCAGTAAGCATCGTCAAGAACTCCGTATCTCGCGACACGCGTCCTCGATCGAGCCAGAGGCAGATGCTCTCGTACAGATGACTCACCAACGACTCGGCCGCCCACTTCAGCATCGTTGGATCCGAGATTGATGTGCCCAGCAACGTGCGCGCGTACTGAGTTGCTGCCGCCTTGAACTGCGCCGCCAACCACCTGAACTCCGGCTCGTTCTGAGCGTGTCGCCACAACAGGCGAAAGCCATCGGGCTGGCGTCGGGCTGCACCAAGGAGCAACGCGGCGATCGGCTCACGGGGTCGAGACGACTCAGACGCAACGCCAACAGAATCATCGTGATCGAACACCTTGGCAAGGTCATCGATCACACTCGACAGCACCGCTAGGTAGAGCGCTTCTTTGGACTCGAAGATTCGGTAGACGATGAGGCGAGTGACACCTGCGGCGCGGGCCACATCTTCCATCGAGGCACTAGCGAAACCGCCCCCGACGAACACCGTGGCCGCTGCACCAACGATCTGCTCACGCCTCTGCGCACGCGGCATTCGGCTGGTGCTCGTGACCCGCTTCGTGGTCGCGGCTGCGTGTGCGATCTTGTCCGCAGTCACATTCTTTACCACTGCAGCGCGGGCGGCCATTGACATATGTATACACGAATGTTTACATACAGTCCATGAAGTTCGGAATCTTCTATGAACATCAGATCGGTCGACCGTGGGATGAATCCACCGAGCACGAACTGATCCAGAACGCGCTCACCCAGGTGGAGTTCGCCGACCAGCTCGGCATCCAATATGTATGGGAGGTCGAGCATCACTTCCTCGAGGAATACAGCCACTCCTCTGCGCCCGAGGTGTTCCTTGCGGCCTGTAGCCAACGCACGAAGAACATGCGTCTCGGCCATGGCATCATCTTGACGGCGCCTCAGTTCAATCATCCGGCGCGCACCGCCGAGCGCGTCGGAATGCTCGATCTCGTGTCCAACGGTCGCGTCGATTTCGGTAGTGGCGAGTCATCGAGCGAGGCCGAGCTCGGTGGGTTCGGAGTCGACCCATTGAAGAAGCGCGAGGCCTGGCTCGAAGGCCTCGAAACGGCGTTGCGGTGCATGGTCGAGACACCGTTCACCGGTGTCGATGGCGAGTTCATAAAGATGCCGCCCCGCAACGTCGTACCCAAGCCGATGCAGAAACCGCACCCGCCGTTGTGGGTTGCGTGTAGTCGCCGCGACACCATCTTGCTCGCCGCCGAAAAAGGCATGGGCGCCCTCACGTTCGCGTTCATTGATCCCGAAGAAGCACGTACCTGGGTGGCTGAATATGAGCAGACCTTGGTCGACAAGTGCGTACCCGTTGGCTACGCAGTCAACCCTCAGGTCGCGTGCGTGAGCCCGATGATGATGCACCACAACGAAGAGGAAGCCATCCGCCGCGGCGTAGAAGGTGCGAACTTCTTCGGATACAGCCTGGGCCACTTCTATGTCTTCGGTCGCCACGCGCCTGGCACCACCGACGTGTGGGCCGAATACATCGAGCGACGAGCTGCGCAGGGCTTCGATCCAGAGGCAATCGCGCAAGCGGTGCGCGAAGAACGCCTCGGGGCGAAGGTGGCTGCTGGCGACACAACGGGTCTGCGCGGTTGCATCGGCACACCAGAACAGGTGCGCGAATTCCTCCTTCGATACGAAGAGGCGGGCGTGGATCAAGTGATCTTTGTGATGCAAGCCGGGCGCAACGAGCACGACCACATCATGGAGTCGCTCGAGATATTCGGCACTGAGGTGCTCCCCGAGTTCATCGAGCGCGATGCTGCAGCGGTCGCGGCGAAAGCCAAGCGGATGGAGCCGATCATCGAAGCAGCAATGGCCCGCAAGGCCGCGATCGCGACCACCAACGACATCGGCGATTACTCATTCCCTGCGATCCCGCGCAAATGGGCTGACGACACACACGACGGCAACATCGACACGTGGCTGAACAACTTCGCCGACAATCAAGCGGTTGGCAAACGCGACGACACAGCTGGAATCATTGGCTGATATGACACTGAACCTTTCCGGACAACACGCACTCGTCACTGGCGGAGCCAGCGGTATCGGCGCCACCGTCGCGCGGCGCTTTGCCGCACTTGGTGCACACGTGATCGTCACCGACCTCAACGACGTCGACGGCGCAGCGATCGCTGAGGAGATCGGCGGCGAATACCATCACCTCGATGTGTCGAGCGCTCGCGAGTGGGCAGCGCTCATCGAGCCACACGGTGCGCTCGACATCGTGTTCTTGAACGCAGGTGTCAGCACACGACTGCCCGACCACGAACCGAGTGACGCTCCGTTGAGCGAGGTCACCGACGCTGCGTACCGACGCATTATGGGCGCCAATGTCGATGGCGTCGTCTTCGGCACGCGGGCCGTATTGCCGAGAATGATCGAGCGCGGTCGGGGTCACATCGTGATGACGGCGTCGATGGCGGGACTCGGTGCCGTTCCGTTCGACCCGATCTATGCGCTCACCAAGCATGCCGTGGTCGGATTTGCGAAGTCGCTTGGTCTCGTGGCCGGCCCACATGGCGTGTGCACCAGTGCGATTTGTCCGGGCTTCGCCGATACCAACATCGTGTCCGCCGAAACAAAGCAACTACTCGGCCTCGCTGGGGTGCCGGTGATCTCGCCCGAGCGCGTTGCCGACACGGTGATGACCGCAATCGAAGCACATCAACCAGGGTCCGTCTGGGCGGTTTGGGGAGATTTACCCATCACCCGCTACGAACCGACACCTCCCTTTCACGGAATGATCCCAACACCATGACCGAGTTGCTGTTCAACCCTTTCGATCCGGCATTTCGCGCCAATCCCTATCCGTTCTACGACACGCTGCGTGAGCAGGCACCGGCATATTGGACGCCGTTCAACACGCTCGTGCTGTCGCGTTACGACGACATCGCGAACACTCTGCGCAGCAACGACTTCAGCCGCGACATCGAGAAGAACGCCGACCCTGCAATCAGCCCGCTGCAGGCTCCTCGACGCGAACGACCCAGCGGCTCAAAGTCGATACTCAATCTTGATCCTCCCGATCACACTCGTCTGCGTCGTCTCGTCAGCCAAGCGTTCACAACATCGGCGATCGAAAAGTTGCGACCACGTATCCAACAACTCGTCGACGACGTCCTCGATCGTGCGCAAGATCGCGGATCTATGGAGGTCATCGATGAACTCGCGTTCCCAGTCCCGTTCCAGGTGATCAGCGAAATGCTCGTGATGCCCACCGAACGCGCGGCCGAGCTTCGCGTGTGGTCGCAACACATCACTGCGTCGCTCGAACCCACAGCGAACGACGACGACCTCGATCGTGCCGAGGCCGCAATCGATCAGATGATCCCCTACCTCGTCGCCATCATCGATGAGCGCCGCCAACATCTCGGCGACGACATCTTGTCGGCACTTATCCAAGCCGAAGAGGGTGGCGATCGGATGAGCGAGCAGGAGTTGATTTCGTTCGTGTTGTTGCTCTATATCGCTGGCCACGAAACGACCGTCAACCTGATCGGCAATGGCACGTTGGCTCTGCTGCGTAACCCGGATCAGATGGCAATGTGGCGCGATAACCCAGGCATTGCCAACGCGGCGATCGACGAACTGTTGCGCTACGACGGCCCTGTGCAGCTCACCGTGCGCGTGCCCATCGTTCCCGTCGACTATGGCGATGTTCACGTCGAGCCCGGCACTGTCGTGATGGCAGTCCTCGGGGCGGCGAACCACGACCCGGCCGTGTTTGACGACCCGCATGCGTTGCGCCTCGACCGCGCGAATTCACATCGTCATCTCGCGTTCGCCGGGGGCATCCACTATTGCCTCGGGTCATCGCTCGCTAAACTCGAGGCACAAATCGCGATCGGCACGTTGATCCGCCGCTTCCAGACCTTGGCCATCGATGGCGAGCCAGGCTGGCGAGATCGTCTCACGATCCGTGGCGTCGATCGGCTCTGTGTTTCGTTCTAGTCGTTTCGTTCTAGTCGTTTCGTTCTAGACGTTTCGTTCTAGTCGTTGGCGAGGAGGTGCATCAGGCTGCTGGTGTCCCAACGTTGCCCTCCGCGTCCGACCACCTGTACGTAGAACTGATCGACCAATGCCGCGACGGGCAGACGAGCACCGTTGCGCTTGGCCTCATCGAGACAGATGCCAAGATCCTTGCGCATCCATTCGACCGCAAATCCAAACTGGAATTCACCCTGTGACATCGTGATGGCACGGTTGTCCATCTGCCAACTCTGCGCTGCACCCTTGCCGATGGTCTCGACCACCTTGTCGACGTCGAGCCCTGCACGCTGCGCGAAGTTGATGCCCTCGGCGAGACCTTGCACGAGGCCTGCTATGCAGATCTGATTCACCATCTTGGTGAGTTGACCCGCGCCAACATCGCCCATCAGCTCGCATGCCCGCGAGTATGCGCCGATCATTGCCTTGGCCTTGCCAAACACGAGCAGATCGTCGCAGCCACACATCACTGTCAATGCGCCGTTCTCGGCACCGGCTTGACCACCACTGACGGGCGCATCGACGAATCCCACCGCAACGGCGGCGGCCGCCTTGGCCAGTTCGCGGGCTACATCAGCGCTGGCCGTGGTGTGATCGATCAACACAGCGCCATCGCTCATACCCGCCAACGCGCCATCCGCACCGAGTACGACCGAGCGCAGATCGTCGTCGTTACCAACACAGGTGAACACGAAATCTGCATCCTCGACGGCTTCCCTCGGCGTAGCTGCGCACCATCCACCGTTGGTCTCTACCCACTTCTCAGCCTTGGCAGTGGTGCGGTTGTATACCGTCACGTCGTGCCCCTTGTTGCTCAGATGGCGCGCCATCGGGGCACCCATCACTCCCAAACCGATAAATGCAACTTGTCCCATAGTTGAACGATTCTGACATGCTGAGGTGATGACAACCGCCATCATTGGCCATCCGGTACAGATCGCCTATGTCACTCCCGATCCGGTCACCGCGGCCGGACAGTGGGCGAGCCGCTATGGCGCTGGTCCATTCTTCGTGATGCGTCACGTACACGTCAGCAACGTCGTGCATCGGTCATCGCCATCAACCTTCGATCACACCTCGGCCTACGGTTGGTGGGGCGACACGATGATCGAGTTGCTCTGCCAGCACGACGACACCCCATCGGTGGTTCGCGAGCGCTTCGCTGCGCACGAAAGCGGGCTGCATCACGTCGCGAGTTTCGTCGACGATCTCGATATCGCGCTCGAGCGATGTGGCGACGCTGGGCTACGTACCGCGATGACGGCGTTGGCCGGTGGCACGCGCTTTGCCTTCGTCGATGCAGTGGCCGACACCGGTCACTTCTGGGAGCTTTACGAACCCACGGACGGACTGCGCGGTTTCTACGCAATGGTGCGTAACGCCCATCAGGATTGGGACCAGCGCGACCCAGTGCGAATGCTCAGCTGACACCGCGACGTTGATACTTGCAGCACGTGTCGCCTACTGCGGCGTCACCTAATGCGGCGTCACCTACTGCGGTGTCACATACGCGCTGGTGATGCCGCCGTCGATGATTAGGGACTGACCGGTCATCCAACTACTTTCGTCGCTGGCGAGAAACAACGCGCCGTTCGCAATCTCGATCGGCTCGCCGAAGCGACCCATTGGGATATGCACCAAGCGACGATTGCGCTTGTCATCATCGGACAAGAACTTGGCCAGCAGCGGTGTCATAATCGGACCGGGGCACAGCGCGTTGGCACGGATGCCCTGCCGGGCATAGATCGTTGCGATCTCGCGGGTCATCGCCAGCACTGCGCCCTTCGATGCGGTGTACGCGATCTGTGGTGTGGCCGCACCCATATGCGCCACGAACGAAGCGACGTTCACGATCGAGCCACCGCCGCTTGCGAGCATCGCCGGGATGGCATAGCGGCAACCGAGTAGTACTCCCTTGACGTTGATGTCCATGGTGAGGTTGTACGTGGCAATCGAGGTGTTGGTCGGGCCATCGTCATCGCCGAGCATGACACCCGCGTTGTTGTACAACACGTGCAGGCCCCCGAACGTCTCGACTGCGTGAGCAACAGCAGATTCGACGGAGCCTTCGTCGGTGACATCGCAGCGCACGTACGTGGCCTCACCACCGGCGGCAGCAATCGCTTCGACAGCCTCGTCACCGTCGTTGATGTCGGCGATCACGATCTGCGCGCCCTCGCCAGCAAAGCGCTCGGCTCCGACGCGACCGAGGCCCGATGCAGCACCTGTTATCAATGCGACTTTGCCACTTAACCGACCCACAACTGCCTCCGAGGCTTGAGAAACTCTTGGCCTGCAGGCTAGTTGCGTGCCGCGTCGTTGCTACACACGCTCCCAGTAACGGCGCAGCTCCCAATCGGTGACGCTCTGATTGAACGCCAGCCACTCGCCTTTGGCCATCGTGAGAATGTGATGATGCACGTCGTCGCCGAAACACTCCTTGGCGATCGTGCTGTTTTCCCACAAGTCGATCGCGTCGCTGATGTTCCATGGGATACGCGGGATATCGAGCGCTTCGTAGCCGTTGCCAGTGAAGGGTTCGCCGAGTTCGAGTTCGTTGCGGATGCCGTACAAACCGCCCGCCAATGTGCCCGCAAACGCGAAGTAGCTGTTCGCGTCACTGCCGGGAATTCGGCACTCGACTCGCGTGCCCTTGCCGTGACCGACGAGCCGGTAGCCGAGCGTGCGGTTGTCGACGCCCCAGCCAATACCCGTCGGCGCCCACGAGCCCGGCTGAAAACGCTTGTAGCTGTTGATGGTCGGTGCCCACAACAGCGAAAACTCCTGCGACGTAGCGATGAGACCAGCGAGGTAGTGACGAAAGACTTTGCTCATCCCGTGATGATCATCGTGATGACCGCCGCCATGTCCACCGTGAGCGCCGTGAGCGCCGGGTGCATCGTGTTCGCCATGACCGTCGAAGAGCGCCTTCGTGCCATCGAGGCTCCACAGGCTCGAGTGAATATGACACGACGATCCGGTGTCGTTGAAGTCGTATTTGGCCATGAAGCTGATGCTGCGCCCGCTCAGCGCAGCGATCTCTTTCGCGCTGTTCTTGTAGACGGCATTGCGGTCGGCCATCTCGACGGCGGTGGTGTAGTCGAGGTTGATCTCGTGCTGCCCGCGGCCCGCTTCGCCCTTGCTGAACTCGACGGGCACACCCGCCGCTTCGAGACCGCGGCGAATCTGGCCGATGATGTACTCGTCCTTGGTGGTCTGCAGCACGTGATAGTCCTCGAGCCACGGACTGTGCGGCTTCAGATCGCGGTAGCCCTTGTCGTGGGCCTCGTCGTAGGTGTCCTTGAAGAGGAAGAACTCGATCTCGCTCGCGACCATCGGCAGAAACCCCAACTCCGCGGCGGCCTCGACCTGTCGGCGCAGCACGGTGCGCGGCGCAACCTCGACGAGTTCGCGAGTGTCGACATCGAACAGATCGCACATGATCATCGCCGTCTTCGGCACCCATGGAATGACGCGGATCGTGTCCCAGTCGGCGGCGGCGAGCATGTCGCCATACCCCTGCTCGTAACTGGTGAAGCGATACCCGGGAACGGGATTGTTGTCCATGTCGCAGGCAATGAGATAGTCGCAGTTCTCGGTGCCGGCATCGGCGACGGAATCAAGAAAGAAACGGCCGGTGGTTCGTTTGCCGACCAGACGACCTTGAAGATCGGGGAAAGCCATTACCACCGTGTCGATGTGACCACTGCGGATCATGCTTTCGAGTTCTTCTCGGCTGACGTGTACTCGCTCTGACATGAGAGCACTGTAGATCGGATACAGGTGGGCGCACTGCGCCCGATCGCGCTAGGCCTTTTTCTTGACGACCTTGGCGGGCTTCAGTACGCCCTTGGCCAAGGCGTCGTCGAGGTAACGCTCGGCATCTTCGGCGCTCACCTTGAGCGCTGGAGCGATCTCGCTGATGAGGTTGATGCGCGCCCGCTCGTACATCGTGCGCTCGGCAGCCGACAGCGATGCATCGCGGTTACGAGCGGCAAGGTTACGAACGACCTCGGCCACCTGATAGACGTCGCCGCTCTTCAGCTTTTCCTGATGGTTCTTGAAACGGCGGCTCCAGTTGCTGGGCACGCGGGGGTCGGCCTTTGCCAACACCGACACGAGGTCTTCGAGTTCATCGGGAGACACCGGCGGCCGAACGCCCACATCGGCAGCGCGCGACACTGGCACCGACAACGTCATCTCATTGATGATGGTGCGCAGAATCAGGTACTCCTGAGTCTCGCCAAACGCAACGACCTTCTTGGTGCCTTGCACCAGGCATGCCCCGTGTTGGGGATAGATGACCGTGTCGCCCTTTTTGAACTTCACTCCAATTACCTCACAGATCCCGCTGTGGTGAGCGCCACATGCACGCGTGGCGAACCAGAGTCCTGCCAACAGATACTCAAGGGTAAGGGTAGTGAGGCGATATTCCTCGCGCGGATGCGTAGGGTCAGCGGCATGATCGGGCCCGACCTTCCCACCCCCGCCCTCGTCTTCGACACCGACGCGCTGCAACGCAACCTTTCGACGATGGCTACCGCACTGCCGACCGACCGGCTGCGTCCGCACGTCAAGGCACACAAGTGCACGTCGTTGGCCGCGGCGCAGACAGCTTTGGGGCACCGCAGTTTCACATGCGCCACATCGCGCGAGGTTCTGGGCATGGCCGCGGCAGGCCTTGGGGACGATCTCTTGCTCGCCAATGAGCTTGTCGATCCTCGCCGACTCAAGGCCCTCGGGGCTGCACAGGATCATGCATCGATCACCATTGCGGTGGATTCGGTCGAGACCATCGATGCGGCACACGATGCCGGCCTCGAGCGGGTGTTGATCGATGTCAATGTCGGCTTGCCACGCTGTGGTTGCCCACCCGAAGAAGCTGGCCGCTTCGCCGACTACGCCCGGTCGCGCTCGCTCATCGTGCGTGGTGTCATGGGATACGAGGGACATCTCATGGTGGTGGAGGACCGGTCGATTCAGCGCGCCCAGGTATCGGAGGCGATGGATCGGCTCATGCGCGCTCATGGCGACGTCGGTGGTGACGTCGTGTCTGGCGGTGGCACCGGCACCTACGATCTGCACGACCGCGTCAATGAGATCCAGGCCGGCAGCTACGCATTGATGGACACGCACTACGCGCAGTTGGGTCTGCCGTTCGAGTCGGCCTGTTACATCGTCGGCACGGTCATTTCCTCAAACGCTCGATACGCCGTGGCCGATGTGGGGCTCAAAGCGCTTGGCATGGACCATGGCAATCCGTCCATCGAGGACGCGACGGTGTGGTTCTGCAGCGACGAGCACATCACCTTTGCGATGGACGGAACTCAACCGTTGGTAGGTAGCCAAGTTCGCGTGATCCCGGCCCACATCGATCCCACTGTCGCAATGCATGAAGCAGCGTGGTTGGTGCGTGGCGATGAGATCGTCGACAGATGGCCGATCGATCTACGCGGTTGGTGAATCCGCCGCAGCGCCGGTGCCGGCATTACGCGCTAACGCCGCAACCAACGCTCTGAACGCATGGCCACGGTGAGACAGCACATTCTTGTCCGCTTCGGACATCTCGCTGAACGTGCGCCCGTCGCCGTCGGCAGGAATGAACAATGAGTCGTAGCCAAATCCACGCTCGCCTCGCTCTGTCATTGCGATGACACCTTCACAAACGCCCTCGACCGCGAGTTCGCGACCGTCAGGCCATACCACCATTGCCACGGTTTTGAATCGAGCCGTGCGCTGAGCTTGTGGCACGGCGGCCAAGACGTTGAGCATCTTGGCCCGGTTGTCGGCGTAGCTACAGCCCTCGCCGGCGAAGCGAGCTGTATGCACCCCCGGTTCACCTAAGAGCGCATCAACTTCAAGGCCGGTGTCGTCGCTGATCGCTGCGCGCTCAGTTGCCGACGCGATCGCCGCCGCCTTCAGTCGCGCGTTGCCGAGCAATGTCGGCGCATCCTCAACCACGTCAGGGACGTGCGGGGGGCGCGGCAGCAACTCGACGAGGCCATCGAGCAGCGCCGCGATCTCGGCGACCTTGTCAGGGTTTGCAGATGCACACACGAATTGTTCCATAGCGATAGTCTCGTCGGCTCAGCTCGCGGGCTAGCGCGAGATCGCGCGGCGTGCGGGCGGCGAAGAGATCATCTCGGTTTGCAAGCCGATGATTTCCGCGAGTCCCTGACCCGCAAGACCGAGCAGTGCGTCGAGTTCGCTGCGGCTGAATGGCGCGCCTTCCGCAGTGCCTTGCACCTCCACGAACTGCGGCTCAGCCGGCGCACCGCCAACCGTTGCAATTCGTTGCAGCATCACCACGTTCATGTCGACTTCAGCACGGCTGTCCTCGATGTAGGGGAGGTCGAGTACCGGCACACCATCGACCACACCGACGCTGATCGCGCCACAGTACGAATGCAGCGGTTGCGCGCTAATGGCCTTGTTCTGCACAAGGCGAGTGAGAGCGTCGTGCAACGCCAGATAACCGCCACAGATGCTGGCCGTACGCGTGCCACCGTCGGCCTGCAGCACATCACAGTCGACGACCACCTGGCGCTCGCCGAGTAGACGCATGTCGCACGCGGCGCGCAACGAACGACCGATCAGTCGCTGAATCTCCACAGTGCGCCCACTCTGCTTGCCCTTAGCTGCTTCGCGGTCGACGCGCTCAGGTGATGATCCGGGCAGCATCGAATACTCAGCGGTGACCCACCCCTTGCCCTTACCCTTCATCCAACGCGGTACGTCTTCATCGATGCTTGCCGTGCACAGCACGCGAGTGCGTCCGAAGCTGACGAGCACGCTGCCCGCCGCCATTTCGGTGTAATCACGTTCGAACGTGATCGGACGAAGTTCGTTGGGTTGACGACCGTCGGGACGGGCCATGAGGGCTCCTTGTGTTGTTCGAAATGGTGCTCGTGCGCAGCGCACAAACGTGAGGTGAGCTCAGTGAACCGTGGTGGGACGCGAAGTCGCGAGAACCGCCGCGGCAACATCCACATCTTGAGGTTCCCAAGCCCCGGCATGGGCAAGTTCTGGCCCGAGCAAGCGTCGTCCAAGATCTGCGAACCAACCGATATCGCCACTCGAGAGGAATCGATGCTCAGCCGCAGCGAGACCGGACGTACGCAGCAGACCTGCGTCACCGAGTTGCGTGCGTGCTACAAACGCCGTCTCGTCGGCGCTACTCACCAAGGTAACCAACGGACCCATTGCCTGACCGATTACCCGCGCCAGATACGGATAGTGCGTGCAGCCCAGCAGCAACGTATCGACGCCGGCGGCCTTCACCGGGGCCAGGAGGCGATCGGCAAGGATGGCGATTTCATCGCCGGCGATCTGGCCCCGTTCGACGAACTCAACGAAGCCGGGGCAAGGTGCCGACGTGAGTACCACCGAGGCACGAGTTTGCGCGACGGCTCGGTCGTATGCACCCGACATCACGGTGCCCACGGTGCCGATCACGCCGACGCGGCCGCTACGTGTGGCTGCCACAAGTGCACGAGCGCCTGGCTCGATCACGCCGATGACGGGCACCGGCATCTCGGTGACCAACTCGTCGAGCGCAGCGGCAGCGGCAGTATTGCAGGCAACGATGATCGCCTTCGCGTCGTAGTCGTTCACGAGGCTCCACGCGAGTTGCCGAGCAAACTCACGCACCTCGGCTTGAGGTCGCGAGCCATACGGATACCGACCTGTGTCGCCTATGTACACGAGATCTTCGTCGGGCAGCAGGTCGATCAGCGCCCGCGCGACAGTGAGCCCACCAAACCCCGAGTCGAACATGCCGATTGGACGATCCATAACCGTGGCATAGGTTACGCGGGATTGCATGGCCACGGGTGGCACCTGCGTAGCCTCTGTTGTTGTGCTCACCGCCACCCTGCTCGCATTGTCTGCCGCAGTGTTGCACGCAGCGTGGAATCTGGCAGTCAAACAGACACCGCACGAGCGTTTCGTGGCCCTCTGGGCACAGTTCCTGTTTGGCGGTCTGTTCGCGCTCGTTGGCCTCATCGCCACCGGAGGAATGTCGGCAAACGGTTGGCTCTGGGCGGCACTCTCTGGAGGTGTGCATCTGCCGTATCTGCTGCTGCTCGCTCGCGCGTACGGTCAGGGTGACTTCTCGCAGGTGTATCCGATCGCGCGGGGTGGGGGTGCACTGCTCGCGGCAATTGGGGGCATCGTGCTCCTCAATGATCCGGTCAAGTTCTGGAGCATCAGCGCGATTGTCATCATTGCGCTCGGACTCGCACTCCTCGCGGGCCGGTGGCGCGGACCCGCCGTGCTGACCGCGGCCGGGGTCGCCTTGACGATCTGCGCATATACCTTGCTCGACAGCAAGGGCTCACGCTCGACCGAGAAGGTCGGATACGCGTTTGCGTCAGGGATGATGACTGCGGTATCGAGCTCTGCCTACGGCCTCGCCACCCATCGCGCACGGGCGCTGCGCGATGTCTTGCGTATTGATTGGCGTCGGTTCGCGCTCGCTGGTTTCGCTTCGCTGCTCACCTACTCGCTCGTTCTCATCGCCGTGCGATACGCATCGGTGGGTTACGTCACTGCACTCCGCGAATCAAGCGTCGTCCTCGCGGCTCTCATCGGGTGGCGATACCTCGGCGAGGGCGACGTCAGGCGGCGCGTCACCGCGAGCGGTGTCGTGCTGTGCGGCCTGGTGCTGCTGGTCACCCTCGGCCGCTAATGCGAAATATTTGCTGACCGAGGTTTGAGACCACGGAAGAGGCGGGTAACCACACTGCGTGACAAGCAGCCGGCATGACACATCGTGGTTCAATTTTGGCTCGACGACGCTTGCCGCCGAACCTCGTGTCAACTACGAGGTCACAACCGACGAGGCGTTTGCAGCTCGCCTCACTCAGGCAACCACGGTCTGGGAGCATGTGCACTCGACACGCGCGCACCTCTTTGCGAAGGCCCTCAGCGCCCGGGCACCTTGGTAACCCGCGTACGTTACAGCCCATGTCGGGTCCCGGCCCCGTTGACTGGGCGAGAATCGGGCCACACGCTGGCTGGCCACGCGCTGGCTCACATCGCACCCATTCTCAGTGGCGCGTGAGTGGGTGGCGCGTGAGTGGGTGGCGAGTGAGTGGGTGACGCTGTCGGGTGTGAGGTGGTCTGGTCGTGCTCACATCGCGGTCAGGTCGCGGGCGTGCTCGACATCGTGCTTCAGTTGCGCAATCAGCGCGTCGATGCCTTCGAACTTGCGCTCGCTGCGTAGGAAGTTCGTGAACTTCACTCGCGCTGTCTCGTAGTACAAGTCGCCCGAAAAGTCGATGAGGTGGGCCTCGAGCAACGAATGATCAGCATGCTCGAAGAACGTGGGACGCCGCCCGAGATTGATCGCGCACGGATGGGCAATGCCGTCAGGACGTTCGTACCAACCGGCATACACGCCATCGGCGGGCACACAGATCTGGTTCGACACTTCGACATTGGCCGTCGGAAAACCGAGTTGACGCCCGCGCTGATCGCCCTTCACAACGGCACCCCGAACCTCAAACGCGTGACCCAACATTTCGCCAGCCAGCTCAACTTGGCCACCTGCTAGTGCCCTGCGAATAGCTGTCGAGCTGATCGGTTCATCGATGCCGTCGGTCCGCGCGACGAGCTCGCGGGGATGCACCTCGAAATCGTGCACCGCACCAAGTTCGCGCAACAACGCGACGTTGCCAGAGCGCTGACGCCCGAAGTGAAAGTCTTCGCCAACGACGACGGTGCGCGTGGCCAAGCAATCCACGAGCACTCGCTCGACGAAGTCGGTGGCACTCTCGAACGACTGCTGCTCGTCGAAGCGAACCAGCACGGTGGCATCGACGCCTGTTGCCTCGAGCAGCTCGAGTTTTTGGTCGAGGTCGGTGAGTAACTTCGGCGCCGACTCAGGCCGCACGATGCTGGCCGGGTGCCGATCAAACGTCACGACCACTGATCGGCAATCCAACTCGGTCGCCAATTGCCTCACATCGTTGACCACGGCCTGATGACCGCGGTGTACACCGTCGTACGCGCCGATGGTGATCACCGAACGCTGCTCAGGCCACGGCGACTTCGTGAGATCGGTGATCACTTGCACGACCCGCGACGCTAGCGGGATTGATTGGCCTCAGCACCAACGAGCACGACCACTGGTTTGGCATCATTGCCTCGGAAACGTTCATAGACGGCTACGAGTTCGTCATTGTCGCCGAACACCGCCCACGGCCCCTCACCGGGCCACGCGGGCAGCAATCGTCCGTGTCCGACGAGATCGACAGTTGCCTGATCGACGTCGACGCGATCAAGATGGGCCACCGCCGTCGAGACCGCCATAAGCGTGGCGGCGTCGGGCAGTTGCGCCTGCTCGAGGGTGAAACGCCCAACCCTCGTGCGACGCAGGTTACGAAGGTGTGCGCCGCCTCCGAGCAAGCGGCCAAGGTCGTCGGCAAGGCTGCGGATGTACGTGCCCGATGAGCAATCGACGGTTGCTTTCAACACGAGTGGATCGGCCGTCGCCTCGAGATCGAAACGACTCACGGTTGACGCTCGCGCCGCGCGTTCCACCTCAATACCTTCGCGAGCCAACTCGTGCAGGCGGCGGCCATCCACCTTGAGCGCCGAGACCATCGGGGGCACCTGCAGGATGTCGCCAGTGAGGTGCTTGGCAGCGACCGACTGCGCGTACGCAATCGTCACATCGCGCATGTCGAACGTGGCCAGCACCTCACCAGATGAGTCGAGCGTGGAGGTGGCAGCGCCCAGCACGATTTCGCCGACATACGACTTGTCGCATCCACTGAGGAATCGCATCAACCTCGTGGCATTGCCGACGGCCACCACCAAGACTCCGGTGGCATCTGGATCGAGTGTGCCCGCGTGGCCAATGCGCTTTTCACCGAAGTGTCGACGCAATTGATTGACGACGTCGTGACTGGTTACGCCGGCTGGCTTGTCGATCACCGTCATGCCATGGACGGTTGGAGGTCTACGCCTCGCCATCGGTTCCGATGTCGTAGGTGGTGGCATCGGGCACCGCCGGGCTGGGATTGTCGCGAAGAATCCGTTCGATTCGTTCGGCGGCGCGGATGACCTCATCGGGCCGAAACTCAAGGATCGGCGTCTTCTTCGAACGAATTTGGCGGGCCACGGCACTCTGCAGACGGACCCGATGACGCGCAAGACATTCAAGAATTTCGGCATCGCCATCTTCGCCGCGTAGCGAATCGAAAAAGACGATCGCGCGATTCATCTCAGCGTCGACATCGATTGATGTGATGGTGACGAGGTCGAGGTGTTCGTCATCGATCTCGGTGAGGGCCTCGGCAATCACCTGGCGTAGCGACTGATTGAGGCGGGCTTCGCGCGGATATCTGTGCTGGGTCGAGGTGCTGGCCCGCTTGCGAGTTGGCTTGCTCATAACAGCAACGTCCGTTTCGTGTGTTGACAATGTTGGATCGGGACCGAGCAGGCTGCGGCTCGACCTCGTCGGGCAATCCTACCGTGTGGCTCTTGGGCGGTTCAGCGAGATTTCCTCAACACGCCGATGTGTTTCGGCGTGCCTACTCGAACGACATCGCCGAGCGATTCGAGCGCTTCAGTTCGGCCATACCCGACGTGGTGGCCACAACTTCGATCGCATCCCACAGCCGCAGGGCATCGTCGCCCCGTGGAATGCGCGCGATCACTGGACCAAAAAAGCTGGCCTCGTTGTCGGCACCTGGATGGAACGTGATGATTGGCGTACCCACATCGTTGCCCGCTCGTTCGAAGGCGAGAGCGGTATCGGCGCGAATATATTCGTCGTGTGATTCGTCGTTGACAGCAACGGCAAGCGTGGGGTCACAGCCGACCTCGCCAAGCGCCCACTCCATAAATGCAACCGGATCCTGCTGCAACACGTTCCTGCGACGATCAACATGAATCGCAGTGCCGAGCACCGTATAGAGGCGCCCGACGGCTTCGTTGTCATGGCGCAAACGAACGGCATCAGCCGTTCGCAGTGACATCATTCCGGCCATGTGCCCGGCTCGGTACTGCGGTGTGTACCAATCAGACGTGCGACTCTCATTGATGACCGCAAGCGCAATGAAGCGCCATCGAACGTCGTAGTGCCGCAACTGCTGCACCTCGACGACCCACCGTGAAGTAATCCATGCCCACGGGCACACCGGGTCGAAGAAAAATTCGAGATCGGCCATGGGCATCAACGCTACCCCGACCGACACAACGGTCGACTACGAGAAACGGCTGATTACGAGCGCGGAATTTCGCGCTCTTCGAAGGTCTCGATGAGGTCACCGGGCTTAAGATCTTGGAAGTCGCTCAGACCAATACCGCATTCGAATCCTTCGCGTACCTCGCGGGCGTCTTCCTTGAAGCGCTTGAGCGACGTGATGCTGCCCTTCCAGATGATGACGCCATCACGCAAGAAGCGCACTTTGGTACCACGCGAGATGGTGCCGGAGCGCACATAACAGCCAGCGATTCCACCGATGCGAGGCACACGGAACACTTCGCGGACCTCGGCTTCGCCGGTGACCACTTCCTCGAACTCGGGTGCCAACATGCCCACCATCGCCCGCTCGATGTCCTCGAGCAATTTGTAGATGATTTCGTAGGTGCGAATCTCGACGTGTTCGCTGGCAGCCATATCGCGCGCCTTGCGATCGGGGCGCACATTGAAGCCAATAAGTGTGGCATTCGTTGCCGCCGCCAGCGTGATGTCGTTTTCGGTAATGCCACCAACCGCTCGGTGAACGAAGGCAAGTTTGACGGTCTCGCGTTCGAGGCGACGCAGGCTCTCGGTGACGGCTTCGAGCGAGCCATGCACATCGGCCTTGAGCACCAGGTTCAACGTCGCGACCTCGCCAGCCTGAATCTGACTGAAGATGTCTTCCAGCTTCACGCCGCGCTGCACGCGGGCATCGCCACGTTGGCTGGTGAGGCGTGAACGCTGCTCACGCGCCTCGGCCACGAGGCGCGCTGTCTTCTCATTCGACGCCGCACGGAACTCGTCGCCGGCATTCGGCACGGCCGACAGGCCGAGCACCTGAACTGGAGTGGACGGGCCGGCGGATTTGATCTGCTCACCCTTGTCGTTGATGATCGCGCGAACTTTGCCCCACGCGGCGCCGGCCACGATGGGATCGCCGACCTTGAGCGTGCCCTTGTCGACGAGGATCGTGGCGACTGGGCCGCGTCCGGTATCGAGGTTGGCTTCGAGCACGATGCCCTTGGCCCGACCCGTTGGATTGGCAGTGAGTTCTTCGAGTTCGGCAACGGCGACCAACTGCTCGAGCAGATCGTCGACACCGAGATTCTGGCTCGCTGCCATCTCGACCACGATGGTGTCCCCACCCCAGGACTCGGGGACGAGTTCGTGCTCAGCGAGTTGTGCGAGTACACGCTGCGGATCGGCATTGTCCTTGTCGATCTTGTTCAGCGCAACCACAATCGGTACATCGGCGGCCTTGGCGTGGTTAATTGCCTCGATTGTCTGGGGCATCACGCCGTCGTCGGCGGCAACCATCAGCACCACGATGTCGGTGACCTGTGCACCACGTGCACGCATCTTGGAGAACGCCGCGTGACCGGGCGTGTCGATGAAGGTGACCTCATGACCGGTATCCGTAATCACTTTGTAGGCACCGATGTGTTGGGTGATTCCACCGGCTTCACCAGACACGACATTGGCATGACGGATCTTGTCGAGCAATGTGGTCTTGCCATGATCAACGTGACCCATCACGGTGATGACAGGGGCGCGCGGTGCCTGCAGCGTTTCGTCGTCATCGTCGCTGTCATCGAACAGCGCCTGCAGTTCCATCTCTTCTTGCTGGCCGGCGTCGACGAGCAACAGATCGGCACCGACCTCAAGGGCGAACAGTTCCATCTGCTCATCGGCAAGTGTCATCGTGGCGGTGATCATCTCGCCATTGTTGAGCAGGAACCGAACCACGTCGGCAGCCGTACGGTTCAGCTTCGGAGCAAATTCCTGGGCCGACACACCACGTTCGACGATGATGGTGCCGTCTGGAACCGGTGCATCGCTCGACGTGTAGTTGCCAGTGAGCTGCGGCTGCAACTCGTTGAAGTCACGACGACGACGACGGCTCTTGCTCTTGCGTGGGGCACGTCGCTGACCGCTTGGGCGAGGACCGCCGTTGCCGCCAGGAGGACCTCCACCGGGCGCTCCGCCACCGGGACCACCCGTGCGCGGCGGGAAGCCACCACCGGGACGGGCACCACCAGGACCACCAGGACCGCCCGTGCGCGGCGCGAAACCGCCAGGGCGAGCTCCTCCAGGACCACTCGGACCGCCCGTGCGCGGCGCAAAACCGCCAGGGCGAGCGCCACCGGGACCACCGGTGCCACCGGGACGAGGCGAGAAGCTGGCGCCGCCGGCGCGACCTGCGGGCGCGCCACCTGCGCCGGGGCGTGCACTGCCGGGCGGCGGAGGAATGGGACGACCCGACGCCGACACTGGGCGACCGCCACCGGGCGGCGGAGGAATTGGCCGACCGGACGTGGACGTTGGTCGACCGGGAGGGGTGGCACCTGGCGCACGAGTTGGTGGCATCCCCTGAGGCAGAGTTGTTGGCGGACGGTCGGCTTGGGGAGGCAACGGTCGTGCCGCCACACCAGAGGCAGCACGTGGCGCTTCCGATGAGCGTCCGCTCGAGATGACGCGGCGCTCGGCCTCGGCAGGCGACGCAGCGGGCGACACCGGAGCCAGAGCCTCGGCAACGGGTGCTGGCACCGACGCAGCTGCAGCTGCAGGCGCGACCTCCACGGGGGCCGGAGCGACGGGCGCGACGGGCGCTTGTGGTGTCACGGCCGGCGCTACCGCAACGGGCACCGCCACCACAGGCTTGGAAATCGATGGCGTCGACGGAGCCGGCGTTGGTGTTGGTGTTGGAGTTGGCGCTGGTTCCGTTGCCTTTGCCGGGGCGCTTTCGACGGCTGGCGTCACTGATGCCTCGGTCGCCGCGGGGGCGATCGGTGCTGGTTCGCCAGCAGGTGGGGCGACGCGTGGGGTAGCTGCCTTCTTCGCCACTGCCTTCTTGACTGGCACCGCCGCTGGCTCTACAGAAGAGAAAGTGTCAGCTACGACGGTGGCGACGGCCTCGACGGTCGCCGATGCGGTGCCCGCATCCTTCTTCGGGGCGGCCGCCTTCTTCGCTGCGGTCTTCTTGACCGACTTGACCTCTTCGGGCTGATGCTCGCGGGTCAGGCCGTCACGTTCAGCGCGGCGCCGAATACGGTCGGCCTGCTGCTCGATAATGGTGGAGGAATGGGTTTTCGCTCCAACGCCCAAGGCGTTGGAGAGGTCCATTATCTCTGCGTTGGTCATCCCGAGCTCTTTTGCGAGCTCGTGCATCCGCGTGTTCTTCGACAAGACCAGTACAGCCTTTCGTGGTGTTGCGCTGAACCGGCGGACCGGCCAGCGACTCGTTAGTTGCTCATGTTCGCCATCATCGCTTCGTATGCGAATCGGAGTTCTTCGTGTTCTGCGGCTGCAACCGGACGTTTCCACGCCCGTTCGAATCCACGTCGTTTCATTGCTTGTTGTACGCAGGCAGCGTTGCCAACACACAACCAGGCCCCTCGCCCGGCAGCTGTGCGGCTGATGACGGGAACCCCATCAGCCGTGAGCGCACACCGCACGAGCGCTGATTGGGGCCGCGTCGAGCGGCACCCAACGCACGTGCGCAGGGGCTCGGTGGTGTTACATGTCGGCGACGTCACCCTCGGCCTCCGGGGTTGGGGTTGCGTCGGCGTCGGCCGGAGCAACCGTGTCGTCGGTGACAACTTCGTCGGTGACAACTTCGTCAGCCACAACTACGGCAGCGTCAGGATCGGCTTCGGCCTCACCCTGCTCCCACTCGTCCGCGCTGATGACGGTTCCATCGGCGTTGTGCCATTCCATCTTGCCGGTGGTGGCGTTCTCTACCCATTCGCCTTCGGCGTAATCTTCGACGTCGCCTTGGTCAATGGGCTGGCTCTCACCACGGATGTCGATCCGAACACCGGTGAGACGTGCCGCAAGTCGGGCGTTCTGGCCCTCTTTGCCGATCGCCAACGAGAGCTGCTGATCGGGCACGATGACGTCGGCCTGGGTGCCGTCTTCGCTGACGATGACGTGTGTGACGCGAGCCGGCGACAGCGCTTTGGCGATGAAGTCGGGGAAGTCCTCGCTGAACGGCACGATGTCGATCTTCTCGCCACGCAGTTCGTTGACGACCATACGTACGCGACCTCCACGAGCGCCGACACAGGCACCCACAGGGTCGACGTTGGCGTCGTTGCTCCACACCGCGATCTTGGTGCGGTGGCCTGGTTCACGAGCGCAAGCTTTGATCTCGACGATGCCGTCAGCAATCTCGGGAACCTCAAGTTCGAACAGGCGCTTGATGAGACCCGGGTGGGTGCGGCTCACGACGATCTGAGGGCCCTTGGCGGTCTTGCGGACCTCGACGATGTAGGCCTTGACCCGACCGCCCGGTTCGGGGCGCTCGAATGGCACCTGCTCCGCCTGGGGCAGCAACGCCTCGACACGACCGAGATCGAGCAGGGTATAACGGCTGTCGGTCTGCTGAATGATGCCGGTGACGATGTCGCCCTCGCGGTTCGCGTACTCCTCGAACTTGCGATCGCGCTCGGCCTCGCGGATGCGCTGATTCATCACCTGGCGGAACGTCTGCGCCGCAATGCGGCCAAGCTCGCCGGCATCGGGCGTGTCGTCGCGCTCGTTCACCCATGCGCCTTCGTCATCGATGTCGTAGGCGATGAACTGAATATCCATCGTGTCGGGGTTGATGCGTACATCGACCTCAGCAGCGGCGCCGGGGCGACGCTTGTAGGCCATGGCCAGCGCATCGACCAACACTTGCAGCAGCGCATCGACAGAGATGCCCTTGTCATCTGCAAGCATTCGTACGGCTTCAGACATGTCGAGACCACTCATGCGGTCGCCTCCTCGTGTGCGATTGGAAAATCGAGTTCGTCAGATGGGCCAGGCGCAGGCTTGCCAGCCGCGGCCGTCATGCCATTGCCCTTGCCAGCCGCCTTGGGAGCGCCAGGCTTCTTGGCTGGTGCTTTACCCGGCTTTGGTGCTGGCGCCCACGCAAATACGGTACGGGCCCGGTCGATGATGACCAGCGGCACGATTCGTTCGGTGAGCGCGGCGTCGTCAAGCCGCACGGTGGCGGTCGTGTCGTCGGCGGCAATGAGCACACCCTGCACGCGGCGGGCACCTTCGAGCACTTCGCGCAGGCGAATGGCAACCGTCTTGCCGATCTCGCGTTGAAAATGCGCTGGGGTACGCAACGTGCGCTCGAGGCCGGGACTCGACACCTCGAGCGTGTAGTTGCCGGGGATGGGATCGTTGTGTTCGAATTCGCGATTTAGCAGCCGGGTGATGAGCGCCAACTTGTCGAGCGTGACACCACCGTCGCTGCCGGGCAGAGTGTCGACAGTGACCTTGAGAATGCCACCGTTGAATTCGAGGTCGTAGAGATCAAGTTGCAGGTCGGCCACCATGGGCTCAACGAGTGCGCGAACTTTCTCGTTGACGGGAGTGCTGGTCATGGGGTCACCTTCTCTCTGAAGACTCTCTGAAATTGAATCGTTCTCGAATTGCGAAAAACTCATCGAGTTGAAACAAAAGGCGTGGGTATGAACCCACGCCTTATGTCGTTGTGCGAACTTCGGGCGGTGCGAGTATATCGGGCCGATACAGTCGTGAGACGCCGCTGAGCACGCCGATAGCGGCTGGCCACAGCGGCAAATTGCGGCCGCAATCCGCGGCGTCATGAGTCATCCAGAGGCAGTGAGGTCCCACCGTGTTGCGAATGTCGACGTTGTTCCTACGAACATTGCGCGAGGATCCCGTCGATGCCGAGGTCGCCAGCCACCGCCTGCTCGTACGCGGTGGTTACATCCGGCGTGCTGCGCCGGGCGGTTACACCTGGCTGCCGCTCGGCTGGATCGTGTACCGCAACGTCGAGCGCATCGTTCGCGAGGAAATGGATGCTGCCGGGTTCCAAGAGGTGCATTTCCCGGCGATGCTGCCACGCGAGCCCTATGAGATCAGCAATCGCTGGACCGAATATGGCGACAACCTGTTCCGTCTCAAGGATCGCCGTGGCAACGATTTTCTGCTCGCCCCCACCCATGAGGAAATGTTCACGCTGCTGGTGAAAGACCTCTACAGCAGCTACAAAGACCTGCCACTGCACATCTATCAGATCCAGACCAAGTTCCGCGACGAGGCCCGGCCCCGCGCCGGTCTGCTCCGCGGTCGCGAGTTTGTGATGAAAGACAGCTACAGCTTCGACATCGACGATGCCGGCCTGCAGCGCAGCTACGACGAACATCGTGCCGCCTACATCAAGACGTTCGATCGCCTTCACCTGCCATACGTCATTGTGTCCGCGATGAGCGGAGCGATGGGTGGTTCGGCAAGTGAAGAGTTCTTGGCCCCGATTGAGGTGGGCGAAGACTCGTTCGTGCGTTGCACCGGTTGCGACTACGCGGCCAATACCGAAGCTGTGCAGGTACGGCCGCCCGATGCCGTCTCATATGACGACACTCCCGCTGCGCTCGTCGCCGACACCCCTGACACACCCACCATCCAGACGTTGGTGGACCTGATCAACGCCCGCGCCGATCTTCGTCGACCCGACCGAGATTGGACCGCGGCCGACACGCTCAAGAACGTGGTCGTCAAGCTGAAGCATCCTGACGGCACCTTTTCCGCGTTGGCAGTCGGCTTGCCTGGAGATCGTGAAGTCGACATCAAACGTCTCGAAGCCCAGGTCGGCCCGGCCGAAGTCGTTGCCTTCGAGGCCGAGGACTTTGCAAAGTACCCCGCTCTGGTGAAGGGCTATATCGGTCCGAACGCACTCGGCACCGACAAGCCTTCGGGCATTGCGTACTTCGTCGATCCACGCGTCGTCGATGGTTCCAACTGGGTCACGGGTGCCGACGCGCCGGGCCGACACGCGCTCTATCTCACGATGGGGCGCGACTTCACGCCCGACGGTGTGATCGAGGCCGCCGAAGTTCACGGCGGCGATCCGTGCCCCAACTGTGGCGAGCCACTCGAGATCGCACGCGGCATCGAGATCGGTCACATCTTTCAACTCGGCCGTAAGTACGCCTCGGCGCTTGGTCTCACGGTGCTCGACCACAACGGCAAACAGGTCACCGTCACGATGGGCAGCTACGGCATCGGCGTCTCGCGCGCCGTCGCAGCCATCGCTGAAACGGTTGCCGACGACAAGGGCCTGTGCTGGCCGCGCGAGATCTCTCCCGCCGATGTGCACATCGTGATCACCGGTAAACCCGCCGACCCTCAGGGCCCCGCGGCAGAACAACTTGCCGCTGAACTCGAAGCTGCAGGGGCACGCGTACTGATCGATGATCGCGTCGGCGTCTCACCGGGCATCAAGTTCAACGACGCCGAGCTACTGGGAATCCCAACCATTGTTGTCGTCGGTAAGGGCTTGGCCAACGGCACCATCGAGGTCAAAGATCGTCAAACAGGCGAACGAGTCGACGTGCAGGTGGACCAGATCGTGGCCCACCTGCTCGACGTCTGTGGTATTCGCCGCTAGGACGAAACTCACTCAGCGGACGGCGCGTCACATTTCGTGAGTGGCCGCGACCTCCACCGAGCCGCCGCCCGTGAGAATCGGGCAACCCTTGGCGAGATCGACTGCGGCATCAAGGCTCGAGGCCTCAATCAGGCTGTACCCGGTGATGGGGTTCGCGCCGCCACCATCGGTCACTGACCCACCCGCACCGACAGTCTTGGCATCGCCGGTGGGGTTACCGCCATCAATGATCGCGGCGCCAAGCTCGCCGAACCACGACATCCATGCGGCCATCACTGCTTCGCCCGCTTCTTGCGACTCGGGCGCGCTGCCACCGTGGTACACGAATACAAATTTGCTCATTGCCCATCCTCCTGATGATGTTGCATGCCGCCCTCAGCGGCGACGCATGATGCCGACGAATGTAATCGGTACCCGCGGACACAATCGCCCAGAAACCGCGACGAATATCGCGAATATCTTCGCTGCCACAGCACGCGCCACAATGTCGTGATGAACCCAAGCGTTGGGATGCTGACCGATCGTTACGAGCTGACAATGCTCGCTGCAGCCCTACGTGACGGCACCGCCCACCAACCATGTGTGTTCGAGGTCTTCGCCCGGCGCCTGCCCGAGGGCCGCCGTTACGGAGTCGTCGCGGGCACCGCCAGGGTGCTCGACGCCGTTCTGTCGTTCGGAGTAGACCCGGACGAGCTGCAGTGGCTACTCGACACCGGCGTGCTCGACGATGCGACGGCCGCCTTCGTTCGCAACTATCGCTTCGGCGGTTCTGTCGACGGCTATCCCGAGGGCGAGTTGTTCTTCGGCTCCTCACCAATTCTCACTGTGCGCGCCACATTCGCCGAGGCCGTACTACTCGAGACGGTCGTCTTGTCGATTCTGAATCACGACGCCGCGGTCGGTGCGGCGGCGGCGCGCATGGTGAGCGCCGCGCGCGAACGACCGGTCATCGAGATGGGCTCGCGACGTACACACGAACACGCGGCGATGGCAGCTGCGCGTGCGGCGTATCTGGCCGGCTTCGCCTCCACCTCGAACCTCGCAGCCGGACGCGCATTCGCCATTCCAACCGCGGGCACGATGGCACACGCATTCATCTTGTTGCACGGTGACGAGGAAGCAGCCTTTCGATCGCAAGTGTCGTTGTACGGCGCCGCCACGACCTTGTTGGTCGATACCTATGACATCACTCGAGGAATCGAACGCGCCGTGGCAGCCGCGGGACCGCAACTCGCCGCGATCCGCATCGACTCGGGCGATCTCGGCGTGCTGGCACAACAGGCGAGGATGCAACTGGACGCGCTCGGCAACCAGCATACGAAGATCGTTGTGAGCGGCGATCTCGACGAGTACGCAATCGCTGGACTCGCCGCGGCGCCCGTTGACGTGTACGGCGCGGGTACGGCCGTCGTCACCGGTTCGGGCGCACCGACCGCCGGACTGATCTACAAGTTGGTGGAGGCCAACGGTCGAGCCGTCGCCAAACGCTCGGAGAACAAGACCACCACCGGAGGAGCCAAGGTCGCATTCCGTGCTCACCGATCGAGCGGCACCGCCACCGATGAGATTCTCGTCGCCGGCAGCGCCGAGTCGAGTTCCCGCGAGGTGGCACGGCTTCGCGTCGAGTACCCCAACCTTCGGGCGAAACAGCAGCCGCTGATCCATAATGGCGAACTCACGGCAGCTGGCGCGGTAACGCTCGACGCATCACGAAACCATCTGCGCGAGGCGATGCAGACGCTTCCCTGGGAAGGCCTGTCATTGTCTCGTGGCGAGGCGGCGATACCGACGCGGCTGATAACGGCCGACGCAGGTTGATCAGGCGAAGCGAACCAGACCCTGATCGAAGACAACCCGGTCTCCAACAGAGGTGATGAAGACCGCTTCGCCGTCACCGATCACCCACATGTCGATCGTGAGCGCCTCACCGGGAATGACCGGTGACGCGAAGCGACCCTCGATGTGCTTGAAGCGCGCCGACTCGCTACCGCACAGCGTGTGCAGCAGTGCCCGGCCGGTGAATCCGTACGTGCACAGGCCGTGCAATATCGGACGATCGAAGCCACCCATCGCGGCAAACGACGGATCGCTGTGCAGCGGGTTGCGATCACCGTTGAGGCGGTACACCAGCGCCTGATCGACCGACGTCTGATACGTGACCGAATGATCGGCGGCGCGCTCTGGCGGAACATTCTGGGGTCCGCTCGGACCACGATCGCCGCCCCATCCGCCTTCGCCGCGAATGAACAGCGACGCTCCGGTTGTGTAGAGCGGTGCACCGCTTGCATCGGTCGCCACAGTCTCGGTTACGACAACGGCCGCCTTGCCCTTGTCGTACATCGCTGCGATCCGACCGACAACCGTTGCACTGCCTGACACCGGCAGTGGCTGGTGCAAGGTGACCGATTGCGATCCGTGCACGAGCATCGCCGGGTTGAACGTTCCCATCGAGGAAAAGGTGCCACCTGCGCCGGGGATCACGACCGGAAACGTTGGGAGCACCTGCTGCGGTGTGTCCTTGGTGTTTTCGGTGGCGAATGGCAACTCGGCAGTGCCGGCACCGACGCTCACGGCGTAGAGCAAGGCGTCTTTACTCGTCCAGCTGACGATTGTTGGTTCGGAAACAGATCCGACGGCTTCAGGATTCAACGGCATGTGCAAACTCCTTGGGACGGTGTGCGGTGATCGGGTTGCGGTTTTGAGTAGTGAGTAGTGAGTAGTGAGTAGTGGTTAGCGAGTGACAGTAGGTTGCGGCTCAGCGGCGCGGCTGGGGCCACGTGCCCTCTTGGCCGTCCATGCCGGCGTTACGCCGAGCCTTGCTGAGCAACTCGGCCACGATCGGACCGAGCTTGGTGGGATCTTCCTCGGGCGCCACGCGTGGCCCGCGATGCCAACCCTCCGCGATCGCAAGCGTCTGGCCACTCGCTTCGAAGACGTTGCCCGTCACGCCCGCCGACTCCGCGGAAGCGAGCCAGGTGACGATGGGTGCGATCCAACGTGGCGAACGCATCTCACGCTCTTCATCTGTTTCGGGGGCCGGCCCGAGGCCCTCGGTCATGCGCGTGAGCGCGACTGGTGCCACCGCGTTGACGGTGACGCCGTACCGGGACAACTCGAGGGCCGCGATGTTGGTGAATGCGGCGATGCCGGCCTTGGCCGCGCCGTAGTTGGTCTGACCCGGATTGCCATAGATACCGCTGACCGAGGTGGTGTTGATGATGCGACCGTCGACGGGTTTGCCCGCCTTGCTCTGCTCGCGCCAGTAGGTGGCTGCCCAACGGCTTGGGGCAAACGTGCCCTTGAGATGTACCGCAATTACGGCATCCCATTCTTCCTCGGTCATGTTGATGAGCACACGGTCGCGCAAGATGCCCGCATTGTTGACAACAGCATGCAGACCGCCGAACGTCTCGATCGCAGTGTTCACTAGACGCTGCGCACCTTCCCATGATGCGACGTTGTCGCCGTTGGCAACTGCTTCGCCGCCCATGCCCTTGATTTCCTCGACCACTTGCTGGGCCGGCGACTGATCGCCACCCGAGCCATCGATGTTTCCACCGAGGTCGTTGACCACAACCTTGGCCCCTTGGCTCGCCAAACTCAGCGCGTGTTCGCGGCCAATGCCACGACCCGCACCGGTGACGATGGCGACACGACCTTCACACAGACGATTGCTCATTTCAGATCTCCTCGGTCAGACAGCGTTGCACATCATAAAGTGGCGGCAGTGTGTGACTCTCATTTAACGCGACGTGAAGCGATCTACAAGGCGGGGCTCGGGGCGACCCTGGTGGCCGCGGCTGCCATGACCACCAGTTCGCCACGCGCGGCAATCGCTGCTCCGCCTCCTGTGGAGGTAATGCCCGGACTCTTCGTCAATCCGCGCGACGCATGGGGTGCCGACCTGCCGCCCAAGTTCGCCATCCAACCTGAGACACCCCAGTTCCTTTTGGTGCATCACACTGCATCGTCCAACGACTACGGCCCCGGCGGCGCACGGCAGGTGATCCGCAGCGCGTATTCGTGGCACACCAGTGGTGCAAAGGGTTGGGCCGACGTGTGTTATGAGTTCTTCATCGATCACGACGGCGTGGTGTGGGAAGGCCGCGCGGGCGCGCTCGCCGGACCGGTGATGGCCGACGCAACCGGCGGGAGCCAGGGTTTTGCTCAACTCGTGTGTCTGGTCGGAGACTTCTCGCTCGTCGATCCAACGCCAGCAATGACCGATTCGTTGGTACATGTGTTGGCATGGCTCGGCACGCGTTACGGCATCGACACCTACCCCGACGCCACCACCTCGTTCATCTCTCGCGGCTCGAACCGACACAAGGCGGGAGCACTCGTCACCACGTCGACCATCGCCGGTCACCGCGACATGTCGTTCACCGAGTGTCCGGGCGACCACGTCTATCACCTCATCACCTCGGGCCTACGCGACCGAGTGAATGCGCAGCGCTTTGCGTGGATGGATGCGCCACCCGAGAACGGCGTGTATCACGCGAAACGCCTTGGACGCGTCGCCCCGTAGCCTGCACGCCGTGACGGAGATCGCTCTCGAAACAGAAGTACTCATCGTCGGGGCCGGGCCTGCGGGTTCTGCGGCCGCACGAGTGCTCGCCGCCGCCGGGCGCGCCGTCACAGTTGTCGACAAGGCCACCTTTCCGCGAGACAAGTGCTGTGGCGACGGACTGACCACGCTGGCGCTCCGGGAACTTGAGAGGTTGCAGTTCAGCCCATCGACCGTGCCGAGTTGGACGTGCGTGCAGCACGCATGGCTGCGGTCACCGAGTGGGCGCGAGGTGTGTTTGCCCTTGGTGGGTGCTGGTCAATTCGCAGCGGTCACTCCACGCGTCGAACTCGACAACGC
>JANLPV010000086.1:0-6100 GCA_031367435.1 Actinomycetes bacterium | reverse complement strand
CGGCCACGATCACAGTCAGCGTCCCACCGATCCCCCGGCCGCGTCGCCCGTTCGCATGGTTGCGCCGCAAACCACTACAACAATCACCGCTCACCGCAGTCATAGTCGCCGTCCCACCGATCATCCCGCCGGTCGGTGCGTTCCTCACCTCGTTCGCTGGTATCACGACAGACGAACCGGGTGCGAGGGCAACCGCAAGCCTTCCGCCCGCTACGTCAACCACTGACGAAACGGCGGGGCGCGCCACAGCAAACCTGCCACCATCAAACACCACCGTGACCACCACGCCCAACACAAGACCGGCGGAAACATGAGCACTTTTCAAATTAAACGCAACGACCGGCTCCCGTCGCTCACCGCGACGCTCAAACAAGGCGTCGGCACCACGTCCGAGGCGGCGATCGACCTGACCACCGCAACTAGCGTCAAGTTCATTATGAAGGACGCTCAGACACCGGGCGGAACAGCGAAGGTTGCTGCCGCCGCCGTGGTCGTCACTCCCGCCAGCGGCACCGTGAAATACAACTGGGCCGCAGGCGATACCGACACTCCCGGCACATTCTCATGCGAATGGGAGATTACGTTTCCCGGTCCGTTACTACAGACCGTGCCGTCATCGTCGTACGACACGGTCAAAATCGACGTCGACCTCGGCTGAAACCGGAGCACCCACAGCGGCAAGGTGCCCGTTCGGAATTGTGAAATTGGGTGCGAAAATCGAAAGTCTGATTGCTACCGTCGGTGGCGCAGTCGGTGACACAGTCGTGAGGTTGTAGCACGAAACGGTGGTGGCCGCCGGCTGGTAATGGCGGCCCGTAAGTCTGTGGTCCATGGCCACCACAGAGCCCAACCCGTCAACCTTTCGTTGTCGTGAACTAACGAAAGGTTGACGGTCCACTGGTGGCGCACGGAGGAATGTATACATTCCCGCGGGTTACACACGGAGGAATGTAGCCCATCAACGAGCCTGGAAGCGACGAACTCCTTGTCCCAGCCCGAATTCTGAGCCGGAAACTCACCGCTCAGATCGTCAGCTGCGGTCACCGTTGGGTCGGTTACGTCGGCCGATCTTGTCGGTCACGGTGCGCACCGATTCCGGCAGGGCGTGGGCGTAGACCTTCATCAGCATGTCGGGGCTGTGGCCGAGCAGATCGGCGGCTGCACGGATTTCGCCGATGTCGTCGGCGTGGCGAACCATGTGTGTGGCGGCGGTGTGGCGAAGCCCGTGCGAGGTGAGGCGCGGAGCACCAGAGACTGCCACCAGCCGGTCGAGTGTCTGGTCGAAATTGCCGGGTGAGACGATATTGCCGTGCTTGGTTGTCACCACAAGACCATTGTCGTTCCACGACGTGCCAGCGGCGAGGCGCTCCTCTGCCTGGAATCGGCGATGGACGGTGAGTGCCTTGACCATCGTTGGGTCGATGGGGATCGTCCGCCGGGACCGGGCGTTCTTGCCGTCGCTCCACTCGGGCCGGCCATGCACCTCGACGATGGCGCGCTCGATGCGCACCGTGCCCTTCTTCAGTTCGACTGCTGACCAGCTCAGTCCGAGCAGTTCGCTGCGCCGCAGGCCGTACATCACTGCCAACCGGAGCGGCCCCTCCCAGCGATGCCCCTCGATCGCAGTGAGGAACTTGGCGAGTGCCGCCTCGTCCCACGCGTGGACCTCGCGCTCGAGGTCTGGCTTCACCACGACTCCGGGCATGGCCACCCTGCCAGCCGGACTGCGGCGGAGCTCGCCGGAGTCGACGGCGTCAGCGAGAGCGGCACGCAGAACCATCCGAAAGATCGAGATGCTGCGCCGGCCCATCTTCCCGCCGGCGGCGAGCTCGTCGAGCCATTGCGCGACATCGCTGCGGTCGAGGCGGTCGAGGCGGTCGAATCGAACCGAGCCCTGATCGGATGTGCCCTGCCGCCCACTCGTATTGCATCTTCGTCTTCGAGGCGATGTCGGTTCGCGACGCCACCCATTGATCGACCAGGAACCCGACCGAGCTTCGATCCGTGCCCGTGTCACCGGCGGCCGCGAACTCGGTGGCCGCCATCTGCGCAGCGCGGCGAGATTTGTACGTGCCCAGTTGTCGCGGGCGCGCCTTACCGGTCTCGGTGTCGAGTCCGTCGACCCGCACAACCCACTTGTCACGTTGCTGGCGCACCATCGGTCGGCCAGTTGGCTTCCATGCCATGGCGACCTCCTTTGATACATCGCTGATACATGGAGCGAAAAACGCTCGAAGGCCCCGCTCGGAAGCGGGGCCATCGTAGGGTATCAGACCAGCTCAGTCGCTAGATCTGTTCAGCGCGCTCGAAGGGACTCGAACCCCCAACCTTCTGATCCGTAATCAGATGCTCTATCCATTGAGCTACGAGCGCATATGTGGCCACAGTCTACGTTGCGCACCAGCCAAACGAAACCGGTTTGCAGAGCCAGATTGTCAGGACCACGGCCCCCAACCGCTACGCAGATACATCGCGTAGGCGGCGTTGGCGTTGGACACCGGATCGAACAACATGCTCGCGGAGGTGATACCAATCGTCGACAGGAACCGTTGATTCGCGCTCCAATAGATTTGGAACAAGCCGATGCAACACCAGTTACGGGCGACTGGCCTGAGGTTGCTTTCACGCTTGGCGATTGCCACCGCGCGATCCTCAAGATCGTCGGGCCACACGTCGCGAATAATCTGCTCGACTTCAGCGGCGGAATAGCTACGCAGCGGCGGTGGTTCGGGCAGCGCAGGTTGCGTAGCTGACGTGGTTTTTGACTTCGGTTTTATCGTGGTGGTTGGAGCAGCTGCCTTCGCGGTTGGCGTCACCTTGACGGTCGACTTCGGCTTGGTCGCCGTGGTGGTTGTCGCGGCCGCGACTTTCGGTGTTGACGCGTTGGCAGGCAGACAGACAGTGCGGCCGGGGAAGAGCGCCGTAGTGGTCTTCGCGTTGTTGGCTGCCAAGAGCTCTTTCACCGACACGTGGGCTTTCTGAGCGATCAGAATCCAGTAATCGAGCGCAACGACTTTGTAGGTCTTGGCGCACGACATTTTGACCTTTGCCGCTGCCACCTTTGCCGCTGGCACTGCGGTCGCTGCCACTGTTGCCGTCGCTGCCACGGTTGCCGCGTGAACCGGCGGAGCTGCTGTTGGCGTCGCTGCAATCTGCACTGTGGTCGGCACCTCAACGACTGCGGCCGGCACCTCAGCGAGCGCAAACGGTGCAGCGAGAGTGGGCGAGATCGTGACGACCTGTGCCAGCATCGTTTCGGCCACCGGAGTAGCCGGCGCGACCTGCGCCGCCACCGCTGCTGCCCGACCTAACGAACCGCCGCTCGACACTGCGAGGGCGACGCCGATCGCCACCACCCCAACCAAGGCGAGTAATCCGATACGACTCCAAAACAGCGAGAGCGACGCACGGTCGGATGCGGTACGCGCACCGCCACGAAGCTGCACGGACGCGTGCTGACGTACGGGGCCGTGGTGACGAGCGCGTTGGCCCGACAGCGAATAGCTGCGGTCGTCATCCCAAAATCCGTAGTCTTCGTCGTGACTCAACCGCTTGCCCTTTCTCGTCCGCCTCGAGACCCGTGTGGTCTGTCATTGGGCGATGTCGGAGCGCACTTCCCGCGCCCCACGCGACATGTCGCATGGCTGTGTGAAGAAATGTCTATCCCTTCCGTCATCCAATTGCAACATTTGACGCCGCAGGTAGGCCGGCCTCGGGCGGAGCGAATAGCTCAGCTGCGGACGACGGCCTGAATCTCGTCGACGGTGACGGCCTGATTCGTGGTGGACACGAGCTGGCCGAGGTTGCCGCCACTGCCGACGTTCGACCGCCAGCTCACCGACCACACGATGGACAACTTGGCGTCGAACACCTTGCTTGGCGTCACCTCTGACGAATGCAGATAGGTGTACATGCACGACGACGCGAGTTCGTCGCCGAACTGGGGTAGCCATGCCCGACCGGGACCCTGACACGTTGTCGGCGACGACCCCGGTTCGCCCGAGCCAAACACCAGCCGCACAGGGATCGCCGTGGTGGTGGCCCACGCGATGCCCGTGAGGGTGGGTACCCAGGCAGTGACCGACACCGGCCGATACTGCTTGGGGTTGGTCCAGAACCACATCCCAACGTTCACAACGCCCCGATCGACTGCCGGAGCTGAACCCACCGTGGGCGCTGGCAGTCGTTGCTGAATGGCGTTACTGGCACTACTGGCGAGAGCCACCGACCCAATTTGTGCGACCCAGAAGCTTTGGCCGGACCTCGGACACGAGCGGTAAAACAGTACGTACTTGACGCCGTTCACAACTTTTTCAGTGACGACGAGTGCGTCGAATATTTGCGCTTCACCGGCCGGCATCCACGTGCACCCGGACGAATCGGCTTTGCCCTTCGCGGCCGGGGGTGTGCCGAACTGCACCCCCGCACTGATCGTCCCTGCGGACGAGCCACCGGAACCGCTGCCGGTGCCGACAGCCACAACCACGCCAGCCGCGCAGACCGGAGCGAGTGACGACAGTGTCAGGGCGACGGCAACGAAAACTCGCATAGATCACCTTCTGTCAGAGTCTGCAAGCGAGCTCCGAGAACGATCAGCCAACGGCCCTCTGATTGGCGCAACTCCCAACGCACTCGATCCGATCGCGTGTGGTTGTCGAACACGATGTCGTCGAATGCCTTCGGCGAGCGGCCCACGTCGAAGATCACCGCTGTGTCGTAGGCGCAGGTGACGACGCTTGCCACTTCAGCAGAGATCGCTACGGATTCCACGCGGATCTGGAGCCCACCATTTCCCCGCACTGCGCGCAGGTTGGCACCGACGTAGGTCTTCATGGTGTCGCGTGTGAAGCGATCCATTTCCGAGTCGGCAATGGAGATCGAGCCGTAGTCACACCCGCTCGGGTCGTAGTCGCATCGCTCACGAACGCCGAGCGCGGCAAGGAACTCGAACTTGACGACGTCTTCGGGTGAAGCCGCAGCGGCGGGCGCAACCGTGGGCAAGACCGATGTTGCGACGTCCGTGGGAGGCGTCGGCAAGGTGTCGGCGACGATGACGGTGTCCGGCAACGATGCAGACGGCGGCGAAGAGATAGTGCGCTCCGTGCCGTCGCCGCACGCGACCAGTAGTCCGCCGACTACAACAACCATCATCAGCGAGCGTGTCGCCTGCAGCACCGCAACCTCCAACCCTCGAAGAATCAGGGTATGAAGTGCCGCACGCTCGCCCACACGGAAAATCGCATTGGGGCTGTTGGACCTTCAAGATGTGACGAACGGCCCGGCGACGAGCGACAAACCGCGAAACAAGCTCCGGCCCCAATGAGTGCTTGAAAAGGGTCACCCAGGGGACGGACGCAGATCCTCTACATCACATGGGCGGTCGGGCAGATCGAGTATCTCCGGGTCCCCCGTGAGGAGCACCAGACCATGCGCTACTGCAGTCGCCACCGCGAAGCAGTCGCCGAGCGCGATTGCAGCCCTCGCCTTGAGGCGGGCGGCCTCGATCATGCGCGCCGTGCCTGGCAGGTCAGGAGCCAGCGCCGCACGTAGCTCGCGCAGCGTGTCATCGGCAGCCGACCTGCCGTGATCTCGCTCAACGCGGTAGTAGACCTCGACCAGATTCACCCAACTCACAACGGGACGCATGGGCACCAACTGTTCGAGCCGGGAAAACGCCGGTTCCTCACCATCGAGCCATGCAAGGATCGCCCACGAATCCAGGCACACGCTCACTTCGGCTCGCCCGCCCGATCTTCGAGCAGCCTCGCCGCCATGCCGCTGTGGGCGAATCTCCCCCCAAGTCCGCTCGGCCCACGCCTCGCGGTCACAACGATGGAGTTCCCATGGAGTTCGACCACGACCTCATCACCCGCATGCAGCGACACCCGATCGCGGATCGCCTTCGGGATCACGATCTGCCCCTTTGCACCAACTCGCGTCGTCATACTTGCCGAGTATAACTCGCTGAGCAGCTATGACAGTGCCAAATGGCGGAGAGGGTGGGATTTGAACCCACGGATGGCCGAAACCATCAACACCTTAGCAGGGTGCCCCATTCGGCCGCTCTGGCACCTCTCCGCCCGCAATACTAACGGGCGAG
>JANLPV010000085.1:0-8869 GCA_031367435.1 Actinomycetes bacterium | reverse complement strand
GAGCCGACGTCGGCGCACCGGACTCGGGTACCGGTTCCGTCGCCGGATCGATCTGCAGCGTCCCTGCCCGCTGGCGTTGCCAACGGAACCACCACGCACTCGTCACGACGGCGGCGACGCCGATCGCTGCCCACACACCGCAACCCCAACCCGCCACCGCGACCAAGGCACCGCCGGCGAGCAGCGACGGAAGCGCACAGCACAACGCGACACCGACAACCCCCATTGCCAACAAGCGGTTGGTCCTGTCGGAACGGGGCGCCCTCGGGGCACAACAGTCATCGGTCGCGTTGTCGTTCACACGGGACACCGTAAACCTTCCATCAGGGTGGAAGGTCAAGGGGTAAGATCCAGATCATGCGCATCGGAGAACTTGCCGCTGTGTCGGGACATCCGACGCGAACCATCCGCTTCTACGAAACCCGCGGTCTACTGCCGGAACCAACACGCTCGACGAACGGCTACCGGGTCTACACCGACACCGACGCCGATCGCCTCGAGTTCATCCGTAACGCCCAGACCGCCGGGCTCACACTCACCGAGATCGCGAGCATCATCCAGCTCCGCGACGGTGGCACAGCACCATGCGGCCACGTCAACGAACTGCTCGACGCCAAACTCGCCGACGTCCAACAACGCCTCGACCAACTCACCGAACTACGCAGCGAGCTACAAGAACTCGTACGCCGCGGCCGAACACTCGATCCCCAGGACTGCACCACCAACGACATCTGCCACATCCTCCGACCACCAACCCCCGCCTGACATCGGCTGCCGCAGTCACCGGCCAGCCCGGATCCGATGCCGGGCGGTCAACACCTGGACACTACTGATCCCCGGGAACACTGTGTGATCCACACGCACGCGACCGCCATCGTTGACCTGATCGACAATCCGCAACGTGCTGTCGTACAGCGAAGGGTCGCCCCACACCAAGATTCCCGACACCTCGCTGTCGGCGACTTCATCGGCCAGGACCCTCTCGAACGCCACGACGCGCGCCGCATGCCATCGCGCAACCGCCTCGCTGTAGGGCAGGCGATCGTCTCGCTCAGCGTCCCCGATCACCACCACACGAAACGGTTTCGAGCCCGCAAACCGTCGCAGGATCTCCCGCCGAACGACCTGCAGGTCGGCCTTATCCGCGCCCTTGTCGATCACCACGAACACATCCGTGTCAGCGATGGCCGCAGCAGAAGCGCGGCACCCCACACCCGGGAGGCCGCGTGTCAGTCGAAACAGTCTGACCGTCCTCAGACCACCCGGATCCGCCAACTGTTCTCGTGCCGGCCAGATCCGGCCTGTCGAGACCGGCAGCGAGCATGGTGATCAGCGAGGGCTCACCGGCAAAGAGGCGCCGCACGAGTGGATCTCCAAGGCGCGAACGCATCAGGGTCTCCCGGCAAGCCAGCGATTCAGTCGTTGATCACAGTCCGAGTTACCCTTCGTCGGGGCCAGAACGTGATGCGCCTTGTCGTCGCGCAGTTGTCCGCTCAGTAGTTGAACGTGAGCGCGCCGCCTTGGGTGAACTCGAGCAGGGATGGGACGCCTTTGACTTCGGCGCCTGGCACCCATTCGGCGTTCTCCAGGCCACGACTCTTGACGCAGACGGGGCAGGCGTAGAACCGCCCGCCTCGTTCGATGTACTCGGCGTGGAGGTCGCCGATCGAAGGCGCGCCGGGAACCGAGATACCTTCGGCATATCCGGTGGTGGCGAGGTGTACGCCGTCTTTGGTCAACCACATCAGCGCCTGTTTGCCGGCGCGTAGCGATTCGACGCCGAGGAGGTAGCCGATGAGGACGGCCTCCGGGTCGTTGGTTCCGTGTGTTTGGCCGATCACCACTTTGTCATCAGTAGCCATGTGTTCAGTCCTTTCAGGGTTGGGATCATTGTGTGTGGGGTGAGTTCGCACAGGCCTTCGCGCGGGCGGTTGCGCCGGACGCTTGTGTCAGGTGCGGCGGGCGAGGAAGGCGTAGCCGTAGACGTCGAACGAGCGTGCCTTGGCTTCACCGGTCGCGCCGCCGAACGTGTCGACCGGTGGGCCGATGGTGACCTCTTCGAAACCGGAGTATTCGAGCATCTGTTGCCAGCCCGCACGGGGCAGCCCTCCGGCAATTCAACCTGTCCACAAGTCGACGTCGCGCATCGCCTCAATCGGCACCGGGCGGCCGTTGGCGATGTCGGCGAACTGCAGCACTCCGCCTGGGCGGAGCACCCGGTGGATCTCGGCGAACACGGCTTGCTTGTCGGCGCACAGGTTGATCACTCCGTTGGAGATGACGACATCGGCCCACGCGTCCTCGACAGGCATGGCTTCGGCGAGGCCCTCGCGAAACTCGACATGACCGAACTGGAGTTGTCCGGCCGTGCCGCGCGACTTGGCGAGCATCTCTGGGGTCATGTCGATCCCGATCACACGGCCGGTCGACCCAACTTTGGTGGCGGCAATGAACGAGTCAAACCCGGCACCGGATCCGACGTCGACGACACGCTCGCCTGATTCGATACGTCGCAGCGAGAACGGGTTGCCGACCCCGGCGAATGATTCGACCGCTCGATCCGGCAGCGCGTCGACGACCGCTTCGTCGTACCCGAGTCGAGCAGCAAGCGGTCGCCCGGTGTGGAAGTGGTGGGCGCCGTGTGGGTCTTGGGCGACGTCGCGATACTTGTCGCGTACCTGTGTGCGAAGGGTTTCGACATCGACGAGAGTTTCGTTCGACATTGTCATCCTCCTGTTCCGGCAGCGATGGGCAGGCCGGCTCGTTTCCACTCGGGAAAGCCGTCCTCGAGACGGCGCGCGGTGAAACCGCGTTTGCGGAGTTGACGCACGGCCTCGTCGGCGTACACGCAGAACGGACCGCGGCAGTAGGCGACGATCTCGGTGTCCTTGGATAGCGAACGAAGCCGGCGCAGCATGCCGACGGGAACCGACACTGCACCCGGAATGTGGCCGGCCTCGTACTCGGCTGAGGGACGCACGTCGAGCACCACGGTGTCACCGGCGCGCAGACGGGCTTCGAGCTCTGTTCGGGTCACGGACTCCAAACCACTGCGGTCACCGACGTATGCGTGCGCGATGTCGGTGATACCGGCAACGTGTTCGGTGGCGATCTCGCGCAGGGCCGCCCACACGTCGGCGACACGATCGCCTGCGAGCATGTAGACAATCCGGGTGCCCTCGCGACGGGTACGCAGCACGCCCGCTCTGGCCATGGCCCGCAGGTGGTGTGAGGTGTTGGCGACGCTCTGTCCGATCTCGTCTGCAAGTTGTTCGACAGATCGCTCGCCTTGGGCGAGGACATCGACGATCTCGGCGCGACGCCCGCTCGCCATCGCTTTGGCTACCTCGGCGAACGCGTCGAAGAGCGCGTCCTTCGCTGCCCGGTCACTCACCTTAAATTCTCGGTCTCATTGATATTCAAACTACTACTTGAATATCTGCTCGGCAAGAGATACGTTCAAACAATCACTTGAGCACTGATCGGAAGAGGAGAGGCGTGCAGAGGATCTACGACTTCGTCGACGAAGGCCTCGGGCATTCCTCGTACGTTATCGACCTCGGCAACGGCGGGGCCGCTGTCGTCGACCCGCCACGGTTCCCAATCGCACAGGAAGCCCTGATCGAACGGCTCCACCTTCGACTCGCCTGGACGCTGGACACGCATTCGCATGCCGACTATGTGACCGGTAGCCCCGCTCTCACTGAACGGACAGGCGCGACGTTCGTCGGCCCGGCGGCATCGCATCTCGAATCGCCGCATCGGCCGGTCCGCGACGGTGAGCACGTCATGCTCGCCGATGGTGTCGAACTCGTCGCCTGGGCCGCCCCCGGTCACACACCCGACCACCACGTCTATCTTCTCGTCGAGGACGGCGCGCCGGTCGCTCTGTTCTCCGGTGGCTCGCTGATGGTCGGCACCGTCGGGCGTACAGACTTGAACGGCCCCGAACTCGCGGTACCGCTCGCGCACGAGATGTTCGCTGCATTGCGCCGGTTCGATCAGCTGCCCGATGAGCTCTCGGTCTATCCGACGCATGGGGCGGGATCGTTCTGCTCGGCGCCTGGTGCCTCGCAACGCACCTCGACGCTCGGTCACGAGCGCGCCACCAACCCACTGTTCGCGATCACCGACGAGGACGAGTTCGTCCAGCGACTGGTGGCAGGGTTCGGCACTTTCCCCTCCTACTTCGCGCGACTGCCGGAACTGAATCGGCGCGGTCCCGCCCGCTACGACTCGGTCCCCCGCCTCAAGAGACTCCATCCCGACGACGTGGAGCGCCACGTCGCCGAGGGCGGCGTCATCGTCGACGCTCGACCGGTCGCATCGTTCTCCGCCGGTCACATTCCGGGGTCGGTGTCCAACGCGCTGCGACCGGTGTTCGCCAGTTGGCTCGGCTGGCTGATCGAACCGAACCGGGCAATCATGTTCATCCTCGACCCAGCGCAGGACCGCGACGATCTCGTTCGCCAGTGCCTCGACGTCGGCCACGAGCACCTCATCGGAGAACTCGGGGGCGGCATCGACGCATGGACGACTTCAGGTCGGCCGACCCGCACAATCCCGCTCGTCGAACCCGCGGCGATGACGGGTCCAGTGATCGACGTCCGCCAAGCCAACGAGTACGCCTCCGGTCACCTACCCGGCGCACTCAACATCGAACTCGGTGCCGTCTGCGAATCTGGACTGACCGCTGGGTCGCTGACCGTGATGTGCGGGCACGGTGAACGGGCAATGACGGCTGCCAGCATCCTGACTGCGGACGGACGCGACGACATCTCGGTCCTCGATGGCGGACCCGACATCTGGTCCGCGGCGACCGGCGACCCACTGGAGACCGGCCGATGAGCGCCCCCACTACCGAAACAATCAGGGCACCGTTGCGACTCGGCCTCAAGGAGAACATCGCCCAGTTCGCGCTTCTTGTCGGCGTCAACGCGCTCGTCGGCGGAATGATCGGCCAGGAACGCACCGTCCTGCCCTTGCTTGCCAAGCAGGAGTTCGGGCTCACCGCATTCACCGCCACGCTGACGTTCATCGTCGCCTTCGGTGCCGTCAAGGCAGCCACGAACTTTTTCGCCGGGACCCTGTCGGATAGGTACGGCCGCAAGCCGGTGTTGGTCGCCGGCTGGATCATCGCTCTACCGATCCCGCTGCTGCTGATCTGGGCGCCGAGTTGGGGATGGGTGATCTTCGCCAACGTTCTGCTCGGCGTCAACCAAGGGCTCACCTGGTCGACGACAGTGATCATGAAGATCGACCTCGTCGGCCCCGCCCGCCGTGGCTTCGCGATGGGTCTCAACGAAGCCGCCGGCTACGGCGCAGTCGCCGTCACCGCACTCGCAACCGGTTACATCGCCCAGCACTGGGGGCTTCGTCCCGAGCCGTTCTTCCTCGGCATCGCCTACGCCGGGCTCGGCCTCGGCCTGTCGGTGTTCTTCGTGCGCGAGACCCGTGACCACGCCCGCTACGAAGCGTCCAACCACATCGCCACCAACGACACCCACGCCGCCTCGTTGACCACCGGCGAGATCTTCCGACTCACCTCGTTCAGCGACAAGGCACTGTCGGCGTGCTCGCAGGCGGGTCTGGTGAACAACCTCAACGACGGACTCGCGTGGGGTCTGTTCCCGATCTTCTTCGCCACTGCGGGGATGTCGATCGGGCGGATCGGCGTGCTCGCTGCTCTCTACCCAGCGGTGTGGGGTCTGGGGCAGCTGTACACGGGAGGGCTGTCGGACCGAATTGGCCGCAAACCGTTGATCGTCGGCGGCATGCTCACCCAAGCGGTCGCCATCGCCTGGATCGCCGCCACCGCCAGCTTTACCTCGTGGGCGATCGGAGCGATCGTGCTCGGTGCCGGCACGGCGATGGTCTACCCGACGCTGCTGGCAGCGATCGGCGACGTTGCCCACCCGTCATGGCGAGCACGGTCGGTCGGGATCTATCGGCTGTGGCGCGATGGGGGTTTCGCGATCGGCGCGCTGCTTGCCGGGATCCTCGCCGACCTGATCTCGATTCCCGCCGCCATTTACGCCGTCGCCGCGCTCACCGCGATCTCCGGTCTGGTGGTCGCTGTCCGCATGTACGAGACCCATCCCCAATGAACGCCGACGGGGCGGACCGGCGTTCGATCGAGCAGATCCTCGCCGAAGCCCGAGCGAGACTCGATCGCGTCGAACCAGCAGACCTCGCCCGCGAACACGCCAGCGGCGCGCTGATCATCGACATCCGCCCCGCCGAGCAACGAGCACGAGACGGTGCGCTCCACGCCGCCATCGTCATCGATCGCAACGTTCTCGAATGGCGACTCGATCCGGCTTGTGAGCATCACATCGCCGACGCCGCCGACTACGACATGCGCATCGTGATCGTCTGTAACGAGGGATACCAATCAAGCCTCGCCGCAGCGCAACTCCGGGCCATCGGGCTGCACCGCGCCACCGACCTCATCGGCGGCTTCCAAGCCTGGCTCGCGCTCACCGACGCCGAGCAGCACTGATCAGACCCGCACCAGTTCCGATCACGACGCCCCGTCCCGGCTCATAGCACTCGAACTCCAGCCGACCACCAACCCTGAGCGCTCTGTGCAGGTTGGTGAATGCCGCCACCGGATCGTCGAAGAACATCACCCCGAAGCGGCTAACGATCGCGTCGAACGCCCCAACGGGGAACTGATGGCGGGCTGCATCACCGGCGATGAACTCGACGTTGGCCACACCTCGTCGCCGTCGCACTCATCGGCCGTCGGTGTGCCGCTCATCGCTGCTCGTGCCGACCGCGCACGACCCCCACCCGGAGTCCGTCGACGAGTTCGTTGATACCCGCGCCGCCCGGCTTCGTGGCGCGCTCCCGAAGTTCCATGCCGACCTCGTGGACGACCAACGACGCCACCGCCTGTGTCAGTTGCAGCCTCGCTCGTCGGCCGGCTGAGACCAGTTCCTCGACCGCAGGTGCGTCTTCGCGCCACAGCTCACCGACGACCAGGTCAGCAAACGCGCTCGCCTGGACGCGTGCGCCGGCCGCCAGCCCGGCGGCCATCCGGATCGCCGCCAGCGGTTCGGCGCCGGCCTGGATCGCGTCACCGACAAGGTTGAGCAACGACGGGCGCCCGCACGTGCCACTCGCGGCCATCGGCACCGCCGGGGTGGATCAGGCCGACACCGCGGATGGTGGTGATCCAGCTCGGGTCGCCACCGGCGTCTTTGAGTTTGGCTCGGATCCAGGTGACGTGGACGTCGAGTGTCTTGGTTGGGCCGTCCCAGTGCTCGTCCCACACTTCGCCCATCAACGATTCACGGGTGACGACTTCGCTGGCGTGGCGGGCGAGGGCTGTCAGCAGGTCGAACTCTTTTGGTCGCAGTACCAACTCGACGTCACCGATGAAGGCGCGCCTGGCCGCGATCTCGATCCGCAGACGTCCCACGGTTATGGTTTCCGGTGACGTTCGCCGCAAGGTGCCACGGACTCGCGCCAACAGTTCGCCGACCCGGAATGGTTTGGTCAGGTAGTCGTCGGTGCCGGCGTCGAGACCTCCGATCACGTCGACCTCATCGCTGCGCGCGGTCAACATCAACACTGGCATCGCCGGGGCGTCGCGGCGGATACGGCGGCACACTTCGACACCGTCGATGTCGGGCAGCCCGAGGTCGAGAACGACAACATCGAAATCACCGGCGACGGCCTCTGACCAGACGGCCAGACCGAGCCCGACAACGATGACCTGATGGCCGTCGCGTTGTCGATGCCGTTGCAGGAGCGCGGCAAGGTCGACATCGTCTTCGGCCACCAACACCTTGCCATCCGTTCACGATACGACCGTCGTCCAACCTGTTCGCGCCTGATCGCGTGTAGTCAACCTTGGTTCGGTTCGTTAGCCGGGCGTTAGCAGTCACGATGTTCCAGTTGCACTCATGATCAATCATCTAGTTCTCAGCGGCGCGCACCACACGCTGTCGTACGTCACGGGAGCGGGTGAGGCCGACCGCGGCGTCGACGGCCCGCTCCGCAAGTTCGCAGCGCTCGCCGGATATCTCTCATACGGGCTGATGGGCGCCTCGATGGTGTGGGGCCTGACCTTGACGACCGGGTTCGCGCAGCGGTACATCAAACGAGCAACCGTCTACGGCGGCCACATGACCCCGACGATCTCCACGATCGTGTTCACCCTGCTCTACGCGATGAGCTACATCTTTCAGGTCAACGAGCACTTCAGCATCCTCGACGCGTTCCTGCCGTTCGCTGGCGAAGCAGAAGTTGCGGTCGGGATCATCGGGTTCGAGCTGATGCTCGCGATTTCGATGTCACTGTGGATCCAGAAACGGATGGGCTACCGCCGCTGGCACTGGCTCCACCTGCTCGCCTACCCGGCGTTCGGACTGTCGCTCGGGCATGTCTTCGCGACTTCCACCGAAGCCCGATCCGGTGGCCTAATCACCATCGGACTCGTCGCCACCGCAGCCGTGCTCGTGGTGCTCACCGTGTTACGGTTCCTTCCGCTCACCTCGCTCGCGAAGAGCCGGCTCGCACCGAGCCAGCCATGACCACAACACATCTCACCACCACGAACGACGCCGCAGCTCCCAAGCTGTCAGTCATGGTGTCCGTCGATGGGAACCACTGCCACTTCTACGCGATCTGCGCAGCCGAAGCACCCGAGGTGTTCCAGCTACCCAGCGACGGACGCCTGCGCTACACGTCCAAGCCCGACCCATCGCAGACAGCAGCCGTGCTCGAGGCCGCCCGGTTGTGCCCGATGCAGGCCATTCACGTCACGGTTCGTCATGGCCGCTGACCGCATCGTCATCATCGGCGCCGGCCTCGCCGGGCTTCGCGCCGCCGAACGGCTCCGCGAACGCGGACACAACGG
>JANLPV010000068.1:0-5175 GCA_031367435.1 Actinomycetes bacterium | reverse complement strand
CATCAGCGGTCAAGCACGCAACCTTGAAGTGAAACTCGCCGGCACCGGACTCGTCGGCGACAACATCGGCGCCACCCTGTCTGGCGCCCGCAGCGACGCCCTCTACGCCCAAGTCCTGTTCCTCTTCCTCGGCACCCCCGGTGCCGTCCTCGCCGGGCTCCTCACCGCCGCGGTCGCCGCCGCCGGTCGAGACCGCCGTCGCCGCGAACAAGCGCTGCTACGCACCCGCGGCGCGACCACCACCCAACTCGTCGGGCTCGGCATTGCCGAAGCGTTATTCGTCGGCGTCGTTGGGTCAGTTCTCGGTCTCGGCCTAGCGGCGATCGTCGGTCGTCTCGCGTTCAACACTGCCCAGTTCGGTGGCGCTACGGGTGCCGCAGTCGGATGGTCGATTGCCGCAGTCGTCGTCGGACTCGCGATCGCTGTCGCGAGCATCGCTATCCCTGCGCGGCGTGATGCTCGAGAGATCACCGTCGCCGCCGCCCGCCGCGACATCGGCCGCGCCCGAAACCCGCGCTGGATGCGCTGGGGTGTCGACGTCATCCTGCTCAGCCTCGCAATGGTCATCTTCTGGCTAACCTCGCGCAACGGCTACAAACTCGTCCTTGCCGTCGAAGGCGTTCCCACGATCTCAGTGAGTTACTGGGCCTTTGCCGGACCCGCAATGCTCTGGGTCGGTGCAGGGCTGCTCAGCTACCGGCTCACCAACCTCCTCGTCAACCGCGGACGCATGGTCGTCGGAACCATCATTCGGCCCATCGCGGGTGGGTTGTCCGACACCGTCGCTGCCAGCATGCAACGCCAACGCCGCCTCATCGCCCGCGGCGCAGCCCTCGTCGCCCTTACCGTTGGCTTCGCAGTGTCCACCGCAGTGTTCAACGACACCTACCGCCAACAAGTCGAAGTTGACGCCGTCCTCTCCAACGGAGCCGACGTCACCGTCACCACCTCGCCCGGCACCAACGTCTCACCCACGTCACCGGCAGCCACCGCGATTGCCTCCACCAGTGGCGTCAAACACGTCGAACCGGTCCAACACCGCTTCGCCTACGTCGGTGCCGATCTCCAAGACCTCTACGGCGTCAACACCCCGACCATCGTCAAGGCCGGTCGCCTGCAGAACGGCTACTTCCAAGGAGGCACCGCCAACGAACTCATGTCCACGCTGGGCAGCACACCCGACGGCCTGCTGGTGTCGGCCGAAACCGTCCACGACTTCCAACTGCTCCCCGGCGACGCGATCACATTGCGACTCCAGAACGGCAGGACCAAGCAGTACGTCGATGTCCCGTTCCACTACGTCGGCGTCGCCAAGGAATTCCCCACCGCACCACACGACAGTTTCCTGTTGGCCAACGCCAGCTACATCACCAAGATGACCGGCAGCGATACCGTCGGAGTGTTCCTCGTCGACACCGGCGGCAACAACATCACCACCGTAGCTGACACGATCCGCAAACACATCGGCACGACCGCCACCGTCACCGACCTCGCCAGCAGCCGCACCCTTGTCGGATCCAGCCTCACTGCGGTCGACCTCCACGGCCTCACCCAAGTCGAACTCGGGTTCGCCCTCGCTCTCGCCGCTGCCGCAACTGGATTGACTCTGTGGCTCGGTCTCGCCGAACGACGGCGGACGTTCGCCATCGCCACCGCACTCGGCGCCAACCGCAGCCAACTCGGAGCGTTCGTGTGGGCCGAAGCTGGGGCCATCACCATTGCCGGACTCGTCACCGGCACGGCAACAGCGTGGGCACTGTCCACCATGTTGGTCAAAGTCCTCCACGGAGTATTCGACCCAGCCCCCGAAGCGCTCGCCGTCCCGTGGACCTACCTCGCCACCGTTCTCGCGATCACCATCGGGGCAACCGCAATGGCAGCGATTGCAACGATCCGAAGCGCCCGCGCACCCCGCCTCGAGCTGCTCCGTGGACTCTGAGAGCCGAGCCGTGCACGAATCGCGAACATCGGTGTCATCGAGTGGCCGCATGGCCATAACCTCGGAGCCACGGTCTCGACCACGGAGGCATGAACTTATGTAGTTCCGGTTCAGACGCAGATGCGTCTACAGGATATGTGGGCCATGGTGTGATCGGCAGTAGATCAGCGCCCTCTAGGGCACAAACCCACTGCCAAAGCGCCCCTACCCGGCGTTCTGCTTGTGATGAGATGTCGCCGAAGTGCCTCTGCGGCGCTAGCGAACGTCCCGCCGCCGGATCGCTGACAGTGGTCGAATGCCTATCAGCGGACAGGCAGCATCCGATGTCCGTCGACAGGGGACGCAACTTCGGACGGGAAGTACGCAGGTGAGCGTGGAGCGAAGGGTCCTCGGAACGTGTCGGCGGTGTGGTGTTCGAAATGTCGTAGGGTGATGGCATGTCGCGGCTTGAGCGAATTGTGTCCGATCCGAATATCTGTCATGGACAGCCTGTGATTCGCGGGCTGCGGTATCCCGTGGAGATGATCCTCGAACTCCTTGCTTTCGGTATGTCGAACGCCGAAATTCTGGCGGACTACCCGGATCTCGAGCACGACGACCTTCTCGCCGCCCTTGAATACGGTGCGTTGGCTGCCGGCGTGCGGCGCGTCGTGCCTCTCGGCGCTGCGTGAGGTGCGCAGCTTCCCAAGCGGCTGGCCCAGCTTGTGATCGAAGCAATCCTCGACCAGCAGGACTACTCGAGCGCAGTCGACAGCCTCACGATTGCGTCTATGCGCGATTGCGCAGCCACGTACTGCCAGCCGATTGAGTTCGGGTCGGCGAGTTCGCCATGCAACCAGACCAGCCGTTTTCTGACGGCCTTCGGCACGCCGCAGAGTTCGGGGAGTCGGGCGACTGTCAGGAGTGCGGCGGCGTCTTGCAGATGTTTGTGCGGGTCGCGTGCGTTCTTGATCATGTGCCAGGCAGATGCTTTCGCGTACAGAGCGCCGAGCACGGACGGGATACGGATGGTGAGGGGCCGTTCGTCCGCTTCGTAGAAGACGGAGAACTCGGTTGCCGTCTGCAGGGCCAAGTCGGTTCCCGGCGCTTCCAGCATCCTTTTGTTCGGTCGGGTCGGGATCACGTTTCGTAGCCTGGATGAGTTTGCTGGCGTGAGGATGTCGATGAACACACCAGATTCAGGCTCCTGGAAACGGACACCGATGTCGCCGGCCCAGCCGGTCGGCGATTCTTCGAACTCCATGTCCAAGAGTCCGTGAGCAAGCTTGCGGAGCACCGCTTGGTCAGCGACGACGTCACCGATGATGTCGGCATCATCTGTTGGGCGCAGCATCATTCCGTCACGCGAGGTCAGCAGGATTTCGACCATCAACCCGCCGATCAGACACCACTGTGACGCCGGGACGATTTGCCCGAGGCGCTGTAGTGAACGCAGGACGAAGACTTGTTTGGCCAAGAGCGGACCGTTCGCGGTGAGGTTCACGGTTGCCGCGTGAGCGTCGGTCATCGGTGACCAGCTCGGAGTTGGCGGTACACCTCGGCAGCGCCACGGTCACCGGACTCCATCAGGTCGATGTACGCGACGACGAGATTGACCACCCGACTCGTGGCGAGCCGGTCCCATTGGCGGCTGATGACCGCGTGGACGGTGATGTTCGGCTCAGCGGTCACGGCCTGCAGACCGGTGCCGGACATGTACTTGGCCGCTTCGGTATCAGTCACGTACACGTCCAGAGGCGGGGTGAATGGGCGGGCAGCGGCACCACGGACAGCTGCGGCGTGAGCCCCGCCGAGAACGACCGTCGGGTTGTCGTAGACGTCGGCGATCAGGTCTGGGAGCATTCGCCCCGTGGTGTGGTGAGCGCGCCTGGAAAGGAGATGCCAGTTGTCGTGGAGCCAGTCGAGCGAGCGGCGCCCTTGGTCGAGGTCATCGATGATATCCCAACAATTCGCGGCGGTGTACGGCCGGCCCCCCGGTCGCGGGATTCGTTTGGTGCGGAACACTTCGTGGCGGGGGATGATCCACCGGTTCCCGACCCGCTCGGCTGCGAGCTGGTGGTCTCGGATCATGTGTTGGACGCGCACGCGTGACACGCCGAGCGCTTCAGCTGCTTCTTGTACGGTAAACCCATCGACCAAGGTGCCCATACCAATAACTATAACATATCCGTAATGGTTGATAGCGGGACGCTGCCGCCGCACCGTGGGACGCGGTGGGACGAAACCCGAAAACTCCCGACACAATCGCCGTGCCGGCAGTGGTCTGAGCAGGGGATATGTGTCGACGGCGGTCGTGTTTGACCCCTCTCGCGTACTTCTAATCCGATGGTCGCAGGTTCGAATCCTGCCGGGGGCGCTGAAAAAGACCAGCTCAGCGCATATAAAATGACAGTCGCCTATCTCCGACCTTGCCGTGGGACGCGTGGGACGATTCGGTTTGTGGCTATCGAAAAACCTCACGACGGCGTTCCAGCGCCTCGCCCACACGCTGCGATTCGATGTGCGCCTGCATGACCTGAGGCACTTCTCTGCGACGCAGCAACTCTCAGCCGGCGTTGACGTGACCACCGTGTCCCGACGCCTTGGCCACGCCAAGGTGAGCATGACGCTCGACACGTACAGCCATTGGATGCCCCAGCGCGACCAAGAGGCAGCCGACGTCATGGGAGCACTCTTCTGACAGCTCGCGCGGTCCCGCCGCAACGCGCTCGCTGAATTTAGTCCACACGTCAGCTCGCAACCGTGGCGCGTTCGGCGTGCTCGACGGCGGCGAGGGAGAACACCCAGCGACCGGCTGCGGGGATGATCGGTCGCACGGGCGCGCTGCCGTTGCGCACGGCGCGTTTGAGCGATTCAGGATGGATGCCCCAGCGTTGCGCGAGTTCCTCGGTGCTCAGCGTCAGGCGGTCGCTGTGTGATGTGATGTTGATAAACGGTCAGATACCCACTCCCTCAGCCCCGATTTGCACGCCTTGATCACTCGCATCTTTTGTGCGGACGACTCCACGACCGAAAAGGTCCGCCTGGCTCAGCTTGTTCTTCCGCTCGTGTTCGACCAGTCCTCGTAGACTCCCAACAGTCGGCGCAACGATGATCCTCGGAGCAGCTCGCGGTCTGCGAGCGCTGAGATCGTCGGCTCCGCGGCGACGCGTTTGCGTGTCAGATTGCCGGGACTGGGTGATGTCCGCTTGCGCGTTGATGGGCTTGGCTGTTCAGTCCCGAACCCGGGCTGTGTG
>JANLPV010000049.1:0-18135 GCA_031367435.1 Actinomycetes bacterium | reverse complement strand
CCGTTTACGACCCTCAGCTCGTGCAATACCATTCCCTCGTGCATGACGGCGCGGGTCATCGTGAGCCACATCGTGACATCCCCGCGCCGAACCGCAATTTGTACGTTGCGTCCCTCGGGACCTCGAACCAGAGCAAGCGTTTGCTCGAGCGACTTCAACCGGACATCGACTCGATCAACGGCAACGATGACGTCACCGAGCTCAACGCCTGCCAAGCCCGCCGGCGAGCCAGGCACGACTCGATCAATCCGAAGAGACCCATTGTGCGCGCCGACATCGATGCCTACGCCGACAAAGCGACCGTGTTCTAAATCGTTCAGTCGTTGGTACTCGCTCGGTGTCAGAAAATGCGTGTACGGATCGTGTAAAGCGGATGGGATGTCATCGACTCGAACAGACGACAACGTCGACGAATCGACCGCACGAAAAAAGCGCGTCACCAATAGGCCGACCATCTGCGAGCGTGCACCTTCGCCCACCGCAGCAGGTCGAGTTACGAGGTCCTGCGTGCGTAGATCTGGTCGAATGGCACCGACCAAAACGAGGGTGACAGCGAGAATTGCAATGAGCGCCACGGAATGCCGACCGGATCGGCCCGCCGCCCGAGGAACTTCTGGTGGCGGCCAACGAAAGAAGTCAGAATCGCTGTCGAAGGACACGTGCTCAGTCATTGACATGTTGGTCTCCATTCGTTCAGATCCCCGAGGCCCGTCCTTGTGGCGGACCCCGGGGATCTCAGCTGTGTTCAGGCGTGTGGTGACGGATCAACACCACGGTTGTCACCAGCAGGATCATCCGCACCACGGTTGTCACCGGCAGTCGGAGTGATCGTCTGCCTTGGATGTTGGATGATCGCTCCGACTGATTCGAACAGTGCGTCGACCGTGGCTTGAAATACATTTCTTTTCAGCCAAACCTTCCGCTCGCGACGGGCGTGTCATCAGCAGTTCGACGGTCTCAAAAAGGAAACTTCGCTGTGTATTTCTGGGCGCGATGCGCGCACTGTTCCCATGTAGCACCGCGAGCAGCCGGAGGACACAATGTCGCAAGAGAACATTTCGTTTGAAAAACTGATTGATCTCGTTGAGGGCCGCCTCAACAAGATCGACGCTCAGCGGTTACAGACCCTGATCGCCGACGACCCAGCCGCAAGCAACGTTCACGAATGGATCACCAACTTCGTGTCAATCGCACAACAGTCAACGTTGCAGTCCCCACCTGCTGCCACCCGCAGTGCCCTCGAAGATCTACTTCCGGCGCGGGCAACCCTGGCCGACGGTGCCCAGCGCATCGTTAGCTATATCGCCCAACTCATTCGTGACGTACCAACGGGGGCTGCCCTCGCTGGCGCAAGAAGCGCTTCCGTGGATGCCCGCCGGCAGCTCATGTTCGATGTCGGTGAAGGCGCAGATCTCATTGTTCAGCTTGAACTGAATGGAGATCGAATTCTCGTTTCGGGCCAGGTGCTGGCGTCCGAACCCTCATGGAACGTGCGCCTCGTCGGCGAACACTCCAGCCTCGAAGTGGTTGCCGATGAGTTTGGCGAATTCACCACACACGTCGCAGCATCGTCGTATCTTCGCCTCGACCTCGTCAGCAACAGTCACACCACGTCGGTTGATCTCACGCCATTCCTCGAACGCGGTGCCGACCAAGCAGGCGCCGACATTCACTCTCCGAAAGAGGGGTCTCATGAATAGGCAACGTTTCGCGCTTGCGTTGGTGGCATCGTGCGCTCTGGCAATCTTTCCGATCGCCAATAGCACCACGAATGCAAAGGGAGTAGATGTCCTCGTCGGTGGCACGCAGTTGATCGTCGACCTGGACCTAGCAACCACCTCGATCGACGCCATCAATAGTGCTGCGGGTACCACCACCGCCGCCGTTTCAAGCGGCCTCGCGGGTTCATTTCTGATCAACCTGAGTCCCGGGGCCAACCCTGGAGCCACGGCGACGCTCATCTCGGCATTGCCTGGAGTCAATGGCGTTGCACCGAACTCGCTCATCAACCCACCCGAGGTCGACCAGAACCGTATCTACGCATGGCGTATCTACGCATGGTCCGACCAGAGCCCCATCCCAAGCGCCAGTCAATACGCCTCCTCAACGATCGGCCTCACCGAGGGTCTGTCGATATCTCATGGCAACGGCGTCGTCGTCGCGGTTCTCGACACCGGCGTGCAGCTCGACCCCACAGCGCATGTCGCACTGGCGGCGTCTCTCGTGCCGGGCATTGACCTCGTCGATGGTGACGCGTGGCCGGCAGAAACCCGCAACGGGGTCGACGATGACGGCGACGGTTTGATCGACGAAGGCATAGGCCACGGCACTCACGTAGCGGGCATCGTTCATCAGGTGGCGCCCGGCGCGTCGATCATGCCCGTGCGAATTCTCGACGACGACGGCACTGGCACAATGTGGAACGCTGCGGAGGGAATGTTCTGGGCCGCGCAGCACGGGGCGAAGGTCATCAACATGAGCCTCGGCACGCATGGCTCGGCCAAACTGCTCCGCCAAGCTGTCGACGCGGTCACGGCACAGGGCGTCGTCGTTGTGGCCGCAGCGGGTAACGACGGGGCAGACCGTGCAATGTACCCCGCGGCTGCGCCGCAGGCGATCGCAGTTGGCGCGGTCGGGGCAGGCGATGTTGTCTCGACCTTTTCCAATTTCGGCCGGTGGATCGATGTGATGGCCCCGGGTGAAGACATCCACAGCACATATGCGTTTCCATCCGACAGCTATGCCGCCAACAGCGGTACCTCGATGGCGACGCCGTGGGTGGCCGGAGAAGCTGCGTTGCTTCTCTCGCGCAGCCCGTCCCTCACTCCCGCTGGCATCACGAGCGCGATCAAGGCCGGTGCCCACTCCATCGACTCGACGAACCCCACCCGTGTCGGCGTCATCGGCGCAGGCCGCATCGATATTGCTGCGAGCCTGCGCCTGCTCTGAGGCAGTCCTGGCCGGACCCAGGCCGAGTGCACAAGCATCGGATGTTCATCTGAGCGTCGGTGATGCTCGGTTAGTCTGATGGCCGGGTGATCGTCGAACGGAAGAGGGGGCATGAAGCAGGACAGTTCGTTGCTGCGTGCATGCCGCTCGGGTGATCGCAAGGCGTGGCAGACGATTCTCGATCGCTATGAACGCCTCGTCTACTCGATACCGCTGAACTTCGGGCTTTCGCGGGCAGATGCCGATGACATCGCGCAAACTACCTTCGCCGCGCTCATTCGCAGTCTTGATGCCATCGAAGATGAAGATCGGCTCGGTGCTTGGCTCGGCACAGTGGCTCGCCGTCAGACGTGGCGCCTCGTCGAGCGCAAGCGTCGCGAGGCTCCGACAGACGACGATCATCTCGATCAACCAGTCACCGAAGACGCTGTGATACACAGGACCGAAGCGCTCCAGTGGGTCAACCAGGGTCTCGTCAAAATGGATGAGCGCTGTCGGGCGCTGCTCTCCGCGTTGTACTTCGACGAGCAGGTGCCGTCGTATGCCGACCTCTCGATCGAGTTCGGCATTCCTGTTGGCAGCATTGGTCCGACCCGTGCACGCTGCCTTGAAAAAATGCGCTCCATACTCGAATCGTTGCAGGACGAATGACACTCGACCGGGACACCGCACGGCGACTGGCAACACTCGATCGCGCCGATGCAACAAAGCTGCTGGTCGAGCTCGGGCTCATGACACCAGGGGGTCTCGATCAACTGTTGGCTGAATCAGCAGCTCTCATTCGCGATGATCCCGCTATCGGTATGCAGCTCGCGGAGCTCGTACGTGTGAGTGCAGAACCCGCAGGTTCGCCGATCGCCGTTGCTCGCGCAACCTACCTTCTGGCCCAGGCGCGTGCGGCGGACGGCGACATGGCCGAAGCCATCGAGCTCATCGACGCGGCGCGGGCGACATTCGAACGTTTGGGCAGTGCCCCGGAGGCGCTACGCACGAATCTCGGCCGTTCACAGGCTCTCAACGAGATGGGCCGCCACGACGAGGCCCTCGACGCATGCCGTGAAATTCTTGCGCGAGTGGTACTCACCGGGGTCAATGACGAGCCGGAGCTCATCCGACTTGTAGCGGCTGCCCACCAGAACTCTGGGCTCTGTCTTGAGCTTTCCGGCCGATTCGAAGAGTCACTCGACGAATACGCTGCGGCCGAGGCTGGCTACGAGCTGCTCGACGACGTCAGGGCCCTTGCCGAGGTGACATACGATCGCGGCCTTGTGCTACTGACCATCGGTCAACATGCCGCGGCACTCAACGCGTTGCAGCGCGCAGCACACACCTTTCGAGATGGTGGGTACCGGTCCCTGTTAGTGATGGCTCTCGCAAACACGGCCGAGGTGCAACTGCACCGCGGTGAGTACCAGCAATGCCTCGCCTCTCTCGCCGAGGCAACTCAGGCGCTCGACGGCATCTCGTCGCCGGGAGGCGAACAAGTTCGACTGCTCGTTGCCGCAAACGCATACCTCGCACTGAACTTGTTGCCAGAGGCGCTGTCCACCTTCGCCGAGGCGATCGGCACCATCGACGGCACCGACTGGGTGATCGACCGAGCGCGAGCGCGGTGGGGGCATGGTTTGGCGCTAGCGCGCGCTGGCCGCACCGAAGACGCCCTCGATGCACTCGTCGCCGCATCGGAACAGTTCAAACGATCTGGCAAGTCATCGTGGCTCGCCGAAGTTCTCGTCGACGAGGCCCGGCTACGCGCCACGCACGGCGAGCCCGAAAGGGCGCGCCAGGTTGGGTCTGAGGCACTCGCCATTGCCCAGCAGGGAACGACCGGGCATCTCAGAGCGCAACTCGTGCTTGCCGAACTCGCCAACGTTGACGAACCTTCTCACGCCGACGACTCCATCGAGCGACTTCGGGCCGCTGTCAACGCCGCAAACGAACTTGGCCTCGAGCCTCTCGTCGCCGTTGCATATCACGCACTTGGACGCTGTTTGACCTCTCTCGCTCGATTTGATGAGGCAGAGGAAGCGTTGCGTACAGCCGTTCAGAAAGTGGAGGGCCTCCGCGACGGCGTCGGCCACGAGCTCGTGCTCGCGCGCTTCCTCGATGACAAGCTGTCGCCCTACGAAGACCTGTTGGCCGTGCTTGTGGCGCGCAATGAATCCCCCGCTGAAGCGCTCAGAGTTGGTGAGCAGGCCAAGTCTCGCACGCTGACCGACATCGTGAGCGGGCTCGTTGACCCGAGCACGAGACGACCACTCACTACATCAGGCGCTGTCGACGCCGATCTTCGCGCCATCTATGGAGAGATGTTCTCGGGGCATGTGGCAGCCGACAGCGACCGCAGCACTTTACTTCGCCACCGCCTGCAAGAGCTCGAAGCGCAACGCGATATTGCCCGCCTCAGCACGCTCAGTGGCCCCGGTTCGGGCACCGTCGGCGCATCACCGGTACACAACGCTCACCGTGAGCCGGGCACGATACTCATCAGCTACGCGCGTGCCGCAGATGCGATCCACGCATTCGTAATCGATGGTGATTCAGTCAACATGGTTGCTCACGTGTCAACGTTCTCCACACTCAGCGATCTGCTCGGTCGACTCAATCGGCAATCGGACAGGTTCAGGCTCGGCAACGATGTCATCGCAAGACATCTCATTCAGATGGAACATGCAACGAAGTCCGTGCTGCGCGCAATGCACGCCGAGTTGATCGAGCCGCTTCTCTCGTTGATTGCCAACACTCGCCCGACGCGCATCGTCATCATTCCCGACTCGTTGCTGCATGACGTTCCGTTCCACGCCCTCTGGAATGGCACGTCATATCTTCTGGATGATTACGAAATCGTGTATGCACCGAGTCTTGAGACCATGCGTCATCTGCCCCCGCGCCGACGCGGCAAGGCTGTTGTCGTTGGGGTCGCCGACGAACTCGCGCCGATGGTCGAGGACGAGGTGGATGCGATCGGCAATGCGATCAATGCTGCTACCAGGCTGACTGGCCGCGCAGCTTCTTGGGCGGCCGTCGAGTCATCGTTGGTCGGCGCCGCGCACGTCCACCTCGCAGGTCACGCCTTGTTTCGTCCCGACAACCCGATGTACTCAGCGATCAGGCTGAGTGACCGCTGGGTCACGGCGGCCGATTTGTTCGGCATCGACCTCGAAGGCGCGACCGTCGTGCTCAGCGCATGCGAGACCGCGCGTACCCACCAAGCGCGCAGTCCCGAAATCAACGGCTTCGTGCGCGCCTTTCTTGGTGCCGGCGCTTCCACAGTGATCGCCAGTCAATGGACCGCTGACGATCGGGCGACGGCGCTCTTCATGGAGCACTTCTACGCACGTCTGCGCGATACCAATCCGGCCAACGCGCTGCGAATCGCACAACAGCAGGTGGCTGTCCGGTGGCCCCACCCATATTTCTGGGCACCGTGGATTCTCGTCGGACGAGCCGAGCAGCTGACTTTTGGAGCGACATTGCCGAACGCCGACGTCTCGTGAACGACAGCAGCCCGCCCAACTACGGAAGCGAACGGGCGGCGCACCTACTATTTCGCTGACACGTGGAGGTGCTATGACAACGATCGATCTGAACAACTACGACCCGATGAGTCGAGAGGTTCAACAGTGTCCATTTCCGCACTACTCCGCACTTCGCGAACACGGTCCGCTGTTCCGCCACGAGCAGACCGGCATGTATTTTGTCTCGCGACTCGACACGATGCGGGCAGTGTTGCGCGACACCGACACCTTTTCGTCGCGGTTCTCCAACGCTGGCACTGCGCCTCCGGCTGAGGTGATGGATGAACTCATCGAACTCTCCCGACAGGGCGTCGCTCGCGTCGACACCATGCTGACGATCGATCCACCGGCACACACTCGTTACCGCAAAACCGTTGCTGGCGCATTTAGCGTGCGCCGTATCCAGGCGCTTGCACCCCGCATCCGCGAGATCGCCGACGAATTAATCGACAGCTTTCCTCAGGATGGTTCCGTTGATTTCATGAATGCCTTCGCGATCCCGCTGCCCGTGCGAGTGATCTCGCAGATGCTCAACGTGCCGGCCGAGCGAGAAGCCGATATCAAACGGTGGTCCGACGACGCCGTCGCCGCCCTCGGTGCCCGAGTCACGCCCCAGCGCGTGCTTGAGGCTGCCCGCGGCGTGCTCGAGACGCAGCAGTTCTTTGTTGCCCAGTTCGCCGAGCGACGCGCACGACCACAGGATGACTTTCTCACCGACTTGGTCAACGCCAGCTTCGAAGACATCGACGGCTCGACCCGCGTGTTGAACGACGCCGAGATGTTCTCGATCGTGCAACAGTTGATGGTGGCCGGCAACGAGACCACGACGAAGCTGTTCACCGAGGGAATGAAATTACTTCTCGAGAATCCCCCGTGGTGGCAGCGAATCAAGGCCGACCCCACACTGATTCCTTCAGTAGTGGAGGAAGTGTTGCGCATGGCAAGCCCGAACCAAGGTTTGTTTCGGGTAGTAACACGCCCCACCGAACTCGAAGGCGTGCAGCTCAACAAAGGCGATCGCCTGTGGGTGATGTTCGGGGCCGCCAACCGCGACGAACGAACCTTCGCCGATGCCGAGACGTTTGAACCTGGCCGAGACAACCTTTCACAGCACATTGCATTCGGATTCGGCGCGCACTTTTGCATTGGGGCGCCACTATCACGACTGGAGGCACGCATTGGTTTCGAAGCTCTTGTCGAGCGCCTGACGCATATTGAATTCGCTCCGGGTAATAGCTTCGAATACGAGCCCAGTTACATCCTGCGTGGTCTCAAAGACCTCGAACTGATCGTGTCGCATTCCGGCGTGACGTCATGAGCGACGCCCTCAACCAATCACCCGCCGATGAAGTCAGCGACTACGAGGACGTCACCATCTACACGCTCGACAACGACGACGAAAGTCGCCTGCTCGATCATGCCACTGAGTGCACCTTCATTTGGGCCACCCGCGAGGGTTGGCCGGTTGGCGTCATCATGAACTTTGTGTGGCACGACGGTCGCTTCTGGCTTACCGCCACCGACCAACGCAAGCGCATCGCCGCGATCCGGCGCGACGATCGCGTCTGCGTCTGCGTGAACGGCACCGGATTCAAAATGAACGGCCGCACCGTGACATACGCGGGCAGATGCATCGTGCACGATGACGAACCCACGCAGCAATGGTTCTACCAAGCCCTCTCACACAAACTGATGGGTGACACACCTACCGCGAAGGGTTTCGCTCAATTCCTTGACTCGCCACGGCGAATCGTGATCGAGGTCATTCCCGAACGCCGAATTGGTTTCGACGGGCAAAAGATGATGGGTGCCACCTCGGCCAAGCTCGCCGAAATCGGCAACCAAGGCTGACTCCCCGCCGTTCAGCTTGGGTTTGCGATCGTCGACGCCAGCGCGGCCGCACGAAGGTTGACCGCATCGACGGCGAGCACGGCACCCGTTGACACCGCCTTGTCGACAGCAGCGTTCCATTTCGCCACGAACGCGTCGTGGTTGGGATACAACGCAGCGAGCTTGGCAGCGTTGAAGGGTTGTGTGGTGCCGAAGAGTGCGCAGAACGTTGTGCCAGTCTGACCCGACCCGGACAACGCGGCCACGGGCACGTCGACCTGTGGCGTGCGTACTCCGCCGACGCCGTTGCCCAGATCGTCGGTCACTACCGCGCTGTTGTCCGCGGTGAGTTGCATGCGCGGCATCGGTGGTGACGCAACACGAGTCGTGGCCCACGCGTCGAGCGCCGCGAGGGCACTTCGATACACGTATGTTTGACCGCCAGCGTTGATGCCGGAGTCGCATGTGATGATCCCGCCGTAGATCGCGCTGGGTGGTTTCGTCAGTGCTGCGAACAGCGCAACGTCGGCCGCACCGGACCCGTTGTCGGTGTCACCCACACCCAAGCCATACACGTCCGCATGGGCGGTACCCGGCATCTCCCACGACCGGATCATGTCGGTGTCAGGCTGTCGCGACGCGCCATTGCCAAGCGTGATCATGTCGGTCTCGGTGAGCACCGTGAGCACGGGCGTCGCTAGGTCGGTACGGATCAGTGTTGGTTTGGGCACGTCTATGACGGGCTGTGGTGCCTCCGACAGGGCTGCACCGGCCGAGGCGCGGCTATGCACGAGAAATCCGGCGAAGACATTGGCGAGCGGCGCGATCGCATCGATGTACGTCGTCAGTCGGAACGCAGATTGCGATTCACCCAGCGCGATCACCCGCTGTGGCTCAAGACCTGCGAGCACAAGCTGCCAGTCGGTGTGCAGCACCGCGCCTGCCTGGCTGAAGATGTCATACGAATAACTGTCGCCGGGATGCGTGAGCGGCGCGTACCTCTCGGGGTCGGCTGTCTTGAGCACCAAGGACGGCGCGAGTGACTTGGGCCGTCCAACGAGGGCGACGGCTTGAGCCGTGACGCCGACCCATACCCAACCCGAACGAATCAGCTCGGTGTGTCCCATCGTCCAGTCGGGTGCCGTATCAAACCCGCTCGACACGTTGAGCCACTCCACGGCGACGCTGCCGTTGAAAGCCTGGGCATTGATCGGACGACGCACGACGATGCGCGTCGTGAACGGTTCGGTTGACGCCCGTCGCACCGACCATCGGCCGTCGGCACTCAGCGAGCCGTCCGCCTGATATGCAGACGCCGTACCCGACACGAAGAACTCTTCTTGCATGTAGCCAACCGAGGCGAGATCGAGGGCACTCACGCCAACGATCGCGACACCCTTACCGCTCGTGATCGGACCGGTCACCGTTGCGTGACCAACTGCGCCAGCATCGAACACGGGCTTCTCGACAGAGACCGAGTCCGAGACCGAGACCGAGACGGCGTCGGCTGGCGCGGCGACCGGCGCGGCGACCGTAGTTGTCGCGGTACGGATCGAGAGGCTCGAGTCTGAGGCTGCGGGGATCGAGGTCGCCGACGACGAACAACCCACGAGACCAACGAAGGCGGTGATGACGAGACACTTCAGCACATGAACGCCTTTGCAGTTAGGGATTGCTCCCGAACTCTAGTTAGGCCCGTCGACGGTCGGCGGTACTCGACCGTTCACGCAGGTCCCTGCTCGACGATGACGTTGAGCGCGGTGCCGGGCCGCAGCTCGATCGTGCGCTGTCGGCACGTACGCCCGCGATCGGCTCAATGGGCGCGATGTGAGCCACACGAACAAGCCACCGCGAAAGAACAAGCCACTCGCTGGCCCGGATCGCACCCATTCTCGAGGGGTTATGGCGCGGGGGTCGTGAGATGGGAGAGTTCGGCCGCGATGTTGCTGCGCGCCTGTGCCTCACGTTCACGGGCCATGTATGACGTGGCGAAGATGGTGGGGCGGGCGAGGAACCCGCGCAGGACAGCGGCGCGGCCGACGCGCCACTGTTCATCGCTGACGTGGCTGTACTCGGAGCGTATCCCGTGCACGTAGTCCGCGTATCTGGCGGGCCCCGCACCCAACACCGCCAAATCAGCATCGAGCAGGATCGCAGCGGCAGCGCTGGTCGACTGGTGCGTCTCGGTTGCTTCGATGAGCGCAGCCACGGCACGCACGCGATCATCAGGCCAACCAACGAGGTTCAGTGCGTCCGTAGCGAGGCGAGCGCTCATTGCTTCGTTACTCAGTTCGACGCCCTCACCGGGATGCGTTGCATAGATGGCATCGTGGAAAAGAGCCGCTGCAGACACAGCATCGTGATCGACATCACCACGATCGTCAGCAACGAGTGAGTCGACGTGATGCAACACCCGCATCACGTGCTCTGCAGTGTGATAGTGGCGGTGAGGTTCTGCGTAGCGACGAAGTAGGTCTTCAATGATCTCATCGCGCACCGATGCCTCACTCGGGGACGCAGACAAGCGTCGGTCAACAAGGTGATTCCAAGCCCGCCGTATTGCCATCTCCGGATCGATCATCGGGCGCGAGCTTAGGTTTGTCTGCACGAGTCGAGAGTGCCGACGAGGTGCGCGAGACTTCAGGGATGCGCTATCGACGGCTTGGAAGAACTGCACTGCAAGTGAGCGAACTCTGCCTTGGCACGATGAACTTTGGACCGCAGACCCCCGAGCCCGACGCACACATCATCATGGATCGCGCGCTCGACCTTGGCATCAACTTCTTCGACACAGCCAATCGTTATGGCGGCGACAAAGGCGTCGGTGCCACCGAAGACATCATCGGTCGTTGGTTTGCGCTCGGGGGCGACCGGCGCGACAAGGTTGTGTTGGCCACCAAGTTGTATGGCCAAATGTCTGATTGGCCCAACGATGGCCGCCTGTCGGCACGACACATCCGGGCCGCGTGTGATGCGAGCCTGCGACGTCTGCAAACAGATCACATCGATCTGTATCAGATGCATCACATCGACCGCACCGCGCCGTGGGACGAGGTCTGGCAGGCAATGGAGATCCTCACCCAGCAGGGCAAGATCATCTACGTCGGCAGCAGCAACTTCGCCGGATGGCACATCGCCCGCGCGAACGAAACGGCCAAGGCACGCGGCTGTCTTGGTCTGGTGAGCGAGCAGAGCCACTACAACCTGTTGGTCCGAACGATCGAGCTCGAGGTGCTCCCCGCGTGCCACGAATACGGCGTTGGTGTGATCCCGTGGAGTCCACTGTCGGGTGGCTTGCTCGGCGGCGTGCTCGGCAGCGACGCCACTGCGCGCCGACAATCACCGCAGGCGTTGAAGCGCATCGACAAGATCCGTCCGCAACTCGAACGATGGGAGTCGCTCTGCGGCGAACTCGGCGAACATCCGGCCGCCGTGGCGCTGGCCTGGCTCTTGCACCAGCCGGGCGTCACGTGTCCGATCATTGGGCCGCGAACGCTCGAACAGCTCGACGAGGCGTCGCTGCGCGCGCTCGACATCACGCTCGATGCCGACGCACTCAGTGCCATCGACAAGATCTTCCCCGGGCCTGGCGGCACGGCACCCGAGGCCTATTCCTGGTAACCCGCCACGATGGGAACTCGCCACGATGGCGACCAACCACCAAACGTTCACACGAGGTCGTAGTGCCCAAGCTTTGGCTCTGCCATCTCCTCACGGAAGCGATCGAATGTCCACGGCCATGCCGCAGGGATGCCGCGGTCGTCGAGATACCAGCTACGACAGCCAGAGGCCCACACTGTCTTCTTCGCGGCCTCCGTGCGCGCATCGTCGAACTCTGCTGTGGCCGAGCGGCTTGCGCTCACCTCGCGGCATCGGCCCGCCTTGATCTCATCGATCAACGACAACACGTAACCGATCTGCAGTTCAGCAACCTCAATCAGCGAGAAGTTGCCGACAGGCCCGTTGGGTCCATTGAGCATGAACAGATTGGGGAAATCGGGAATCGAGATCGACAAATACGCAGAGGGTCGCTGCGCCCACAACTCGTCGAGGCTGGCTCCGTTGCGCCCGAGCACATGAATGGGTCGCATGAAGCGATCGGCCCGAAAGCCCGTCGCGAGCACAAGTACGTCGAGTTCGTGGAGACGACCATCAGCGGTGCGCACCCCCGTCGGCTCGATCGCTTCGATCCGTTCGGTGATGAGTTCAGCATTGGGCTTCTGGATGGCCTCATAGAAGTTCGGTGAGACCACGAGACGCTTACACGCGGCACGGTAGTCGGGGCGCAACCGTTCGCGAAGCACCGGATCGTGCACATTGTCTTCGAGGTTGGCGCGACACACAGCCTCGATCAGATGCATCTCGGGTGAGTCGGCGTTCACGACTGCGTTCGAGAACCGATCGGCGAAACCCTTCGAGATCTCGGCGCGCATCTGCATGATGATCTCGGGATGATCACGGAATTGTGCGAGTTCTGCCGGCGTGTACTCAGGGTTGTCCTGCGGCGCAATCCACTGTGCCGTGCGCTGGAACATGGCCACCGCGTTCGCGCGGTCCACTAACGACGTAACGATCTGCACCGCTGTTGAGCCGGTGCCGATCACGCCGATGCGCGCGCCATCGAGCGGCACAGTGTGATCCCAGCGAGCGCTGTGAAAGGTCGCTCCTTCGAACGACGACAGCCCGGCAAGTTCGGGCATGTTCGGATGATGCAGCACCCCGGTCGCGGCAATCACGACGTCGAACGTGTCACTGCCTCCATCTGTTGTGGTGAGCGTCCATCGTCCATTCGCAAACTCGGCGCGCTCGATCGCTGTGCCGAAGCGAATGCGTCGATCGATGCCGTGTCGTTGCGCCACGCCCTCGAAGTAGTTCTGAATCTCGCTGCCGGGCGCGTAGCGATGGCTCCATTCGGGATTCGGCTCGAACGAGTAGCTGTAGAGGTGAGACGGCACGTCACAGGCAATGCCCGGATACGTGTTTTCGCGCCACGTGCCACCGAGGCGGTCGGCTTTTTCATAGATGGTGTAGTCGCTGTATCCCGCCTCGTCGAGCTTGATCGCACTGAGAATGCCCGACATACCTGCGCCGACAATCGCAAAGCGAAGGGATGCAGCAGTTGTTGCATTGGGTGTCGCGGTCATTGGCGCTCCTTCGTTGTTGTGCTGGCGATGTCAGCGTTTTCGAGTTCAACAATTGGCGCGGCATCGATTCGTGACTGGTCGTGTCGGGCGTAGGCCCAACCCGGTCCGCGCAGCACGAACGACAGGCGGTCTTTCCAGTTCGTTGAGTTGGCAACGTCGTGGAACATGTCGCGGTACTCGTGCGTGGCGACCTTCCAGAGATTGTGCGTGCGAATGTTCTTCGTCAGCCCGTACACCACTGGATCGTCGTCACGTTCACGAGAGAACGTACCGAACAGCCGATCCCACGTGATGAGGATGCCGCCGTGATTGCGATCGAGATACCGCTTGTTCACACCGTGATGCGCGCGATGATGCGATGGCGTGTTCAACACCTCTTCCGCAGGCCCTAGGGTACGAATCAGGTCGGTGTGAATCCAGTATTGATAGATGAGGTTGATCGCGCGCGAATGCTCGATCAGCGACGGCCGCACGCCGATGCGCGCCAGCCAACCTGACGGCACCCACACGCCGAAGGCGCTTGCAACGGGCTGGCGCAGCGCGGTTGAGAGGTTGTAGTGCTCACTCGAGTGATGCACCACGTGGATCGCCCACATTGCTCGAATCTGATGCATGAACCGATGGTTCCAGTAATACACGAAGTCCCAACCGACCATTGCTGTGGCCCACGCCACCGGACCGGTGCCGAGATCGCGATGCTTACCCTTGGCCCACTGACGCTTGGGGCTGGTGAGGTACGAAGTTCCGGTGGTGAGCGCGAGACCGGCGGCGGTGATTGCAGCGACACCGCTAACGCTGGCCACCTGCCTGGCTCGACGACGGACCCGACGCCCACTTTCGGTATCGGGCGCCTTTGCGACAACACGATCCGCGACACTGGTGACAACCACTGCGCTCACCGCCGTGCCGATCAGCAATCGGCCAAAACGGCCCTTGCCCGGAATGAACGGCCGCAACAAATATTCAGTGATCGGCACGATGACACTGCCCACGCCCATCGCCAAGCTGGCGACCGTGTCGGGTGTGAAATAGTCGACCGCCGATGGACCCTCAGAGGCCGCGCGCTTGTCGAGGGCTCGCTTTTCGAGCACCATCGATCCGATGTACAGCGGGGTGACGGCGACAGACAGATCCATGCAGTTGCTTTCTACACTGTCGAGTCCGTGCAACTCACTTCGACGGAGAATCTTTCGACTTCGCCCCCGCCGCTCGAGCCGACGACTCGACGGCTTTCCTCACAAGATGTGCCGGCAACGTGTCGTAATGGTCGTGTTGTACGCTGAATTGTCCGCGGCCCGCCGTCATTGAGCGCAGATCGACGGCGTAACGCACCAACTCACTGGCAGGCACCAAGGCATGGATTTCATGCTCGCCGTGCGCAGCGACATCGGTGCCCTGCACGCGGCCGCGGCGGGCGGTGATGTCGGCCATCACATCACCTTCGTACGCGCTCGGCGCAGTGACGCGCAACGACGAAATGGGTTCGAGCACCACAACGCCGGCCTCAGCCAATGCGTCCTTGAATCCTTGGGCTGCAGCGGTCCTGAATGCCATCTCGCTCGAATCGACCGAGTGGAACTTGCCGTCGAAGCACTCGGCGCGTACGTCGACGACGGGAAATCCATGAACGCCGCCATGCACCATGGCCTCCTCGACGCCCTTGTGTACCGCGGCAATGAAGTTGCGTGGCAACGCTCCACCGACGATCGAGTCGTGGAACTCGAAGCCACCGCCGCGAGGCATCGACGCGACGCGAAGGTTCACGACTGCGAATTGCCCGTGGCCGCCGGTCTGCTTCTTCACCCTGCCCGTAGCTTCCGCGTGACCGGTGATGGTCTCGCGATACGCAACGCGAACGTCGGAGGTATCGACGTTCACACCAAACTTGCGCAAGAGACGTTCGATCGCGACGGTGACATGGGTGTCGCCAACACCGCGCAGAATCGTCTGATGTGTTTCGTCGATGCGATCGACGAGCAGCGATGGATCTTCGGCGAGCAAACGCGCGAGGGATGTACCGAGCTTGTCGTCATCGGCCTGGGTGCGCGCCCTGATGGCGACGCCGAACTGTGGTACCGAGCGCTCAAGAGCCCGAACACGGACCGGCATCCCTTTCGGTGCAAGCGTGTCGCCGGCGCGGGTATCGCCGAGCTTGGCGACGGCGGCAATGTCGCCGGCAACGAGTTCGGTGATCGGTGTCTGCTCCTTTCCTCTCAGGGTGAACAGCACGTGTAGTCGCTCATCGGCAGCGGTTCGACTGTTCAACAAGTGGTCATCCACCGCAATGGTGCCGGAGAGCACTTTGAACATCGACACCTGACCAACGAATGCATCGGCGATGGTCTTGAAGACGTAGGCCAGCGGTCGCTCTGCAGAGTCGGCGACGACAGGCACCTCGCTGTCACCGGCGCTCACCACCACCGGTCGATCTCGCGGCGATGGTCCGAGGTCGCAGATGAAGTCGGCCAACCGGTCGATGCCAACTCCGGTGACTGCTGAACCGAGCAACACCGGGAACGAAGTGCATTCGAGAACTTCCCTCGCAAGCGTGCGCTCAAGGTCAGCAACGGAAAGTACATCGCCGGCCAAGTAGTGATCGAGTTGCTCATCGTCACCCGACACAATCTCCTCAACGAGCGCGTCGTGCATGCGATGTTCCTCATCGACGATGTCCTTCGGCAAGGCCTCGTTGTGGTGCCGGCCACCTGGTTCGTATTCGAGTGCTTCTTCGGTGAGCACGTCGGCGACACCGTGCAGACCCGACGCCTCTCCGAGCGGTAGCTCAAGGGCCACCACTGCTGCACCGAACGTGCGCCGCAATTGGGTGAGCACCTGACCGAAATCGGCTCGGTCTTTGTCCTCCTTGTTGACGAAGATCATGCGCGGTACACCGCGTGCAGCGACGCGCCGCCACAACAGTTCCGTTTGCACCTCGACACCATCGACCGCGCTCACGACAAACACCGCGAGATCGGCAACAGCGAGCGCGGTATCGACCTCATCCACAAAGTCCGCGTATCCGGGCGAGTCGATGAGGTTCACTTTGAACGACTGCCCGCTCGGCGTTTTCCACACGAACGGCGCCAGCGCGAGCGACAGTGAGATGTGCCGTTTGATCTCCTCGGCTTCGGTATCGAGCAGGCTCGTGCCGTCGTCAACCTTTCCGATGCGAGCAACCGCTCCCGCGCGCACCAACAGTGCCTCTGCCAACGTTGTCTTTCCTGCTCCACTGTGACCCACAAGTACAACGTTGCGGATCTTTTCAGTCGGGTAACTCACCACGGGTTTGCGCCCCCATCTCTCGATCGAGTGTTCTCGCTCGGTTGGTTCGATCAAATCTGAACAGGATGGTACGCCAGACACCGAGGTACGCATAGAGGCTTAAGCCTCCATCCATCACGGCTCGGCTCGTCGATACACGGCGTTGCAGGTCGCAACACACGATCAGACGCACTCGGTGGGGTGCGACGCTATTGCGTGATGCCCGGCGTCACGCCCCACGTATCCGCGAGGTGATACCCCAAGGGATAGGGATCGCTGCTGTCGAGGCAATAGCTATGAAACCCCGTGATCCACGCGCGTCCCTCGATCGTCGGCAAGATTGCGGCGCGGCCCGCAACGGTGGTCTCGCCGACAATGGTGCCGGTGAAGAGCGAACCAATGAGCGACTCGTGCTGCATCATGTCGCCTACCCGCATCTGACCGCGCGCGTGCAACACGGCCATGCGCGCGCACGTACCAGTGCCAGTGGGACTGCGGTCCGAGCGGCCCGGTGCCACGATGCAGGTGTTGCGTGTCGCGACACCAACGCCGGCGAACGGACGATTGAGTTGCACGATGCTCACGTCGCGAATACCTGGGTTCTCCGGATGCACGACTTCGAGTTGTTCGCGCGCCGCGAGGCGAACCGCCTCGCCCAAGACCGCGAGTTCGCGCGCTTCTTCGGCAACGACCTGGAACCCGAGTTTGGTCGCGTCGACGATGGCGTAGAACATGCCACCGAATGCAACATCGACCGTCACGGACCCGAAGCCTCGGACGTCGATGACCGCGTCGAGGCGATCGACAAAACAGGCCACGTTGCCAATCCGCACGGAGACACACTTGCCGTCCTTGCATTGTGCGACCACCGACACCGGACCACCGGGTGTCTCCAGCGTGAGACGGGTCTCTGGTTCGTGCATCGGGATGATCCCGGTTTCGAGCGCGACGGTGACCGTGCACATCGTGTTCGAACCCGACATCGGCACGTACTCGGTGGGTTCCATGATGATCACGCCAAGATCGCAGTCGTCACGAGTGGGCGGCACGATCAGATTGAGGTGGCGAGCCACGCTGCCTCGTGGTTCGCACAGGAGCAGCCGACGAACGTCGTCGTGGTCGCGCTCCATCGTGCGCATCTTGTCGTACATGGTTGCCCCGGCCGGCGGCAGCACACCGCCGACAATGACATCACCGATCTCGCCTTCGGCATGACACCCGACCACCGAAATCACACGCTGAGTTCTCATCTCGCACCCTCCGCCAACCCACGCTGCGCGGGCTGCGCAGCAACACTAACGCTCACGGTCCTCGGTCCTCGGTCCTCGGGGCGATCACGACCCGCACGGAATCTCGTGGTGGGTTTTTGAAGCACCCCCGGGGATAAAAAACACAAACCCCAAGAGAAGCAAAAAAGGGAAGGTTGTAGTTTT
>JANLPV010000205.1:0-24059 GCA_031367435.1 Actinomycetes bacterium | reverse complement strand
GTACCACCCAATTTCCGGTTCGTGCCCACGCTCGACCTTGCCGCCGAGGGCACTCGCGATCGATTGTGCTCCATAACAGATCCCGAATACCGGGAGACCCTGACCAGAAGCGTCACGGACCAGTGCGAGTTCCGCCGCGACTTCGTCGGCAACATGGGGCCAATAGACACTCCACTCGCTGCCCATCAGCAACACGAGATCGACAGACTCAAGTGATGGCCACTCGGCGTAACGCTCGCGGTGACACTCGACAAATGCATACCCGTGATGGCGAAATCGTTCACCGCAGAAACCGGCGTCGCAATCATCTGAGTTGGCGAGAAGCAACGCGCGCACGGTTGTACCGTAGGCGAAGCCATGGATCGCGTGCAGATTTCAGCGGAGTCGATTGCGGAGGCACGTTTCAACGCGCGCACGGTCGTGAAGCACACCCCGATCACGCCGTCCGCTGCACTCGGCGGGCAGTACGGCGGCAGCATTGTGCTCAAGGCCGAAAACCTGCAACGCACAGGCTCGTTCAAGATTCGCGGTGCGCTGAACAAACTCATTTCTCTTGGTGACGCGGCTCGAAACGGGGTTACGGCGGGAAGTGCGGGGAATCATGCCCAGGCTCTGGCATTCGCAGCCCGCACCCGCGGGGTGCCTTGCGAGATCTTCGTGCCCGCTGGCGCCTCGATCTCCAAGATGGCTGCGTGTCGCGGATACGGCGCCAAAGTCATCGAGGGCGGTGACTCACTCGACGACGCTGTTGTTGCCTCACGCAGTCGCGCCGCCGAGGCGAACATGGCGTTCTGCCATCCGTTCGATGATGTCGCCATCGTGACAGGTCAGGCAACGCTCGGCCTCGAATTGCTCGAGGAGATTCACGATCTACGACAGGTGATCATCCCCCTTGGTGGCGGCGGACTTGCGGCAGGCGTTGCCATCGCCTTGAAAACACAGATGCCCCACATCACCGTGATCGGTGTGCAAGTCGAGGCATGCGCGCCCTACGCGAATATCAGCCCGCTCGCGGGCGCGATCGTTACCCTCGCCGACGGCATTGCCGTAAAACGGCCGGGCGAGATCACACGCCCGCTCGTTGAACACTGGCTCGATGACATCGTGGTGGTCGAGGAGAACGCTGTGGCCGACGCAATGGTTCTGCTGCTCGAACGCTCGAAGCTTCTCGTCGAAGGTGCTGGCGCGGTGGGTGTTGCGGCGCTGATGTCAGCACGCGTCAACGCCGCGACTGACGGCAGTACCTGCGTGATTCTGTCCGGAGGCAATGTCGATCTCGGTGTGATCCCTGGCCTTGTGCGTCGCCACGAGACACGATCTGGTCGTCGGCTGATTTTGTTTGTGCGTATCAGCGATCGTCCCGGTGGATTGGCGCGCCTGCTCGCCATCTTTGCTGAGGCTGGCGCGAATCTGATCGAGGTCAAACACGTTCGTGAGGGCGTCGACCTGCATGTTCGCGAGACCGCGGTGCAAGCCGAGTTGGAAGTCAAAGGACGCGATCACGCCCTTGAGGTCATCGCCGCGGCGAAGGCCGCTGGCTACGTGATCGACGAACTCGGTCATCGCTGACCCACATGTGCAGCTGCGCACCCGCACCCGCGCCACCACGGTCGAGCCGTCGAGCGGTCGAACGGTCGAGCGGTCGATTTTCCACGCCAAAGGTTAACTATCGACCCGACGATTCCGAACGGCAGGGGTCGGCGCACACAACTGCGCATGCATACCCAACTTGATCCGCTACTTCTTCGACAACACGGCGTGGTCTCACGTTCGCAATGTCTCGCGGCAGGTCTCTCGTCGCGGCAGATAGAAGGACTGCTGCAGAGGGGATTGCTGCGCCACGTTCTCCACGGGGTGTACCGCGATCCCGCCGCCCCGCAGACCATCGAACATCGCGCCGTTGCGGCAACCCTTGCGGGGGGACGAGGAGCTGCCGCGTCACATCGTATGGCGTTGGCATTGTGGGGGATGCGTAACTATCGATGCAACCTGCTCGAGATCACCGCACCGCGCAAGGTGCTACGTGTTGGACTGATCGCGCACCGCTCGACCCTTCCCTTCAAGGCGCATCTGGTTCGCGGCGCAGCCGTGTCCTCACCAGCGCGAACATTGCTCGACTGTTCAACCCTCATGAGCGAGCTGCTGGTGAGCCGATTTGTGGAGACATGGTTGTCTACCGGTGTGGTCACTATCGCCCAGCTCGAACGCGAACTCTCGAAATCGCGTGGTCACCGAGGTGTCGGCGTAATGAGCTCGCTGCTTGAAGATAGAACGCTTGGTCGCGACGAGGCAGACTCACCAGCCGAAGCAACCCTCGGCAGACTCCTCATGAAGCATCTCGTTCCGCGACCCGTGTCGCACTATCTCGTTACCGTCTCGTCGGGCTCGGTCTACGAGTTGGACTGGTGCTACCCAGACCAGAATCTTGCGTTGGAACTCGATGGATACGGTGTGCATCTTCGTTCGCTCGACGCGTTCGAACACGATCGGTTTCGACGTAACGAACTGGAAATCGACGGGTGGACTGTTCTCAACTTCACCCGACGCCAGGTGCAACGCCGGCCCGAGCGAGTTGTCGACCAGGTTCGGCGACTGCTCCGCGGGCGGCATCGGTGAATTTGCCACCGTGCGCGGGGTAAATCGACCAAAGCCGGTCGCACCGTCAGCCCAAACGAGGCAGAATGACGGACGTGAGCGCACCGATCATCATCATCGTCGGCCGACAGAGTTCGCAGGCGATCGGCGTCCGCGCCGAGGCCTATGCCTCCGGTCAGCGTTACTACCGTGCCATCGAACGCGCAGGCGGCCTCCCGCTGATGCTTCCGCCGATGCCGGAACTGCTCGACGGCCGCCTCATCGATCTCATCGGCCGTGTTGACGGTGTGCTGTTCCACGGGGGCGGCGATATCGATCCTCGTCGCTACGGCGACGCTGCAACTGCCGAGCAGTTGTACGGCATCGTGCACGAACACGACGAGGTCGAACTCAGCGTGATGCGGTCGGCGATCGATCACGATCTTCCGGTACTCGGGCTGTGTCGCGGATTGCAGATTCTCAACGTTGCGCTGGGTGGCACCTTGGTGCAAGACATGGGCAATGAGCAACATTGGCTGCAGTACCACCCCGTTTCGCTCGAGAGCGACAGTCGACTCGCAAAAGCGTTCGGGACGACACGCCCGCAGCGATGCCACAGCGTGCATCACCAGATCATCGACGAGGTCGGCACCGGTCTGCGCGTTGTGGGTCATGCCGACGACGGCACGCTTGAGGCTGTCGAGCTTGATAACGCGACGTGGGTAGTAGCTACACAATGGCACCCCGAGGACACTGCTCACGAGGACCCAGAGCAGCAGAACGTCTTTGACGAGCTCGTGCGTCAAGCCAGCGCCGCACGCACGCGCGTCTGAGGCGCGACACCCCGGCTACGCACCCGCGATGGGCACGGCAACATCGACAACCCGATTGCTGAGGTCAATGAACCAGCCTGGGTTGAAACCGATGTAGAGCGTGAAGGCAACGCACAGTGCAATGGCGGCACCGGTGAACAACGGCACCCGGAGTGACTCGCGTGAATCGTCGCCGGCTTCATCAGGGGCGAGCCACACGTTGATCAGAATTCGTAGGTAGAGGTACGCAGCGATAACCGCTGACACCATGGCGATCACGGCCAAGGCGTAGCTGTGCTCGTCGACAGCCGCCTGAATCACGCCGAACTTGGCAATGAAACCGGACGTGAGGGGTACACCCGCTTGGGCCAGCAAGAACACCGTCAGCGCAAGCGCGAGCAACGGCTTTTGCCGAGCCAGACCGCGGAACGAACCAAGGTCAGTGGCCGCATCACCGGTGCGACCGATGACGGCCACGACTGCGAACGTGCCGACAACAAGCACCGCGTACAACAGCAGATACAGCATCGAGCTCGACATACCTCGATGTGCCGACGCGCGTGCGTGTCCGGCAGCTTCAACGCCGATGAGGATGAAACCTGCGTGACTGATAGATGAATACGCGAGCATGCGCTTCACATTTGTTTGCACGACGGCGGAAACGGAGCCAACAACAAGCGTGAGCACCGCGATTGTCCACACCACAGGGCGCCAATCGTCCTTCCAGTTCGGCAGCGCAATCACGAGTACGCGCAGCATTGCCGCAAACGCTGCCGTCTTGCCAACACTGGCCATGAACGCGGTGACGGGTGTTGGCGAGCCTTGGTAGACGTCGGGAGTCCAGAAATGAAACGGCACCGCGGCAACCTTGAAGCCGAGACCGACGAGCAAGAGAGCGACGCCCACGAGCACGAGCGAATCCTTGCGATGCACGGGCACAGAATCGAAAGCATTGAGAATTCTGTTGAAATTTGTCGAACCGGTGCTGCCGTAGATCAAGGCGATGCCATACAGAAAAAATGCCGAGGAGAAGCCGCCAAGCACGAAGTACTTGATGCCGGCCTCCTGGCTTTCGACCCGCTTGCGATTGCTGGCCGCGAGCACGTACAGCGAGATCGACAGTGTTTCAAGACCGAGGAACAGCACGATCAGATCGTTCGACATCACCATCACGATGCCGCCGATCGCCGCCATCATGTAGAGGCCATAGATCTCCGGGCCGTCCATACCTTCGCGACGCAGGAAGTCGTCGGTGACCATTGAGGCAAGGATCAGCGCAACACAGATCGTGATGATGCCAAAGGTCGTGAAGTGGTCGTATGACAGCACTTCACCGACGAGGAATTTCGGTCCGCTGTTACTGATGCGACCCCACTGCACACAGGTAATCACGATCGTTGCGACGCCGATCGCGATGGTGCTCAGCGCATACAGGTGTCTTGGCCAGCGTGGCGTGAGAGCCGCGGCAACTAGCAACAACACGCCTCCGCCAAGGAGAACCAGCAACGGGCTGAGCGCAAACCAATCGATGGAAGGCGCAATGAAAGAACTCGCTGCGGCTATCACGGCTGGGCACCTTCTGATTTGGCGACGGGCTGCGGTTCGATATAGCCGGTCTTATCGCTGATGTGTGCGATCAAGGCCTTCACACTTGGCTGGATCCGGTCGAGCATCGGCTTGGGATACACGCCACAGAACACGATGGCTGCAATGAATGGCAGCAGCACCATGCCTTCCTTCCACCGCAGTTCAGCAAACGTCTTGTTGTCCTCGTCGGGCTCACCATGGAACACCCGCTGGTAGGCCCACAGTAGGTAGAGCGCAGCAAGGATGACTCCCGACGCCGCGACAACGGTCCACCAACGCGCCGTGAGGAACGAGCCGATCAGCACGAGGAACTCACCGACGAATCCGTTGAGACCGGGCACTCCAATCGACGACAGCATCACAATCGTGAACGCTGCCGCAAACACTGGAGCTACACGTTGCAGACCCTTGAGAGCAGAAATCTGTCGAGTATGTCGACGCTCGTAGATCATGCCGACAAGAAGGAACAACGCGCCGGTTGAAACGCCATGGTTGATCATTTGCAGCACGCCGCCGCTAATGGATTGCGATGTCATCGCGAATGTACCGAGCACGATGAATCCGAGGTGAGCTATCGAGGAGTAGGCAACGAGTCGCTTGAGATCCTTTTGCATGGTTGCCGCGATTGCACCGTAGAGAATCCCGATGACTGCAAGCGTCAGGAAGATGGCCCGACTGTTGCGAGCCGCCTGTGGGAACAGGTACAACCCGAACCGCAAGAAGCCGTACGTGCCTAACTTCAGCATCACGCCGGCAAGCACTACCGAGCCGGCAGTTGGCGCTTCGGTATGCGCGTCGGGCAGCCACGTGTGCAGTGGGAACATCGGTACCTTCACCGCGAACGCGATGGCGAAGGCAAAGAACAACCACCGTGCTGTTGACGCAGCGAAGTTTGATTTCGTCGCAAGCTCAACGAGGTCGAACGTGATGTGTCCAACGCTGTCTCGTGCGAGAAACACCGTGGCTGCAATGCCGACGAGCATGAACGCTGAACCAATCATCGTGTACAAGAAAAACTTTGTGGCGGCGTACACGCGCTTGTCGTAGCCCCACCCGCCGATGAGGAAGTACATCGGCACGAGCACGATTTCGAAGAACACGAAAAACAGGAACAGGTCGAGGCTGAGGAAGCTGCCCATGACCCCCGCTTCGAGCAGCAGCAGCCACGCTAGATACGGCTTTTCATCATGATGGGGATCGACGCCGATGATGGCCAACGGGAACAGCACTCCGGTGAGCACCACGAGAAACAACGAGATGCCGTCGACGCCGAGATGCCAGCTGATGCCCCACGTCGTGATCCATTCGTGCTTGCTCACGAATTGAAAATCGGACGAACTCGTCTTGAATGACGCGAGCATCCACAGACTGGTCGCGCCAACAAACACGCTGAAAAGGATTGCGGTGAGCTTCACCCATTCGGGTCGACGCTTGCTCATCGTGGCAACGATGACGGCACCCGCGGCAGGCACGAGCACGAGCGTCGCCAGGATGGGGAACGAGCTCGTCGCGACTTCGGTCGCGGCTACAGCGGAGGCGGTCACTGCAGCACCCCCCGCAGGAAGAACCACGCGAGCATGGCGACGACGCCGATACCAATGAGCCCTGCGTACGTGCGCACCAAGCCGCTCTGACCTTTACGCACGACTCCGGCAACTCCCTGCACAAGTTTGCCCGTGCCATTGACCGCGCCGTCGATGACATGCGTATCGAACCATGCAACGGCATCGAAGCTCTTGCGTCCGGGCCCACCCATGAATGCCGACACGCCCTTGTCGTAGTACCACGCGTTGGCAAGCACCGTTGGCTCGATGGCTTTTACCTTCTTCTTCGAATAGACCATGTAGGCAGCCGCGACTCCAATGAGGCCTATGGCAACGGCGACTCCGGCGAGGATCCACTTGATGTCTTCTGAACCCGACTTCAATGGCTGTTCTGCCTTCTCGATGACAGGGTCGAGCCAACTCTCGAGCCGTTTGGTTGTGCCGCTGAACGGCAACTGGATGGCACCGCCAACGATCGACAGACCCGCAAGGACCACCAGCGGAAGCAGCATCGTGACTGGGCTCTCGTGCGGATGCAGGTCGCCATGCGCGCCGTTCTCTTCGGCGTTATCGCTCCAGCGCGCCTTGCCGTAGAACACCATGATCACCTGACGGGTCATGTAGTACGCGGTGAGGAGTGCGGTGACGAGTCCAACGACCCACAGTATTGGGCTCTTGTTCCAGGCAAAGAGCAGGATCTCATCCTTCGACCAGAAGCCCGAAAACGGTGGCACACCCGCGATCGTGAGCCAGCCAATAATGAAGGTGAATCCGGTGATCGGCATGAGCTTGCGCAACGCACCCATGCGGCGCATGTCCTGCTCGTTGTTCATGCCGTGAATGACCGACCCCGAACCGAGGAACAGCAGCGCCTTGAAGAAGGCGTGCGTCACCATATGGAAAATGGCGGCCACATAAGCGCCTGAACCAACGGCAAGGAACATGTAACCGAGTTGGCTCACGGTGGAGTAGGCGAGCACCTTTTTGATGTCGTTCTGTGCGACTGCGACCAGTGCGGCGTAGAGCGCCGTTGCCGCACCGATGCCGGCGACGATCCACGGCGCCCAATGCCAAGCTGCGATTGCGAGCACGGGCGAAGTGCGCACCATCAGGTACACGCCCGCGGTCACCATCGTGGCAGCATGAATGAGCGCCGACACTGGCGTTGGCCCCTCCATGGCGTCGGGCAGCCAGAGATAGAGCGGAAGTTGCGCACTCTTGCCGACGGCGCCGACAAACAGCATCAACGCGATCATCGTCGCCGTGGACTGTGCAATCCCGCCGGTGCGAGCGGCTTCGTTCAATGGCCCGTAGCTCAACGTGCCAATCGCCTGGAACGTGAAGAACATCGCGACCATGAATCCCCAGTCACCAACTCGGTTGGTGACAAATGCCTTCTTGCCAGCAGTGGCAGCCGAGTCGCGTGTGTGCCAGAAACTGATGAGCAGATACGAGCATGTGCCGACGCCCTCCCAACCCAGGAAGGTGACCAACATGTTCTCACCGAGCACCAGCATGAGCATGCTGAACACAAAGAGATTGAGGTAGAGGAAGAACTTGCTGAACTTGGGATCACCATGCATGTACCCAACCGAGTACAGGTGGATGAGCGAACCGATGCCGGTGACGAACAACGCCATCGTGATCGATAAAGGATCGGCCAAGAACGCCAGGTCGACCTTCAGATTGCCGACCGGAATCCACGTGAAGATCGTCTTGATATGCGCGCGTTCGGTAGCGGGCTTGGACAACAGATCGATGAACACACCGAGCGTGACAACAAACGCTGACGATGTCATGAGCGTGGCCAGATAACCAGCGCGTGGTTCACCCAATCGACGACCGAGCACCAAGATGATGAGGAAGCCCCCGAGCGGCAGGGCAGGGATCAACCAGACGAGGTCGAGCATGTCGATCTAACCCTTCAACTCGGCGATGTCGTCAGCAGTCGCACTTGGGCGGCGGCGCAGAATTGACACGATGATGCCAAGACCGACCACAACCTCGGCCGCAGCGACCACCATCACGAAGAACACTGTGGTCTGACCACCGATGTCGCCCAGCTTCTTCGCCATCGCGACAAAGGTGAGGTTCACGGCGTTGAGCATGAGCTCGATACACATGAACATCACGAGTGGGTTGCGGCGCAGCAGTACACCGACCGCACCAATGGCAAAAAGCGCCGCTGCCAAAAGTAGGTACCACGTTGGGGTTGGGGAGGCGATTGCAGCCAACATCACTTCACGCTCGCCTGAGCGTTGCCAGCAGTGTCGCCGTCGGTAGCTCCGCTGCTACGCGGCCGACGCGAAAGGAGCACGGTGCCGACCACTGCGATCACGAGCAACACAGAGGTGAGCTCAAAGGCAAACACGTGGTTGCTGAACAGATCGTTGGCGAGCTGGCGGACGTTGGAATCATGGCCGCCGGCATCGCCCGCCGAGTCGAGCCCGCGACCGCGCGTCACCAACGTGTCGCGACCTTGAACAATCGCGGCGGCGATGATGCCGAACAAGCCGACACCGACAATCGCCGCCATCGGCCGTTGCACCTTGACCGGGTCGATCCGTAGCGATTCGGCCCGATCGACGCCGAGGAGCATGATGACGAAGAGGAACAACACAACGATCGCACCGGCATACACGATGACCTGAACAGCAGCGAGAAAGTGCGCGTCTTGGGCAACGAAGAGCACCGCAACACCGAACAAGGTGAGGATGAGGCTGAGCGCGGCATGCACTGGATGAGAACGCACGATCACGCCGACAGCGCCAACGAGAATCATCGCGGCCGCACAGATGAAGACAAACAGCTGCATCGTTAGTGGTCCCTTGTGCCTTGGACTGGTTCGGACTCGCGTACTCCGTAGCCAAGCTCACCGCTCCAGCCGTTGATGCCCTCGAAGTCAGCATCACCACTTGGCGCAGTCGCGCGCATCCAACCACTTGTGTGCTCGTCCTCGCCCTCGCGCCAGTCTTCCCATGGCATGTGCTGAGGCCTGCCGTCGTCGTCGACGAGCAGTTCGTTCTTTGTGTAAATCGCATCGTGGCGATTGGTGAAGCTGAACTCGAACAGCTTTGTTTCGGTGATGGCTTCCGTCGGGCACGCCTCAACGCACAGGTCGCAATGAATGCAGCGGAGGTAGTTGATTTCGTACACGAATCCGAAGCGCTCGCCGGGCGACGTGGGATTCATCGCGTCGTTATCGGCACCGCGTACGTAGATGCATTTCGCAGGGCAGACTCCGGCGCACAGCTCACAGCCGATGCACTTCTCCATGCCGTCCTCATAACGGTTGAGCACATGCCGGCCGTGCAGACGTTCGGGTTTGGGCGCCTTCTCGTCGCCGACGAGACCTTTGGCGTGACTCTTGTTATTGACCCTCCCGCCGGAATATTGCTTGGTGATGCGCTTGCCGCCAAACAGCCGATGCTGCTTGATGGTCACGAGGAATCCATCGAGGTATCCCACTAGAACATCGCCCCCTCTCGTTCACGATTCTTGGCGCTGACCCGCGTCGCTGCCACCAGCAAGAGCCCACACAGCGCCAACACGCCGATAGAAATGATGCTCACGGCCCACTTGTTCCAGCCATTGTCGGTAGCGACATGTTGCGCAGCGAGCAACATGAACCAACCGAGTGCCGTCGGGATGAGAATTTTCCATCCGAGGTTCATCAGTTGGTCGTAGCGCAGGCGTGGCAATGTCGCTCGGAACCAGATGTAGACGTACAGGAACACGAACAGCTTGGCAACGAACCAGACGGTGCCGTTGAGGAAGCCGAGGTGCAAGTCGCCATTGAAATGGATGCTTCCCGCATCGAACCTGACGGGCTGTGGACCGCCGAAGAACAGCGTGACAATGACTCCGCTCATTGTGACGGTGTTCATGAACTCGGCAAGGAAGAAGAGCGCAAAAAAGAACGCCGAGTATTCGGTGTTGAAGCCACCGACAAGTTCTTGCTCAGCCTCGACGAGGTCGAATGGCGGTCGATTCAACTCCGCCGTAGCAGCAATGAGGAACACGACGAACGGCACGACCCCCGTCGCGATGAGGTGCCACTTACTCAGGCTGCTCTGCGCAGCGACGATGCCATTGGTGCTGAGCGTGCCAGCCACCAGCAGCACAGCGCCGATGCTCAGTCCAAGTGCTGCCTCATACGAGACCATCTGCGCCGATGCGCGTACCGAGCCGAGCAGGGGGTACTTCGAACCGGACGACCAACCGGCGAGCATGATGCCGTACACCGCGATGCTGCTCAGCGCGAGAAGGAGCAGTACTCCAATCGGCGGATCGGCCAACTGCATGAACGTTCTGTGGCCGCCCGGAAGCTTGATCACGCCGTTCTTGCCGTTACTGAAATCACCGCCGAGTGGAATAACCGACCACACAAGAAACGCCGGAACAAATGCAAGAAAGGGAGCGAGCCTGAACACGAAACGGTCGGCGCGATCGGGCAACAGATCTTCCTTGAACAACAGCTTCATGCCGTCGGCCAGGGTCTGTAAGAGTCCGAACGGTCCGGCTTTGTTGGGACCAATGCGGTTCTGCATGCCCGAGATGATCTTGCGCTCGAACCACACCATGAACATCGTCGCAATGAGTCCGACCACGAAGACGACGAGCACCTTCAGCAACATGATCAGTACCGTCGCGAGCGTGAGCTTGTCGAGCAGGCCGTCGACTGCAAGCATCAGAGGCTCTCGATCCGCACATCAGTGACGGCAGCCATGGCATCGATGAGCTCACCGGCACTTGCGCCTGTCTGGTTGTACGGAATCCACGCAGTGCCGCGCTGCACCGAATCGTCGGCCGCGAGTGGGAGCACGATGGTGGCCTTCGGTGTGGAGACTTTTACGTCGGTACCAAGGGCCGATCCGACGCGGGCAACGTCGAGCGGGTGCACGAAGACCGCGCCGCCCGGCGCCAAAGGCGCGAGTGACGGCGAGTGGACGGTCATGACTCCCTGGTCGTACAGCTTGCGGCTGACAACAAGGCGGAAGTCGTACGCGTTGCGATCGGCAAGCACGAACGATGGCACGCTCAGGGATTCGTGGGCGACCGACGTCAGGACTACACCGTTGGGAGTGTGCGCAAGTGCCGCGTTTGTGACACCTTCGAATCCATCGACCTGTGCCGCTATCGCGTCGGTGACATCGTCGACGGTGGCGAAACCAAGATCGGTTCCGAGCCTGCACGCAAGATCGGTTGCAATCATCCAATCGGGTCGAGTGGTTCCGCTGACCGTGACCTTACGCGCGAGTGACGTGACGCGCCCTTCCAGGTTGGTTGTTGTGCCCGCTTTCTCGGCGAAGGCAGCCGCGGGCAACACAACATCGGCAAGTCTGGATGACTCGTTGATGAAGGTGTCGACTGCAATGATCCGACGCGCACCAGCAAGCGCGCGGCGAGCAAGATCGGCATCGGGCACGTCGGCAAGCGGATCGGCACCGAGCAAAATGAGGCATTCAATCTTGCCATCGGCTGCAGCATTGAGAATGCCGCGACTGTCGAGGCCACCCTTGCCCGGTCGAAGACCCACACTGATGGCACCCATCACATTGCCGCGTCGGAGTGCAGGAAGCACTTTGGCACTCGGCATCGCAGCGGTGAGAGCGCTGAGCGCGGCCAGTGTGGGGGCCGACGATTCGGCGAGGTTGGCACGACCGACCACGATCACGACATCACCCTTGGCAACCTGCGTCCTGAAGTCAGCTTGAGCGAATGCCGCGCTGACGACGTCGGCTTGCGTGCCTGGTTCATAGAACACCGTGCGCCACGAGTACCGAGTGAGCCCCGACGCCTTCGGAGCAAACTCGATAATGCGGCTGCGGTTTTTCACCGCTGCATCGCGCAAGCGGAGGTAGAGCACCGGCAACTCTTCTTTGAGATCGGGTCCCAACAAGATGATCGTTGCCGCCGAGGCAGCCTCATCGATGGTGGCTCGACTGAGTCCGAGGACGCCAACCGGCAACCCGTCGGCCATCTGTGCCGAGACGTTCGGGGTACCAATGACATCGTGGGCGAGGCGGGCCCACGCAAAGGCGTCCTCATTACTGCCGCGCGCTCCGCCGAGTACGGCGACGCTGTTGGCTCCACCTGACGCAACGGCATCAGTGATGAGCTGGACTGCTGCGGCTGACGCGGCGTTCCACGAGGTCGGCGCATGACCCTGCTCTGTACGCACCAGCGGTGCACTGAGACGGTCTGGGCTGCGCAGGCTTTCGAAGCCAAAGCGACCTTTGTCGCATAGCCATCCCCAGTTGACGGGGTCGGAGTCGACTCCCTGCGAGCGCAACACTTCGTCGCGGCTCGATTGGACCGCAGTACGGCAGCCAACTGAACATGTCGTGCAGGTGCTCTCGGCTTCTTGAAGATCCCACGGGCGAGCCTTGAAGCGATAGGGCTTGGCGGTGAGTGCACCCACCGGGCAGATCTGCACCGTGTTGCCGCTGAAGTAGCTCGAGAAGGGCTCGTCGGGAAAGGTGGTGATCTGTGTGGTGTTGCCACGGCTCGTGAAGTGAATCAGCGCATCGCCAGCAACCTCGTCGGCAAACCGAGTGCAACGGTCGCACAGGATGCAACGCTCTCGGTCGAGCAACACCAACTCGCTGATCGCGATCGGCTTCTCGAAATGACGCTTCTCTTCTATATAGCGACTCTCGCCTGGGCCGTGACTGAACGATTGGTCCTGCAGTGGGCACTCGCCGCCTTTGTCGCAGACGGGACAATCGAGCGGGTGATTCGCGAGCAACAGCTCGATGATGCCTTCTTGTGCGGCCTTCGATGCCGGCGATTCGGTATTCACCACCATGCCCGGTGCTACGGGAAACATGCACGACGGCATCAGCTGAGGACCGCGACCTGTATCGACATCCACCAGACACATCCGGCACATACCAACGCTGCTCATCCGCTCGTGATAGCAGAAGTGCGGAATGTAGGCACCTGCATTCTCGGCCGCCTTGATGATGAGATCACCCTTTTGCGCAGTGAACGGCTTGCCATTGATGACAACGCTGACAGCGTTGGGATCAACGATCACCTCGACGGGTTCAACGTCGTTCGATTCAGTGGCGGTCATTGGTCAGCCCCCGCTGCAGCGGCAGTAACAGGAATGAACGTTCGTTTCACGAGCTTGGCCTCGAATTCGTCACGGAACAGCGTGAGCGCCGAATGCACTGGCGTATAGGCGGAAGGACCGACGAAACAGATGGTGGTCATCTTGTACGGAAACGGCACGGCGGCGAGGCCGAGCCGCTCGCTCGAGGCATGTGGGAAATCGCCCGGACAGATGGTGGCACCGACCTCAAGCAACTGGTCGAGGTCGCGTTGCGTGCCCTGTCCGTCGACAATGCGATCCAGAATGCGCATCAGCCATGTGCCACCTTCACGACAAGGCGTGCACTTCCCGCATGACTCGTGTGCGTAAAACCTCGTGAGGGTGAGAGCTGCCGCAGGTATGTCGGTGGTGTGATCCATCACCATCACCGCGCCCGACCCTGCCATGGAACCGGCAGCGCCGATCGCTCGTCCTTCGAAGGGTAGGTCGAGTTGCTCGGGTAAGAACCAGGGTGCGGATCCGCCACCCGGAACGAACGCCTTGAGCTCATTGCCATCTCGGATGCCGCCGCAGAACTCGTCGTTATACAGCAGGTCGCGAAAGGTCGTCGTGCCGTTGATGATTTCGTAAACACCCGGACGCTTCACATGACCCGATACGGCAACCATGCGCGTGCCGGGCGACGTCGCACTGCCGATCGCGGTGTAGGCCGCGGAACCGTTGCGCAACAACCACGGCAGGTTGGCCATGGTCTCGACGTTGTTGACAATCGTGGGCTTGCCATACAAACCAATCGCGGCAGGGAAATACGGGGGCTTGAGGCGCGGCATGCCACGTTTGCCTTCGAGACTCTCGATCAACGCCGTCTCCTCGCCTACCACATATGCACCAGCGCCCCAGTGCAACACAATGTCGACCGAGAAGTTGGAGCCGAGGATGTTGCGGCCCACGTAGCCAGCTGCATACGCGTCGTTGAGCGCAGTGGCGACACGTTCTTGAGCGAGCGCCATTTCACCGCGGATGTACAGGAAGCACTGCGACAAACCCGCTGCATAACAGGCGATGAGGCAACCCTCAATGAGTTGATGTGGATCGCGCTCCATGAGCAGACGGTCCTTGTACGTGCCCGGCTCGCTTTCGTCGCCGTTGACAACGAGATAACGCGGCCACACGGCGGCCGGCGTGAGACCCCATTTGGTGCCTGCCGGGAAGCCGGCGCCACCGCGACCCAAGACGGTCGCTGCCTTCACTTCATCGTGCACCTCGGTGGCAGTGCGCGCTAACGCGGCGCGCAGACCGGCATAGCCATCGGTGCCAAGCGCGCGCTCGAGCGTGTGCGAGTCGTCGTACTGAAAGCGAGACGTCACGATCTGCGGACGATCGCCAGCGACGAAGCCGGGCGCGTGTGGATAGGTCGTGCCCGTCATTTCGAGGCCTCTGCTGTGGACATCCAAATCGGTGCAACCGTGACGTCGTCGGGCGGTACCGCACCAACGGCGAGCTCGGTCGGAATGTGCTGACGTACACGAGCGACAGTGCCGTGGGCCGGAATCTCGCCGTCCAGACGGCCAGCAGTGAGGTCGAGGATGAGCGCATCGAACGTCTCTGGCGTGACGCGGAATCGATACCGATAATTCACCTGCAGGGTGGGGGCTTCGGTACAGGCAGCCTGGCACTCGGCATGCTCGAGCGTGAACAGCCCATCAGGAGTCGTGCTGCCTGCCTTGATGCCCAAACGATGCTCGGCGTGATGCATCAACTCGTCGCCTCCCATGAGCGCGCACGACATCGTGCGGCAGATGTTGACGAGGTATTTGCCCACCGGCTCGAACTTGAACATCTCATAGAACGTGGCCGTGCCCAACACTTCGACCGACGTTGCGCCGACAAGTTCGCCAATGTGTTGCATTGCCTCGTTCGTGACGTATCCGTCTTGCTGCTGGGCGAGGTGCAGCAACGGAATCGTTGCCGAACGCGGTTTCGGATAGCGGCCGATGATTTCCAGCGCGACGCGGACGTTGTCTTCACTCAGCCGGCTCATCGGTCGACCTCTCCGAGCACTGGGTCGATACTCGAGATAATGGCGACCGCGTCGGCCACCAGACAATGACGCATCATGTGCGGCAACGTTTGGATATTCACGAACGACGGAGCGCGCACGTGCATGCGATAAGGCTTTGCCGAACCGTCACTCGCGATATAGCAGCCAATCTCGCCACGGGGGCTTTCGATGGCGACGTAGACCTCGCCCTCAGGCACCTTGAATCCCTCCGTGAAGAGCTTGAAATGATGGATCAACGCTTCCATCGATTCATTGATGCGAGCACGCGGCGGCGGGGTGACCTTCTTGTTCTGAATTCGGTAATCACCCGCCGGCATGCGGTCGAGGACCTGACGAACGATCTTCATCGATTCGCGGATCTCGTTGAGCCGAATCGCAAAGCGGTCGAAACAGTCACCGTATGTGCCAACGATGACATCGAAGTCGACCTGGTCGTAGCGCAGATAGGGCAAGTCACGTCGAAGGTCCCACGCAAGTCCAGTACTGCGCAGGATCGGACCTGTAGCACCGAGTGCCATCGCCTCCTGCTGCGTGATGATCCCCACACCCTGTAGGCGGTCGCGCCAAATGGGCTGGCCGGTCATGAGTACGTCGTATTCGGCCAGTCGAGACGGCAACATGTCGAGGATCGCGAGTACGTCGTCGCGCCACCCCGCCGGAAGGTCCGCCGCGAGGCCACCGGGCCGGATGAAGTTGTGGTTCATCCGCAGACCGGTCACCTTCTGGAAGAAACGCAGTACCTCTTCACGTTCGCGCCAGCCATACAACATCATGCTGACTGCACCGAGATCCATACCGTTCGTGGCCATGAACAGGAGGTGGCTACTCATGCGATTCAGTTCGCTGAGGAGCATTCGCATCCAGATCGCGCGCTCGGGAATGTCGCCATCGATACCGAGCAACTTTTCGACAGCAAGAGAGAAGACGAGTTCGTTGTTGAGCGGGCTCACGTAGTCCATGCGCGTGACATTGGTGCCGCCCTGCATGTAGGTGAGGCTCTCGCCAGTCTTCTCCATGCCCGTGTGGAGGTATCCAATAACCGGCTTGCAGCGAAGGACGGTCTCACCCTGAAGTTCGAGCATCAACCTCAACACCCCGTGGGTGCTCGGGTGTTGCGGGCCCATGTTGATGATCATCGTCTGGTCATCGTGAAAGTCAGTGTCGGTGTCAGTGCCAGCCGATGGCGCGGCGTACTTGGCTGCTTCAGCCTCGCTGAGCCGAAGCACAGCACCAACTTCGCGCATGAGTTCTTTGGCCGTGAGCTCATGGCGAGGGCGTAGCTCTTGGGCACCCTCTCCCGTTTGCTGCAGCAGCGCAGCGTGAGTTTCGTCGACTATCGCCATGAGCTCGACCCCTCGCTGCGCGGTGCGTCGTGCGCATAGTCGGCGCTGAACTGAACCGGGATCTCGCCGACGCCGTAGTCCTTGCGGAGCGGGTGACCTTCCCAATCCTCTGGCATCAAGATGCGCGTGGGGTCGGGATGATTCACGAACGAGATGCCGAACATGTCGTACGCCTCGCGCTCCATGGCTTCGGTGCCAGGAAAGAGATCGAACAGAGTTGGGCACGTTGCATCGTCGGCAGGCACCTGGACACGCACCCGCATGCGGCGACGGTGTTCGAGATCGAGCAGGTTGACAACGACCTCGAAGCGTTCTGGTGCGATGCCGTCGGGCAACTGCCGACCTGGATGCGTGAGGTAGTCGACGCCACAGAGGTCGACGGCCATCACGTAGCCGTCGGCAATGAGCTTCCTGTGAAGCGCGACGTACTCACTACGCGGCACGTGCACCACGGCTTGACCGAAGCTGTCCGAGAGTGCAAAGCCATGGAGTGTCGGTGAAGGCTCAGGCGGCAGTGACGCTTCTGCGGACGCCTCGGCGGCGGGGGAATTGCTCATCGGTCACCGATTTCCAAGGAGCACCGGTGTGGGCTCAATCGTCGCTGGAATCTCTGTGATGTGAACGTTCGCACCCGCGCCCGTTTCGGCGCGACGCTTCATGATCTGGCCGTCCTCGATGAGCTGATGCAGCGTCTCGATCGCGTGGATAAGAGTCTCTGGCGTGGGCGGACAACCTGGCGCGTAGACATCGACCGGAACGATCTGATCGACGCCTTGCACGATCGCGTAGTTGTTGAACATGCCACCACTACTTGCGCACACGCCCATGCTGATCACCCACTTGGGCTCCATCATCTGGTCGTACACCTGCCGTAGTACGGGTGCCATCTTCTGACTCACTCGGCCGGCAACGATCATGATGTCGGCCTGGCGTGGGCTGGCACGAAACACTTCCATCCCGAAGCGGCTGATGTCGTAGTGCGAACCGCCCGTGCCCATCATCTCGATGGCACAACAGGCCAGCCCGAACGTGGCGCCCCAACTGCTGCGACTACGAGCCCATTTGATGACGTCTTCGATCTTGCCTGTGATCGCGTTGTGCTGGATGCCACCGAGGCCATCGTCGAGCACGTCCTGAATGAGTCCCATGGTCAGGCTGCCTTCTCGTCGGTGCGACCTTCGGTGCCGACGCGGCGGATCGTGCTGGTGAGTGTGCGGTCAGCCGACATTGCATTCGACAGCACGCTGTACTTCTGAATCGGGCCCCAATCGAGCGCTCCGCGTGCGACGACGTAGACGAACGCTGCGAAGAAAACCGCGCTGAATGCAATCATTTCCCAAAAGCCGAACGAGCCAACATCTTGGCGGGAGACCGCATAGGGATAGATGAAGATGATCTCGATGTCGAACATCACGAACAGCATCGCCACGATGTAAAAGCTGACCGGGAAGCGCTCGGGCATTTCGCGACCGGGCACGATGCCACACTCATACGGTGCCTGCTTTGCAGCCGACGGTCGGCGCGGCGCAAGTATTCTCGACGCCACCGAACTGACGACGCCAAACACCACCGCAAGGATCATCAGCGAAACAACGGGCAGGTACTGTGCCATGCGCTAGCTGCTTGCCGGTACAGCGAGGCCCGCGGAGCGATTGACCAGCACTCGCCTATCGCGGACGTGCAAGAGGTAGCAACAGGCAAAGAACACAATCGCCGAACCAAACGCGATGAGGGCTGCTGGCACTCGCTTGTTCCCCAAGTCGCGAATCATGTACACGTACCGGTGGGATTGGGTGACATCGATCTCGGCCCGAGCCGGTGCGCGGCCTGGTTCGCTGCGTTGAGGCACGAGGCCGGCAACTTCAACGACGATCCAATGCGGCTTGTGGATGAACGCCAAGAAATCGACCGACTCACCGATCTTGGGGTAGCGCTCGCCGCCCTTGTCGAACACGCTGACAACCTTGTATTGCCCGGCCTTGAGCGTGCCGTCCTTCTCGACGACGACACCAGCGGACGAGGCCGACTGGCCAAAGCTTGCATCGGATTCGCCGAGTTGACGCCAACCGTTGGCAAGCAACGACTTCTGAATGGCCGACGCCTGATCGGGAAAAGGTGCGTCGGCAGCAACCGACACCGGTTTGGTGACGACACCAGCCGCAAATACCGCAGACGGGTCAAGCAGGATCGCGTTGTTCTGCACCGGCTCCCATGTTGGTTCAGCACCCTTGAGCCCAATACCGAATGACCACCATACGAGGGCCATCACCATCATCCATCCGCTCAGGCCGGCGATCGCGAGCAGGAAGCCCAGTCGGGCGCCGAGGTTGGTACCAAGAATGAGAAACGTCGAGCCGCACAGCACGGTCATCGCCATGATGATGATGAGGATGCCGCGGATCTGCGGTTCCCAGTTGATTGCAAGTAGGGCGTTCATCACAGGCTCCGCACGTATTCGACGATGGCTTTGATCTGTGCGTCGGTGAGCATGTTGCCAAAGCCCGGCATACGGCCGCTGCCCTGTCCCTGCACGCCGTACTTCTTGCCCAGTTCGGAGCCCTTCTTGATGAAGTCGATCTGGTCGGCCTCGCTGGGGAAGTGCGAGTTCGAGGCACCGCCTGTGAGGTTGGGACCAAGTCCACCCTGGCCAGGTTGGCCAGGATCGCCGTAGCTCCAACCTTGCGTGTGGCAGCGAGCGCAGGAATACGCACCACTGTTGACGTCGAGGTTGAACAGTGCTTCGCCGTAGGACTTGTAGGTGCCGTCTTTGACGAGGGCCTTGGCCGCATCAGTGAGTTCTTGTTGCTTGGCGGGTTCAAGCGTGCCCGTAGGACAAACAAGGTTGTCCTTCTCATTGGCGGCGCAGCCAACCCGAGGTATTTGAATGGACTTGAGGTAGGCGATGAGGTTGTCGATCTGTTGCGAGTTCATTGGCCCACCACCAGCGAGGCCCCACGGCGACATTGGCGAAAACGGCCGACCGTAGACGAGGATGAAGCGAACCTCCTCCTCGCTGAAGCGGTACAGCACCGTGTTCAGCGCGGGCGCTTTCCAGCTGACCGCTTTGACCTCACTGGTCTTGGGATCGGTGATGGCGTACGCAGCGACGCCACCGGTGGCCGTCATGCCACCGTGGCAACCGGCGCAGTTGAAGCCACCCGAAGCCGTGGGGGCAAAGAGTTCTTTGCCCCAATTTGTGGCCCGCTTAATTGAGTATTCCTTGGCACCAACCTGCCGGGCGGGCTCGAGGATCCAGTAGAGCGGCAAGCCAACGACGCTGACGACGAGGAACAACAATCCGATGAACTGCACCCGCTCGAGTCGACGACCCTCGAGCACGTCGTCGTCGAAATAGGGCCGACGGTTGGGGGCAAGTTCGATTTCCGAACCGAGTTCGGGCCTGGCGTTCTTACGATTCGCCATCGCGTACAGCACGTAACCCGCGACGATGACGAGCAGGATGATGTAGGCAACATTGATGGTGGTACTAGCCAACATGGGCGTATTCACTCTCCGCCCGTGATGCAGTGTGGGCCTTCGGCTTCTTGACCAGTGGTGTTTGTTCCGATTGCCGGGCCGGGCAGTGCCGCACCGCCCAACGTATCGATCGTGACATCGCCGGTACCGCTGACGGACACCAAGAAACGGTCCATGCCGCGAGGTGCGGGACCACCCTTCTTCTCGCCGACGCGGTTGTATTGGCTACCGTGACAGGGGCACTCGAACCACTGCGAGCTCTTGCATTCGGGCACGCGGCAACCGAGGTGCGGACACTTCTGGTAGAGCGCCACAAGGCCAGCTTCCATGCCGGGTAGCAACAACGAGTTGTAGATCTTCTTCGCTTTCGGCACTGCGTCGGGTGGGTACGCGGTAATCCAGGTACGGGCGGCCGGAAGATAAAAGAACCCGTTGTTGAGACGGATGTTCAACAAGATGTCGTCCAGTTTGCCCGCGCCAACTTTGCCGCCAAATCCGCCACCGCCACCTGTCGGCCACAAAAAGGCCACAAAGCTCGCCGCGGCGAAACCGCCAAGACCAAGACCCATCAGCCCGATGTAGGCCCGATTGAAGAATTGTCGACGCGACACACCGATGGCATCGGCATCGGGCGCGACCCACGGCGCGGGCATGAGGTTGTCGGCCTTCACGACCGCCGTAGTGCGGCTCAAACTCGCTGCTTGTTCTACCTCGCGGCCGGTGGGGACCTTGGCCACGAGCACGTCGGTGGCATGATCGCGCCGACGAGTCTCGCGCGACAACGCGCCAGCGCCGCGAACGTCGGTACGACGCGCCGCGGTGAAAAACACCACTGCCGCCAAGACAACGACGACCGCGATCGCAATGCCAATGACTGCTCCAGAGCTCAACTTATGACCTCACAATTCGAAGAAGATGCCGTCACGCCACGGGAGCGTGAAGTTGAAACCCGGGCCACGGAAGAACGAGCCGATAATGACGAGCACGGCCCACACCATCAAAAAGACGGTCATCAGCGAGGTCGCGAACTTGCGATCTTCGGGCTTGTGCGATGGGTTCTTGTCGATGTACGGCGCAAGAATCAACACGATCAGGCCAACACCAGGAACCGTCACACCCGCAACCATTGGGTGGAACATTGTGAGGAGTTCCTGAAGTCCCAAGAAGTACCACGGTGCCTTGGAGGGGTTCGGAGTCTTGTTGATGTTCGCGTACTGCAACAACGGAGCGTTGACGAAGATGCTGAAGACGAATGTAAATGCAGTGCACGCCAGCGCGGCCACGAACTCTGCAGCGAGCAGGTGCGGCCAGGTGTGGACCTTGTCGACAGGTGATGCTTTGACCTCTTGAATCGACCCACTCTTGACGACTGTGAGCAGGCGTTGCGTATGGCCGCCGGGACCGGCACCGACGGGCACCCCGCCACCGCTCACAGGCGCGGCGACGACTGCTGCCACCTTCTCAGCAAGCGCGAGTCCGCCACCGGTTGGTTCGCCCTCGGTCTTGGCTTTGGCCGCGCGGCTGCGTTCGAGAAGATGCGCAGGAATACGCGGATCTGATGCGGGAGCGGTGCCCTCGGCGGCGGCCGCCGGAGCCGACTCTTCGGCGGCCTTTTCGCGGGCGGCCTGCGCGCGCTTGAGAAGGTGCTCTGGGATTTCAGTCATGAGTCATCACCCTTCGATCACAGTGGCCGATCACAGCGGACCCGAAATGCCGCCGTCTTTACGGACACGCCAGAAGTGGATGGCCATAAAGATGACAATGATGAACGGGAAGAACAGCACATGGAGTACGTACCATCGAAGCAATGTTTCGGGTCCGATTTCGGCACCGCCGAGCAACACGAATCTGACTTGAGATCCCAGCACGGGGGTGTAGCCCATCATGTTGGTACCCACCGTCACGGCCCACAGTGCGAGTTGATCCCACGGAAGCAGGTAGCCGGTGAACGAAAGCATGAGGGTGAGCACAAGCAAGATGATGCCGATGACCCAGTTGAACTCGCGAGGTGCCTTATACGCGCCGTGGTAAAACACGCGGGCCATGTGTAAGAACACGCTCAGCACCATGAGGTGTGCTCCCCAGCGATGCATGTTTCGAACAAGGAGTCCAAACGCCACCGAGGTCTGCAAGTTGTTGATGTCGTTCCATGCCTGCGTTGCCTCAGGCCGATAGAAGAACATCAAGAAGATGCCTGTGACGGTGAGCAAGATGAAGAGGAAGAAACTGAGGCCGCCAAGGCACAGCGTGTAGCTGACCTTGACCGCGTGTCGCTTCACCTTCACCGGGTGCAGGTGGTACAGCACCGAGTTCATGATGACGTAGCTGCGGTTACGCGGGCTATCCGTATAACCCTTGCGGAAGATGCTGCCGGGACGGAAGATGCTGTTCCATGCCTGACTGCCTTGCACCGATCCGTTGACCTTGGTGACGCGATCCTTCAGCGTCGGTCGTGGATTCTCATCGAGGATATTGGCCATGATCTGTGGTCTCCTCTACAGCCGCAAGCCGTAGGCGTAGCCGTGGTTATTCGTACGAGTATGTGAGTCGCCGGTGGCACCAGCCGTGCCGACTTTGCCCAAAATGATGACTCCGGTTGGGCACCGATCGACGCAGAGTGCGCAACGCGTGCACACATCGTCGTCGATGATGAACAACACGCTGTCTGCGGGGTCGTTGCCTGGAAGCTCGGTGCCGGTTGCTTCGGCGATGGCATCGGGTGCCACCATGTGAATGCACTTCCAGGGGCAGATATCGACGCAGCCCTCGCACATGATGCACTCGGTCTGATCGATATGAATGAACTGCTTGGGCTTCACCGCCTTGCTGAGGTAGTCGGCATCAACCTCGACGAGTTGATACTCCGATGACCACAGCGGCATCGGTGGATTGGCGTCAGTACGTGCCATTGGGTCAGGCCTTCTTCACCAAGGGACGACCATACGTGCTGGTTGCGATTTCCTTGCTTGCGGCGGCGGCTTTCTTGCCTCGCGTCTGCCACCAGTGCCAGATGAAGATTTGCAGTCCGAAGAAGATGAGGTGGATCACGACGACGACGATGTCGCGCACTTCTTGGTACGACGCAGTAAACGGAAAGTGACCGCCGTACACCTTTGGCTTCAAGATGTCGAACGGACCAAACAACAACTTCTGCTTGTTCCACTTCAGGTTCTTATCGGCGTGCTGGATCCATCGGTCGGGCACGATGCCGTATGCGACGAACATCGTTGCGAACGCGTACACCGCGCCGAGCATGGCCTCACCCCATGTGAAGGGTGTGCCGAGGGGACGACGCTTGCCATAGGGGATGGCAGCGAGCGTGAGAACCAACGCCAGCGCAAACGAAAAGAGAAACGCTTGGTTGACGCCTGGCCATGTGGAGATGTCGATTGCGAGGAGCAACGTGACGTCGCCTTTCCGTTTTTGGGCGTGTTGAAATCGAACGCGAACACGTAGTGGTGAAACTACGCACGAACTGTAGTCGCGCGCACCCCAGCTACTGCCAGTTTGACAAGAACTGGAGTTGCAACGGGCACTGCTTGGGTACAGGTTTACCACGCGCACAGGTGTGCACCACATGGTTGTGAACTAGTGCACGGC
>JANLPV010000138.1:0-10815 GCA_031367435.1 Actinomycetes bacterium | reverse complement strand
GGCACAGCGGCGTCGGCGAGATGCTGCAGGATGCGTTGACGATCTTTCGGGTAGCCGTCCCACTGGTCGTAGTTCAAGACGGCACCGTTGAACATGATGTTGGCCATCACCACCTGTTGGCCGATCACATTCCATGTCGTGCCCTGCTTGCCGATCGTGTCGAACAGCCACTGTTCCTGCTCCGGTCCGGTGAGTGTGCGCGCGTCGTCAAAAGTTTCTGGACAGGCCGGATCGAGCTTCAGCACAACGTCGCCACAAGCTTGATCGGTGCGGTATTGGCGTGTGTCGAGGAGTGCCATACCAATCAGGTCGCCCCATTGCACAGCGCGATAGATGCGGTACTCGCCTGTGTCGGGCGGAGGATCGAGCCGCACGGGTTGATGTTCCCACCATGTCGTGTACGCGGCGTGACGACGTGCCGCGAAGTCGGCTGCTTGCGTTGGGTCCTGTGGGGTCAGCGCGGCGTAGTTGTTCTCGACTTCGTGATCGTCCCAGATGATGAACCAGGGGCATGCGTGATGCGCGGCCTGGAGGTGTTTGTCGAGCTTGTACAGCCCATATCGATCGCGGTACCCAACTAAGTCGGTGGGTTCAGGCTTGACGTGGCTACGAACACCTTTGCCGCTACCTGGGGGAGATCCCGCACCTTCATAGATGTAGTCGCCGAGCCACACGAGGAAGTCCGGCTGCTGTTCCGCAATGTCGCGATGTGCTGCGTAGAGACCGTCCTCATAGTTCTGACAACTGGCTGAGACGAACACTGCCGTCTCGATCGCTCCCACGGGTGCCAATGCGGTGCGTCCGACCGGACTCGTAAACCGAGCAATGCGGAACCGGTAATACAGCGAACCTGATGTGCCACTCGGCGGGGTGGCTGTGACATGAACGCTGTGGCCGTGCGCCGCGGTTGCGATGAACGTTCCCTGCGTCACGATGGTGCTGAACGCGTCGTCTGACGCCATCTCCCACGTGACCGGCGCATCGGCGTCGGGCATGCCGCCGCCGTTGGTGGGGTCTGGCGCGAGGCGGGTCCACAGGATCACGCTCGATGCGTCGGGATCGCCAGATGCAACACCGAGCGTGAATGGATCGCCAGACAGCTCCGGCACGGGAATGGTAGATGTCGAGGTGGTCGACGATTCGGGTGAAGAGCTCGACGTCGATGAACCTGTGGTGATATCGGTTGGTTTGACATCCGACTTTGCGCCGTTGTCACTGCAGGCCGCCGCGGCCAAAGCCGCAGCCGAGATCAGAAACATTCGACGTGAGAGCGGTGCCATCGAGCAAGTCTTGCCGGTGACACAATGTTCGCGTGACCCGGACGAACACTCATTTACGTGAGCGAGTCGTTGCCAACGAACTTGTACTCGCTCATTCACGCCTCGCCGACCTGATGCCCGGCTACGCGCAGTGCGGCGTCGCTCGTTAGGGTCTCGTGCATGTGCAGCCACGACGCACCGCGCGTAACCAACGCAATGAGCACCACGAGTGAGTGACCGGATCCTGGTTGCCAAGGTGGGCCTCGACGGTCACGACCGCGGCGTCAAGGTGGTTGCCCGGATATTGCGTGACGGCGGCTTCGAAGTGATCTATACGGGCCTGTTCCAGACACCCGACAAGGTTGCCTCCGCGGCGATCGATGAAGACGTCGATGCCATTGGCCTATCGATGCTGAGCGGCGCACATATGACTCTCGCCCCGCTGGTGGTGGCCAAGCTCCGCGAACGTGGTCTCGATATCCCAGTGGTGGTAGGTGGCATCATTCCCCCGCTCGATGTCGCACGACTCACCGACCTCGGTGTCGCTGGGGTGCTCACTCCTGGTGCATCGGCAGACCAGGTGGTTGCCATCATGCGCACGGTCATTGATCGAAGTCGCGCGCAAGCACCGGGCTGACGCCCTACGCTCGCTCGGTATGGCCGATCCACTCGAGCGACTCACCAACTTGTTGGCTTTGCTGCTCGAAACCCGAGAGCCGATCACGCTTGAGCGGATCGCAAACGAGCTGAGCGGGCAATATCCGCCGGGCGAGTCGGCTCGGCGCGGCGCGTTCGAACGTGACAAAACCGTCCTACGTGATCTCGGCGTACCGATCGAGCAACAGGTACTCGGCGGAGATCAGGCGGGACGTACGGCCTATCGAATTGATCGCCGCCGCTATGAACTTGCCGATCTCGAACTCACCGAAGACGAACGCCACGCCCTGCAGCTAGCCGTCGCCGCGGCGCGCTCCGATGAATCGTGGGGCCAAGACGGGTTATGGAAGCTTGGCGCGGGCAGCGAGCGTCCGCCGTCGGCGGTGTCTGCGATGCTGCCCACCTGTGAGGCGCTGCCGCCATTGAGCGAAGCGGTGACGTCGAGGTGTGTCGTCGAGTTCTCGTATCGCAGCTTGCAGCGCGCGCTCGACCCCTACGGATTGCTGCTACGCGATGGCTGTTGGTATGTCATCGGGCGTGACCACACCCACAACGAGATTCGCACGTACCGCGTTGATCGCATAGAGGGTGAAGTGGCTGCGGGCGAGCCGAATGCATTCGATCGGCCAGCCGATTTCGACATCCGCGCCGTGTTCCCGTCCGACCCCAAGCTGCTCGGCGAAACCGAACACGAGACGACGCGCGCTGTCGTTCGTATCGCGGGCAGACGGGCAGCCCTTGTAGCGGCAGAGGTTGGCGAGGGCGCGGTGCTTTGTCGGCACGGCGACGGTTCGATCGAGGTCGAAGTGCCCTGCGTCAATCGCGATGCCTTTCGATCGTGGTTGCTGGGCCTCACCGATAATGCCGTCGTGTTGTCGCCACTCGACCTGCGTCGCGAAACCATTGCGTGGCTCTCGGCGATCGTTACCGCGTCCTTGGTGGGTGGCGTCTGATGGCACGTCGCGGACCTCGACCCGCGCATGAGCGTCTGAAGCGTTTACTGGTGATGTTGCCCTGGTTGATGCAGCGCGGCGAAGTGCCTGTCGCGGAGATGGCGTCGCACTTTTCTCTCACGGAGAGCGAATTGATCGCTGATCTTGAGCTCGCGGCGATGTGTGGTCTGCCTCCCTTTGTCGATGAGATGATTGATGTGTTCATCGATGAGGGCATGGTCGTTGCCGGAGTGCCGCGGGTCTTTACTCGTCCGCTCCGACTCACCGCACCCGAGGGCTTCGGTCTGCTCGCTTCGGGGCGCGCTGCGATGGCGTTACCCGGCGCCGACCCGGCTGGTCCGCTCGGACGCGCGCTCGACAAACTCGCCGCGGCGCTGGGTTCCGATGGTGTCGTCGTCGATCTCGAACGTCCGCCACTCATCGACCAGGTTGTTGCGGCGGTCGAGTCGGCAGAGCGATTGGAGATCACGTACTGGACACCGTCTCGCGATGAGGCGACGCAACGTTCGATCACACCGCGGGCAGTGTTTGCCGATGGTGGCCATTGGTATGTACTCGCCGATGATCACCGATCGGACAGCGAGCGGTCGTTTCGTCTCGACCGCGTACTGAGCGTCGCGGGCACCGGAGTCTTCGAGACGGCGCGTTCGGTGACATTGCCCGACACGGGCCGTTGGTTCGCCGATGATCCCGATCTCGAACGGGCAACATTGCAGATTCCGACCGAGCTCACGTGGATGATCGAGCGATACCCAACAGACTCGGTGACCCCAGCAACCAACGGCTCTGCGGGTGGCTTGGATTCGGCCGTTGCCGCTACATCGGTAGTGGTGATGCCAATCAGCAGCGAGCAATGGTTGTGCCGCCTCTTACTCAGAATTGGGCCACGCGCAGTCGTGTTGTCTCCGCCGAGGTGGTCGACCCTGGCCGCGCAGACAGCTCGCAACGTGTTGGCGCGTTATGAAATGGTGAACGACGAAACCTGATCGGCGTTGCGCACACCGTGGGCACGTAACAAATGGGGGAGCACCGCAGCAGTGGCCAATGCGTCTTCGAGTGCATCGTGGGGTCTGTCGAGCGCGATGCCATAGCGAGCGCAGATGTCGGGCAGGCGATGGGACAACGCTCGCTCTGGGTCGAGCCGGCGCGAGAGCTTGAGGGTGCACAATGACGGGGTGACCAATAGATCGACTCCGGCGCGTTGGGCGCTGTGACGGAGGAACGTGGCGTCGAACCGAGCGTTGTGGGCGGTGAACGTGGTGCCCTGCAGCCGTTGCGCGAGCTCGGTGAGCACAGTTCGGGCTGGTGGAGCAGTGCGAAGCGCTGAGCGGGTGAGGCCATGAATGTGTCGTGGGCCCAGCCGAAACAACCAACGGTTGTGTGGTCGGATGAGACTGACCCATGTATCGAGCACGGTGCCGTCACCATTCACGGTGACGATGGCCACCTGCAGCACGCGATGGCGACTGGTGGACAGGCCCGAGGTTTCGACGTCGACCACACCGAAGCGGACGTCGGACAAGGTGCCGAGCTTCGCGGGTGATTGGGTCATGGCTCACACCATACGCGTGGGGTGACACATGGTCGCGAGCAACGAAGGCGTCAGGCCGACATCTGATCGACAAATGTCTGCTTGTCGAAATAATCGCGCCACAGCACAAGCTTGGCGTTGCGAATCACGAACAGACCGGCCACGGCAATTTCCATCCAGCGGTCACCGAGATGAAAGCGGTCGACGCGCTCGTTCATCACGACGCCAGCATGCATGTTGCCCGACTCGACCTGATGCGACACCAACCACTCGACCTGATCACAGTTTGCCAGGAATGGCTCGAGGCTCGCGCGAATTCCGTGCGGACCAACGACCTTGCCCATCGGCACGTTGTCGTACTCGCAATCGTGATCGACCATGGCAATCGCAGCGTCGAGGTCACGGTTGTTGAACGCACTGATGAAGTCGGAGACGAACTCGCTCGGTGTCATGTGCCCACGTTAGCGATCGGCAGCGGGGCGACGTCAGTTCGAGAGTTCAGTTGGCAATCGACGACGAGCGCGCGCGTACGCCGATGGGCGCCGACACGGTGTAGCCGGCGCGGTGACGCTCCTCTTCGGACTCGGCGCCCCAATAGCCATACTCGTGGTTGGCGCGGGCGAAGGTACGGCATTCGTTCGCAACGGGGCAGTTCGCACACAAAAGACCCGCTTGAGCTTCGCGCCGGACGCGAGCTTGTGGGCGTTCGGCGCGAGGTGCAAAGAACAACGTCGTGCGGCCCTTACACAACGCCGCGTCGGTCCATGAGGTGGCGTGAGGCTCGCTCGCCAACGTCGTGGTCGAAGCCGCGTGATCTGCGGTCATCGTGTGCATGGTGGCGACCCCCGTCTTGTTGAAAGATGAGTTCTGAAGAGCGTGAACTCATTTAACACTAATTCTGAATAGGGATCTTGTCTACCCGTTTCTTTTCTCATTCTTGCTGGAGGTGAAGCTCGCCTCGACTCGAAGGTGCAGCGGCTGTTGAAGGTGCAGTGGATGTCGAAGGTGCAGCGGCTGTTGAAGGTGCAGCGGCTAGAGCAGCTCGGCGGCGAGGCTCGCGACCTCACTTCGCTCGCACGCCGACAACGTGATGTGGCCGAAACAGCTCTGGCCGGCAAAGGCCTGAATCAACACTGCCAACGCATTGTTCGATTCGCCCATGTAAGGCGCATCGATCTGACTCGTGTCACCGGTGAAGACCACTTTGGTGCCATCGCCGATGCGGGTGAGAATCGTTTTGAGAGTCGTTGGCTCGAGGTTCTGTGCCTCGTCGACCACCACGAACTGTCGGTGCAGCGACCGGCCGCGGAGAAAGGTGACTGACTCCATCGAGAGTTGTCCTCGGTTGGTCAGGTCCTCGATAAGCGAACGGGCATCGCGGCTACTGCGCTGATCCGTGAGCGCGATGATCGAGTCGTGGATCGCCGACATCCACGGGTCGAGCTTTTCCTCGAGGCCGCCGGGGAGGAAGCCGACGTCGGCTCGACCAACGGGGATCAGAGGTCGATAGATGGCGAGACGCTCGTACGCGCGTCGTTCGACCACATGCTCGAGGCCGGCCGCCACCGCAAGCAGCGTTTTGCCGGTGCCTGCCCGGCCGTCGAGAGCGACAACGCTCACCTGTGGGTCGAGTAGAAGTTCAAGTGCAAACCGCTGTTCCTTGGAGCGGGGGCGTAAACCCCACGCCTCGGGCGTCGTGTGATTGAGAACGTGGAAATTGTCACCGCGCCGGCGGGCCAATGCCGATTGCGAACCCGAGCGCAACACGGCAAAACCATTCTCACTGAGATCGCTCGCGCCCTCGATCGTGTCGGCAGCGATCGTGCTATCAGAGTAGAGGCGGTCGATGCCCTCGTGGTCGGTGGTCAGTGTGAGCCAACCGACCGGCCGCGTGTTCGCGGCGCGACCTGCCGGATGGTGTTCGACGGCTTCGATTCCCAAATGCGCGGCCTTGATGCGCAACGCGGCATCGTTGGAGACGACGCGTGTCGGCGCATAATGTGCTTGTCCCAGCGCGGCGCCGATGATGCGATTGTCGGCTTTGGCAGTGTCGAGTCCATGTTCGACAAGCAGATGCTTCTGCACACCGTTGATCTCGATCCGTAACGTGCCCGTGTGTTCGCCCGCTCCAACGGGAACCGGATTGGCGAGCGATCCCCCATGGCGAACCCGAAGATCCTCGATGGCTCGAAGTGCGGTTCGTGCGGCGCGGCCGACATCGTCGGGGCGGCTCTTGAGGCCGTCGAGTTCCTCGATGACGGTGAGCGGAATGACAACGTCGACGTCACCGAAACAACTGATACATCCCGGATCTGCAATCAGCACCGATGTGTCGATCACCAACCGAGTTCGCTGTTGCGAATCGCTCTGCTCGGATCCAGGAGGGTTGGCCTCCGACTGGGGGGCGAGCAACTCAGACTGAACCGGCAAAAGATCGGTCACCGTCATCCCTTCAACATTCTCGAGGCGACAATTCCTGGCAATTTCTGGCAATTTCTGGCAATTCCTGGCAAACCTCGGCTGGCGATGCACCAGTGTTTTACCTTCGCCTCAGATATAGCGCAGCACGCAGCCGATCTGGTGGATCGTTCGGTGAACATCGCGTTACTTGCTGGTGTGCGTTTACACAACGATGCGCATCGCAATGCCGCGGGCATCTCGATGGGTCGCGTTTGCCGGCATGGTGAGGTGTTCGCCGCAGGCAAACCGCTCGGTGCTCCACAACACCGCGTAGGCATCGAGGACGTCATCGAGTCGAGCCCCGCGCGGTGCCACGGGCGCCACTGAGAAGAATCGTCGAATGAGTTCGACACGCTGTTCACGACCGCTCGCGATGTGCTTTGAGTCCAACGGTCGTGTGTGGTTCATCATGAGGAACGAGCACTCCGGATGAATCTCGGCGACGCGATGCTCGAGCTCGCGCGTGACGGCGGCATCGAGCTCTTTGATCTTGGAAACGATGTTCCATGCCTGAATCGAAATTGCTTTGCCGGTTGCGACGCGCGCTCTCGCGCATGCGTCGGCGTAATCAGTGGCATCGATGCACGCGCGCGGTGGTGTCGCGAACACGGTGGCACCGCGCGGTCGCAGAAATTTGCGGGCCTCGATGTCGCTGTGTCGTGACGTGTCGATCGGCAGTCCGATTGGCATGTCGACGCCGATGACATCGAAGTCGTCGATCACGTCTGCAACCGACGTCACGACCTGCACTCCACTACGCGACGCTACGACCCATCCGGTGCGACATCCGTCAACCCCGGCGCATCGAAGCTCACGCCGAACATTTCGAGGCACGGCTCGAGACCTTCGATGCTGATGTCGTCACGCCGATGAGCTTCCCACGCGTCTCGGGTGAGACGGAAGCCGGTCATCTCACGTGGCGCGCCGCGACTCAACATTCGGCGGCGGCCTTCGAACTCGTAGCCGAGCTTTCGCGTGACACCAAGTGATTGGTGGTTGTCTGCCCACGCACCCGTTTGCGCAAGTTCTGCACCGAGACCGGCGAAGGCAAAGTGCAAGATGGCCGCACGCATCTCAGTGCCGACTCCCTTGCCCTGATAGGGCTGGAGAAGAAACGACCCCGTCAGTACAGACCGCAGCTGCGCAAAGTCTTGCGCGCCGGCCGACTGTGTGCCGACGATTTGACCGTCGACAACGACAACGAAGTTGCAGCTCCACGAACTCGGTTGCCAGTCGGCGCGAAGTCTCCAGTGATGTTGCAAAGAACGTTGCTGTTGCAGCGGCGGTGGCACGTCGGTCCACTCGATCGTGAATGGCATGAACGACGGATCATGTACTCCCTCGGTCACCGATCGCTCCGCGATTTCCGCGACGTTCTCGTCGGTTGGATAGCGCAGTTCGAGTCGAGGTGTGCGGACCCGAAGTCCGAAAAGTGGCCAGTGCTGTTTGAGCAACATAAGCGAAGTGAATCCGAAATGGATCGCGTGGGCAAGTGATTTCCAAGTGGTTGCATCTGCAACTATCGAAATGCTTGTATTTGTCGCGCGAAGAGAGTTCGATGATGTTCGCGTAACGCTCCGTTAACCGAGGAGGAACAAGAAAATGACAAAAGCAGAATTGATTGAAGCGGTTGCAACGAAAGCTGGAGTAAGCAAGGCAGACGCCGAGCGCACTCTCACTGCTTTCTTCGACCAAGTGGTTGCAGTGGCAAAAAGTGATGACAAGGTCGCGTGGCCGGGCTTCGGCTCGTTCAGCACTAGCAAGCGCAAGGCTCGCCTTGGCCGCAATCCACAGACCGGTGCTGAAGTGAAAATCGCAGCATCGACGAATATGAAGTTCACCTCGAGCTCCACGCTCAAGGCTGCACTCAATCCGAAGAAGAAGTAACCGAGAAATCACCATGAAGGGAACAGACGTGGCAGCAACAAAGAAGGCTCCGGCCAAGAAGGCAGCACCAGCCAAGAAGGCAGCACCTGCGAAGAAGGCAGCACCTGCGAAGAAGGCACCAGCCAAGAAGGCAGCACCAGCCAAGAAGGCAGCACCGGCCAAGAAGGCAGCTCCTGCGAAGAAGGCAGCACCTGCGAAGAAGGCTCCGGCCAAGAAGGCAGCTCCTGCGAAGAAGGCACCAGCCAAGAAGGCAGCCGCCAAGAAGAAGTAGTCACCCAGCCAATCGGTTTGGAGCGCGTCGAACGGGGGGCTGCGGCCTCCCGTTCGTGCTTTTTCGGGCCAGCCAGGTTTTGGATCAGCTGTGTTGTGCGTTGTACGTGTCCGCCGTGTCCGTCGTGTCCGTCGTGTCCGTCGTGTTGAGACCGAGACCGAGACCGAGACCGACCGGTACGTCCTCGTAGTCAATGGTCCACAGCCGCGTGCCGTCTCCGGCTCCCGCGTTGTAGCAGCGCCAGCCGAGCAGCTGTTGTGCCCGCTCGGGTAGATGCGCAAGCGACGGCCAATCGGTTCCGAGTGGTCCCGCCTCTTCGGGCGTGAGCCAGCCAAGTACGTATGACAAATGCATACCGAAACGCCACTGGTCGTTGGTGACGTTTGCTCCCGCGCCGTGCAGTGTGCGCCCCGTGTAGATCATTCCGCTACCGGCGCTCATCTCGGCGGCGATGGTTTCGTCGGCCGGTGGGCGGTGCGTGAAGTCACTCCAATTGTTGCTGCCGGGAACCACGCGCGTTGCACCGACCTCAGTGGTGAAGTCGGTGATGGCAAACATGCAACTGACCGTTACCTCAAAGCCGTCGGGGCGATTCATCGTGCGCCAGTTGTCTGCGTCGCGGTGAAGTACCTGAGCCGTCTCGCCCGGACCGATGATCATCATCTGACCAGTGTTCATCCAGTAGTTGCCACAGTTCGCCAGCAACAGTTCGTCGGCGACTGCGAGCAACATTGGATGCAACAAGATGTCGATGAACGAAGGGCTGCGATGCGCGAGGCGCGTGAATCGCTTGGTGCTGTTGCCCCAGAAGTGTTGCACGGCTGCATTGCCCGAGCGAGTGCCAATGCGAAAGGTTGATGCTGCCAGTTCCATGTCGGCACGGAAGTTCGCAAGTAGATCGGCGGGGAGCAGCTGATCGATAACGACTGCACCGTCGGAGTGCAGCGACGCAAGAACCGTGTCGATCGGTGCCGTGTTGCTGAGGTGGGTGAGTGAGTTCATTGTGGGCTCTCTCTGGATCAGTCGTTGTGATCAGTGATCGGGATGAGTGATCGGGATTAGCAGTTCGGATTAGAGGTCGGAGATCTGTTTGAAGAGTTCAGCGGCACCCACACCATGTGCTGCGCCAAGACCTTCGAGTCGATGGCGTATGCGGGCTCTGAACGCAACGAGTTGGTCAGTGCTCGTGGCCTTCATCGTGCTCTCGAATTGGGAGGCGTGCGCCTCGAGCGCATGCAACTTCGCGTCGACGAACGCCGTGACATCCTCGAAGTGGTCGGGAGTATCCGCTTCCCACAGCAGCATCGTGTGCGGGCGATGCGCGGCCAGCGCGTGCTCGGGAAAGAAGTGTGGATCTCGCGCGGCGACGACCGCGTCGCATGCAAGGAACCCGGCGTGACGATGGTCGGGATGCAATCGATAGCGCTTCCACGGGTCATGGCCAAGAATGACATCGGGTCGGACGAGTCGGATACGCCGTGCGACCTCGCCGCGCAACGCGAGCGTTGTGTCGAGCTCGCCGTCGACCTGTTCGAGGAACATCACCTCACCGCGATGTTGGCCCGAGAGCCGTGATGCAGCTTCGCGCTGTTCGTCCTGACGGGTGGCGATGAGTGCACGCGTGTCGGCGTCGAGCTTCCACGTTCCCTTTGACCCGTCGGTGAGAATGAGGTGATGCACGACGCAGCCCTGCGACGACCACTTCGCGAGCGTGGCACCGCAGCCGAACTCGACGTCGTCAGGGTGCGCGCCGATTGCCAACGCGGAGCGCGGCGTTTCGAGATTTGATGTCCACAC
>JANLPV010000124.1:0-42485 GCA_031367435.1 Actinomycetes bacterium | reverse complement strand
GCGAAGGTGAGCCGGAACCTCGCCAATCGCTCCATCGCGGACCATCGAGCGAGCATTCCAAATGCCGAGGGCCGACCGGTTGCTTTTTGGAGCCGTAGCGAGATGCACGACGGCTTGGGCGAGGTTGAGTTGCGCCTCTGGAAGACCGACGTGTTCGAGTGCGTGCGCGGCAGCGACGGCGATCAACAACGATTGAGGATCGGCCATGCCGATGTCCTCGCTCGCGAGCACAATCAAGCGGCGCACGATGAATCGCGCGTCCTCTCCTGCCTCCAACATCCGCGCCAGCCAATACAGACCAGCATTTGGATCGCTGCCACGAATGCTCTTGATGAACGCACTGATGACGTCGTAGTGATCGTCGCGGCCATAGCGCAACGCGCTGGTGCCGAGCGCCGCCTCGACATGACCCACGGTGATGACATTCGGATGAGCAAGTGCGCAGGCAACCTCGAGCGCGGTGAGAACTTGGCGGCCATCACCGCCTGCTCGATCGGCGAGGAGTGCGATCGCTTCGGGATCGGCGCGAGCCGCTTCGGACAGGAGGCCACGTTCGACGAGTTGAACAATGGCGTCGCGGTCGAGCGGCTCGAGCCGGAACAGGGTGCTGCGACTCCGCAGCGGCGCGTTGACTTCAAAGAACGGGTTCTCCGTGGTCGCCCCGATCAGGGTCAGCGTGCCGTCTTCCACGGCTGGCAGCAATGCATCTTGCTGCGCCTTTGAGAATCTGTGGATTTCGTCGAGGAACAAAATCGTGCCGCGGCCATGTTCGCCAAGACGTTGGCGAGCGCGCTCGATCACCTCACGTACATCCTTGACCCCTGCTGCCACCGCGGAGAGTTGCTCGAAGACTCGCTTTGTCGTCCCGGCCACCGCCAACGCCAACGTGGTCTTACCAGTGCCCGGAGGGCCCCAGAAGATGGCCGAGCTCAACCGATCCTGCTCGACGAGTCGTCGCAACGGTCGGCCGGGGCCCACCAGATGCTGCTGCCCGACGACTTCATCGAGCGTCGTTGGACGTAAACGCGCCGCCAACGGTGCCTGCTGACGGAGTCGATCGGCGGCGGCCGAGCTGAACAGGTCGCTGCTCATAGTGAGCTCAGTACCAGCTGATACCCGGTGCGGCGAAAGTCGACCACACTCTCGATCAACCATTCGCGTGTCACCCATTGCCACGCAACGAACTCGCGTCCATCGGGGGTCGGAGTGATGTCACCGCGCAGTGCGTCGAAGAGGAACCAGCGATGGGTTTGCCCCATCCGACCCTTCGCCGTTCGGAGCTCTGCCGGGTACTCGTATGGCACCCAGTCAGGAAACTCCGCCACAGCCTGCACGTCGTTCGGTCCGAGGCCTGTCTCTTCGCCGAGCTCGCGCCACGCCGCGTCGAGTGGCGTCTCGTCGATCTCGAGTCCGCCCTGGGGCAATTGCCATTGACCCGGTACATCGCCGCGCTCGAACGCCAGAAGGCGATCGTCTGTGCCACGCACAACGATCACGACACCGGCGCGGAAATGTGCGTTTGCCATACGACACAGACGCTACAAGGTCGGGGCCGATCAGACCTTTGGAGGCAAGGTCCGAATACCGAGCTCTGCCAACTGTTTGGGGTTTGGGATCGTCGGTGCGTTGGTCATCGGATCTGAACCACTCTGTGTCTTCGGGAACGCGATGACCTCGCGGATATTCTCCTCGCCCGCCAGAATCGCGACGAGCCGATCGATGCCCATTCCGAATCCGCCGTGTGGCGGCGCGCCGTACTCGAACGGACGGAGAAAGAATCCGAACTTCTTCTCGGCGTCTTCGTCGCTGATACCCAACGCAGAAAACACCCGGCGCTGCAGATCGCTCTCGTGAATTCGGATCGAGCCCGAGCCGAGCTCCCAACCATTGAGCACAAGGTCATAGGCCATGGCGCGCACAGACATCGGATCGGTGTCGAACTTGTCGATGTCGTCAGGGTGGGGCATGCAGAACGGATGATGCCCAGGCTTGGGCCGACCCGTCTCTTTGTCGACTCCGACGAACAACGGAAACTCGATGACCCACACATAGCGATTGGGTCCCTGCCACACGGGTGGCCGACCGAGGTCGTTGCGTAGCTGGCCGAGCACCTCGCAGCTCGTAGCCCATTCGTCGGCGACGATGAGAATGAGATCGCCGGGCTTGGCGTAGAGCCGACGGTCAACGTCGGCCTGCTCTTCGGCGCTGAGGAACTTGGCCACGGGCGACTCGAGCACGCCCTCGGCATTCACCTTCAGCCAGACCAGGCCTTTGGCACCCATCTGCTTGGCGCGATCGGTCATGCTGTCGAGCTTGTTGCGACCCATCTCCTCGGCCTTGCCGGCTGCGTTGATGCCCTTGATGCACGCTGCACCGGCGAACGCTTTGAACTCCGTGGACGAGAAGGCGTCGGTGAGCTCGACGAGCTCCATCCCAAAGCGAAGATCCGGCTTGTCGACACCGAAACGATTCATCGCGTCGCGCCAGGTGATCTGCTCGATGGTGGGTGGACGCTGGCCGGTCACCGCCTCCGCGGCAGCCATGACGGCCGAACTGATCGCAGCCAACACGTCGTCTTGGCTGACGAAGCTCATCTCGGCATCGAGTTGCATGAACTCGTACTGGCGATCGGCACGCAGGTCTTCGTCGCGCAAACACCGCGCGATCTGGTAATAACGATCGATGCCGGCCACCATCAACAGCTGTTTGAACAACTGCGGGCTCTGCGGCAGCGCATAGAACGCGCCCGGTTCCTTGCGGCTCGGCACCAAGAACTCGCGGGCACCTTCGGGCGTGGATGGCACCAGCATTGGGGTCTCGACCTCGATGAAGTTCTGCGCTTCCATCGCGCCGCGTAGCGCCGAGTTCACCTTTGCGCGCACACGGAGATTCTTCTGCATCCGTTCACGACGAATGTCGAGGTAGCGATACTGCAAACGCGTGGTCTCTTCCACCTTGTCGGCGCGGGAATCGATGGGGAACGGCGGTGGTTCGGCGTTACGTAGCACCTCTACCTGGCAGTCGCCCAGTTCGATTTCGCCGGTAGGAAGGTTGGCGTTTACTGTGCCTTGCAATCGAGCACGAACTACGCCTGTCACGCGCAGCACGTATTCGCTGCGAACGTCGACGTCGTTATCGACTACACATTGCACGACGCCCGTGTGATCACGAAGATCGACGAAGGCCAATTGAGTGCCATGCTCGCGTCGGCTGGCAACCCACCCGCAGATGCTGATGGTCTCGCCAATGTGGCTCGTGCGAACTTCGCCGCACATGTTGGTGCGCATGCTGGTAGCACTCATGCTGTTGCCTCTTTCGCAGCCTGTTCTAAGGCTTGGATGACTTCGGAAATAAGGTCGGTTCGGGGTACGGCGCGTTGCGCGTCTTCGCCACGGAGCGGTCGGATGGTGATGACACCGGCTTCAAGTTCATTCGAGCCAACGATGATCGCCACCTGCGCTCCGCTGCGGTCAGCAACCTTCATTTGGCTCTTCATGCTGCGGTTCTCGTAAGCGCGGTCAGCAGAGATGCTTGCGGCGCGGAGTTCGGAGGTGATACGCAAAGCCTCGTGCCCACCGGTGGTGTCGACTACGAACACATCGACTGCTTTCGTCGGTGGTGCAAACACGCCCTCGTCGTCGCATGCCAGCAGCGTGCGATCAAGACCGAGGGCAAATCCGATGCCGTGCGTTGGTGGGCCACCGAGCGACTCGACAAGGCCGTCGTAGCGACCGCCACCTCCGAGGGCGTTCTGTGCCGAATCGAGCGTGCCGCCTTGAAATTCGAACGTCGTCCGGCGGTAATAGTCGAGGCCTCGAACCAATGTCGTGTCGAGAGTGAAGGGAATACCGAGATCGGTAAGGCCGTGTTGCACGGCCTCGAAATGGCTCGCTGCTTCGGGGCTGTAAAACGAGGCAATGCGCGGCGCTCGCGACAAGATGTCGGCGTCTGCCGGTCGTTTCGAATCCAGCACGCGCAGCGGGTTCTTGGCCAATGTGATCTGGCTCTCAGGTGACAGCGCGTCGATGTTCGCGGTGAAGAATTCGTGCAGGTTGGCAACGTACAACGCGCGGTCATCGGGTTCGCCGAGCGAATTCACGAGCAACGTCACTTGACGTAGACCGAGTCGCCGATAGAACTCCCAGCCCAACGCCATGACCTCTACATCGAGATACGGATCGTCGGCACCGAGCACCTCAATACCGACCTGATCGAACTGGCGATAGCGACCGCGCTGCGGCTTCTCGTAGCGAAAGTTCGGGCCTGCGTAGTACACCTTCCACGGCGTAAGTGGGCGATGTTGCGCAAAGGCGCGGCACACACTCGCTGTCTGTTCGGGTCGCAGCGCGACGTGGCGACTGCCCCGATCGACGAAGTCGTACATCTCTTTGGTGACTACGTCGGTGGCCTCGCCCACGCGTTGGAACACGCCGAGATCTTCCATCATTGGTGGCATGATCTCGCCAAAGCCAGCGGCCTCGACGACCTCGGCAAACACTGCCTGAAAGCGCCGCCACCGAGCCGACTCGGGCGGCAGGATGTCGCGCATTCCTGGGCTGTGCTGGAACTCGGGCATAGGCGTCAAGGTTAGAGCGTCGAGGGCGTGAACCCTCGGAGCCTTTCACCCAGCCGATCGGCCACTCATACACTCGGTCGCCCAGCCACTCGGCCACCTAGCCATTCGGCCATTCGGCCACTCGGCCACCTAGCCACTCGGCCACCTAGCCATTCGGCCACTCGGCCAAGGTGCCTGCGACGCGCTGCGTCAGCTGTTCTTGCCCGGCACCAACCGATATGCGTCGTACACGCCGTCGACGCCTTTGATCGTGCGCAGCACCGAGTCGAGATGACCAGGATCAGCCAGCTCAAACTCGAAACGCATCTTCGCAACGCGGTCATTGCCGGTGTGCGTGCTGCAGGCAACGATGTTCACGTGTTGCTCGCTCAGTGCGTTGGCAACATCGCGAAGCAGTCGCGAACGGTCGAGCGCGACGACCTCCACACCGGCCCGAAAGACGGTTTTACGATTATCGCCTGCCCACTCGACCTCGATGAGTCGTGAGGCCTGATCGCTCATCAGCGACACGGCGTTCGCGCAGTCGGATCGGTGCACACTCACGCCGCGACCGCGGGTGACGAAGCCCATGATTTCGTCACCTGGTACCGGCGTGCAGCACCGAGAAAGTCTCACGAGCACATCGTCGAGACCCTCGACGTGAATGCCCGCAGCCGAACGCGCCCGACGGAACCCGCGCGGACTCACTACCTGCGACGTGGACATTTGTTCTTCTTGGTTGCCGGTGCGGAACTCGATCGCCACCTTTTGCACCAAGGTCCGAGCCGACAGGTGCCGCTCACCGATGGCCGCAAGCGCCGTGTCGAGGTCGGAGTATCCGTGTTCGTCGAGTTCTTTCAGGAACACTTCCGACGTCCACATGCCATGCACCGGCAAGCCCTCGCGCCGAAACTCCTTGGCGAGTTCATCACGACCGGCCTCGATCGCGTCGTCGCGCCGCTCACGGCTGAACCATTGCCTAATCTTGTTGCGCGCACGTGGCGATTCGACGAACGTGAGCCAATCGCGCGAGGGCGCCGCGGTCTCAAGTTTCGATGTGAAGATCTCGCACGTATCACCACTACGCAGTTGGCTGTCGAGCGGTACGAGTCGGCCGTTCACCTTTGCACCGATGCACTTGTGGCCAACCTCGGTGTGAACTGCGTAGGCAAAGTCCACCGTCGTCGAGTGGATCGGCAACGTCACGACACGGCCCTTGGGCGTGAAGACGAACACCTCCTCTTGCTCGAGGTCGGTCTTGAGGCTCTCCATGAACTGGTTCGGATCGCTGACCTCTGCTTGCCAATCAATGATTCGGTTCAGCCAATCAATGTCTTGTGTGGGGACCTCTTCTTTGTATGCCCAATGCGCGGCCACGCCCCATTCGGCGCGCTGGTGCATTTCGCGAGTACGAATCTGCACCTCGATTGGCTTACCGTCTGGACCAATCACGGTGGTGTGCAAGCTCTGATACAGGTTGAACTTGGGCATCGCGATGTAATCCTTGAAGCGACCCACCACCGGCTTCCAGCGGCCGTGGATGCAGCCAAGCGCGGCATAACAATCTTTGATGGAATCGACCGTCACGCGAATCGCAACGAGGTCGAAAATCTCATCGAAGTCGCGATTCTTCTGGATCATCTTTTCGTAGATGCTCCACATGTGCTTGCCGCGACCGGTGATCTCTGCGTTGATGTTGAGCTCGGCCAGCCTTGAACGAACCTCTGCGAGTGCACGCGCGAGATACACGTCGCGTTCGGGGCTGCGCGTGGCGACGAGATGGTCGAGTTCGGCAAAGCGCTTGGGATACAGCGAGGCAAAGCTGAGATCTTCGAGTTGCTGACGAAGTTCTTGCATGCCGAGCCGATGCGCAAGCGGAGCGTAGATGTCGAGCGTCTCTTGCGCGATGCGACGCTGCTTGTCGGCAGGCATGCCCGCGATCGTGCGCATGTTATGAAGCCGATCGGCGAGCTTGATGATGAGCACGCGCAGGTCGCGAGCCATGGCGACGAGCATCTTGCGCATCGTGGCGGCCTGCTGGGCCTCTTTCGAATCGAACTGCAAGCGTTCAAGTTTGGTAACACCGTCGACAATGGCGGCGACATCTTTACCGAACTGCTTCTCCACTTCTGCAATGGTGATCTCAGTGTCTTCGACTGCGTCATGCAACAGCGCTGCAGCGAGCGAGGTGTCGTCAAGACCGATGTCGGCAACGATGCGTGCCACAGCAAGGGGGTGATTGATATAGCTTTCGCCACTACTGCGAGTCTGGTGGCGGTGGGCCTCGCTGGCCATTGCAAACGCGCGACTGATGACAGCCACACTTGCTTTGGGGTGTCGCTTTCGATACGCCGCCAACAGGGGCGCAAGGGCATCGTTGGTTGGTTGGTGCTGCCGACGCCAAGGCAACACTCGATCAACCGTGCCCATTGCCTAGTAGACCGCCAGGCTCTCGACGTGACGAGTGCCGAGCCGCTCTCGACCATTCAATGTGCCGATTTCGAGCAGGAAACCAAGGCCTGCGACGACACCGCCGAGTTCCTCGACGAGGCGACAGGTGGCTGCAGCCGTGCCACCCGTGGCGAGTACATCGTCGATCACCAACACACGCTCACCGGGACGGATCGCATCGCGGTGCATCTCGAGTTTGTCGGTTCCGTATTCGAGGCTGTATTCCTCACGTACGACCGCCCACGGCAACTTGCCCGACTTTCGTACCGGAACAAAGCCTGCCCGAAGATCGAATGCAACGGGCGCAGCAATGATGAAGCCTCGTGCCTCCATGCCGAGGACGCAATCTACGGCAACGCCTTTGAATCGCTCAACGAGCGATTCGATGGCCCGGCGGAAACCTTCGGCGTCGCCGAGCAGTGGGGTGATGTCGCGAAACACGACGCCCGGTTTGGGGTAATCAGCAATCTCACGAACTAGGCCACGAAGCCACAGTGAATCGCTCGGTTGGGGGTCGGTAGCCATGGGTGCAGGCTAGCGAACGAAACTGTGGTCAGGCTCGTATGCGAGCAGGTCAGCGACGCTTCTTCTTGCGTGGACGCGGCGGGTGGGTGAGGACGACCTCGGGTGTTGCCGGCGCAAGAACCGACGCGATCCGGGCCTCATCGCCCGTCCTCGCTGCTCGAACACGTTGCGCCTCGCGCCGCGCCGCGGGAGATCCGCCCATGACCAGACGTTCGAGGTCGATGCCGATGGCGCGGGGTCCACGCAGCGACCGGTACTTCGGTGTACGGCCCTTCACCCAGGCCAGTAGCGGCGAAGCGATGAAGATCGACGAGTACGAACCGGTGACAAGACCAACGAACAACGCAAGTGCGAACTCACGCAGCGAGATCGCGCCAAGCGCGAACGCACCGATGAACAACAGCGACATCACCGGCAACACTGCTGCCAAGCTGGTGTTCAGTGAGCGCATCAGCACTTGGTTCATCGAGACGTTGATGACGTCGTCATACGGCAAGCGTGCGCCGGAGAACCGAGCGGTGTTCTCGTCGACCTTGTCGAACACCACGATCGTGTCGTACAACGAGAAACCCAGAATCGTTAAGAACGCGATGACCGTCGCGGGGGTGACCTCTAGCTGCAACAGCGAATAGATGCCGACGCTGATGAGCACATCGTGAAGCATGGCCACGATCGCACTGAGCGCCATCGCCCATTCGAATCTCCACGCAATGAACAGCGCCACGAGGATGATGAACACCACGAGCGCGCGAACGGCCTTTCTCGTGATCTCTTTGCCCCACGAGGCAGTTACTGAGTTACTGCTGATTTCAGTGTTGCTGACCTGCGCGGCCTTGGCGAGCGCCTCGCTGACCTTCTGACGAACCACGGTGGACTGTGCCGATGTCTGGATGCGTAAGCGGCTGACTCCGCTTGCTGAAAGGGTGACTATCTTCGCGTCGGCGGCAGTGATCCCGTTCGAGGTGAGCACGGCCCGGGCGTCCGCTTCGGTGAGGTGCGCTGAGGGCACCTCCCATTGCACGCCACCCTCGAAGTCGAGCCCGAGGTTGAGGCCTTGTGTGAACAGCGAGATGATCGTCACCAAGATGAGTGCGGCTGAGACGCCGATACCCCACCACTTACGGCCCATGAAATCGATGCCGGTCTCACCGTGATACAGGCGACCGCGCCGCGTACGGCCAGGCGTTTGGCTGACGATTGGTGCTTCGCTTTCGGAGGTGATGACTTCGCTCACGACGTTGCTCCTGCAGGCTGGGTTCCATCGACGGAGATTTCCATGCCCATAATCTTTCTACCCGCCATGAACGTGCTGCGGGCGAGCAACAGAACTGCCGGGCGAGTGAAGAAATAGGCGACGAAGACGTCGACGAGAGTTGACAGGCCGAGGTAGAACGCGAATCCGCGGACTGCGCCGACCGAGAGATACCACAACACGGCTGCACCAATCAACGACACAGAGTCGGCGACCAGAATCGTGTGAAACGCAGCTTTGAATCCGCGCTGTGCGGAGTTGCGTAGGGAACGACCCGCACGAATTTCATCCTTCAGTCGTTCGAAAAACACCACGTACGAGTCGATGGTGACGCCAATCGCAACGATGAGTCCGGCAATACCCGACAATGAGAGCACGCCGTTGTAGAACCTTGAGATGAACGATGTGATGCTGTAAATCAGCGCACCGGAGATGCAGAGGCCAACCATCACGACCAATGCGAGTCTGCGGTAGTACGCAAACATGAACAACAGGACCAGCGCAATACCAATGGCGCCTGCAATCAGGGCAGCACGCAACGAGTCCTTGCCTAGCGTGGCCGACACGGTCGTGACGGCCTCGGCCTGCAAGGTGACCGGCAAAGCACCCGAGTTGAGCACCTGGGCCAGCTTGGTTGCCTCGGCCTTCGTGAAGCTGCCGGTGATCTGCACACTTCCGGTGAAGTTCTCAGCATTCACTGTTGGCGCAGACTGGATCTGACCATCGAGGTCGATGGCAAGCTGTTTCGATGGGCATGTCGCAGTGCCGTTGAAGCACTCTTTGGCGAGCGCGTTCCAGACGCCTTCACCCGATGCGCCAGTCTTCAGATCGACCGTGACTCCCCAGCCGCCACCAATGATGCGTGGCGTAGCGGAGTTGGTGACGAATACTTCACCGGTTCCGCCGGACGGCCCCACCTGACAACGCCCGCCGTCACGGGTGGGCAGAATCTGCGTGGCCTTTGGATCGGAGAACGGCAAGGCGGTAGTGGTGGTAACCCCCGATGCGGTGGGGGTCGTTGTGCTCGAGCCGTCTGCGGTGGTACTCGCCGCCGTTGTAGAGGTGCCGGTATCGGCAACGATAGTGGTGGCGCTGCCGGTTGGCGTGGTGGTAGGCGGCACGGTGTCGACTCGACGCGAGGGACCAGGCGACCCGGTGACGGGCGTGCTGCCCTGCGACACAGCGGCACCTGTAGTTGACGGCAGATTGACGACGACGGTTGAGCCCACAGTGGTAGTTGCGGTGGTCGTCGCCGTACTCAGAATTGATGTCGACGTCGTGGTGCGCGGCGCCGCGGCACAGGCCAGCGTGGGTCGAAGATAGACCTTGCCGGTGACGTTCACGAGATCGAGTGCCTGCTGCTGATCGTTCACTCCGGGGAGGTTCACGACGATTGCGTTGTCTTGGCGGAGAATTTCAGGCTCACCTACACCGAAACTGTCGACACGTTCACGAATTCGTTCCACCGCAAGATCGAGGCTCGACTTGTTATATGCCTGACCGGCAACGGGGCGCAATGTGACGGAGATACCACCACGCAAGTCGAGACCGAGCGCGGGTTTGTAGCCAGCTGTCAGCGTGATGGTGAGCAGCCCGAACGCGAGAACGAACATCCCCGCGAGCGAATAGATGAGTTTGCGGCGCATTACTTCTCAGACTTGTCGTCGTCGTCGTTATTGTTGGGAACATCGTCGTCGTGAATTGCCGACTTCGACTTTGAGGTGCCGGCGTCGGCGGACCCCGATGTGTCGACTTTGCGTTGAATCGCGGCCCGGGCCACGCGGATTTGAATCGTGTCATCGATCTCGAGCCACACGATGTCGCCGTCGAAACCAGTGATGAAGCCATACATGCCCGACGTTGTGATGATCTCATCACCTTCGGCGAGGCTGGACTGCAAGCCCGACTGCTCTTTCATTCGGCGGCGTTGCGGGCGGATCAGCAAGAAGTACATTCCGACCATCATCAACGGCAAGATGAGCAGGCTGACTGCGCTTCCACCGGATTTGGCGGCTTCAAGAATAAGTGGATTAGGCATCACGACATCCAAATTGATTGATGCTCCGGCAGGGGGCCGGGCCAGCGGGACAGCTTAGTCATGCCGCGAGTCAAATCTCGTTCATCTGGACACCCCAGATCGAGATCTCAGCGACCGTCGTACCGGAAGGACTGTGGTCCGTTCAACCCCAAATGGCGAGGACCGACCGCCGAAGTTCATCAAATCGACCGATCACGATGGCGTTACGCATCGAGTCCATCAACTGCAGAGTCCATGCGATGTTGTGCAGGCTCACAAGCCGAGGCCCCGTGGCCTCGCCGACTTGGAAGAGGTGGCGGATGTAGCCCAACGAATGGCGCGAGCACACGTCACAACTGCACGCTGAATCGATTGGATCGTTCGACTGCGCATGGCGGGCGTTCTTCACGTGCACCTTGCCAGCACTGGTGAGCGCGGTGCCATGACGCCCAAGCCGTGTCTGCATCACGCAGTCGAACTGATCGACGCCGAGAGCAACTGCCTCGATGAGCGACGCCGGGTCACCAACACCCATGAGGTATCGGGGTCGATCCCCGGGGAGATGCTCGATCGCGGCGGCAAGCGCTGGCAGCATCTCGGCGCGTGTTTCACCGACGCTCAGGCCCCCGATGCCATACCCGTCAAAATCAAGCTCCACGGTGCGGCGCGCTGATTCGGCACGAAGATTCAGATCGAGGCCGCCCTGCACGATGCCGAAGAGCGCTTGGTCATTGCGTTGATGGGCGTTGCGGGCGCGTTCAGCCCACGCACTCGTACGGTCGAGCGCCAGTCGAATGACATCAGGCGTCGAAGGCAGCGGCGCACAAACATCGAGCACCATCTGGATGTCGGCACCGAGCAACTCTTGGGTGGCGACCGCCGACTCGGGCGTAAAGCGGTGTGACGAACCGTCGTACGTGCTGCGAAACGTGGCACCGTCGTCATCGACCTTAGGCTCGAGTGAGAAGATTTGAAAGCCGCCGGAGTCGGTGAGGGTGAGCCCATTCCACCCGGCAAAGCGGCCCAGCCCACCAAGCGCAGCAACGGTCTCGGCCCCCGGCCGAAGCATCAGGTGATAGGTGTTGCCGAGCACGATCTCGGCACCTAATGCCTCGTAGTCGGCTGCCGAGAGATACTTGATCGCGCCACGTGTGCCGACGGGCATGAAGCACGGCGTGCGATAGCTGCCGCGTGCTGTGTGGCCGATGCCGGTCCGCGCTGCACCTTCGCTGGCCAACAGCTCGAATCGAACGGGATGCATTACAAACTCCGATCGAGCAACATCGCGTCTCCGAACGACAGGAAACGGTAGTCATGGGCGAGAGCATCCTCATACAGGCGACGCCATCGCGACCCGACAAAGGCGTCGATCATGACAAGCAACGTGGTCTTGGGCACATGGAAGTTCGTCATCAGCAGATCGACGAGTTTGAATTCGTAACCTCGATGAATGAACAGGCGCGTTCGGCCTTCGAGCTCACCAAACGTGGCTGCCGATTCGAGCGCTCGAGTGGCGGTGGTGCCGATCGCAACCACTCGCTGCGCCTCGCGACATCGTTCGAGCACATCAGCACCAACCCGGTAACGCTCGCTGTGAATGCGATGATCGCGTGGGTCTTCGACGGTCATTGGTTGAAAGGTATCGAGACCAACGATGAGCTCGACACGCGCCACCCCGACGCCGCTCGATTGCAGTGACGTGAGCAGCTCCGGTGTGAAGTGCAGTCCTGCCGTCGGTGCCGCCGCCGAACCTGGGTCGCTTGCGTAGACCGTCTGATAGCGAGCGACATCCGTCAACGGCGTTGTGATGTAGGGCGGGAGCGGCATTTCACCGTAGGCCGCCAGGAGGTCGAGCGCGTCACCGTCTCCGAGCAAGGTGACATAGAAGGTGTCGCCAGATTCGGTGCGCGCTCCAATTTCCACAAGCGGACGTTGGTCGTGTGTGAGTAGTTGCTCGCCCAGCTTCAGCTTCTTGCCGGGTCGGACCATTGCCTCCCACACGCGCCTGTCGCCGTCCGCGCTGAGGACAGGTTCGAGCAGAAGAACTTCGGCCGCTCCCCCACTGTGACGTTGCAGACTCAGTCGCGCGGGGATGACCTTTGAGTCGTTGACCACCAAGAGATCGCCCTCGCGCAAGAACTCCGTGAGGTCGCGAACGTGGCGGTGTTGAGGTTCGAAACGACCCTGATCAACGAGTAGGCGCGCTGAGTCGCGCGGCTCGACTGGGGTTTGCGCGATGCTCGCCTGCGGCAACGTGTAGTCAAAATCAGCAATGCGCACGGCTGCTCAGGCTACGGGCATCGAGCCTGACCTCGATACGGCCGACGCCCAATGTGCCACGATGGATGCCATGACAACACTTCGTACCGACAAGGTGAACTGTGCCGACGCGGGCACCATGGACATGCACATGTGGACGCCTGAAGGCGCGGCGGTGGCATCTGTGCTGTTGATCCAAGAGATCTTTGGGGTTGGTCCGTACATCCGGGCTGTCGGCGAGCGACTTGCTGCTGCCGGTTATCTGGTTGGCGCGCCCGATGTCTTCTGGCGATTTGCGCCGAACTGGGAGTCCGATCACAGCGAGGCCGGGCTCGGCGCATCTATGGAGAAGGTGCAGCAACTCGATTTCCCGACAGCCGTTGGCGATTGTGTTGCGGCGCTCGATCAACTCGGTGGCCTCACCGACTCGCCATCAGCTCCGGCAGTGCTCGGCTACTGCCTCGGTGGAACACTCGCGTGGGCGGTAGCGGCAGCGGCCTCGCCGGGCTGCTGTATCAGCTACTACGGATCCGGAGTGCCGTCGATGCTGGGAATGATTGATCAGGTGTCGTGTCCCACCATGTTTCACTTCGGCAACGCTGATGCCTTTATACCCAATGAAGGCGTAGAGGCGATCGGTGCTGCGATTGCGGGCCGCGAGGGCTTTGTGCTCAACATCGAAAATGCGGGACATGCATTCGACAACCACGAGTCCGAGATGTTCTACAACGAGAACGCAGCGAAGGCGGCTTGGGCCAAGACGATGGCGTTCTTGGGTTTGTACCTGCCCGTCAGCTGAGTTTGCGAGCCGTGCCAGCGTTTGCGAGCGCGGCTCAGGTGAACAGGTTTGGCCGCTCGTCATTTGTCGCTGGTGGTTCGAGGCCGAGATGGTGCCAAGCGGCCGGCATTGCAATGCGACCACGCGGGGTGCGCGCAAGCAGACCCTGCTGAATGAGGAACGGTTCGTAGACATCCTCGACTGTCTCGGTTTGCTCGCCGACGCTGATCGCAACTGTGGACAGGCCAACCGGGCCACCGCGGAACTGCACGCAGATTGCCGACAAAATTGCCCGGTCGACTTTGTCGAGTCCGCGTTGATCGACCCCGAACACGGCAAGTCCGGCGCGTGCGGTCTCCTCATCAATCGTGCCGTCGCTGCGCACTTCGGCAAAGTCGCGCACTCGACGCAATAAGCGATTGGCAATGCGCGGTGTACCGCGGCTGCGGCGTGCGATCTCCCACGCGCCTTGCTCGGAGATAATCACCCCGAGGATGCTCGCCGTACGCCGCACGATCGATTCGAGTTCGTCCTCGTGATAGAAGTCGAGCCGCGCTACCAGTCCGAACCGATCGCGGAGCGGACCGGTGATCATGCCCGTTCGCGTGGTTGCGCCAACGAGCGTGAAGGGCGGCAACGGAAGGCGAATTGATGATGCCGCCGGACCCTTACCCACCACGATGTCGAGCTGGAAATCTTCCATTGCGGGATACAGGATCTCTTCAACTGCGCGCGAGAGGCGGTGGATCTCATCGATGAAGAGCACATCGCCTTCACCGAGCTTTGTGAGGATCGCGGCGAGATCGCCGGCCCGCTCGAGCGTGGGTCCCGAGGTGATGTGCAGATGAACACCCATCTCGGCGGCGACGATGCCGGCCATTGTGGTCTTGCCAAGTCCAGGGGGCCCGGCCAGCAACAAATGGTCGATCGGCTGGCTGCGTCGGCGCGCAGCTTCGATGACGATCGTGAGGTGCTCTTTGAGTTCGCGCTGGCCGACGAAATCGGAAAGCCGACGCGGTCGCAAACCGATCTCGTCGGTTTCCTCGACCTCATTGTTTACGCCCGGATCGAGAAATTCCTCACGCACGCCGCGCCCCCAGCAACTGCAGCGCTTCGCGAAGCATCGTCGCCGCGTCGGTGGCAGTAGTTGCAATCTCGCGCAAGGCATCGCGAACCTCATCCGGCGCGTATCCCAAGCCGTACAACGCCTCGCGTACGTCGCCCAGCACAGAGCTGCCCCCGCTACCGTCGCCGCTCGCAACGGGATCGAGCATTGGGAGGTTGAGGCGGTTCTTGAGTTCGACGAGCAGACGCTCCGCAGTCTTCTTGCCGACGCCCGGCACCATGCACAGCGATGCGTTATCGGCAGAGGTGACGATGTCTATAAGCGCCGACGGTGTGTGCGTGCCGAGAATGGCCATCGCTAGTGCCGGACCGACGCCATGGGTGGCGATCAGCACCTGAAAGGTGGCGCGTTCTTCACGGCGAAGAAAGCCGAATAGCGTCTGCGCGTCTTCGCGGATGTGTTGATGCACATGCAAGAAGACGTTGGCACCCGGCTCGAGTTCGGCAAGCGTTCGCGGAGTGACCGTGATGAGATAACCAACACCGCCGACCTCGAGCAATACCTCGGTGTCGGTGCCGCGTTCGAGCACGCAACCGCGCAGTGATCCGATCATCGCCCACCCGCGATGGCTTCACGGACGCGCCGGCGCAACGGCGCCATGGCAAGGTGGCACAACGCAAGCGCGGCTGCGTCGGCCGCATCGGCGGGCTTGGGGATTGCAGAGAGCCCAAGCCGAGCCTGGACCATCTTTTGCACTTGCGACTTGTCGGCCGCGCCCCAGCCGGCGACGGCGCCCTTGACCTGATTGGGCGTGTACTGAACGACCTCGCATCCGCATGCCCATGCCTCCGCGAGCGCAAGCCCGCTCGCCTGCCCAACGCTCATCGCAGTACGAACATTGTTCTGGAAGAACACCTGCTCGACAGCAACAACATGTGGCCGAAATTCCGTCATGAGTTGGGCGAACTCGGCACGGAGTTCGGCGAGACGCTTCGGCAGCGGGTCGGTGGGAGGGGTCTTGATCACGCCCAAGCTGAGTGCGATCGCAGCGCCCGGGCCGTTGGATTGCACGGCTGCGTACCCACATCGCGTGAGACCGGGGTCGATACCCAACACCACGAGGGGCTCGTCGGGCGAGCGCATCACGAACACAGGTTCGTATGGTAGCTCAGCTGTTCACAGTTCAGGCGGATAGGTTCGCCCGAGTGCTGGGCAACTATTGGTTGGTCGCGCCGCCCTGTGAGGCGCGAACGGCATCGACAAGCTCGCTGACCGGACGATACGTGAGACCTGCAATGGCGCGGTGGGCGTAGCGAATGACTCCCTGTGCGTCGACGACAAACACACTGCGCCGCGGGAAACCGAGTGGTCCGAGGGTGCCATAGGCAGACGCGACGGCCTTATCGGGATCGGCGAGCAGTGGAAACTTGAAACCATGCTTGCCACTGAACTTGTCGTGGCTCGAAACATTCTGAGCCGAGATCGCCAGCACCTGCGCGCCAACCTCGTCGAACTGCCCAAGGTCGTTGTTATAGGTGTTGAGTTGCTTGGTGCACACCGGTGTGTCGTCGCCCGGATAGAACACGAGCACGACGGACTGCCCACGATAGGACGCCAGCGAGTAAGTCGCGCCACCGGTTCCACTAAGCGTGAAGTCAGGAGCCTGATCACCTACACCAACACTCATGCGCTGATCGCCTCCATCAACTCGTCGGAAATATCGAAATTGCTGAACACGTCTTGGACGTCGTCGTTGTCTTCGAATGCGTCCATGATGCGCAAGATGTTACGCGCATCACTCGCGTCGGTGACCTCGACGGTGATGGACGACACCATCGTACTCTCGGCCGACCTGACGGAAATACCTGCCGCCTCGAGCGCCGCCTGGAGGTCGTATACGTGGTTTGGTGCACAGGTGATGCGCCAGTCGTCGCCGTCAGCGGCGACATCGTCGGCGCCCGCATCGAGCGCGGCCATCATGACGTCGTCCTCAGCGACCGAACCATCGACCACGATCACACCCTTCCTGCTGAACTGCCAGCCCACGGCACCGGGCTCGGCAAGACTTCCGCCCAACTTGGCAAAGATGTTGCGCACGTCGGAGCCGGTTCGGTTGCGGTTGTCGGTGAGCGTGTCGACGAGAATCGCTACTCCGCCGGGGGCGTAGCCCTCGTACATGATTGCCTCATACGTTCCGCCGTCATCAGCGCCGGTGCCTCGCTTGATCGCGCGGTCGATGGCGTCATTGGTCATCTGACCAGCTTTGGCCTTCTGGATGGCAGTGCGTAGTGCAGCGTTACTTGTCGGGTCACCTCCACCGTCGCGCGCCGCGACTTCAAGAATGCGCGCGATCTTGTTGAACAACTTTCCACGGGCCTTGTCCTTGGCACCCTTTTGGTGTTTGATCGTCGCCCATTTTGAATGACCGGACATGGTTATACCTCCTGAAGGAACAGCGAATGGAGACGATAGTCGGGGGTGAGCTCTGGATGGAACGAGGCAACGAACACCGAACCCTGCCGAGCAAGAACAGGCACACCTTCATTCGAGGCGAGGATCTCGACACCTTCGCCGATGCGTTCAACTTTTGGCGCACGAATGAACACGGCATGGAACGGAGCGTCGAGCGAGGCAACGTCGATATCGGCCTCGAAGCTGTCGACCTGTCGACCGTAACCGTTGCGTCGTACGGTGATGTCGATGGCTCCGAAGCTGAGTTGGTCGGCGCGTCCGTCGAGCACCTCGCGTGCGAGAAGGATCATTCCGGCGCATGTACCAAACACCGGTAAACCCGTGGAGATGCGATCCGCCAGTGGTTGGAAAAGCAACGAAGTGCGTAGCAGCCGCGACATCGTAGTGCTCTCACCGCCAGGCATCACGAGGGCGTCGAGGCCCGCCAGGTCTGCCTCGACGCGCACTTGACGCGTGACGGCACCGCTCTCGGCGAGCGCGATCTCATGCGCTGCGAACGCGCCCTGCAAAGCAAGTACGCCAACGAGCACCGGGGGGCTCCGAACTCTGTTGCTGCACTCGATCTCCGCTTCGTGCCGGTCGTAGAACGATCGACTACCAGCCGCGCTCGGCGAAGCGTTGGTTGATCTCATCCATACCAATACCCGTCATCGGAGCACCAAGACCTCGGCTCACCTTCGCCAGAATATTGGCGTCACGGAAATGCGTCGTTGCCTCGACAATGGCTTTCGCGCGTGGCATGGGGTCGTCGCTCTTGAAGATGCCAGAGCCGACAAACACCGCTTCCGCACCGAGTTGCATGGCCAACGCCGCATCGGCCGGAGTGGCAATTCCGCCGGCGCAAAACATGGGTACTGGGAGCCAACCGGTCTCCGCGATCTCCTGCACGAGCGACAGCGGCGCCTGCAGCTTCTTGGCCCATTCGAACAGCTCGGCCGAATCGGCCTGAGTGATCTTGCGCATATCTCCGATGATCGAACGGAGATGCCGAACTGCTTCGACGATGTTGCCGGTGCCGGCCTCACCCTTTGAGCGGATCATGCATGCACCTTCAGAGATACGACGTAGCGCTTCGCCGAGGTTGGTGGCACCACACACGAACGGCACGGTGAACTTGTACTTGTCGATGTGGTGGGTTTCATCGGCAGGCGTGAGTACTTCGCTCTCGTCGATGAAATCGACACCGAGAGCTTCGAGGATCTGTGCCTCGACGAAATGACCGATGCGAACCTTGGCCATCACCGGGATCGACACCATCGCTTGAATGCCCTCGATCATCTCCGGATCGCTCATGCGCGAAACACCACCATCACGGCGAATATCGGCTGGCACACGCTCAAGCGCCATCACTGCGCAGGCGCCGGAATCTTCGGCAATCTTTGCTTGGTCGGGGGTGACCACATCCATGATCACCCCGCCCTTCAGCATCTCGGCCAATCCACGCTTGACGGGATAGGTGCCTGTAACGCGCGCCGTGGAGGACTCGGATGAACTCATGACGCCATCGTAGCGAACATGCCCCGAACTCGACGCCTCGATTTGGTGGGTTCGTTCGGCGAATTCTGAGCGCCGTTGAGCTGACCAGTCAAGGTTGAGCTGACCAGGCAAGGTTGAGTGGGCGGGTTACGGGTACGGCACCGAAGCGGGGTCCGTGCCAGCGGGCACCAGAGCAGCCGCGCCGCCGCGAGCGAGCTCGACGAACGTGCGCCCTGGTGTCAAAGCGATGAGTGTGCCCGATGCATCCTTCAGCGTGAACGGCTGCAGTCTGTCGGCGCGGGTCCAGGTTGCCTTCACGGCCTTGCCTGCGGTGAACACCCATGCGTCACCCTTGCCGATGGTCTGTGCTTCGGGGCTCTTTGGGTCCGCCGGACTCGGCTTGTAAACGACGTACAACACAACCACATTGTCGGTGGACACCTGCGAATTGCTGATCGCATCGTTCTGCGTCTTGCCATCGGCGAGGCGGAAGAACAATGATTTTGTTGCGTCCCACCGCCAGCGAACCTTCACACCGTCCATCGAGATGTTGACAGCCGCAATTGCGTCACCGGCAGGCGTCGCTCCGGCGGCGCGATACGTGAACTGCGCTGGCGGTCCGCTCGCATCCTTTGGTGCGAGGCCGTAGAGCGCATCTGTGTTCGAGTACAAGTCGTGAGGTTCGATATGACCCTTTGCCCGGAAGAACACCTTCTGCTGTTGGGCACTGAGCTGACGAAGGTCGCTGCCTCGAATGGCGTCGGTGACCCGACGGTTGCCGCCGCTCCAGGCGAACAACGGCCTATTGAACGACCCGAGCAATGCAATGTCTTGTGTGCGGCCCGAACGAATTGGTCCGACCGGATTGGAGACCGAACTCTGGAACACAGCGGCGAAGCGCGTGAGTTGCTCGACGTTTTCCTCGAACACGATGTCGGCCTCGTTGAGTCCGCTCTGCGGCCGGGCGAGGGGGTGATTGTCGATCTTGACGACGAGCGCGGGCTTCTTGGCCGCGGAAGGATCTGACATCGGGAGGCCGGTGAGCGGGAAGGTCGGCGAAGCGGGAACGGTCGTGCTCTCGATGACTTCAGAGACAGGCGATGTTGCCGTCGTTGCATTCGTGTCTGGTGACGACGCCGCGGTGGCCGGCGAACTGGACGAGGTGGTCTTGGCACCGTCTGAGCTGCACGCCGACAACGCCAGCCCGATGACCACGACGGCGCCAACGCTGATACGTCGGCCACGTGTGTAGGACTTCATGTTCATAGCTCCCTGAGCAATTCGATCCGCTCCTCGAGCGGTGGATGGGTATCAAACATTCGGTGAAGGCGCCCCATCTTTCCTTCATCGGCGACGCCGGACATCGGTTGTTCGATCCACATGTGCGCGGTCGCGGTCGAGGCCGAATGCGTGACGGTCGAGTCGTCACGCAGCTTCTCGAGTGCCGATATCAGGCCGGGCGGATAGCGGGTCATCTGACACGCAGAAATGTCGGCCAATGTCTCGCGGCGCCGACTGACGGCTGCCTGCATTGCCCGCGCGATGATCGGCGAAAAGATCAACAGTACGAACCCCACGATCGCAAGCGGGTTACCCGAATCGTTCTGGTCGCCTGAGCGCCGCACGCGGCCGCCGTTCCACCACATCATGCGGATCGCGAGATCGGTGAGGAGCGCGATTGATCCGACCAGCGTGACAGCGAGCGTGGAGACCAAGATGTCGTAGTTACGAATGTGCGACAACTCGTGCGCAAGCACGCCCTCGAGCTCGACGCGGTTCATCTTCTCGAGCAGACCGGTGGTCACCGCAATCGCAGCATGCTTTGGGTCGCGACCGGTTGCAAATGCGTTTGGGGCCGGGTCGTGAACCACGTACACGCCGGGTTTGGGTATTCCGCTGGCGATGCAGAGTCCTTCGACGAGGTTATGAAGTCGCCGGTATTCCTCGGCGTCGGCTGGCACCGCACGACTCATTCGCAGTGCAATGACGTCGGCCTTCCAGTACGACACGGTGGCCATCGCTCCAGAGAACACAAGGGCCGCGAGCGTGCCGTAGACGCCATACCCAACCAGCACGCCAACGGCCGCGCCGACTGCACAGAGCAACAGCACAAAGCAGGCGATGAGCGCGACGCTCTTACGTTTGTTGGAACGGATCAGATCGAACATGGTGATTCGCAGGCTAGAGGGGCCACGCCCCGATCAGCCGACAGCTCAGAACTGCACCTTGGGAACTTCGCGAGCAGCAGGGTCGGCCTCGAAGTACTCGCGACGCTCGAACTTCATCATCTGAGCGAAGAGCATGGTCGGAAAGGTCTGCAGCTTGTTGTTGTACCCGAGCACCGAGTCGTTGTAGAACTGGCGGGCATAGGCCACGCGCCCCTCGGTAGCGGTGAGCTCTTCTTGCAGCGCAAGGAAGTTCTGATTCGCCTTGAGATCTGGATAGGCCTCGCTGAGCGCGAACACCTGGCGGAGCGCACCGGTGAGTGCGTTGTCTGCCTGAGCCTGCGCTACTGGGTTCTGCGGTGCTGCTATCGCTGCGTTACGGGCCTGAATGACGGCGTCAAGGGTGGTCTTTTCGTGCGACGCATACGCCTTGACGGTCTCGACCAGGTTGGGAATGAGGTCGAGGCGTCGCTTGAGCTGCACGTCGATCTGCGACCACGCATTTTCGACCTGATTGCGCCGCCGTACCAGACCGTTGAACGCGAGAATTCCGAAAAGCACCAGCACGACAACAATGCCGAGCACGATGAGGAAATAGACCATGGCTTCTCCTTGGGGGAAGTTCAGCTGCAACGCCGTTATGGACTGGAGCGTCACTGCATCATACGTTGCACTGCTGCTCGAAACCGTGGCACCCTGGCACCTGGCTCGCTGTTCGAGCCGTGCGCATCGGCAACGAGCCGCTCGTAAATCTCCACATACCGCGAGGCCAGCATCGACATACTGAACTGGGCCGCACGAAGCCGGCCAGCGGCACGCAACCGATCGGCGAGATCAGGCTGATCGAGAACCTGCAGCAATGCTGCGGCCAGTGCATCGATATTGCCGGGCTCACAGAGCAACGAATCACTGTCATGCGTTGCGACGTTCATGTACCCATCGAGCGAGCTCGCCACGACGGGAGTGCCTGCAGCCATCGCCTCCAGCAACACGACGCCGAATGACTCGCCACCCAACGACGGGGCGCAGAACACAGAGGCACCCTTCAGATACGACATTTTGTCGTCGTCAGTGATGCGGCCCAGCCACTCGATACGCGAGTCGTGCGCGTACTCCTGCTGGAGACGCTTGGTATCGGGGCCACTGCTGGCAACGAGCAGTCGAACATCGGACGGCAGTTTGGCGAATGCTGCGAGCAGCACATCGAGACCCTTGCGCTCCTCGTGGCGCCCGCAGAAGAAGATCGTGCGTCCTTGAAGGGTGTGAGGTTGCGCTGACGCGTACAGGTCGAGCTCGACACCATTGAACAACACCTCGTATTCCCCACCCATCGCGCCCTGAATGAGCGCGAGTGCATCCTTCGAGACGACGACGCGGTGCGTGATGTTCTCAGCGAGACGTCGTAAGGGCGACGTGAGCAGCTTGTACGACGTCGATTCGCCGGCCGCATGAAAGGTGCCAACGATTGGCGCAGGATGCAAGAAGAGCGTGGTTTGCGCCGCGCCGGGCGCCAGAGGCTCGTGCACGTGCAGCACGTCGAACACCTCGTCGTTCAGCAACTGAATCGTGCGCAACTGTGCGCTCGGATCGGGGGCAATCGGTACGACGGAGCCATTCGACGCGGTGGGAAGGCTGTTGCCGACGGGACTCACGAAGCTCGCCGGCGGCGGACCATCGCACGGACCGAGCACCCGCGCTTCGTAGCCCATTTTGCGGAGCTCGCGGGCTAGACCCATCACCTGGGCCTGCACTCCCCCGGGAATGCTGAGGCTGTATGGGCACACGATGCCGATGCGAAGTGGTGGGCGACGTCGCTGCGGCGGTCGGTCGCTCTGCTCATGCACCTACGAGACGCTACCCGCGCCCCAAGCGAGGCGTTTCAGTCTGGCAGTCGTGGCTTCGAGCCGTCCGACTACGGTCGAGACCATGACAACGTCTCGCGCCCGTTTACCTGCCTTGTCTCTGATCGGCTCGCCGAACAAGCGCGCGGCAATCCTGGAGCTTGCCACCGAGGCAGAGCAACGGGGCTTTGCCGGGCTTGCCTGCCCAGGGGTGGGCGGAAACCTCGCTCTGTGTGGCTCGCTGGCCCACGTCACCGAGCGCATCTCGTTCTGGTCGTCAATCCAACCGATCTATCTCGCCCATCCCCTTGAGACTGCCGCCACTGCAGCGCACATCGCCGAGATCAGTGGGGGCAGATTCATGCTTGGGCTTGGGGTGAGCCATGTGCCAATGCTCGACCGAATCGGCCTTGCAACCGGCAAGCCCCTCTCGGATATGCGCGAGTACGTGGCATCGTTGCGAAAGGCCGAACGAGGTGCGGGAACGCTCCCGCCGATTCTGCTCGCCGCACTCCGAGACCGAATGCTCGACCTTGCTGTTGAGGTCGCAGACGGTGCCCTGTGGGCCAATGCGGCATTGTCGTATACCCCTCAACAAGTCGGCCGTCTCGCTCCGGAACGAGTCGACAAAATGCAGCTCGCGAACATGGTGCCTACGGTCATCGACGCAGATCTTGACGCGGCACGAGCCATTCATCGACGCACGCTTGGCGGCTACATCGCCTTGCCGAACTACCGAAACTACTGGCGCGTTGCCGGTTATAGCGATGAAATGGATGCCATTGAGTCGGCACTCGCGAATGGCGACCGTGACGCAGCCACGGCGGCGATGAGCAATCGCTGGATCGATGACTGCACGATCAGCGGCGACGCAACGCACGTTCGCGATCGCCTCGAAGCGTGGTACGCAACCGGTGTCACGCCGATAGCTGTGATGTCGAGTACCACTGGCGGCCAGGCCAAGGCGATTCGCGAGCTGTTCGACCTCTATAGCTGAAGCTGACCTTGAGCTGTTTGGTGAGCCGGTGGCTCTCCGCTCAGCAGCAGGCCGACGCTGTCGTGCCAACGGTGACTGGCTCAGCGACAGAATCGGTAGGGGTGCAACACGCGCTGCCGTCGGGATGCATCACGGTTGCGTCAGCTAACACGGTGTAGATCTCCCATGGAACTTCTGGACCCTGTACCCACACCTTGTCCTGAACCGCAAAACAGCAAGTAGTTGCATCTTCAACAATGCAAGCGAGGCCTTCGTCGCTGACGCGTGCCTGTGCGGCACGAACATCATCGGTGCTCGCCACCTCAACGCCGAGGTGGTTGAGAGTGCCGGCGACTCCCTCGCCGGCAATCAGCACGAGCTTCAGAGGCGGATCGGCGATCGCAAAGTTGGCATAGCCGGCGCGCACCTTCGCGGGTGGCGTGGCGAACAGCTTGGTATAGAACTCGATCGCCTGATCGAGGTCGGCAACATTGAGTGCGAGTTGTACTCGTGACATGACGTGGTCTCCTCTGGTGGTGAATGCGGGCTTGTAACGGTGTGAGCTACATTGACGTTTGTCGATATCATAACCTTGCATCGACAAACGTCAATACATTTGCCGAAACAGTTCCGGAACAATTTTGCGAGAGGAATCACCAGCGTGAAGGCAAGCAACGTGAAGGCAAGCAGCGTGAAGGCCAGCAACGTGAAGGCCACCCGAAGTGCGCCGTCGTGTTGCGCGGCGGTGTTGCGCAGCGGGCTCTCAGCAGATGATGCCCTGCGATTGGCGCAGTCGTTTGCTGCGCTGGGCGATCCCGTGCGGCTCCGACTGCTCTCGCTCATTGCCTCGTCCCCTGCGGGCGAGGTGTGTGCCTGCGAACTCGTGGAACCGCTTGGTAAGTCGCAGCCAACCGTGAGCCATCACCTCCGCATCCTTCGCGAGGCCGGGCTGGTGTCGGTCGACAAGCGTGGCACCTGGATGTGGTACCGGCTCACTGCCGAACGCCTCGATGAGATTCGAGATGTGCTTCAGTGATCAAACAAACCGGTCGGCCCTGAGAGCGGCGCTACAGGTGTAATCAGGTCGGCGCTCTTGTTGCGAACGCTGTTCACCTGCGTGGAGACCGCGTGCATGGTGAGCACGTCGTTGGGTGCCGGCAGCAGCATCGCTCGAAGTACTTCTGGGTCGTCATTGGCAGGATTAAGCCATTGTTCCCATCGGTCCGAGGCAAGGATCACGGGCATACGATCGTGCACAGGGGCCATCGTGTCGTTGGCCGATGTTGTGATGATCGTGCAGCTGTGCAGCCACGGGCCGTCATCCGCGCCTGCCTTGTCGTGCCAGACACTCCACAGCCCGGCGACGGCCAACATGTCGCCATCGACGCGATGGATGAACATCGGTTGCTTCACCGGCTTGCCTTTTGGTCCGAGCGGAGCCTCCGCGGTGGCTGCCTGCCACTCGTAGAAGCCGGTAATAGGAATAATGCATCGCTTCTTGCGTAGTAGGCCCTTGAAGGTGGGCTTCTCGGCGAGCGTTTCGGCGCGTGCGTTAATCATCGACGAACCGATCTTGATGTCCTTGGCCCAGACCGGCACGAGCCCCCAGTGGAAGGCGCGCACCACGGGGCTCGATGAGCCATCGCTGACGACGGCGTACACATCGTTGGTTGGAGCAACGTTGTAGCTGGCGGGCAACGGTTCACCCTCAAATGATGCACCGAAGAAGTCGGCGATCTGCTCGGGCGTATTTGTAGAAACGAAGCGGCCACACACGCTTCGTACGGTATCTCGTTGCAGGCATCGGCTAGGTTTCTGACGTACCGTCAGATGTGAAACGAAGGGGTCTCCCATGTCCGAACTCGGGTTCAAGCCGTTCGATGCCGACAACCACTACTACGAGGCCACTGATGCGTTCATCCGCCACATCGATCCATCGATGGCCAAGCGATGCATGCAGTGGGTCGAACTCGATGGACGGCAACGCTTGCTCGTTGGCGGCAAGGTCAATCGCTTCATTCCGAACCCCACGTTCAACCCAGTGTCCAAGCCCGGCGCGCTCGATTTGTACTTCCGCGGCAAGGTGGCCGGTGGAGATCTGAAGACAATGTTCGGCGAGCTCGACCCCATTCCGGCCGAGTACCGCGACCGCGATGCCCGACTCGCGCTCATGAAGTCGCAAGACCTCGACGCGGCGTTCTTCTTTCCGACGCTCGGCGTTGGCATGGAGGAGTCGCTACGGCACGACATCCCCGCGCTCAACGCAGCCTTTCGTGCCTTCAACCGGTGGATGGACGACGACTGGGGCTTCGCGTACAAGAACGCAATCTTCGCAGCGCCGTACATCACACTTGCCGATCCACAGTGGGCGCTCGACGAACTCAACTGGGCGATTGGCCGCGGCGTTCGCATCATCGTGATGCGCACAGCGCCCGTGCCCGCGCCCGGAGGACTCACGCGCTCGCCCGGCGACCCCATCTATGACGCCTTCTGGGCGCGCGCTGCAGAGGCCCGCGTCACTGTCGCGTTTCACTCGGGCGATGCCGGGTACGGCAAATACGTCGACGACTGGGAGCCGGGCGGCGACTTCGAGGCATTCAAGTTCTCGGCGTTACGCACGATGACCGGAGACCGCGCACCGTTCGACATGTTCGCCGCGCTGGTGTGTCATGGCGTGTTCACCCGACATCCCGACCTTCGCTGCGCAAGCATCGAAGCCGGTAGCGAATGGGTGCAACCGCTCATAAAGAAATTCAAGAAGGCATACGCGCAGAATCCCTTCGTGTTCGGCAGCGACCCCATCGAGCAGTTCCGCGAGCACGTCTGGGTGGCGCCGTTCTACGAAGACGACATCCGCAGCCTGGCCAACGCGATCGGCTCCGACCGAGTGCTGTTCGGCAGCGACTATCCCCATGCCGAGGGTCTTGCCGTGCCGACTGCGTTCGTCAACGACCTGCACGGGTTCAGCGACGACGAGGTGCGCCTCATCATGCGCGACAACGCCTACGAACTGATCGGGGCCTGATTGTGGTTATGCCTGCAGTAGGCCCCGGTGGCCTCGGCATCATCGAGACGATGATGGGATTTCCCGATCCAGATCCGCGTCGGCTGTACGAATTTTTCCGTCCCAACATCAAAGACGTGGCGAGCAAAGAGACCATGTTTCCGGTGGAGTACCTGTTCAAAGGTAATGTCCCCGGCGCTATGCCTGAGTCGCTCGATCCGATCGAGGTGGCGATCAACACGATGGACCACTTCGGCATCGAACGATCGATGATCGGCATCGAAGGCGAAGTCGGCATCGAGGCAATGCGGTTGCACCCCACTCGTTTCATCCCCTCGATTTCCGCCGACGGCAACAAGGGTGTGGACGAGGTGCGCAAGATTCGACGCGCCCACGAGGAGTTTGGCCTCCGTGCGGTCGGCACCTTCCCTGCCGGATGTCACCCGCAGATACCCATCGACCACGCGCGTTGGTATCCGATCTACTCGGTCTGTGCCGAGCTCGGTATTCCCGTGTTCATCTGTGCGGGTATTCCGGGGCCGCGTCTACCGAGCATGTGCCAACACGTGGAGCTGCTCGACATCGTGTGCTACGACTTCCCCGAACTCAACATCGTGACGCGTCACGGATGTGAGCCGTGGACCGAGCTCGCCGTGAAGTTGATGCTCAAATGGCCAAACTTGTCCTACAGCACCAGTGCCTTCGCTCCGCAGCACTACAACCAACGCATCATCGATTACGCCAATACGCGCGGTGCCGACAAGATCATCTACGCCGGCTATTGGCCGATGGGCCTCACATACGAACGGATCATGGGCGACATGCCCAACGTGGCATTCAAAGATCACGTCTGGCCCAAGTTCCTTCGTGAGAACGCACTGAAGGTGCTGGGTCTGTCCTGACGCCGTAACTACCGCTAGTCGCTGCGGACCACGGGTTGGCCCCCGACCCAGCCGCTAACCTCGCCCACAGTGCCATTTCACCCGGAATCTGTAGCTCCACTCGGGTATCGGCCCGGCCTCGACGGCATGCGTGCTCTTGCGGTGCTGATGGTGGCCGGTGTACACACCCACCCACGGCTGGTGCCAGGGGGCTCGATTGGTGTGGATGCCTTCTTTGTGCTCAGCGGCTTTCTGATCACAACTCTGCTGACCGAAGAGCTCGACGCCCGCGGGCACATCTCGAAGCGCCGTTTCTACGCGCGCCGCGCGCTGCGCCTGTTACCCGCGCTCGCCGGCCTGCTGCTGGTGGTCACACTTTGGGCGGTGTTCGTTGCCGCGCCGAGCACCCGTCACCGCGCGCTACTCGAGGTGCTTGCTGCGGCGTCGTACACGCGCAACTTCACCTGGTGGTCGCACGTGCCGGGAACCCTTTTGGGCCACACGTGGTCACTCGCGGTCGAGGAGCAGTTTTACCTCGTCTGGCCCGTAGTAGTCATGCTCGTTGTCCGACCCCGTCAGCGCGCATGGATCTCGACTGCAACATTTATGACGATCTTCATCGTGTTCGCTGCGTTTCGGCAGGCCCACGTAGTGGGGCCCGGCCTCCTGTTCGTGCAGCGCCCTGAGGCACTGTTGCTCGGAGCCGCTCTTGCATTGGTGCGTCGCGACTTCGGCGACCGCTGGACGCGACTGTTGACGCCTCCCCGCGCCGCTGTTGCCACAGCGATCGGTGCGTGCGGACTCATTGCGTTGAGCTTTTGGGACGGCGCGGACAGTTTCTTCTCGATTGGGTTTGCCGCTGCCGCTATCTGTTCGACCGTGCTGATCGCCGGCTTGGTAGAGCTACACGGTTGCGGTCCAGCCCGGCCCTTTTGCTCGCGCCCAGCAGTCGCCTTTGGACGAATGTCGTACGGGTTCTATCTCTGGCACATGCCCGTACTTCGTTGGACCGACGATCGCCTGATCGGTACCGCCGCGGTCGTGCGAATTCCCCTCGGATTCGCGGTCGCTCTTGCGGCGACGGTGACGTCGTATCGACTCCTCGAGACGCCTGCGCTGCGACTCAAGCGACGATTCCAGTCCACACAAGCGGTCGTGGCTCATCGATGATCGTGCTCGCATGCCCGTCGTGTCATATCCACCTGCGCGTTGAAGGCAACGTGGCAACGTGTGCTGCTTGTGCCGAGCAGTACCCAACGATCGAGGGCATCGGGCGCTATCTCTCGGCCGAGCGAGCCGCAAATTTCGCGGCCTTCTTGCATGACTACACCACTGTTCGCCTGGCCGAGGGCAGGGCCTCCGACGACCCGACCTACTTTCGTCGCCTTCCCGAGCCGACGCCCGGCGGCCCGATGGCATGGCAGTGGCAACTGCGCCGACACTCGTGGCAAACGATACGACGCCAGATCATCTCGCCCGCTCCCCCTGTGTTGTCAGTGGTCGATATCGGTGCCGGCGTCGGATGGCTGTCGAATCGGCTTACTGAGCTTGGCCACATCGCACACGCCGTCGACCTCACCGTAGATGCACATGACGGTCTCGGCGCTGCACACCACTTTGCCACCGAGTTTGTGCGCTCCCAAGCTGAGATGGACGCGCTACCCATCGCAACGGGTTCGGTCGATGTCGTGTTCTACAACGCGAGCCTGCATTACTCATGCGACTATTCGCGTACTCTCAGCGAAGCTCTGCGCGTGCTGAAGCCTGCCGGTCGAATCGTGGTGATGGACTCGCCGATCTATCACCACCGCAGCTCGGGCGAGGCAATGATCGCCGAACGCCACGCGGATTTCGAAGCACGTTTCGGCTCGCGCTCAGACTCAGTGCCGTCCATCGGGTATCTCACGGACGACATGCTCACCGAACTCGGCGCCGAGTTGGGCCTTCGTTGGTCGCGTTATCGCACCTGGTATGGATGGAAGTGGGCATGGAAGCCGTGGCGGGCGCGGCTTCGTCGGAAGCGCGAACCAAGTCGATTTACCGTTCTCGTCGGACAGCGACGACGGTAGACGCACCCTACCCGGCCGCGCGTTGACCTCTGACCCCCTTGTCGTCAGGTCGTATAACTTGACTCAACTTTGGCGCGATGGGAACTCCCGAAAGCCGTACGTCGTTAGTCCCATTGATTGCTGCCCTCGCTGGGAGGAAACTATTTATGGCGGCAATATCTTCTGATATGTATTTCGCGAGGGGTATCGCGCACATGTCGTCCAGGTGAACGAGAACGGAACGTGACATGAACGGCAGCAAACGAAATCAAGGGACCGCGGAACAGATCGGGCATGGAACGGGGCTCGTTTTGGGCGCGGCTCAGCGCGTGAACGAACAATATTCGCAAAGTTCCGCGGGCGGCTTCGCCGTTGCGGTGGTCACGGCTGACGCCATCGACGTGGTTTCGGCTTTAGTGTCCGTGCGAGACGGTGGACAGAGCCCTCAGGCGGTGGTTGCGTTGCGACATGCGCTCCGCCGATTGCGGGCCGATCTGCGAACGTTTCGTCCGGTTCTCGATCGTGCCCGAGTCGATGAACTTCGGGTGCTGCTTCTTGAGTTGGACCTTGCTGCTGAACTTGTCGACTCCTACCACGTTGCTTTGACTTTGTGGTCGGGCGTCGTGAAAGGCGCTGATGGCTCGAGGCTGGGGATGTGGATCGCACGTCTTGACGCGGCGGTGTCACTTCGATCGTCGTCGGTCGATGCGCTGGCAGCGAACGGATCTCTTGTACGGCTCGCCGATGGCGACATGGGCTGGGACGTCGGAATTGCCGCCGAACTTGCTGCCGCCACTGTCGTGCCCGGGTTCTTGCGCCGCCATTGGCGCCAGGTGTGCACAAGCGCAGCCACGGCGTGCGATGACGGGGTCGAAGAACTGGCGGTGTGGGCAGAGAAAGCGGCCTTCGCCGCTGAGGCGTCGGTTCCAGTCCTCGGTGAAGCAGCGCAGCAGCTTGCGTCGTCGTTCGTCCAGCTGTCAAGCGCGTTGTGGCCTGCACGGTCGGCTTTGGTGTCTCGGCGAGTGTTGGAGTTGCGAGGAGCAGCCAATATCAGCGTTAGGGTGCTCGATCGGTTGACGGAAGTGGCGATGGCGCGCACAGTTGAGGTTGCTGTTCGTTTACCAGCGCTCATGGCCAAGGTGGCAGCTGCGAAGCCGGCGACGGTTACCCCACCCGAAGGATATGTGATCGAGGCTGGGGGCGGCGTGGTCTGGCGACGCGAGGGACGAGATCTCCAGGTGTTGTTGGTACATCGACTAAATCGCGGTGACTGGTCACTTCCCAAGGGCAAGTGTCGACCTCAGGAGTTACCGGAAGCGTGCGCGCTGCGTGAGGTGGCCGAGGAGACCGGGTTGATCTGCGATCTCGGCGACGAGCTCATCGAGGTTACTTACCGGGACCGCAACGGTCGAGCCAAACACGTTCGCTATTGGGCCATGTTCCCGGGTGAAGGTGTGGCCGTCCCGTCCGGTGAAGTGGACGCGGTGCTCTGGGCGTCCTATGACGAAGCGATGGGTCTACTCACAAAGCGCCGCGATCAGGAAGTGTTGGCCTCTCTTCCATGCGCTCAAGAGGTGGCGGCGTGATCAAGACCTTTCGCCGGTTTGGTCGCTTCGTGCGTCCGTATCGAATGCGTCTCGCAGCTGGCACGTCCTTGGCGGTCGTGCAGATTGTGATCGGGTTGGCTGAGCCGTGGCCGCTAGCTCTGGTGGTGGATCATGTCTTGGCCCCTAAGCGTGGAGGGAAATCGAGCCCTATCGCGGCCGTCCTGCCAGCGAACTGGTCGCCTACCGCGATGATCATCACTGCAGTGATGGCTCTCGTCGCCCTCGTTGGATTAAGCGCGCTGGCGGACTTCGCGTCCACGAGATTAATGGACGGGACTGGTCAAAGGATCGGCAACGACATTCGCGCGGAGACGTTCGCTCATCTCCAACGGCTCTCACTGCGATTCCATCACCGTCAAACCGTCGGCGACCTCACCAGCCGCGTCACCGGCGACGTCGACCGACTTCAAGACTTGATGGTTCAGGCTTTGGCGGTGTTGGTGCCGAATGTGTTGTTGGTCGTCGGCATGCTCGGCGTGATGTTTGTGGTCGACCCCGTGTTCGCAATGTTGGCATTAGTGGTCGCGCCGCTGATGGTGTGGTCGATTTATCACTCGACCCACGAGATGAAGCGTGCTTCGCGTCAGGCGCGAGCCAAGGACGGCGAGGTCGCCGGTATCGCGGCCGAAAGCCTCGCCGCGATTCAAGTCGTACAGGCTTTCTCGCTTGAGACGAAGACGAATGCAGCATTCGTGCACAGCACGGATCAGAGTCTCGCCGCCAACCTCCACGCCATCCGCCACCAAGCCCGTCTCGGCCCGTTGGTGGATGTCGCCGGAGCCGTGGCGCGCGCAGTTGTGATCGCTGTCGGAGCACAACGCGTGCTTGACGGTCGCATGACCGTTGGCGTTCTCTTGGTCTTCCTTTCTTATCTCACCAAGCTCTACGTCCCGGTGAAGGCGCTCTCCAAGCTCACCTTCAACATCAGCCGGGGCGAAGCCTGCGGAGAACGAGTAGATGCCATCCTCGCCCGCACGCCAGAAGTCGCCGACCGCCCGACCGCCTCCGCCGCACAGCCATTTCGGGGTCGCATCGATTTCGACCACGTGTCGTTCGCCTACGGCACGGATCCCGTGCTCATCGACGCCTGTCTCACCATCCACGCTGGTGAAACCGTCGCCATTGTCGGCCCCACCGGATCAGGTAAGTCCACCCTCGCATCGCTCATCCCTCGATTCTTCGACCCGGACCAGGGATCCGTTCGCGTTGACGGCGTCGACGTTCGCGATTACACCCTGACATCCCTGCGCCCCCAAATCGGGCTCGTCCTCCAAGACTCGATTCTGTTTCGCACCTCGCTCTGGGACAACATCGCCTGCGGACGACCCGGGGCCACACCCGAACAGATTGCCAACGCTGCCGTCCAAGCCCGCGTCGACGAGTTCGTCGACCGTCTACCTGACGGCTTCAACACGGTTCTCGGAGAACGCGGAGCCGATCTGTCAGGCGGCCAACGCCAACGCGTGGCAATAGCCCGAGCAATCCTACGAGACAGTCCCATACTGATCTTGGACGAACCCACCAGCGCGCTCGACGCGCGAGCCGAAAGTCTCGTCATCGAAGCCCTCGAAAACCTGATGGTAGGCCGCACCACGATCATTATCGCCCATCGTCTCTCCACCGTTCGGCGCGCCGACCGCATCATCGTCATCGACCACGGTCGCATCGCAGAACAAGGCACCCATACCAGCCTCGTCAGTGACGGAGGCCTCTACGCCACCCTCTCAAATCTGCAACGCAACGGATCCCACAACGGCATCACCGCACAACAACCCGCTTGTTGAGAGTCCCCCGGGCGCTTAGCTGACTCGCCAAGAGTTGATGGCAAGGAAGGCCGTGTCCGGCTGATATTCAATGACCGCACGGATAGTTGTCGTATACCCGTTCTTGGTGGCGGTGGATATCAGCAACCACTTCCCCTTCGATGGGCTGGTTTCGACCCGGATGTTGAGAGCATTGACGGACGCAGACGCTTGCACCTCGACATAGGCACCGACCAGCCCGCCGAGAAACTGGCCGTTTGCTGAGTTCGTGACGTTTCCGAGAACAATTCGTCCGTTCGGGGTCCACCACAGTCCGTGGATCGCGACGTCTTGGTTGTTGCCGGGCTTCGATTCATAGATATTCGCGCCGCTGTCGTAGTCGAGTGTGCTCGCTTTGTAGCCGCCGGTAGCGGTCGACGAGTCGACTGCCTCGACGCTGACAACGTCGGCACCTTGTCGGCGACGCATGATCTCTAGGCCACCAAAGTTGTCAACGTATATCTTGGTACTCCCTCCTAGGACGAAGGTGGCTCCGGCGCCGGTTCCCGGGTATGCGGCCGCGGCCCCACTACAACTGGCGGCCGTCAGGAATTGTGTGTCGCCGTTGGTTCCGTCGGCAAATCCGGCGATCACGGTGCCGGTGATATCCAGATAGACGTCTTCGAAGTAATAGTCACCGGCGACAAAATAGTTCTGAGCGCTGAACACTGGTGCGTTGGTGTACTTGCCAGGAAGGAACACTTTGCAGCCAGAGGGCATTGTTATAGGTGCCGGGTTGGTCGTTGTCGGCATCGGTGGCAGCGCTGGGGTGCGGAAGACCTCATTCCATCGCTTGAGGGTGCACAGCGGACCACGTAAGAACGACGGGGTAAACGTGAGATTCGAGATGGCGGGCGGTGGCGGTGCTGGGGTTGGGCAGGCCAACCCGGTATACCACAAGTCGCCGTCTTTGATTTCGGCTGGTGCCACGAGGTTCAACCGGGTGGGGTCGGCCATGAACACCGGTCCGCCAAATGACTTCGTCTGTCCGGCGCCACCCTGCGTCACGAACATGGGATTGTTGTTCGGGATCCCCTCGCCGGTGACGACGAGCGCCCAGCTCTGGATGTCGCTGATCAGGGTCCCAACGCGGTCGCATGTGACGGCGATGGTCGCTCCGTTGAGCGACGGGGGCACGATCGTCGTCAGGCCGTTCTGGGCAACCGCAGTGGTGCACAGGGTCTGGCGGAGCTTGAGCTTCTCGATGACGTACTGCATTCCGCCGTCGGCAGCGGACAAGCGATCGGCACGGTCTTGGACCACTCTTGCGTAACGCAGTCCCGCAGTCGCGTAAGACGCAATTGCGCTTGACACCGTTGCAAGCAGGATGGCAACCAGCATCGCGATGGGGAGCATCGCACCACGGTCACGGTCACAGTTTCGACGTTGGTCATGGAGTTGTTCCGATGTGATCATGTCAACTCACCGTCAGTGTTGTGGTGTTGAGTACGGTCTTGGTGTTGTTGATGACGTACAGCGTGTGTGGGCCGGCGGTCCAGATCTCGGTGCCGCCGGTTTTGAACCCGCGTAAGGTCACCGTGTATGGCGCTGTTGTCGCGAAGTTTTGATACAGAAGACCCATTGAGCCGCCTGTGTCATATTGCAGTTGCAGCGATTGACATGCGCCGCTCATGGTTATGGTCACCGTCACGTCCACCTGGAGCACGTTTGGGGCTTTCGTGTGCGCTGCCACGGAACTCGGCGACGCCGAGACCGATGACACCACACATGGGACGGTCGTCGACGTCGTCGTGGACGGGGCGACGGTCGTTGCCGGGCCAGCAACCGTTGTGGTTGTAGCCGCCACCATCGTCGTGGTCGTGGGTGCGGGCACCGTCGTGGTGGGAACGGCTGGCAACGTTGCTGCTGGGTTCTTCTGCGAGGTGTCGACACTAAGGACACGACCGTCGGCCTGCGTAAGCGTGAATCTTACGATCGTCCCGTTGACAGTCACAGCGACTGGTGGCTGACCGGGTGCCCACCCAGCCGGTAACGGCGGCAGCATGTTCGATACGTTGCGTACCAACGGCGCGCCGAGGGAGCTGGTGCCCGAGCAACTGAAGCGCTGCAACCTCATCCCGGTGCCATTAGGCACCGCGCGGTAGTTAGCGACGTAGGTCGTGGTTGTGCCGTTGATTGCCTCTGTCCAGCCGAGCAGCAAGATATTCAGCCCGGGTGAGCTATTGGCGCAGCCCGATGGCAGCGCTGAGTTGGTCTGCACGTTCGCGGCCGGGGCGGCAGCAACATCAACAGGGAGCCACGTCACCAGGTTCTGTTCGTCCTTTGTTTCGTTTAGCCGGCGAGTGGTCGTGTCCATGGTGCGCAGCACGACCGTGACGCCCGACGACAATGACGTGGTGACAATTCCCATCACCGCAACAGAAACGACGAGCTCCACCAGCGTGAAACCGCCGCCTGCACGACGGGAGCCAAGGCGAAGCCGCTCAAGCACCTTTCACCACCTGCAAGGTCCGCACAACATGGCCGCTCGGGTCCTTCACCTGCAACGTAACCAACTGCAGGTTGATCCCAAAATTGTCGTAGCACACGGTTTGATACTGATCGCCGTCCCAGAACATCACCGGGGACAACACAGTGATCTGGCCTGCCGCCCAACCGTCAGGGCTACCGATCGTCTGCACGAAGTTCTGATACGTGGCACGAATCCGCGACTCCGCCTCGCCCGCGACCCCGCCCACATTGTCGCAGTCCTGCCGTGGCTGACCCTGCAAGTTGTCAGATGCACTCTGCAACCACTCCTGTGCGTTCGTCACGTCGCGATGCGCGACCGACCCACGCACGGACATCGCCATCGCCGCCAGCGTTCCACCCGCCGCCATACCGAGCAGCACGATCGAAACCAGGATCTCCACCAGCGAAAGACCCCGATCGACAGGTTGCGTTGTAGACCGATCGCGCACACTGATCTATCGGCTACTTCGGCGCCGACTAAAGAGGCAATGTTGGCTTATTGCACGAGTACCTCACAACGGCAATGAGTGAGCAGGACGCACGGCGCGACTGGATTATCGCCAACTGGCCGCACATCGTCGAACTCGAACAAGTCACCCAGATCATCTCCACTCAGCAAGCCGCGCCACATTGGCCGGACACCCAACCCGACCCAGTTCGGACGATGACAGCCCACGGAGAGCGATGCGCTGCACCTCGAACTGGTCAACATCGGCGGCGAGCTACGCCAGGCACGCAGCGTGCGAGCCGCCGAGCAAGCCTTCAACCGCTACATCCCCACCCCATCGATGATGCCCGGAGTACCCGGATCGCCACCCTCTCGGCATCGAAGTCGGGTAGCGATACGTGACGTGCCGAGATCACCATCGTCGCATGACGTCTTTAAAGCCCACTGCCGATCGCATCGAAGTCCACTCCAGTGGTCCCGTACGACATCTGCTCGTCAGCATTCCCGAGGCCGCGGAAGTGTTCTCCGTCTGCAGGACGAGCAGCGTGTCGGCAGAATTTCAGTTGACCTCAGTTGACGTTCTGTTAGGGTTGGTCGCATGTCAGCAACCATTCGCGAGGTCCTCGATCGAGTCGCGGCAATCATCGGACCAACCTTCGCAGCTGAGGACGTCGATCGGGTCGCAGAGGCGATGGTGCGCGCGGCGCGCGCTGAGACGGCCAACGATGAGTATCCGAACGGTGTAACGATGGCTCGCATTCTCGGGACCTCGAAGCAGAACATTCAACAGCGCGCTGCCCGCGCGACGCTGCTTCACATCGCCGATGAGCAAGGTGTCCGCTACCCGCTCTGGCAACTCGTGGACGGCGCTGTCCCAGCGGCCATAGGCCGATTCACCTCAGAAGCGCACCATCGTGGCATCAACGACACATCGCTCGTTCGTTGGCTGGAAGCTGACCCTGAGCGAATCGCTCAATTCCGTGCAGGCAAGCTGATCGAACTGGCCGCACAGCTGCCGACGGAGAACGTTGCGATCGCTCGTCGACGGGTACGTGGGCCGGCGAGCGAGATCACCGACGAGCGGCCAACTTTACGCCGCGGATCCAGGGTCTGAGCAGAAACCTTGTTCGAGCGGGCGACGACAATCGACGGGGCACTCGTCGAGATCGGTCGGTGGGCGTCCTCCCTGCCGGGTGACTTCCCGGTGGACGCAGCCGACAGCGACAACGGCATCACCGAGGTGATCGTCAACGGCATTCTGCTCTCGTCCGGCATTCAACTGTCTGGGACCCTGCAGTTGGTTGAGGGCGATGGCAGGTCGATGTTCGCAGCTACCGCTTCGACGTCCGCAATGGACCCATCCTTGTTTGGCGGCATGACTGCCATCCAGGCCACGAGCACGAGGCTGGAATGACGGGACTCGAGCATCAACATATTCGAGTCGGCCGACTCGAGAAGAGAATCCCGGCACGGTGCCAGACACTGAAGTCACTCAGAGCCAAGCTTGTCGGAACCAACCTCCGTAACGCAGCGAAGAAATAGAGCGAGCACCCACCCGGCGGCCCGTCAGCTTCCTGGAACCAAACCTTGCCATCGGATTGACCGCACTTGCGCAAAGCGACTCAGGTCTTCGAATCGGCGGCTGGAACGGCCTCGACACCGTCGGTATCTACCAGACCTCGGCGCCGCACTGCTGAAGCGCTGTGGAATCGGTTGAACGGATTCTGATGCCCATGGAGTTCTTCCCGTCGACCGTCGATCGCAGCGCCACGATGTCGGGCGCACAGCCGGCGCCACGGTGGAGGTGTCACACGGAGGTGTCCCGGGCGGGTTGCACAGGGGTAGCACATGCCCGGTCGGAACGAGCAGAGCCGGCCCTTGCGGACCGGCTCTGACCCACTACTTCTTTGTCGGGCTGGCGGGATTTGAACCCACGACCCCTTGTCCCCCAGACAAGTGCGCTACCAAGCTGCGCTACAGCCCGTTCTGACAAAACTCTTTCAACATGATCGACACCGGTGGCCGCGTCGGCTTGTCAGGCAGACCCGCACCGGCCGGCAGATGGTAACTGGCCACAGTGCATGTCTCCAACACATCCGCCGAGACGGCCGGGACGCGAGGCGCGACCGGCACGCTTTGACCCTTGTGGGCGTCGTTGTGGTGACATACCATGGCCGCTTCCCTTCAAGCACAGCAGACTCGGACAGGTCGTCGATGAGTGCTTACACCATTACGCCGCGTGGTATTCGGCGATGACCAACATTGCACGCTCGCGCCTTCGAATCCCCAAGGTAAAGGCTGTTCAACGGCCCCGGCTCGACGACCTGGTGAGCCAGGCGTGGAGTCATCGAGTCACACTCATCCTGGCTCCGGCAGGGTCAGGCAAGACCACCGCCATGGCCGAATTCGCAAACCGCGCTGCGGGTCGGGTGGCGTGGATCACCTGTAGCGGCACCGACGATTCTGCGGAGAGTTTCATCGCGTATCTCAATGCCGCTCTTCGGGAGGTGGCACCCGAGCTCTCTGCGAACTGGCGAACAGTGGACGATGCGCTTGAGGGTCTCGTCGCGCTCACCGCGCCGACCTCGTTGGCAATCGACGATGTGCACACCCTGTGGGGCTCTGCGGCTGAGGCGGCCCTTGGCGTTCTCGTTACCGACGCACCAGACCTCGTGCACTTCGTGCTTGCCGGACGACGCGAACCTGGCTTCGATTTGAGCGCGATCCGGATGATGGGTCAACTGCACACGGTCGACAGCGATCAACTGCGCTTTCGGTCATGGGAGGCAGAGCAACTCTTCCGCGACCTCTACGACACCTGGCTTCGCCCTGATGACATTGCGCGTTTGTCGCGTCGAGTCGAGGGATGGGCCGCGGGCTTGCAGATGTTTCACCTTGCAGCGCGCGGCCTCAGTTCGCTCGAGCAGCGCCGACTGATCGATCGACTCAATGGCCGCGCGCGAATTGTTCGCGAATATCTCGCTGCGAACGTCCTCGAACCAATCAGCGCAGAACTCCGAACGTTCCTCATCGACACTTGCGTCCTCGGCCTGGTCACACCTGCGCTCGCGAACGAACTGCGCGGCGAGGGTGACTCAGAGAAGCATCTACGCGAATTGGCCAATAGCCAGCTCTTCACGATGGCCGTCGACGACGACACCTACCGTTATCACGAGGTGCTCCGCGCCCAGCTCGAATTGCTGCTTATCGAACGTGATGGTGAGGAGCGTGCGTCGCATCGTTATCGAGCGGCCGGAGCTCTTCTCGAACGCGACCGCTTTCATTACGACGCGCTGCGGTGTTTCGCTCGAGCGGGTGACTGGGACGCAGTGCAACGTCTGGCCAACCCGTCGAGCGATCAGAGCCAGAACTCGGCCATGGCTTGGATTACCGATCTTCCCCACTCAATTGTCGCCGACGATCCGTGGTTGTTGCTGGCGAGGGCCCGGGCCGAGCGTCTCGCCGGCCGGTGGTCGCAAGCGGTGGTGTCGTTTCTCGCCGCAGAGGCAAAAGGGCTCGGTGCGGAGTTCGTGGATCAATGTCGTGTCGAGCGCACCGAGCTCAACGCGTGGATCGATCCGCTTGCCCAAGCACCGCACAACTGGGTGGCGCGCACGCGCGCCGGAAGCCGACGTGAGCCGTTGACCGCAGCGACAGATCTGGAGGCGCAAGGTGGCGTCGAAGCGATCGTTGCTGCCTCCGCGTTGCGGCTGCTGGGTGGTGACGTTCGGGGTGCCATTGCCTCGGCTGAGCGCGCCATCAATACCGACAACGTTGGCTCATATGCGCTCGGCGCCGCGCTCGCCGTGCTGGCCGTCGCTCGCCTCATCAGCGGTGCATCAGGTGGCGAGCGCGCACTTGACGACGCTGAGATGCATGCCGAACGGACTGGTTTTGGATGGGTCGCGCGCATCGTGCGCGCGTCGCTTGCCCTCACGAAGCGACCGCAGGGTGTTGATGAGGCAGCGCGCGTGCGTGAACAATGTCTGGCCGACGGCGACCCATGGGGCGCGTCGTTGGGAGCGTTTCTCGGCGGGCTCGGCGCGGCGCATCGTGGCGAGGCTGCGAACGATCTGCTTCGCGAGGCAGCGCGCCGTTTTCGGGCTCTCGATGCAGGCGCGCTCGAAGCCGCATGCTTGGTGGCCCTCGCCGCGTGCGGGCATGCGGACGCTGGCGACGCAACAGTCGCGGCGCGAACCGCTGGCATCGAGCAGCTGGTTCCCGTGCTCAATGCGTTTATCGCACCACTGCGACGTGATGAGCCCACAACGACCGCAGCGTCCGACATCGACATCGACGTCAGCGACGGGCCACCTTCGACAGGGCTATCCGTGAATTGTTTGGGGCGGTTCGCTATCTCCGTTCAGGGTCGCGACCTCTCTCTCGAGGTGCTCCGTCCAAAGGCGCGCTGTCTGCTGAAGATGCTCGCCATTCACACTGACAGCGCGGTGCATCGTGAAGCCATCGTCGATGGGCTGTGGCCCGACGGTGACGCGGCCAGTGGCATTCACAATTTGCAGGTGGCCATTTCGGCAGTGCGCAAAATGCTGACCGCCGCTGGGGTTCCTGACGATCTGGGAGTGCAGCGCCAGGGCGAGGCGTACCGGCTGGTGTTGTCCACGCGCGATTCGTCGGACCTTGCGCAGTTTCTCGAGTGGTCAGCAACGGCGAAGTTGGCAGCCACACGCAACGATCACGAAGCAGCTCACGCTGCCGCGACCCAAGCATTGGCGCTCTACGGGGGCGAGTTGCTTGCCGAGGACGGACCGCTCGAATGGATTGTCACGCAGCGCGCTTGGCTATCGGCCCAACGCGAGGCAATGGCCGCAATCGTGGCCGACCGGTGTGTTCAGTCAGGCCAATACAAGGATGCAATCGACGTGTGTGAGGCCACCATCCTCGAACGGCCCTATGCCGACGAACTCTGGCGCATTCTGATTCAGGCCAACAAGCAGCGCGGCGACCTCGCTGCGGCAGGCAAAGCTCAGCTGCGATACGACAAAGTGTTGGCCGATCTCAATGTATGAACGAGCGCGCCAAACTGCCCTCGGGCGAGTCGAATCGCGCCTGAGCCCTATGCCTCGGCCGTGCCGACTTGATCTACGATGTCGTGAACACACGTCGAAGCATTCAGCTCCGATGTTGCCGATGCCCCAGGACCGGACATGACGACCACATCTGCACACACGCGACGCCGCCATCGACGACCCGCGTTGGCGATGGCCGTCATGCTGCTCGCCGGTCTTTTCATTGCGGCCGACAACACTGCCATCCGCGCCGCGACTCCCCCCGTCGAGTTGGTGTCTGTCATGGCACCAGCTTCTGGGAACTCGACCAACCCGAGCATCTCCGGCGATGGGTCTCTCGTGGGGTTCGATTTCAGAGACGGGTTCACCGAAGGTCAAAGCTCCGAAGTACGTAACCGTCCGGTACCCAAGACCGAGAACATGCCGTTGCCGGCGGGGGGCGGTGGCGTCAGCCGGACGTATCTGAGTCGTGACGGCTGTCAGGTTGGATACGTGGAACGAAACACTCCACTCAATGACGCCGTGGGCGCTGCGCCATACTTCGGCGACGCGGTGTACGTCTTGAATCGATGCACGGGTACTCCGCCGAAACAGATTTATGCACAGTCGAGAAGCGACGTGACACGTGGGGTGTTCCTGGGTCCGCTGGCGATCTCTGCACGCGGACGCTACGTCGCGTTCGGCACCGATGGTCTCGGGACCGGCTTTGTCGTGCGCGTGGATCGTGACGGCAACGGCAACGGCGTACTCGACGACTCACTTCCTGTGGCGGTGTCGAGCTCGCCGACAAATGCATTCGGTCCCGTCTCGCTCGGCGACGAATCGGCCACCGGCAAGGTGGCGTTGACGTCGGCCTCTGTCGTCATTCGGAACCCTCAGGTCTACCTCTGGGATCCAACCAAGGCGGCAAACGACCCCGCGCGACTCACCCTTGTGAGTGCCGCCGACGGCTCGACAACCACTGTGGGCAACCTGCCGGGGTCGCAGATGCCGACAATGTCCCCCGATGGAAGATATGTGGCGTTTGCATCGGGCTCAGTGAACCTCGGCGGCGCGCCGCCTCCGAAAGGCAGCGTGCAGATTTATGTGCGCGACGTGATCACGAATCACACCGCATTGGTCACGCGCACCGCAGCCGGCATCGGCGCGAACCTCATCTCGGTGACGCCATCAATCAATGCCGATGGCACGCAGATCGCATTCGGTACCACCTCCACCGACCTGCTTGCGCCACCGGTCGGCGGCACCTTCGTTTTCGGGGGCACATCACACCTCAGTGTTCTCGTTGCCACCTCTTCGAGTGGCCTCTTCTCATCCGTGTCGTTCGACAGAGTCACCCTCAAGCCGAATGGTGACGCGGTCG
>JANLPV010000058.1:0-19448 GCA_031367435.1 Actinomycetes bacterium | reverse complement strand
GTGAGCAACGGTGCGACATCTGTTGCAAATGCAATCATCTGGTCGCAGATCTCATCGCAGCTGCGGGCTTTGAACCGCACCTGCAATTGGTTCACTCCCTCGGCTGTGCCGGCAAGAATCTGTTCGGCTATCGCCGCGGGTGAGCCGCTAATGGTTCCCTCGCCAACATCCCATGTGGGGGAGCCGATATGAAGGAACGGCGTGATGTGGCCGATCATCATCGGGAGATGGTCGCGGCCTGCGGCTTCGCGGCCCGCCTGCAGCGTCGCCACCATCGCAGCCGTCGATGGCCCCTGGGGGAGCCATCCGTCACCGAATTTGGCGGCGCGTCTGATGGCGGGTTCACTCGAGCCGGCAACCCAGATCGGTGGCCGCGGCGATTGCACCGGTCGGGGCCGCGAGCCGAAACCATCGACGAACTCATTCTCGAGCGCCTCGACGAGGACGGGAAGCGCTTCGTCGACCACCCGCCCACGTCGATGGAAATCGACCCCCAACTTTTCGAACTCGGCTTGCACGTGTCCGGCACCTACCCCAGCGAGCGCTCGGCCTCCCGACAGCCAATCGAGGTTGCTGAACTGTTTGGCCGCCACCAACGGATGTCGATACGCCAGCACATAGACGTGCGTGAGCAGACCGACCCGGGTGGTGAGTGCGGCGAGCCACGACAGCGTGCTGATCGGCTCCGCCCAATGGGTGCCCATGCCGCCAACCACCGATTCAGGGAGTGCGACATGATCGCACACGCCGACATAGAAGAAGCCGTTGTCGTCTGCTGTTGTGGTGACGCGTGCAAGCTCATCAGGACCGGCGGTGCGTTCCCATTCGGATACGAAATAGTTGCTTTGCGCTTGGATCGGCAACTGCATGCCGAACACCCGCGCCCCGTGCGGGATCTCAATCATCCGGCCACCGTAGCGCACACCGCCTACATATCTGACGCCGCGTCAGATTGCTGGTTAGTGGACCGAATAGCACCCGCGTTCAACGCACGGCACACCCGCGGTCGACGCACGGTCATCCCACGTCGTGCCACGCCGAGAGTCGCTGCGCGCTGTCGTCGCCCGGCAGCGGAAGCTGGCAGATCACTCGCAGATGTGGCCATTCCGACGGAATCATTTGCTGATATTCGAACGTCAACTCGCCGGCGCGCGGATGTCGGTAGCGGCGCAGACGTGTGTGAAACGTGGCCACATCGTGTTGTGGCCACCAGGTCGCGAACTCATCGCTGCTGGCGAGTAGCCGATCGATGAGATCGATGATCACCGGGTCATCAATGAGCCGCGTCGTGCTGGCACGGAACTCGGCCAGAGTGCTGCGCGCCCGATCATCCCAGTCGACGATCAGGGCTCGCGCTGCTGGCTCGCAGAACATCACCCACACCAGGTTGCGTTGCTCCTCTGGCAATGTCGACAACTGCGGATACAGCTTGTCCTGTGCCGAGTTCCACGCGACGTACTCCCAACGCGGCCCCAACACGTAGGCCGGCGACGGTTCCATCGATGCAATCAATCGCTTGACGGCATCGGGTGCCTCGAGCTCGCGATCCACCGGCTCGATCGCCTCGCCGCTGGCCAGTGCTAGGAGGTGCGTCCTCGCCGCGTCATCGAGCCGCAGTGTGCGTGCCAAGGCAAGCAACACGTCGCGCGACGCGTTGATGCGGCGGCCCTGCTCGAGCCAGGTATACCAGGTGAGCGACACGCCAGCGAGGAGAGCGACCTCCTCGCGACGCAGCCCCGGAGTTCGTCGCCTCGACCCTGCCGGTAATCCGACATCGCCAGGGCGAAGTGCATCGCGACGCGCCCGCAGAAATTCTCCGAGTTCGGCGCGACGATCCATGCGTGCTATTCGATCAGATCTTGGACACGGTGACGACCGAGTTCTGGTGACGACCTAGTTCTGGCTCGTCTCGTTCTTTGCCGGGACAAAGGTATGGCACGGCTCTCCGCGAAGTGAACCACAGGGTGCGATACCTGCTGGCACGGTGAGGCCAGGGATCACCGGCAACACCAGTGCGGAGGGATACTCGGCACTGTGCGCGATGGTGTTCGTCTCGCCGCTGGTGATGGTGTCGAACGACCACACCGGCCGGCTGTTCCCCGGCGCGTCGATGGCAATGCGGATACGGCTGCCGGCACGGAACGCATAGGCAAACGGGAAGATCTCGATCCGCACTGGCGTGAACGTGTCGGCGGGCAGCGGTGACGCGTCGTTCTTGGCATGCGTCTGCACGGGCATCACGTCGGTGCTCGCCTTGGTATCGAGGGCGCGATGCGACGCGCGTAGCCATCCGGTCTGGATGTACATCTCCGTGCCGTCGGGCCGCACCTCGGAAATGGTGACCTCGAAGTCGGTGTCGGCTGCCGACGACTTCACCCAGAGATCCGCTGAACCGGTGCCAACCACGACGGTGTCTTTGGCGAGTGGTGCCGTGGCATAGGCAACACCGGTGCCCGATGGCATCGACTGCCAGTCGTACTGCACGTTCGCCGCCCATACTTCGTTACTGCGGATGTTCTTCTTGGCGTCACCCGCATAGAAGGTCTTGGGGAGCACGGTGGGGTCGGCCGTATAGGAATCAGGCGTACCGGATGTCTGCTTGTCAGACGTGAGGATGCCTTTGTCGGCGAGGTACCACGTCGTGGATGTGGCCGACGGAATCGGCCAGGTTTTGAAGCCTTCGATCCAACGCGGCAGAGGTCCGCTCGGCACCGTCTTGCCGGAGGCGCCCTCTTCGAACAACACGCGAACCGAGGGCTCGGCCTCGAACTCGGCGAGCGCCTGCTCGTAGGTCTTGCCTTCGAAGCGATCTGCCGGAACCGCGGGTGGATCAGTCCGGTACACACCCGGCACCAAGATGGGGATCACGATTCGGGCGCCCGCCAATGTGGGGGTCTTCTTGGCAACGTACAACGAATAGAACTCGACCATGCGTTCGAACACCGTCGGGCTGAGCGATTCGGTATGCAGTCCATTCACCAAATCGGCGTACAAGTGCGGCGAGCTCGTGAATTTGGGAATCATGGCGGGAAAGTGACCGCCGGTCTGCTCATCCTGCCACGCCCCTGCGAGAAACACGGGCACGTTGATTTTGTTGACGAAGGTGATGGGGGCGTAGGCGTCGGCAACCTCAGGGTTGTAGTAGATGTTGTCCTTCGTGAGTTCGAGGAAATCGGGGTTCTGTAACCGCAGCTTCTGATTCTGCGCGCAGATGCTGTCGCCGCTGTCGGCTTGCTTCTTGGCCCAATCCTGCCCGTACACCTTGGCCTCATCGAATCGTTCTTTGAGGAAGGCGGCGGCGAAGCCGGTGTTCAGAATGCCGCCCGGATACCCGTTGCCGCGATACGAATCGTCGAACACGCTCAGTGGGGCGATCGCTTCAAGACTGGGCGGAGCGGTCTGGGCGACGAACAGCTGCGCGATCGCCGGATAGGAGATACCGCCCATGCCGACCTTGTGGTCCATGACCCACGGTTGCGCGGCAACTGCCTCGATCGCGTCATAGCCATCGACGATTTGGGCGCGCTCAAAGAACAAGTACGAACCGCCGCTGCATCCGGTACCGCGCATGTTGATACCGACGTAGGCGTACCCGAGGGCGTTGAAGAGCAGTCCGAACGTCTTGCTACCGGGGTCGCTCGGTTGATAGCCCGAGTACTCGACGATGGTGGGGTACGGGCCCTTGTCGGCCGGCCCGGGCAGCATCACGTCGATGCTGAGTGTGGTGCCATCACGTGTCGTGAGATAGCCGAATCCGCCAGCCGGAAGTTTCTGATCTGCGTAAAACGACGCCGGTGGAACCTTCGATTCATCGAACACGTCCACGGGCTTGCTCGACACCGCGTTGTTACCGGTGGTGCGCACGGTGTACGCGCCCGACGCGAGCGTGCGCTGCAGGAATGAGCCCTGCGCGTCGACGACGCCCTTGCCGGTAACGGTGCCATCAGCGGCCACGATTTCGAGATCGTCGCCCTCGTGGGCGTCGAGCACAGCGAGCTGATTCATGCCTGGCTGCACCGTGAATGTGGCCAGCGGTAACGCCACCGTCGTGGTGCTTTCTGCTGAGCTGGCCGGCGCAATCGTGGAATCACCCGCCTTGTCTGCGGACGAGCTACTCGAACAGGCAGTGGTGAGTAATGCCACGACAAGTGACGCGGCGAGGAGAGGTCTACGGTGACGCATGTCGTCGATTGTGGCACGCGCTGTGCCAGCTCTTCCAAGCGTGACGGAATCGACGCCCGCCACCGTCGCCACATCGGGCAGACTTGGCACGTGCCCGACCGCGACGTTCAACCCGATATCGACCTCATGCTCTGCGATCTCGCAACGTTGGTGAATATCGAATCGCCATCGCGCGACCTCGGCGCACTTGCCACGTCGGCGATTGCTTTGGCGTCGATGATCGAGCGTCATCTCGGCGGCAATGCAACCATCGTGGAATCGGCTGCCGGGCCACACGTGCATTGGTCCGGCGGTGGCGTACCCAAAGTGCTTGTGCTGGGTCATCACGACACCGTGTTTCCATTGGGCTCGCTCGCCGTCCGCCCATTTGGCGTTGCCGATGGTCGGGCGATGGGTCCGGGCGTGTTCGATATGAAGGCAGGCATCGTCCAGGCCATATACGGCGTCGCACAGTTGACCGACCGCGAGGGCGTTGAGATGTTGTTCTCGGCCGACGAGGAAACGGGTTCACACGAGTCGCGTGATCTGATCGTCGAACGCGCCGTCGCCTGCGGTGCCGTGCTTGTACTCGAACCAAGTGCCGACGGCGGCGCGCTGAAGACCGCACGCAAGGGCACCGGTACCTTCGAGTTGCTCATTCACGGCCGCGCGGCCCATGCCGGGCTCGAACCCGAAAATGGTGTGAACGCGCTCATCGAAGCGGCCCATCAGGTGCTTACGATCAGCACGTTCGGCGATACCGCAACGGGCACCACCGTCACGCCCACGATGGCAACGGTTGGCACGGCCGACAACGTCGTGCCTGCGCTCGCGCAACTCACAATCGATGTTCGTGTCGAAGCCGCCGGCGAGAAAGAGCGGATCGAGTCCGCCATGTCGGCGCTGCAGCCGATGTTGGCAGGGATCACGCTTGAAGTTCGCGGCGGCATCAACCGGCCGGCGATGCCCGCGTCGGCCTCGGCATCATTGTTTCCAATCGCCTTGCAGGTCGCCCGAGACCTTGGTCTGCCCGACGTTGTCGGCGTCGCGGTCGGTGGGGGGTCGGACGGCAACTTCACCGCCGCCAATGGCGTGGCAACGCTCGATGGTCTTGGCGCAGTTGGCGGTGGCGCCCATGCCGATCATGAGTACGTGGACGTCGACACCATGGTCGACCGCGCCCGCCTGCTCGGCGGCATCGTTGCCGCGCTGCAGTCGCGTTAGTAATCGCACGCAACCGAAGCGCCACAGGCGCAACCGCCGTACGGGTCGGCCTACTTGCCGCCTTCGCTTACTTGCCGCCCTCGAGTTCGAGGAGGCCACCTGGCCCGAGTGTGCCCACGCTGCGATACACGTCGAGCTTGGCACGACTGTCTTCGATATCGAGGTTGCGCATGGTGAGTTGGCCGATGCGGTCAAGCGGACCGAACGCGGCATCTTCGACCTTCTCCATACTCAACCGTTCGGGTGCGTAGGTGAGATGCGGCCCTGTGGTGTCGAGGATTGTGTAGTCGTCGCCCCGCCGCAAGCGCACCGTGACTGCGCCGGTGACAGCGGAGCCCACCCAACGCAGCAATGCCTCGCGCAGCATGAGACTCTGCGGATCGAACCAGCGGCCTTCATAAAGCAGCCGGCCGAGGCGTCGGCCCATGGTGCGATAGTTCTCCTGGGTGCCCTCATTGTGAATGCCCGTGACCAGACGTTCGTACGCGATGTGCAACAGCGCGAGGCCAGGCGCTTCGTAGATGCCGCGGCTCTTTGCCTCGATGATGCGGTTCTCTATCTGGTCGCTCATGCCCAAGCCGTGACGACCTCCGATGATGTTCGCGGCAAGCACGAGGTCGATCTGGCTCTCGAACTCCTGGCCGTTGAGCGTGACCGGCCACCCCTCGTTGAAGCCGATGCTGACGGTCTCCGCCGTGATCTCAACGTCGTCGCGATAGTGAGCGACGCCCATGATCGGATCGACGATGTCCATGCTCGTGCCGAGCTCTTCGAGCAGCTTCGCCTCGTGCGTAGCACCCCAGATGTTGGCGTCGGTGCTGTAGGCCTTTTCCTTGCTATCGCGATACGGCAAGTTGCGCTGCACGAGGAATTCGCTCATCTCGGCCCGTCCGCCGAGTTCGCCCACAAAGGCTTCGTCGAGCCATGGCTTATAGACGCGTAGGTTTGGGTTCACCAACAGGCCATACCGGTAGAACCGTTCGATGTCGTTGCCCTTATACGTGCTGCCGTCGCCCCAGATGTCGACGTTGTCGTCTTGCATCGCGCGTACGAGTAACGTGCCGGTGACTGCGCGTCCGAGCGGCGTGGTGTTGAAGTAGGTCTTGCCTGCTGTGCTGATGTGGAACGCGCCGCATTGCAATGCAACCAAACCTTCGTGCACAAGTTCGCCGCGACAATCGACGATGCGCGCCAGTTCGGCACCGTATTGCTTGGCGCGGTCCGGCACGCCGGGCAGATCGCTTTCATCCTGCTGGCCGAGATCGGCGGTGTAGGCATATGGGAGCGCACCCTTTTCGCGCATCCACGCAACCGCCGCCGACGTATCGAGTCCACCGGAGAAGGCAATGCCAACCCGTTCTCCAACCGGCAGCGAAGTGAGCACCTTTGACATAGGTCCTTACGGTACCGAAGCGGCAGCTTGCCTGCGACGCCGAACCCGGCGCGTGATCACAACAGCCAAGACAATCAACCCAAGCAGCGCGAGAGCTGCGAGCAGAATTCGATTGCGCCCGACGTCGTGGCTCGCGTTGACTGCAGCCAGCACCGCGCCGATCTTCGTTCGGGTCGTTGCGGTGTCGCCTTTCTCGAACGCTGTCGTGGCGTCAGCGAGATCCGCCGTCACATGGGTGCCCATCAGTCCAACACTGTTGAACAGGCCGCGGTGAGCTTCTTGCGCTGCGGCGGCATTGGCGAGTTCCTTGGCCGCGCCGGCCTGATCGAACACCCGAACTCTCACATCGTTGAGGTCGACCTCAGCAGATTCGTACGCCGTTTGCAGCGACGGCGGGATTGCGATGCCGAGCGGTTTGATGGAGCGAACGAGTTCGTCCCGCTTCTCCAGCACGGCGCGCGCGTTGGTGATCATCGACTCGGCCTCGGGAAACGACCACCGCGCCATCGCCTTGCGGATTGCCAAGGGTGGCGCCCAGTGCAAGCTGTCTGATGTGAGATTCGAATAGTCGGCACGTGCTGTTGACCGTGCCGTCATCTGTTCGAGCTCGGACGGCGTCAGCACATAGGTGCGGAACAGGTCGTCGATCGTTTCGGGCGCACCGACTTGATCGGCAAGGTCGAGCAGACGTCGCCAGTCGGCTGAGGTGTCGTAGGTTTCCGCTGGCCCATTGCCTACGTACGAGATTGTCTTGTCTCGTGCAGCGGCAAAGATGTCGCGCATCTTGTCGACACCCACCGCATCGACGATGTGCTTGAGTACGAACCACGACGCGTTGTATCCGTACGTCTCGGTTTCGTTGGCAACCGTGGCGAGGGCCGGATCGCCCCATTCATTGAGCTTCACCGCTCCCGCATCGCCGGCGACGACCTCCTTGGGGCTCACTGCGGCGAGCCCCAACTTCTCATTGGCGAGCCCCGAGTACTCCTGCGCCAGACCCTCGTTGATCCACCGTGCGTTGAACATCGCTGTGTTGAACCACGCATGCGAAAGCTCGTGCAACATCACCTGCGCGTCGAGATCCTCGCCCATCTCGAGCTTGCGTTCGATGGGATTGAACCAACCGGCGTAGCCGTACAGATACGGGGTGAATGCCTCTCTCACATCGATAGATCCGGTGATCGGCCATGGTTGTCCGATGAGCTCGTTGAGTATCGGGACTCCGACGGTTATCTGCTGCGCGGAGAACGCCTTCCAGTCCGCGTCGCCCGGCCATGAGCGAAGTACGAACTCGTGACCCGCTGTTGTGATGTTGCTGCTCTCGAGCGCGCTGTCGTTGCGGGCCGACACGAAAATGTCGAAGTCATTCGGTCTCTCGATCGCTGCAGCGGTATAGATCGTGTTGCCGTTCTCCTCGGTCTGCACTACATCGCTGCCGAGCTTGTCGACGGTGTACGCCGAAGGCACGACGATGCGCACCGTCAGTCGTCCGGAATCGGCAATGCCATACGCGTCGAACGCGACATACGCGGCGTTTACCCGCGTGGGCGCCTTCTCAGTACGTGGTGGTTGACCGGTGAGGTCGTACGTGACCAACACATGCGCGGTCTCGCGGTAATAGAGGTTTGCGGCGAAATTGATGCGTAACTGGAAGAACAACGCAGAGTCGTCTATTGGTGTTGGGGTGAGGGTGAGCCGATGACTGTTCTGCGTTGCGACAGTGTTGATCGCGTCGTCGAGAAGAGGAAGCGAGAAGCTCTTGAAATAGGCCCGGCTGATGATGTTGCCCGACGTCGTGTCGGGCAACACGTTGGTGAAGCGCATGTCGGCCAACACGTGCACGAGGTTGGTGTCTGGGTCGACCGTGTAGGTGTAAGTGCTTGCCACCGTGAGGCCGTCATCGGCCGCCGCAACACGTGCGGACGCAACTGCAAGTGCGACCGGTAACACGCTAAGACCGAGCAGAAGGTGGAGCACGGTCCGTTTCTGCATGCCGCAGTTTGGCACGTGGGTTGGACCGACAAATTACTCTCGATTCCTCGGTCCATCGCTCGAGGTATACGTTGAACAAATGACCGAGATAGAGCCGCCTGACCGTTCGCAATCCACGGGCGACTGGAAGCAGACAGCGTGCATCCTGTGCGAATGCAATTGCGGTATCGAGGTGCGACTCGGCGGCGACACCGGCCGCCGATTCGAACGCATCCGCGGCGATAAGGCACATCCGGCGTCGCGCGGATACACGTGCGAAAAGGCGTTGCGGCTCGATCACTATCAGAACGGCACGAACCGTCTGCGGCTGCCAATGCGCCGCCGCGACGATGGCACGTTCGAGGAGATTGATTGGGACACCGCGATCAGCGAAATCGCTTCGCAATTTGCCGCAATTCGCGACTCCTACGGCGGCCCGAGCATTTTGTACTACGGCGGTGGCGGGCAAGGCAATCATCTCGGTGGCGGGTACAGCGGTGCAACGCTGCGGGCCCTCGGCGCGGTCTATCGATCGAGTGCACTCGCACAGGAAAAGACCGGTGAGTTCTTTGTAAACGGTCGCATGCTCGGCGCAAGCGTGCGTGGCGACTTCGAACACACCGAGGTTGCGTTCTTCATTGGCAAGAACCCATGGCAGTCGCATGGCATCCCGCATGCGCGCACCGTGCTGAAAGAGATCGCCAACGACCCGCTGCGATCGATGATCGTGCTCGATCCGCGTCGTACCGAAACCGCAGAGCTCGCCGACTTTCATCTGCAGGTGCGGCCGGGCACCGATGCGTTCTGCCTCGCCGCGATGGTGGCCACTCTCGTGCAGGAGCGACTCGTCGATCGAGGCTGGGTCGACGCTCATACAAGCGGCTACGCCGAGATCGGGTCGTTGTTTGGTTCGATCGATATTGCCGAGTACTCGTCACGTTGCGGTGTCGACGAGGCACTCATTCGTGGGGCCGCTCGCCGCGTTGCGTGCGCGGCAAGCGTGGCCGCTTTCGAAGACCTTGGGGTGCAGATGAGCTTGCACTCCACGCTCAACAGTTGGCTCGAGAAGTTGGTGTGGCTACTCACGGGCAACCTCGGCGTGCCCGGCGGAATGTACGCGCCCAACGCGCTCGTCGCGCTCGCCCGTCCCGACACCACGTCTGGCACCACGTCTGGCACCACGTCTGGCACCACGTCTGGCACCACGTCTGGCACCACGTCTGGCACCACGTCTGGCACCACGTCTGGTAACCCGTCTGGCAGCCCGCGCCCATCCGCAGGCCGTGTTAGTCCCGTGGTTGGGGCGCGCATTATCAGCGGCCTCTTGCCGTGCAACGTCATTCCTGACGAGATCCTCACCGACCACCCTGATCGCTATCGCGCATTGCTCGTCGAGAGCGGCAATCCCATGCACTCGCTCGCGGATTCCTCGCGTATGCGCGAGGCCCTCCAAACTCTCGAACTGGTAGTCGTCATCGACATCACCATGACTGAGACGGCGCGCCTTGCGCATTACGTGTTACCTGCGCCGTCGCAGTACGAGAAGTGGGAGGCCACCTACTTCAACTTCGAGTTCCCGGCCAACGTGTTCCACCTCCGTCGCCCTGTGCTTGATGCGCCCGACGGCCCTCTGCCCGAACCCGAGATTCACGCACGGCTCGCCGAGGCGCTCGGCGCATTGAACCCCGACGATCTCAAGCCGCTTCGGGAGGCCGCCGAACTTGGTCGAGCCGAGTTCGCTGAGGCGTTCTTTGCCGCCACTGCCGCGAATCCGGCGTTGGGGGCAATGGCGCCGCTGGTGTTGTACCGCACGCTTGGACCCACGTTGCCCAACGGTGCAGCATCGGCGGCCATCTTGTGGGGTGCCGCGCACCGGTGTGCGCTTACGTATGAGGCATCGGTGCGCCGTGCCGGATTCACGGGCGAGGGTCTCGAACTCGGAGAAGCACTCTTCGACGCGATCCTGTCGAGCCCATCTGGTGTCACCTTCGCGATCGACGAATGGAGCGATGTCGCGCGCCGCGCGCAAGGCCCCGACGGTCGTGTGCAGTTGGTCATCCCCGAGCTTCTCGCTGAGTTCGCGGCACTCGGCGAAACGTCCATCGGCGGTCTCACGTCTGAGTTCCCCCTTGTGTTGTCCGCGGGCGAACGGCGTTCGTTCACGGCGAACACGATCATTCGCGACAGCACGTGGCGAAAGCGCGATGCAGATGGATCGCTTCGCATCAGCCCCGCAGATGCGATGCGATACGCGGTCAGTGATGGTGAGAAAGCCCGGATCGTCACATCGCGCGCCAGTGCGATCGTCAGCGTGGAGGTGAGCGACATCATGCAGCCAGGTCACGTGTCGTTGCCGAATGGCATGGGTCTCGACGAACCCGCCAACGGTGCAACAACGCGGGTCGGAGTCGCACCGAACGATCTCACCGACGGTTCGCGTCGTGATCCTGTTGCGGGCACACCATGGCACAAATTCGTGCCCGCCCGCATTGAGGCGCTCGCCGTGTAGGGCAACGCGTCGAGCAATCCCCACCTTTTCCGGGCTCGACGTCGTCTTCGACCAGATAATTGTTACTATGCCCGTAGTGGAAATACCGGGCTCGGCGTTTGTGGGTTTCGTCCCACCGTGGTCGTCCTGGTCCGTTGCTACGCATAGGGAGACATTCCGATGACCTCGTTCGATCTTGATCTCAGTAAGTACAGCCTCGGTTGGAACGACGACGTCGAATATGCGTTCAAATCCGAGAAGGGTCTCGACGAGGGCGTTGTCGACCAGATCTCGTGGTGGAAGGGCGAGCCCAAGTGGATGACCGATTTCCGCATGCGCAGCTTGCGTACCTTCGACCGCAAGCCCATGGCCGATTGGTTCGCGATCAATATGCCCAACCTCGATTTCCAGGACATCTATTACTACCTGCGACCCAAGACCGACCAGACCGACAACTGGGATGACCTGCCCGAGCAGATGAAGGCCACCTACGAAAAGCTCGGTATCCCCGAGGCTGAGCGTAAGTACCTCGCTGGCGTCACGTCGCAATTCGATTCCGAGGTCGTGTATCACCGCAACCGAGCCGAACTCGAAGAGCAGGGCATCTTGTTCTGCGATATGGACACGGCGCTGCGCGAATACCCCGACATGGTGAAGCAGTACTTCGGCAGCGTCATCCCTCCCGGCGACAACAAGTTCTCTGCGCTCAACTCCGCGGTGTGGAGCGGTGGATCGTTCATCTACATCCCGCCGGGCGTCAACTGCGAGATGCCGTTGCAGGCCTACTTCCGTATCAACTCGGAGAACGCCGGTCAGTTCGAGCGCACGCTCATCATCGCGGACGAGGGCAGTCAGGTGCATTACATCGAGGGTTGCTCGGCGCCGGTGTACACCAACGATTCGTTGCACTCCGCAGTGGTGGAGATCATCGTCAAGCCAAGTGCGCGCGTCACATATACCACGATTCAGAACTGGTCTCCCAACGTGTACAACCTTGTCACCAAGCGTGCACGGGTCGAGACCGAAGGTCATATGGAATGGATCGATGGCAACATCGGCAGCCGTCTCACGATGAAGTACCCAAGCGTGTATCTCATGGGGCCTAAGGCCACCGGTGAGGTGTTGTCGGTCGCCTATGCGGGTGCCGGTCAGCATCAAGATGCCGGCGCAAAGATGGTTCACGCTGCGCCCGAGACCACGAGCAAGATCGTGTCGAAGAGCATCAGCAAAGACGGTGGCATCACGACCTATCGCGGACTCGTTCGTGTGGAAGATGGCGCGTATGGCTGCAAGAGCCACGTGCAGTGCGACGCGCTCATCCTCGATGAGCAGAGCGAAAGCCGCACGTTCCCCTATATGGAAGTCGGCGAGCGCGACGCGCAGATCGGCCATGAAGCCACGGTCAGCAAGATCGCGGATGAGCAGTTGTTCTATCTCATGAGCCGAGGCCTATCGCAAGAGCAGGCGATGGGCATGGTCGTGAACGGGTTCATCGAGCCGATCACACGTACGCTGCCGATGGAATACGCCGTCGAGTGGAGCCGTCTCATCGAACTGCAGATGGAAGGCTCTGTCGGCTGATCGGGTCCACCGATCAAGGCGGCACAATAGAGCTATGCCAATGCGCCAGGAGTGCAAGAACTTCGAGAGCCGTACCTACGCCGGTGGCGAGACGGTACGCAAGTGCAACCTCGACCTTGCCCCCGACGCGCCGTGGCGCTGCCCCGATAATTGCCACGCATACGAGCGTCGGCTTGCCGATGTCAATTGGGCCGTTGGTTCGTTGATCACTCCACCGACGCCGCCTGAACCACCGGGTCTCGACGACGGCACCGCTGCGGCCGTGCTTGACGAAGCAGAGGATTTTCTCAATGAGGTCGGCCAAGAGGTGATGGCCGACCTGCGCCGCGGCATCCCACCGCTACCCGATGAGGGCAAGGGTTTGCGCAAGTACTTCAAGCGTAAGAACAAGCCGTAGGTCACTCCCAGATAATTTCTCCTACGCAGACAGTAGAATTTCGCCGTGCATTCGTTTACCCCTGACGCCGTGCGCAGCTTGCGATTGGCCGATACCGACGAACGGTTGGCCGCCCTCGAACGCTTTGCTGCAGCAACGTTTCCCACAGTCACCGAGGAAATCTGGCGCTACAGCCGCATTGGTGAGTTGCGCCTCGACGACTTCTCGCTCGGCTCCTTGGCCACCACGATCGAAGGTGCCGACGCTGTTCCAACGCATGACGCGATGGTCGTCAGTGATCACGCACTCGATCTGTTCGAGGACCTCAACCGGGCGTTCACGTCGCCGCTGTGCATTCGCATCCCGCGGGGCATGGTGCTTGAGGAACCGATCGTGATTACCCACACGCTGGTGTCCGATGGTGTTGCGTGCTTCCCCCGCCTCGATATCGATGCCGAGCAAGACAGCGAAGTCACCGTGATCGAGCGGTTCGTGTCCGCCGACGATGTGAGCGGCATCATCATGCCCGTGCTCCACGTGCGGGCGCGCCAAGCTGCGCGGGTGAAGTACCTCGCGATCAACGAACTCGGTAGCCGCGTCTGGCAAATCGCCAATCAGCAGTCCGTCGGCGAGCGAGATTCGTCAACGCTGCTGTCGGCGGTTGCGCTCGGCGGCGACTATGCCAGGGTGCGCACGCACGCGACGCTCATTGGCCAAGGTGCGAGCACTCGTCAGGTCGCGTTGTATTTTGCAGACGGTTCGCAGACGCACGATTTCCGCGTCACGCAAGAACATGTTGCACCGAAGACCACCGCCGATCTGCTCTTCAAAGGTGCGGTCAACGACGTCGCGCGCAGTGTGTACACCGGCCTCATCAAGATCGGCCCCGAGGCACGCGGCACGCAGGCCTTCCAGACCAACCGCAACCTCACCCTCAGCGATGGTGCATGGGCCGAGAGCGTGCCAAACCTCGAGATCGAAACGAACGATGTGAAGTGCAGCCATGCCAGCACCGTCGGCCCGATCGACGAAGAGCAGCGCTTCTATCTCGAAAGTCGCGGCATTCAGCCCGATATCGCTGAGCGTCTCGTGGTGCTCGGTTTCTTCGATGAAGTGCTCAGTCAATTGCCCACAGGTGGACTTGCTGCCGAGCTGCGTGAGCGCATCTCGCACAAGCTGCATCAGGCGGTGGTGCCAGTATGAGTACGCACGTACTTGGTGCCCTCACCGACATTGCCTCGGGCGGCGTGAAGAAGTTCGATGTTGATGGTCGCGCTGTCGCCGTCATCCGCATTGGTAACGATGTGTACGCGCTCGGCGACACATGTAGCCACGCCGACATCTCGCTCAGCGAGGGCGAAGTGTTGCCCGACACCAAAGAGATCGAATGTTGGAAACATGGCAGCGCGTTCAGCCTCGAGACGGGGATCCCGTGCACGTTGCCGGCGATCACACCGGTGCCGGTGTACGACGTGAGCGTCGTCGACGGGAACATCGTCATCGTGGTGGACACGCCTGCAACGTCTTCCACGGCTACGGAAGGCGCCACGTCATGACCACGTTGAGCATCAACGAACTTCACGCATCGGTCGCCGGCAAGAAGATTCTGAATGGGATCAACCTCACCGTGTCATCGGGTGAAGTGCACGCTGTCATGGGACCAAATGGCGCTGGCAAGAGCACGCTGTCGGCAGTGGTGATGGGCAAGCCCGGCTATCAGGTGTCGAGTGGCTCGGTACGCCTTGACGATCTGGATCTGTTGTCGATGCCCACATGGCAGCGCGCTCAAGCCGGTCTGCATCTGATCATGCAATACCCAACCGAGGTGCCCGGTGTCGCTGTGGTGGATGTGATGACCGAGGCATTCAAGGCGCGTGGACGCTCCACGGCCGATGTCGACACGTTGCTGCGTACTGAGGCAGGTCGTATCAACTTCGATGAAGCGTTCCTCCTTCGTTCGCTCAACGTCGATCTGTCGGGTGGTGAGAAGAAGCGCAACGAAACGCTGCAGCTCGCGATGTTGCAGCCAAAGATCGTGATGCTCGACGAACTCGACTCGGGTCTCGACATTGATGCGCTGCGTGATTGCGCACGCCGTGTTGAAGCTGCCACCAACGAAGACGGTCTCGGCGTTCTGGTCATCACGCACTACTCGCGACTGCTCGAAGAACTCAAACCCGATGTCGTGCACATTCTGGTGAAGGGTCGCATCGTCGAGTCGGGCGGTCCTGAGTTGGTCGATGTCTTGGAACGTGACGGCTACGCCGCGTTCGAGTCGGTTGTACCGGACGACGAGCCGGGCGCGCTCGACGATCTGTTCGCTCTCTAGCGAGATCAACCTCTACAGTTGCGCCGATGAGCGATGTGCATCCGAACGTGACCAAGGTGATGCAGGCCGCTCGCGATCGGGGCCTCGAGATCACCACGGTTCGCTTTCCTGAGGGATGCAAGACCGCGCTCGATGCCGCTGCCGCTGTGGGCGTCGATGTCGGCCAGATCGTGAAGAGCCTCATTTTTGCCGTCGACGGCGAGGTGGTCCTTGCGTACGTCAGTGGCGCGAATCAGCTCGATGAGAAGAAACTCGCTGCGGCCGCCGGCGGTCTGAAGTGTTCACGGGTCGACGCCGACACGGTGTACAAGGTGACCGGATTTCCCATCGGTGGCGTGCCACCCTTCGGTCATGCAACACACCTGCGGGTGTTCATCGATCCCGACCTGTTGCAGCACCCCGAGGTGTGGGCCGCCGCCGGCACCTGGCACGACGTGTTCGGCATCGAGCCTCACAAGCTGGTCGAAGCCAGCGGCGGCCTCGTCACCGACCTCAAGCGCGGCTGACTGCACCCTCGTATGCTGCAGGCATGGAGCAAACGCCACTGATTGAGGACAGCCGAGGGGTTGACGTGAGTCAGATCCGTCGGCAGTTGGGGATGACTGTCCCAGAGCGCGTTCGGTCGATGGTTGAGGCGGCGAATACCTTGCTTGCGATCCAGGAGCGCGCTCAAGCCTCGCTCCGTCGGGCACGCTGATGTTCGACCCCGTTCGGATCTGCCAGATCTTGAACGAGGAGGGCGTGGCGTACGTCATTGTCGGAGGGTTTGCGTCGGTGGTGCATGGCTCATCGCTGCCCACCCAAGACATCGATGTCGTGCCGTCCCGGCAACCGGACAATCTCGAACGGCTCGGCCGGGCGCTGCGGCGCATGAACGCGATGATCCGAACGGGTGGCGATCCGGTGTCGGCTCCGATCGATGGTCCGTTTCTCGCCAACATGGCGATCATGCTCAACCTCGTCACCGACCTCGGCGATGTCGACCTCACCTTCTCCCCATCGGGTGGTTTGGGAGGGTTCGACGAGTGGAGTGTCCATGCGTTGTCGGTCGAGATCGCAGAAGGCCTCTCCGTTCGAATCGCGTCGCTCGACGACATCATCGACTCGAAGCGTGCCGCCAATCGGCCCAAGGATCAGATGGCGCTGCCCTACCTGGAGTCGTTGCGGGACGAACTGCGCATCTTCGTCGACCCCGAGCTGAAGAAGGGCTGACAGCTGAGCTTGCTGCGGGTGAACGGCCCTGCGGGTAGGCCCAATTTCCGCTCGTTAGGCTCCCTGCGTGGCATTCGACTCCGCCCCCCGTCTCGACCTCGAGAGCGTGCCCACACGGCATGAGCTGTATCTGCAGCGATTGGCGAACACTCGGCGATTCATGTCGTCGCTGGACGTTCCAGTCATGCTGTTGCGCGATCCCTTCAACGTCAGGTACGTCACCGGAGCGTCGAACATGACCGTGTTCAACCTCTGTGTCCCCGCGCGCTACCTGCTGGTGTTCGCTGAAGGACCGACGATCCTGTTCGATTATCTCGGTGGCGAGCACCTGGCCGTTGGTCTGGCGACCATCGATGAGGTGCGAACAGCGCGTGGGCTGAGTCATGTGAGCAGCAACGGTTTCGCTGCCGCCGAATCTGCTGCCATGGCGGGGGAGATCGCGTCGCTCGTGCGGGAGCACTGTGGTGAGATCGGCATGCTGGCCATCGACAGCTTCCCGTTCGCTGCGGTGGATTCGCTTCGAGACGAAGGCTTCATGATCTCCGACGCCGACGTGCTCATGAGCCGCACACGGCGAGTGAAGTTGCCGTTGGAGATTGTGTATATGCGCGAAGCGATGCGCCGGACGGTGGACGCAGTCCGGCAGATGGAGGCTGCGCTGCGTCCTGGAATGACGGTGAACGAGGTGTGGAGCCGCTTCGTCGGAGCCCTCTTCGCAGGGCACGGGGAGTTGGTGGTGACCCGCTTGCTCGAGAGCGGCCCGAAAACGTTCCCCTACTTCCAGGAGTGCGGTACGCGGGTGATCGAGGACGGCGATCTGGTCTGCCTCGACACTGACGCGATTGCGTTCGAGAGCTGTTCGGTCGACTTCTCCCGAACCTTTCTCGCAGGCGACGGTCCGGGGGGTTCGGCGCAGCGCGTGCTCTATCGGCGTGCGCACGAACAACTGCTGCACAACGTGTCGCTGATCGGTCCGGGAGTGTCGTTCGAGGACGTGGCTCGCAACGCATGGCCGGTTCCGGAGGAACATCGGTCGAGTCGCTACTACTGCATCGGTCATGGCCTCGGCATGATTGGTGAGTATCCCAATCTCCCGTTCCACACCCCCGGTGTGCCGTATCCGCTCGACGACGTCTTCGAGCCCGGCATGGTGTTCTGCGTGGAGAGCTATATCGGCTCCGCCAGCGTTGGGCAGGGAGTGAAACTGGAGGACCAACTTTTGGTCACCGAGACCGGCGTCGAGATCATGAACGACTACCCATTCGAGGCACGGCTCTTGGCTCGTTAGCCACCTCGTCGAGAAGGCCCCGCCACGGCTCGTGGCCGAGCCATCAAGCTTCACAAATCAACGTCGACGTGCTCCACCTGAAAATGGGCTGACCAACCGCGCACCGGGTGACGGCCTCCCGCCCGAACGAATCCTGCACTGCTTCCTGCCGCGGGCCTTCGATGAGATCGCTGTCGACGAGATGATCGCGCATCCGATGGCATCGAGTCCGCGTGGGACGACTCGAGGTGCGCAGGTCGATGGCGCCTTCACTTCGAGAGCGACAGTAGATTCCAACGAGTGTCAACTCCCACGCCTGAACCAGATGCCCTCGACGACTATCTCGTCGAGTCGTCCGTCACCACTCAGCATCACGGCAATGTCGATCGGCGCGATGCCGTGAGGGCAGAGAACGCTGTGGCGGCGCGCTACTGGGGCGGGTTCCAACTGCGGATCGTGTTGACGTTCGTGGCGTTCCTGGCGGTCTGGATCGCAGTCATCGCACTTGGGGTTGCCGGGGTGCTGCCGCTGTGGATCGGCCTGATCCTGAACACAGTCATCGCATCCACGTTCTATATGCCCTTACACGAAGCGGCCCACAAGAACATCTGGGGTCGGTTGTCACGCGGGCGCCGCGCAGAGGATCTCATCGGCATGGTCTGCGCCGTGCCGGCGGGGTTCTCGTTCGTGGCTCATCGCACGTCGCACATGCGTCACCACGCGTTCACGAACGATCCGGATCGCGACCCCGACCACTTCACCGACGGTCCATTGCGCCAACTTCCGCTGAAGTGGCTGTCACTGGTGTTGGTGAGTACGTTCCTGCCGGTTTTCGCGTTCGTTCCTGCGGCGGGAAAGTTGCTGCACCCGCGCTTTCGCCGTTCCATGGCGAGTGGCGGCAATCGACGCGAGGGGCTCACGCAACTGCGGTTCTGGGCGATCTCGCACGTGGTGCTGCTGGTGGCCTTCCTCACAGGGTTCGGCTGGCCCGCGTTGCTGCTCTGGTACCTGCCCGCCCGTTTGCAGTCGCTGTGGCTGCTGTTCGTCTTCGCGTGGTATCCGCATCACCCGGCGAGCACGGTCGGCCGCTATGTCGACACTCGTGTAGCGGTCTTCCCAACTTCGCGGTTCCTCATCCGCGGCCACGATCATCATGCGCTCCACCACCTCTTTCCACGCGTGCCGCACTACGCGCTGCCCTCGCTCTGGAGCGAGATGGCGACCGACCTCGTGGGCAAGGGTCTGCGTGCTGAAGGTGGTGCGCTCGAGTCGACCGGGCCCATCGCCTGGTAGTCGCCGGGAAGCCACCGGGTAGTTGCCGGGTAGCCGCCTGCTCATCCGCTGGCCTGCTTGCGGGCGAACGGTAGCGGTGCCGTGCTGAGCGCGGCCCGTGCAGAGAGCGGCCCGTGCAGAGAGCGGCCCGTGTCGAGAGCGGCCCGTGCAGAG
>JANLPV010000075.1:0-3153 GCA_031367435.1 Actinomycetes bacterium | reverse complement strand
GCTCGGCAAGGTCCGTGAAATCCAACGCCGATAAAGTGCCCACATGACTGCGCTTCGCCCTTTCCGTTTCGGTGTCCAAGCCTCCACTGCTGCGAGTCGCGAGCAATGGGTGTCGTTCGCTCAAAGGGTGGAGGGCAACGGCTACGACGTGCTGACGATGCCCGACCATTTCGACAAGCAATTGGCACCGCTGCCAGCACTCATGACGGTGGCCAACGCCACAACAAGACTCCGCGTCGGTGCCCTGGTGTGGGACAACGACTACAAGCATCCCCTCGTGCTCGCCAAGGAACTGGCCACGATGGACGTGTTGTCCGACGGTCGCATTGAGATCGGCATCGGGGCCGGCTGGACGATCACCGACTACGAGAAGGCTGGCATGGTGTACGACCCGCCCAAAGTACGCATCGATCGACTCGTCGAAGGCGTCGCGATCATCAAGGCAGCAATGAGCGAAGGCCACTTCTCGCACGCCGGCACGCACTACACCATCACCGATTACGACGGATTTCCGAAGCCCGTGCAGAAGCCCGGTCCGCCCATCCTCATCGGTGGTGGCGGCAAACGAGTGCTCTCATTCGCCGCGCGCGAGGCCGACATCATCGGCATCAACGGAACGATGACAGCCGGCGCAATCGGACCCGCTGCATTCGACACCATGACCGCTGAGGCAGTCGACGAAAAGGTCGCGATCGTTCGCGCTGCGGCAGGCGATCGCATTGCCGATATCGAACTCAACGTGCGCGCCTACATGCTCAACATCACCAACGAGCGCGCCACCACAATCAACTCCTTTGCCGACATGCTCGGTGTACCCGCCAGTTTCATGGAGCACTCTCCGTTCGCCCTTATCGGCACAACGGCTCAGATCGTCGAAGATCTCCTCGCGCGCCGTGAGCGGTGGGGCTTCAGCTACATCAGCGTCAGCGCCGGGGATGTCGACTCATTCGCTCCCGTGGTCGCAGAGCTGAGTGGGAAGTAATCGAGATGTCTCGGCCAAAGGTCGCACTCTGCGGCGCGGGCATGATCTCCGGCGCACATGGCGCCGCAGCACGGTTTCTCCAAATGCCTGTCGTTGCCGTTGCGTCGCGAACGCCTGAGCGCGCCAACGAACGGGCCACGCAAATGCAGTCGACAGCGGTCACCTACGAACAGCTGCCGATGGGCGCGGACATCGTCGTGATCTCCACTCCCCCGCAGCTGCACGCCGCGGACACGCTGCGTATGCTCGGCACTGGCGTCGCTGTCGTGGTCGAAAAGCCGCTGTGCACCACGCTTGCGGATGCCGACACGCTCGTCGCCGCGGCGAGGACACATGGCGAGCGCGTCCTCTACGCCGAGAACCTTGCCTACGCGCCAGCGGTTACCACCATGCTGGGCATGGTTCCCAAACTCGGTGCGCTCAATCACCTCCACATCCGCACGCTGCAAGCACTCCCAACGTGGGGCGACTTCACCTCCGATGCATGGGGTGGTGGTGCGCTGTTCGACCTCGGTGTTCATCCTTTGGCCATCGCCGTGCTCGCCGCCGCTGCATCGGGCGCGGGTCGGGTCACCTCGGTCAGCTGCAACCTGCGCGGCGCGCTCGGTCACAACAGCGACGAGCACGCCGAGGTTGCGCTCACCTTCCGCAACGGGCTTGTGGGGCACGTTGTGTCGAGCTGGAACTACGGTCCACATCAGGTGTGGGACGCGCAGCTCAGCAGTGAGACCGGGGTCCTGCGCGTGGACTTCTGGCCACATCCGACGCTGGAGTACAACGGCGATGTCGTACGCCTGCCTCACACCGATGTCCCCCTGGCGTTCATCGAAGAGTTGGGTTACTTTGATCAGCTCAAGTCGTTCGAGGCCGACATCGTGGCCAACCGTACGCCGTTCATGGACGTTGCCTTCGGTCGATTGATTCTCGACATCGTGTGCGCTGCGTATCAGTCAGCGCGGCACAACGGCGCGCCCGAAACAGTGCCGTTCACGGGTGACCGCACCAAGACCCCGCTCCAACTTTGGCACGGCGAATGACGCGGGTGGCGTAGCTCGTTGAGTGCTGCTACTTGACGGCCGCGCCGTACTTGGCGGCAGCGAACACCTCGCGCACCATTGGCTCGAAGTGCTCGAGCGGATACGTCTCCGCGTTGGGATCGAAGGCAATCTGATCCCAGTCGTCTGTGAACGTCGCGGTGATTCCGTAGGCGGGATGATCCTTGTAGGCGTCGCGCTTATTCGGGTCGACACCAAAGTGGTGGTAGTAATGCTGGCCCTGAAAATCTTGATGCACTTGCAACATCCATGTGAGATCGGGACGCACGTAAGGCCTCAACATTTCCGCTGCGATCGCACCATGGTTGGGCACGCTTACCGCTTTGCCGACGTCGTGACAGAGCGACGCAACGATCAACTCTGTGTCCGCTCCGGCCTTCTCTGCCAGGGTGGCGGTCTGCAGACAATGCGTGAGCTGATCGGTAGCGAACCCATCGGTGACAGCGGCGAGAGAGCGCAGCATCGCGAGAATCGAGTCGGCGACGCGCCCCTGATTCGCTGCGGTCTGGCGACCGATCTCGGCCCATTCCTCGGCCGTCGACTCATCCATCCGGGTGAAGGTTGCGTTTGACATTCCCGTATTGTTCCACGCCTGCGCCCTAGCGTGCGGCACGTGGTTACACATCGTCGCACTGTGCATGCAATCGGCGTGAGCTTGCTCATCCTTGTCGCAGGCTGTGCCACCGCCGCTGCGGTACAAGATCCGCCCGGCAGCACCACCGCTCCAAACGTCTTCATCCCGACGTCGACACGCCCAACGACGACGAAAGCGACTCCTGCAACAACAGCACCGCTTGTGGAGGCAACGACCACCACGACCACGACGACGACCACGACCACCACCACGACCACCACCACGACCACGACCACGACCTCCTCCGCACCTACCGCCACCACCGCCGCCGCATCTGCTCCCGACCCGTACGCGCAGTCGGGTTGGGACGCCGCCGAGAACGCACGTGAGGGCACAGCCGACTGGCGTATCCAACACGACTCGCCCCGACCGCTGATCGACCAACCCACTGGTTGGATCGAGGGGTATGCCGACGCAACGTCTGTGCAAAGCGGCACCAACCTCACGCTCTTCGTCGATACTCCAGCGGCAACGTTCACGGT
>JANLPV010000071.1:0-4792 GCA_031367435.1 Actinomycetes bacterium | reverse complement strand
CTCGCCATCATCAGCAGACACCCTTGCGTAACGCCGACCAGAACGAAGCCGATGACTCCCGACGGCACCAGACGCGCAATCTGCAAGACGGTCATCGTCCCGTCCGGTCGGTGGCGCTCGCCCCCGCCGACCGGAACTGCGAAGAGCGGCACCCAGGCGACCCCGCTGATAGCTCCAGCGATGGCAAACGGCACCCAACTCGCAGGGTTCACCATCGACAAGATGAGTTGGCCCACAGCCATTCCTGCGGCGGCAACGGCGACGTAGGCACCCATGACCCTGCCGCGAATATCGTTGTGGGCAATGTCGTTCAGCCACGTCTCGACAACGAGATAGCAACCGGCAACACAAAAGCCAGTGACGAATCGCAGAGCAAGCCATGCTCCTGGCTGAACGATGAGTCCATACGACGCGGCCGCGAGACCCATCCCGAACGAGCAGAGCACAAAGAGCCAACGCCTCGAGACTCGCTGATGCACTTTGGTCATCGCGGGAATGCCGACGACGAACCCGACGTAGTAGGTAGCCATGGCCAAACCCATGACAGCCGCGCTGATGCCGGCACGCTTGGAGCGCACGCCCATCAGCGAACTCAGGAGCCCCGATCCCATCAGCACAGTGCCTATGCTCATGGCAAGACCTGCCACCGCATATCGAGTCCGTGCCATCGGGCGAAACCTTTCCCTCGTGACCACGCGAACGTGGTGAGTCGGGGGACGGTAAACCCGGCACAGTAGTACCGTTAATTGACCCGTCCCGTCTTCCACGATATAGTATCTTCCCGTATCGTGGATTGCGTGGCACACGTAAGGGAGAGCCCATATGGCCGATGACGACATCGTTCTCGAAAATCTGAACGACGACGACCTCACTGCGCAGATGCACGACGATCTGTATGACGGTCTCGCCCCAGAGATCCGCGAAGGAACAAACATCTTGTTGGCGCGTGGCTGGAGTCCAGACCGCGTGCTCAACGACGCACTTGTCGAAGGCATGCGCATCGTCGGTATCGACTTTCGCGACGGCATCTTGTTCGTGCCCGAGGTGCTGCTCGCCGCCAACGCAATGAAGGGCGGGATGGAGATCCTGCGCCCACTGCTTGCTGAGACAGGTGCCGAATCTGTCGGCAAGGTTGTCATCGGCACGGTGAAGGGCGACATCCACGACATTGGCAAGAACCTCGTGGCGATGATGCTTGAGGGTGCCGGGTTCGAGGTCATTGATCTTGGCATCAATACCGATGCCGACGCATTCCTCGCCGCTCTCGACGAGCACAAGCCCGACATCTTGGGTATGTCGGCGCTGCTCACCACGACGATGCCGTATATGAAGGTGGTCATCGACACGCTCAAGGAAAAGGGCCGCCGGCTTGACCAGATCGTGCTCGTTGGTGGTGCGCCACTCAACGAAGAGTTTGCGACGGCAATCGGTGCAGATGCGTATTGCCGCGATGCCGCGGTTGCCGCCGAGACGGCCAAGGCGTTTGTGCTCGCCCGCCGCGTCGCCGCACGCGCCAAGTAGAGATACTGCACTCATGGAGCACGGGGTGCAGCAACCACTCGTCATCGCCTGCGCCGCGCTCACCGCTGACCTGCGCCAGGTGTTGTCGGCCAACGGTCTCGACGCGCTGGTCGATGTGCACTATTTGCCAGCGAACCTGCACAACACGCCGCACAAGATTGTTGGCGAGGTACGCGCTGTTCTCGACGTCGCTGTCGCCGCGCAACGTTCGGTGTTCGTTGCCTACGCAGATTGCGGCACGGGCGGCTTACTCGACGTGTTGTTGAGCGAATATCCCGGTGTCGAGCGCCTTGACGGCGCGCACTGCTATGAGTTCTTCGCCGGCTCGGAACTCTTCGCGGCAATGCAGGAAGAAGAACTTGGCACCTTCTATCTCACGGACTTTCTCGCGAAGCATTTTGACGCGTTGGTGTGGAGCGGCTTGGGCCTCGACCGTGCACCGCAACTGCGCGACATGTACTTCGGCCACTACACCCGGGTGATGTATCTCTCGCAAGCAGAAGACATCGCTACCTTGCACGCTGCGGAGCAGGCGGCGCAGCGTCTCGGCCTCACGTTTCAGCATCGCCATGTCGGACGCGACGGGCTTGGCGGCGCACTCAACAATTTTGCCGTCACCATTCGAAAGGCGGCCGCATAATGGCCAGACGTAGTAGTGGCAACGAGCTCATCATCATCAGCTGGCGCGACATCCCTGCACAGGTGAACGGTGGGTCTGGTGAGCACAAACACCAGCAGATCCTGCCGCACCGCTTTCATCAGGCGATTGATCGCGCCGCTATGAAGGTCGGCAAGAAGACCGCGGGCGAATACGTTGCCGAGTGGGGGCGGCGCAAGGTCGCCCTTCCGGCGGACTTCGACGGCAATTTCGCGGCGGCGGCGCGGGCGGAAGCGGAGCGAATCGAAAGCGAATTCCCGACGGCGCGCCTGAAGCTATGGGTCGAGTCTGGCGGCTGGGACCCAGATCGACCGGCCTCAGAACGCGACGGCCACGACGCCGTAGTCGCTGACATCACAACACCCGACAGCTCAGATCAGGACCTCAACTCATGACCGACACAGTTCTCAGTTCCGCGACGCGCGAAGTGGTCATCGGTTTTGGCCGCCCGTTCGTGATGATCGGCGAGCGCATCAACCCCACGGGCCGCAAGTTGCTCGCGGCGGAGATGAAAGTGGGTAACTACGATCGCGTGATCGCTGATGCACTCGCCCAGGTCGAAGCCGGCGCGCAGATGCTCGATGTCAACGCCGGCATTCCCTTGGCCGACGAGCCAGCCATTCTTGCCAAGGCCATCCAACTCGTGCAGGCAGCCACCGATGTGCCGCTGTCGATCGACTCGTCGATCATTGAGGCTCTCGAAGCGGGTCTGTCGGTCTACCAAGGCAAAGCGCTCGTGAACTCAGTGACTGGTGAGGAAGCAAATCTCGAGCGCGTGCTTCCTCTCATCAAGAAATACGGCGCTGCCGTGGTGGCCATCTCCAATGACGAGACGGGCATCTCCGAAGACCCAAACGTGCGGTTCGAGGTCGCCAAGAAGATCGTGCGCCATGCCGCCGACTACGGCATCTCTCCAGCAGACATCGTGGTCGATCCGTTGGTGATGCCAATTGGTGCGATGGGCACAGCGGGCCAGCAGGTGTTCGCGTTGTTGCGCCGACTACGTGACGAGCTAAAGGTGAACACCACATGTGGCGCATCCAACATCAGCTTCGGTTTACCGAACCGCAATGTTATTGGCGGCACGTTCCTCGCAATGGCGATGAGCCACGGAATGACCTCGGCGATCATGAACCCATTGCACCCTGAGGTGAAACACGCCATTCAGGCTGCCGACGTGTTGTGTGGTCACGACCTCAACTGCGCCGAATGGATTCGCCATCACCGCGATCCGGGCAACGTGCAAGCCGGCGAGTCAACCGGCCGCCGTGGCGGTCGTCGCGCTCGCGTCGACGGCGCGACTCCAACCTGAATCGGTCTGACAGGACAACTATGCCCACAGTGGTCTTCACGCCTTCGGGACGACAAGGTGACGTCGAAGCCGGTTGCTCGGTGCTCGACGCGGCGCGTCAGCTTGGAGTAGATCTCGACTCGGTGTGCGGCGGTCGAGGTATCTGCGGACGCTGCCAGATTGTGCCTGCGTGGGGCAAGTTCGCCAAGCACGCAATCACGAGTGCCGCCGATCATCTGTCACCAGTGGGTGCCACTGAAATGGCCTATAAGGGCCGTCGACCGCTCGAGGATGGTGGTCGGCTCGGCTGCACCGCGCTGATCACGGGTGATCTGGTGATCGACGTACCACCTGGCAGCCAAATGCATCGCCCGGTGATTCGTAAGTCGGTTGATCTCAGTGGCCTCATCATCGATCCAATAGTGCATCCCTATTACGTCGATGTACTCGCCAACGACCTTGGCGGCGATCGCAGCGACCTTCGGTTGCTCTCCGATGCGCTCGCCGAGCAATGGCAACTGCCGACGCTCACGATCTCTCCAGCCGCGCTGCGTCGATTGCAGCCGTCGCTCACCGCGGGAGAGCGCAAGGTGACGGTTGCGGTGCACGCGAACTCCACCATCACGGGGGTCTGGCCCGGCTTTGTCGACACCTTGTACGGCGTTGCAATCGACGTCGGATCCACCACCGTTGCGGGGCACCTGTGCGATCTTGCCAGCGGCGAGGTCATCTCGTCTGGCGGACTGATGAACCCACAGATCCGCTTTGGTGAAGATCTGATGAGTCGCGTGTCGTACGTGATGATGCACCCGGGCGGCGACGCGGAACTCACCGCGGCGATACGCGGTGCTCTCAACGACCTGATTCAAGAACTGTGTTCTCACGCGGGGCTCGACCTCACCGATGTTTCTGATCTGGTGCTCGTGGGCAATCCGATCATGCATCACCTCATTCTGGGCATCGACCCAACGCCGCTTGGGGGAGCGCCATTTCCGCTCGCGACTGATCTCCCGGTCGATGGTCGCGCCAGCGATATCGGCGTTGCGTGCCCGTTCGCTTCGCTGCATATTCTCCCGTGCATTGCCGGACATGTTGGCGCCGACACGGCTGGTGCGGTGCTTGCTGTCGGCCCACATCGCGGCGACGAGATGGTGTTGCTTGTCGACGTCGGCACGAACGCGGAGTTGGTGCTCGGTAACCGCCACGGTCTGGCCGCCGCGTCGAGCCCTACCGGTCCGGCGTTCGAGGGTGCCCAGATTTCCTGCGGACAACGTGCAACTGCCGGGGCCATCGAGCGCGTGCGTATTGATCGCGAAACGCTC
>JANLPV010000054.1:0-4222 GCA_031367435.1 Actinomycetes bacterium | reverse complement strand
CCGTTGCGATCGCCGTAAGTGTTCATGTACCATTTGGTACATGAACACTTTGAACAGCGTCGAGATCGACGCATCAGCAAGCGCCGTCTGGGATGTCTTTGTCGATGTCGAGCGCTGGGCTGAGTGGACGGCATCGATCGACAAGATTGTGCCGCTCGACGGGCCGGGCATCGAGGTCGGCAAGCGCTTCGAGATCAAGCAACCGCGCATGCCAAAGCTTGTGTGGGAATTGACGTCGGTCGATCCGGGCGTCTCGTTCGCGTGGCGGCAGAAGTCCTTTGGTGGCACGACGGTCGCGTCGCATGAGGTTGTCTCGCACGGAGTCGATCGCACACTGGTGCGTCAGAGCATTGATCAGCGCGGGCCGGTTGGCGTGCTCGTCGGCACGCTGATGATTCGTTTGACAAAGCGCTATCTCGACCTCGAGGCCAAGGGTCTCAAGGCGCGTTGTGAGCAGCAATCGCACAGCAATGCCGCGTCCGCCTGACGACCAGCGCCGCGCCGACCTTCTCGATGCGTTGATCAGCGCGTTCGCCGCTGGCGGCATCGGCGGACGCTCGTTGCGCGAGGTTGCCGCTGCGGTCGGCACGAGTCACCGCATGCTCATCCACTACTTCAGGTCGCGGGACGAGTTGCTGGTGGCGATCGTGCGCGAGGTTGAGCGCCGGCAAACGGCGATGCTCGACGAACTCCCCGACCATCCCGGTGAGGCGTTCGCCGCGATGTGGGCCGACGTGCGTCGACCCGAAATGCGACCACTGGTGCGCTTGTTCTTCGAGTGCTACGCGCGTGGAGCGCAGGGCGAGGAACCGTTCGACTCGATGCATCCTGGTGCCGTCGACGGGTGGCTTGCAGAGGTGCACGAGCGCACGCACGGAACTTCTGACGCTGCGAAGGTGCGTCTCGGCTTGGCGCTCACTCGGGGACTGTTGCTCGACCTCGTCGCAACCGGTGATGACGAGGGTGTCGACGCTGCCGCAGCTGCATTCGTGGCCCTGCTCAGCCGGACGTAGCGAGGCTTCGCCGGTCGGCGCAACGGAGTAGGTTCGGGCGATGGGTGCATTGCCGATCAGCAGCAGGACTCGCACGCTTGCTCTTTTCGAGGTGATCGCCGGAGCGTGTCTTGTGGTGGCCGCAGCGGTCATGCCATGGGCCACATACCGCGATGTGCTCGCCAACAAGACAACCGAATTTCACGGCGGAGCACTTGGTGCGACGCTCGTCGGTGTCGGCACCGTTTCGATTGCTCTCGCAGTGTTGGGCACTCTGCGCGAATCGATGAGGGTGCGCGGCATACAGGTCGTGGTCGCGAACGCCGCGTTGTTGGCGTCGATCGTTTTGGCTCTACGCAAGATCAGCTCCGCCAATCACGTGGTCGCGGAGGGCATGTCGCAGACCTCATACGCGCTCGGCGCAGTGGTTGGCGTGATTGCTTCGCTGGTATTGGTAATTGCCAGCGTCCTTGCGTTCACTAAGGGTTAGCGATTGGAACAGTTGCGGTGAGTGAGTCGGCAGCTGTGCCGTCGACAAGGCTTACGCGATCGCCGAACGCGGCGTTGGCCGCGGCAACGTCGGCCGGGGTGAGTCCGACGATCGTGACGTTCTCGCGTCGGTGGACGTAGTCGGCTCCGAAGCCAACAACTCGTGTCTGCGCGTCGGTTGTCCATGCCTCGGTCGTGAGGCGATGTTCGATGTCGAAAAAGTCTTGATAGGTAAGGTCTGACACAACCAGAAACACTGGTGTTGTGGGGGGCACGGTGCTGATCACCGGCCGGTTGTTGATATCAACGACTGAGTGATTGATCCACGTAATCGCCTCGTTCACGTATCGACCCAAATCGGTCGCCGCAACTGCGGGGTCGACCTTGGTGGAGACGTACACGATCGCACGTCCCGACGCGGTGTCGTTCACTACTCCGCCGAACTCGGTGGGGGCCATCTTGAACATCGAGATGCCGTTGAGGTAATCGATTATCCGGTTGTCCACCAACAGCGCAGTTGGGATCCCCGCGTCAGCGCTCGCAGGCGATGTTGCGCCGAGAGTGGTGCTGTCGTTGGCACTCGGTTGCACTGCAGTTGACGCGTATGTGTCGCTCGGTGACAGCTCAGCGCCCGTAATGGCCTGGGGGCTCGCGCTGGCGCACGCCGATACGAGAACAGCCAGGCCCGCAAGTGCCGGTGCGACGAGGTTCAGCTTCACGTTCGACCCCCCTCCTCCGCTGCCCTGGCGGAGCGCGAATTATACCGCTGGAGGCGAACCGTAGGTGAGCGTTTGGGTGGCGAGCACGATGTTGTTCGCCATGACATCAATTCGTATGACGTAGTACTCACTGAAACACGAAACGACCGACGTCGACTGGAACCAGCCAGCGGTAGCGCAAGCCCGCAGTTGGTGACCGCGCTGCTCACCAACAAACGTGGGTGACCGCGCCGCTCACCAACAAACGTGGAGGATCGCCGTTCACGTCGTCGACGACACACCCCCATCGTCGACGTCAACGCGTCGATCACGTAGTCCGCGCCGACGCGGCGTAGCGGAGATCTACGTTGCGGATTGTCGGAGGTTGTCGCAGGGTCGTGCCGCTGACGTGCGATTGGTGTCGCTCCCCGAGCGATCAGCTGGTGGAGCGGAGTCGTGCCTCTACAAACGCCTGAGCAGATGACTCGTGTACGAGTTCGGCGTCGCGCACGACACGGGACAGCACGACGAACCCTGCGCTAGCGAGCCTGCGGGTGACATCGTCCGGGTCGTGTCGGTGGTTTGTCAGGGCGACCGGTCTGCCTTGGACGTCGGAGCGGTGGAGCTCCTCGCCATTCCCGGCCTGGAACGCGAGCAGCAGATGACCGCCAGGGACGAGGACTCGTGCAAGCTCGTCGAACACCCCGTCGAGGTGATCGGGTGCCGTATGAATGATGGAGTACCAGCTCACCGCGCCATCGAGCGAGTGACCTGCCATGGGTAACGCCGCGACGTCTCCGACAGCGAAGCACAGATCAGGGTGGGCCTGCCGACCGACCTCCAGCATCCGGATCGACAGATCGATGCCGACGATCTCGACACCTCGTGCAGCGAGGAACGCACCCACCCGACCTGGGCCGCAGCCGAGGTCGGCGACGCGTCCCCCGTGGGAGAACAGCGAAGCGACATTTTCGAGTAGCGAACGGTCGAGTGCTGCCTCGATCGACTCGCTGATTTCGGTGCCGATGGACCGCGCATACAGATCCGCTGTCGCGTTGTACGACGCACGAGTCCTCGCTAGCCCCCGATCGTCGGTCATAGCCGCATGATAGGGATCGGCGCTCGCGTCCGGTTAGAACACCAGGATGTCCACGTTGCATCGAATGCCGGGTGCCTGCGCGAGCCGGCGGTCGGCCGATACGAGCGGGCACGACAGGCCTTCAGCCAGCGCGACATAGGTGGCGTCATATGGGGTCACGTTCGAACGGAGCTCGTACGCCCGGGTCATCAACGGGCCGGTCGGGAAACGGACGATCGGCAGCGAGACAAGGTCAATGACGGCTGATCGAAACCGTCGCGCCGTGAGGTCACCGGCGCGCCAGCGTCTACGAAGGACCGCAACGGTCTCGACGTCTACGAGGTCGGGTGCAGACCATTGCGCTGCGGCGGCTATGCGATCGCGCGCGGCGCGTCCGGCTGGTCCGTCATCGCCGACGACGTTGGCGAGCACTGAAGCGTCAATGACGATCAACGAGGCCCGCGTTCTTTGTCGAGGTCCGCAACGGCGCGATCGAAGCCGACTCGGCCACCGTGCCGGCGGGAGATGCGTGCGAGCACGTCGTTCATCGTTGGCATCGAGGCCAGGCGCGTGAGTTCAGTGACGAGATACTGCTGGAGGGACTGCCCGGCCGTCGCGGCGCGGCGTTGAAGACCCGCGTGCACTTCATCTGGAAGATCGCGTACAAGAACATTTGGCATGCTTGCATTTTGCTATCAATATTGCGCCACCACAACCGTGTTCGCCTGACCCCGATCACCAGCTTGGTACGCGTCGGCACCACGCTGGGCCACGTACACGCCTGGTTTGGTGAAGTCTCCGACCCATCGTCGTTGCGTCACCTTTGCTAGCTGGGTGACCGAGATCGATCCGTCCGCTCGCACCGCGAAGAACTGATCCCCGATGCGCGGAGCGCACCCTGTGTTCGTGGCCACCGCCAAGACCCGACCGTTCTTGTCTACGCGGAGCAAGGCGATGGGCGGTAC
>JANLPV010000045.1:0-94469 GCA_031367435.1 Actinomycetes bacterium | reverse complement strand
CTTTCAACGGCCGATTTGAACCTGGTTAGCTGCAAGTTTCTGCCCCGGTAATGGTGATCGCCGTTGAAAGCGTGCACAATGTGTGAATGTCATCGGATTTTTTGGGCAAACCCCTTACGGACCGTCCCAAAGACAACGAGGACGGTCTGAAGGCTGTTGGTGCTTGGTGGCACTCCCGTGGCGATCCAAAGCCGTTGCGACTACGCCCGGGATATCTCGCCCCAATTCCTGCATGGTCAAACGCTGCCCAAGGTCCTGACGCCAATCGCCACGCCCCCCTGAAAGACGTGATCCGCCGGCGAGGCATCGCGCTACGACTCCATCTCGTCGCCATCTACGAACTGCAGCTAGTCAACCGCAAGACCCGCGAATGGCGGGCCGGCCCACTCGCGGCGAGAAACTTCTCGCATGATCGTCCCTTGGTCAGCGGCCGTCTGGAACTACCGTCGTGGGCAACTCTGGCACTTGGTTGGGAGCCAGAGCCACCTGACGAAACGCAATGCAGTGCTTGGCGACGAAGACGTTACGAGGCGGTGGCGAATGGGTTCAATCGCTTAGCGGAACTTGAACTGTACGACCGCACGAACCGCACCGTTCTTCTTGAGGATCGGCCATGGCGACGCGGCACAGTAGCTTCACCGATCTATCATTCGATCGCTCGCCACGACCCGTTCTTTGAGGTCCCGTCTGAGTTCTTCACGAGTGGCGACTATTTGCGGTTGTCGGGCGTTGAGACCTACGCCCTACTGACGTTGCTTTGTGAGTTCCAGGGAAAGGCTCCGTCGCGGATGGTGTCTCGCCATGGACTGACCAAGGCAGCGTGGACCCAAGGAGTAACCGAACTCATCAAGGTCGAGCTTCTGTACAAATACATCGACCGGTACAGACGTGGCCTAACCCCAATGCCGTTCAGTTAGGTGGTTGGATGATCGGTGTGGGTGGTCTGGCGGGTTGTGGCCAGTTGGCGTGTCGGGCTCGTTTGACGTGCCACTTGGGCATCTTGCGTTTGATCAGGCGTGGGCTTGATCGGAGCCGGCGTATCGGGTTCAGTCGTCGGCAGATCAGGACGAGTGCGTGGGCCCAACCGTGGTCACTGCCCAGAGGGGGAAAAACCGCGCGCCTGTGACAGCGAGCGGCGAGTGATCCGTAAGGCGGCAACGAAACTGACCCTGTCCGGGTCGACGTCGGCTTGGATCGCGGCGGCGAACATGAGGGTGCGGATCGCATAGTGGCAGCACAAGTGACCCCAGATTTCCTGCTTGACCAACGCCGGCGACTTGGACCGCAGCACCATCTTCGAGCCGCGCTGGTGGGTCTTGAGTTCATCGAAGATCGTCTCGATCTCCCACCTCTGCGCATACGCAGCAGCCAACTCGGTGGCCGTCACTTCGCCAGGATCGAGCATCGTGGTGAACAGCCGGAACTGTCCGGTCTCGCCGTCGCGACCGTCATCGACGGTGTAATCGACAACACGCACAACGACATGTTCGCCGTTCAGCCGAGTGTTGTTGGCCCGCATCTCGCCGAGCCATGACCCGTCCGCGAGGACCTCGATCTGGCGGGGTGTCGTGGTGTTCTTCGCTCGCCACAACAAGTCGGCCCCGGTCGCTGCAGCCTGCTGCCACAACGCGAACCCGCTGAACCCTCGGTCAGCAAGCAACACCATCCCCGGCTCGAGCCGATCAACCAGCAGCCTCGACAACGCAACCTCCGACATCGCGTACGCGCCGATCTCGGCATCGAAGATCGCATGCGTCCCGCACTCGGCTAACGCGACCAGCCGGGCTTGCGGAAACGCCGAACGCTCACCCTTGCTCACGCCGGGCCGACCAAAGAACTCGTCGTTCACGACTGTGTCAGCAACGTCCAACGTCGTCCCATCAATCGCCACCAACCGGCGACCAGCCAGCCACGACCCTGGCGTGTGCTCCGTGGCCAACGGACGCGCGGCCCGATCGAACAAGCCCTTCAACGGCTCGGCACCCAAACGGTCACGGGCCTGGAAGATCGCCGACTTCGACGACAACTTCACCGGCCCGCCCGAACCCGACTGCGCCCAGCCGAGCCCGTCGGTCATCAACCCCAACACGTCCTCATACGAGCCCTCCGAGTGCAACGCCATACCCATCGCGAAGTACGCCATTACCCGCGCCGGCAACGACCGCGACCTCTGCTCGGTCCGACCACACTCGGCGATCACCTCATCAACCAGATCAGGCGGAAACACCCGCGTCAACAACCCAACCGACACCAGATCCGACAACCGCGTCAGCGACTCCGGCTTCCTCCACCCCGCACGCGCCATGCCACAAACTACACCGATGTAACTCTAACTTAACGGCATTGGCGCTAAGTAGCCGAAGCGCCCTAGTCGGCAGTGCACACGACAATCCGTACATGCCGAAACCGCTGCTGCGCCGCCTGGCGACAGCATCCGAGTTCGAGACCAATCGCTGACCAGGTGGCGCCCGCCGCAATCGCCTGGGCAATGAGCACTTCCTGGCGTTGTCGGGCTCGACGGACCTTCAATGCCTCGGCCCTCAACCGGGGCCGCCAATCGCCCGAATAGTCGGCAGGCACCTCGACGACTGAAGGGGGAGCGACCACGCGAGCCCCCGCTGGCGCGGAGGCAGCTCCCGCTGGCGCGGAGGCAGCTCCCGGGGCCGCCCGTCCTTCTCGGTTCTTCATCCGTGCCGCCTTGCCTATTCTGTCAAGATACATTGACAGTTCGACCCCTGCCAAGCGTCAATATCTCTTGACGTGTCCGCACCGACCGTTTCAGCATCCTGAGTAGGGACGACGTCGGGCGAAACGAGGGATCAAGGGATCAAGATTGCTCGCGCAGGGAACACGTATTCGCGAGTGATCAAGCGAGGCCGAGCCACCCTCACCGCCCGAACTGAATCCGTGACGCGCTCGAGGTAGCCCGCCGATCGCAGCCACAACCCCAGCTTTGAGCTAAGGACTTTCGCCTCTGGTCGCGAGCAATCAAAAGGCGCACTCTCAAGGGAACCCAACTTAGGAGGAACCCTCTATGACGCCTCGGCGATTACTAACCCTCACACTGGTAATCACCCTCGGAACGGCGGGCCTCGCCGGATGCGGAGACGACGTGAAGGCTCTATCCAAGGAGGAGTTCCTCAAGCAGGGCAACGCCATCTGCGCCGCCGGCAACGAGCGGCTCGGCACCGCGTTCACGAAGGCCTTTGGCGACCTCGGCGACGGAGAGCAGCCCGACCCGAAGGTGGGCGGCACCATGGAGCAGGACGTGGTCATCCCGGTGATCCAGGGGGAGATCGACGACATCCGCGCCCTCAAACCGCCAAAGGATCTCGCCGACGACGTCAATCAGCTCGCCGACACCACCCAAGCGGCCCTCGACCAGCTCAAGCAGCTGGCCAAGGACGATCCCGCCGCCGCCTTTCAAGATGGTGGAAAATTTTTCTCGAATGTCCCCCCGCTGGCCGACAAGATCGGTCTGACCGAGTGCGCGAAATGATGAGGGTGACGATGGCACCGGTCAGGAGGCGGCGGCCGACATCGAGCCCGACCCTGACCACCCGTACTGTGACGTCGAGCGCGAGGTCGACTCCATCTTCGAGGTGAACCAGCAAGAAGCCCTCGGGGGCTCGTCGGCCGAGCGCAGCGGTCGAGTCTTCTACCGGATCTTCTACCGGATGACCCGATACGACGACCTATCAGCGATCATGGGTCGTCATCGTTGCCATCCATCATCGCTGGTCAGGGACACAATCGGGTAACCGACCCAGCCGCGCTGCAGGGGAGATCGGTGAAGTCCCCCTTCGACACGTCAGGCACAGGCTGCCGTCTATCCGGGAATCCCGAGCTTCAGTCTGAGCAGCCCGCCGATGGTTATCCCCCATGCCGAACTGACGGATGAAGGATGGGCGTGCCGGGCGTGGCTTCGACGGCGCCACACTTTCACGTAGGATCTGGGCCAATGGCACTTTCAGGTTCTCCGCTGGGCTCGCTGGTCGAGCAGCACCGTGAGGAAATCGTCGCGCTTGCACTGCGACACAGGGCCAGGTCGATCGCTGTCTTCGGGTCCGTAGCCCGAGGTGAGGACACCGGTGCCAGCGACGTCGACTTCCTCGTGGAGTTTGAGCCAGGTAGCTCCTTGCTGGATCTCATCTACCTCGAGGAATCCCTCCGCGAACTCCTTCGGGTCAGCGTGGACGTGGTCTCGGCGGGAGCGCTGCTGGAACGCGACGATGAGATCCTGCGAGACCTCGTACCGTTGTGAGTCGCTCCGACGCACACCGTCTGGGCGACATGTTGATGGCAGCCGACGAAATCGCTCGGATCGTGTCGCGGGGTCGAGATGTCTACGACGGCGACTTGACCATTCGCCGAGCGGTTGAGCGGTGCCTCGAGATTTTCGGTGAGGCGGCCAAGTCGGTGTCGAGCGAACTCCGCGAGGCTCATCATGAAATCCCATGGAGCGATATGGCCAAGATCCGCGACCGACTGAGCCACCATTACCACCGCATCGACCCGCACAGCTATGGGTCATCGCTGAGCACAACGTCCCAGCTGCGGCCGACCAGATTCGTAAGATCACCGCGGGCCGAGCATCACCATGCGGGCGAGGCCGTCACCTTCACGGCATGAGCCGACCGGCGGGGGAGATGGTTCGCTCGGGCCTTTGACACCATCGTCGTTATCGGCAGCCGTTCAGATATCGATCGGCGGCGGGACTCGAGGCTGCCGCGATACGCTCTCGGCATGAGCAGCCCCGTTGAACTTCACGAGATTGACCCCGTGGTAGTCCCCATCGCGGAGGCGTTCGAGATGAGCATGGATGAGTGGCTCGCGAGTCTTCGAGATGCTGAGCCCTCGATCTTGTCTCTCTCGACGGCACAACTGCTTGCCGACGCCCGCGCCGAGTCTGAGTGACCACCTACGTTCTCGACGCGTCGGCGGGGGCGGATCTTCTGCTCGGCACACTTGGCGGGCGGAGCATCCTTGACCAACCGCAGGGTGGAGCACAGTGGTGGGTTCCGGAGCACTACTTCGTCGAGGTCGCGTCCGTCCTCCGACGATCCGGGCTCATCAGCTCGGCGCGGGCTGCGTCGGCGCTTCGTCGCTCTCCGTCGCGCCACGCCACCGCGTCCAGGTCAGGCCCATGCTGGACGAGGCGTGGTCAAAGCGCGGACACCTCACCGTCTACGACGCTCTCTATGTCGGGCTAGCAGAACACCTGAACGCGACGTTGGTCACGGGGGATCTACGGCTCGCGAGGTCGCCGCAATTGAACGTCACGCTGATTGTCCCGTAGTCGCCAATGGCCGATATGAGAATCGGTGGCTCGGTCCTTCGACACGAAGGCGCAGGCCGGGGTTCCCCTTGGCTTACTTCAGACGCTGATGACTTCGATGAGTTCGTGAAGTGCTTGGAAGTTGTCGGGGTTGCGGGTGTACAGCGGTATCCCGGCTGCGCACGCAGTTGCAGCGATAAGCAGGTCGACTGCTCGAACGCCTCGTGCCTTGCGCCCAGCTGTGATGACAGCGGCGTAGACGCGGCCGTAGGCGCGAGATGCTTCTAGGTCGAATGGCAAGGGATCGAAGGCGGCTTCGGCTCGCTGCAGGCGGTCTTGCCGACGTGCCCGCTCATCGGGGTCGACAGTGGCATGTGGACCCGCTGCCAATTCTGCCATCGTGATTGCGCTGATGGCGGCCTCGATCGGCAACTGCGCTGCACTGAGTTTCTCGAGGTCGATAATGACAGAGGTATCGAGGAGTCCGTGCTGTGTGCGATGGTCAGCCACGAGGTTGGGTGTCCTGACCGGCCACCGCATCGAGTTCGGCGCGGAATCGTTCGGAGTTGATCGCTGGAGCGTTGTGGAACATGGCAATGACGGTGTCGGCCGCAACGAATCGATGGCGCCGCAGCGGGGTGAGCTCCCCTACGGGCGTGCCGTTGCGTGTCACGATGAATGTCTCTCCCTCATCCAGACGGCGCATGATTTCGCCACTCTCGTTACGGAGTTCGCGTTGAGTGATTGTCCGGTTGATGTGGAGCAATGTAGCACGCAGTGCTACGACCATGGTGTGAGACGAGCCCAGGGGAGATCGGTGACGTCGCCCCTTCGACACCAGCCTTGATCGAGCCCGGGCAGAGTTGCTGAGGACTTGGTCAGATCCGAACGACGTCGACTCCCGGCACCTCGACGTAGTCGGCGTCCTGAGTAAAGATCGGGACTCCAAGTGCCAACGCGGTTGCTGCGATCCATGAGTCGTTCACGGGCATTCGAAGTCCGCGATCGCGCAGTAGGACGCGCAGGTGTGCCCATGAATCGGCGACAGCCTCGTCGATGGGGACGGGCTGCAGTTCAAGGGCTCGCATCAGTGTGCTCAGCCGCCGGTCCCGAACGGTGACGTCGGCTGCGGCAAGAACGCCTGATCTGAGCTCTCCGATGGTGATGATGGATACAGCGATTTCGTCGGGCAGTCGGTCGATGTCGAGTCGTCGTCCGGATTCTTCAGCGATGAAAACGCTGGTGTCCGCGAGGCCTCTGGTCATGGCGAGGTGAGGTCATCGGTTGTGTCTGGCGAAAGCTGGCGGAGTTCGGTACGTAGTGCGGCGTCGGCTTGATGGCCGACAATGTTTCGGGCGAACTCTGAACGCTTCATCCAACGACGTTCTCTCGAGATGGGTCGCAACTCGGCCACTTCTCGGCCATCGACGGCGATCGTGATCACCTCGCCGGCGTCGACACGATCAAGCAGTTCCCGGGTGTGGTTTCGTAGTTCGCGGGATGCAACGGCGGTCACAGCATTACTGTAGCGCTAATGCTACGCGTGTAGCGATCTCATCGGTCCGTCGCGGTTCGCTCTGAACCTTGCTGTTTCGCAAAGGCGCTTTTCTTTCAGGCGCGCTCGATGACTACTCACCTCTGTCGGCAGGCGTCGTTTCGGTGCTCGATGCGCAGCACGATGACTTCCCGTGTTCCTTCGTTGATCCTATTGAGGACGCGATAGGTGCCGCGACGTGCCGACCACACGCCGGCTAACTCGAATCGCAATTGCTTGCCGACCCTGTGCGGATTCTGGATCAAGGCGGTCGTGATGAAATCAATCGCTGCGACGTTCACTGATTCGGGGAGTCGTTCGGTCAGTGCTCGCCGCGCGGGTGGAGTAAGGACCAGCGCATAGGGCTCGTCGCTCACGAAGAGCGGAGCGCGCGGACTGCTTCGACGCCGCGGACCACGTCGCCGCGTTCGTATGCCGCATCACCTTCTCGGATGTCGCTCAGCGCATCGCCGTCTCTCAGAACATCAATCGTCTCTTCGAGTTCAGCAAGATCGTCGATGCTGACGATCACCGCGGCAGGTCGACCATTTCGTGTCACGATGATTCGATCGTGATGATGTTCGACCCGATCGACGAACTCGGAGAAGTGCTCGCGTACTGTTCGGAGCGACTCGGTCGACATGTACGCAATTGTAGTCACGAACCGAACGGCGTCAAGTGCCGATGTCCGGTATGAGAATCGGCAGCTCGGTCCTTCGACACGACGAACCCCATGTCAGAGACATGGGGTTCAGTCGTTTTCGGGCCCCCACGGCGAGGCGGAGAGGCGGTGAGGCGGTGGTCTATTTCGGTGTCGACGTCCCTCGGGAGGCCGCCTTTGGGGCAGTCCGGAACCGAACCGACACGAGGAGCAGGCCGGCACCGAGCACGATCAGTGCCAGTGCGCCGCCGGCGAGCGGTGCGCTCGATCTGCTACCCGTAGCGGGCAACTGGACGGGTGGCAATTGTTGCACCTGGGCGGTGGTGGTGGTCGGGCTGATGGTGGTGGTGGTGGTGGGCGCAGGCGGCGCTTGCGCGGAGACTGCACTGGACACGCACGACGGGTCGTAGGTGGCGTCCCACGTCAGCGTCACGACCACCTGTCCGAGGGTACCGGTGAGCTCATTCAGCGAGATGAGGAACTGCGGCAGGGTGGAGGTCAGGGCCAGCGTGCTCAGGTCCGCGCCGCCGTTCGCATCGAGCGTCTGGCTCGCCACCCCTGCAATCGCGTTGCCGTCATTGTCCTGGAAGGCGACCGAGGCGGACCCGTACTGAGTCCTCGGGGGGGTGCTCATGAGCAGTGAGCGCCACTTGCTGGGAGCGCACACCTGGCTCGGTACCACAAAGGAGGCGGACAGCACCCGGATGGCGCCCTGCCCGCAGCTCCCCCCGCTGAAGGCGTCGAAGTTCTGGATCTGCGCGCTGCCGTTGTCGGCGTTCACCCACAGGCAGGCCGGCCGCTGCGGGTCGGCGTTCACGCTGTACATGTAGCTCGCGTTGGTTAATACCTTCGGAAAGTGGTCGCACCCTGCGCCGGTCGAGTAGCTGAAGCACTCCACGTGGTTGAGGTTGCCGTTGGGCACGTAGACGCGTGCGCCGATCTTCACCGCAGGCCCGTTCCACATCGAACTGCCACCGATGACCGCCGGCATCCCGGCCGGCGTCGGCACGCTCGCGCCGGTGAGGTCGAAGCACTCGTCAGTGCCGGTCGGCAGGCACAAGCCCGTGGTGCCGCCGGAGGAGTTGAGCAACGGGAACGCCGAGCCGTGGCCGCCGACGTAACTGACCGGCATTGGGATCGGCCACGAGCCCGTGCAGGAACCCCCGGTGCCAGGGTCGAAGCAGCCCATGACGGAGGTGCTGCCAACGATTGTCGGCACAAGCACCAACGCTCCGATGGTGGCGGCGACAGGGACCGGGAAGGTGCCCGTGTTGAAGGTGCCGGCACCGACGTTGACCGTGAAAGGCTGGCTCGCGCAGGCGGCGAACGACGCCAGGCTGAAGCACAGGAGCGAGTTGGCGGTGCCGCCCTTACCGCCGGCAGATGGTTGGCCGCTGACGTAGTTGAACGAGTACAGGTTCGAGTCGACCTTCATCGGGATGCTCGTGATGCCGCCGTCACCCACGGCGCTCAGGGGCGTGAATCCGCAAAAGAGGCTCGCCGGCTGCTGGTTCGTGTCGACGCAGACGACGCCGGCGGTGCTGTCGGAGGTGCGCGTCGTGTAGATGTACAGCTTCCCTGTGGTGTGGTCAAGGTACAGCCCCGGGTGGCTCGATCCTGTGAAGCCATTGCCGCTGGCGTCGGTGATGATCTTGGAGTCCGTATCCCAGCACTTGCTGGCGTCGACCTGGTTGTGGCAGGCCAGGTTGAGCACACTGTTGTGGTGGAACACGTTGTAGACGGCCGTGGGGGTGAGCGCAATATCCCAGCCGTCGCCGCCCGAGCTGCCGGCGAAGTTTGACGCCGGAGGCACCGGAATGGTGATGTTCGCCGTGTAGGTCACCGTGGTGGATTCGGCAGCCGCCGGCAAGGCGAGCACAAGGCCCGACATCGCGATCACCACCCCCGCTACAATCCCAATCCGACCAGACCAACCCCGAACCTGCGACATCACAACCTCCGTGCTATTTGATTGAACCTTGACAGAAACCGCCGGTGAGAGCAAGCAGTTTTGATTACAACAAGATTGCTTTTCGGCCCTTCGACGTGACGAAAGTCCATGTCAGAAGTAGGGGTTCTTGTGGCCGATGCTGGTCGTTATCGTCGATGAATGTCACCGATGTGCCCCGAACTCCCACGCAACGTGAGTGGCCGCCGGAGCGACTGTGGCGAGCCCCGTAAAGAGCGGTGCAACCGTCGCTGTACTTTGGCGATGGTGCATTTTCCGGTCGCAGTCACCCGCAGTAGCCCGTCGAACGTCTGTTCACATGTGACGAAGATCTGGGTGGCCGACATGGAGCCGAGCGTCCGATACCCGCTCTACACCCGCGGCAACACCGGCGAGGTGTTCCCGAACGTGCTGTCTGCACTTGGCGGAACCTTGATGGGTGACGATGTCGGTCGAGCTCAAATGGAGGTGTTCCAGGAGATCGGGTTCGTGCGGCGCCGTGACCTCGATGGCATCTCTCTCGGAACCGGCGTGTTCGGTGGCTACCTCTACTCGAGCGGTTCATTGGCGCGTCTCATGGGCGTGCGCACACCTGGCATGAACGCCAACACGAGCGACGAAATGGTGTTCGGCACCGTCGACGGGTTGCCGCCGCACCGGAGCGCGAAGGGCGACCGCGACCTGGTCGCCACCCTGCAACTCACCCGCTTCCTGTTGCGTGTGCTGAAAGATCCCGACCTCGCTCCGCTCGAGGCCGCCCGTGCCGATGCCGCCGCATGGGTCGCATCGATTCCCGATCTCGCCGCGTCAACCGACGAGGAGTTGCTCGCCGTCGTGCATGAGTATCCTCCGCGGCTGGCAGCCAGCATGAAGCGGCTGTTGCACTTCAGCATGATCGCCGGCGGTCCTCGGGCACTCCTCGACAAGGTGGTCGATCGCCCGGGACTGCCGCCCGGTTTGGGGAATCGGTTGGTCAGCGGGATCGACGATGTGGACTCGGCGCGTCTCGCCGAAGAGCAATGGAATCTCGGGCGGATTGTCGCCGATGACGCGGCGCTTACGGCTGCCTTCGATGCAGGTCTCGAAGGCCTCGGCGAACGGCTGGCCGGCACCCCGTTCGCTGAGTCGCTGACGCGATTCCTCGCCGAGTTCGGCCACCGCGGCAACGACGAGTATGAGCTCGCCACCCCCTGTTGGTCAATGGATCCCGCTCCGGTGCTCGCCGCTGTCGACCGCCTTCGTCACGTTCCTGGCGAGCGTTCCCCGAGAGCCGCCATGGCGCGGCTCGCCGTTGAGCGCGCTGGGGCGGAGAAGGAAGTTCGATCGGCGCTGCGTTGGCCGTTGCGTTCTCTGGCGTTGCGGGCTGCAGCCGTCTGTCGTGCCGGTTCCATCGGTCGTGAAAGGGCCAAGGATGTCCTCGTGTATGAGAACCTGGGCGTGCGGATGGCACTTCACGAACTGATCCGTCGGGCCGCGCTGCGTGGTGGCCCGTCAGACCCGCGACTTGGATTCTGCGTGACCATCGACGAGCTGACCCGGTTCGTGGCCGATCCCCGGGCGTTCGCCGACGTGATCGCCGAACGTGCCGCGCTGGCCGCATACCTGAACGACCGAGAACCGCCGATGTGGTTCGAGGGCCGCATCTCCGACCCGGCGACGTGGCCACTCCGGAACAGTCCGGACACGGGCTTCGAGGCGATCGTCTCGGGAGCTGAACTGCACGGCATTGGGGTCAGTGGCGGGACCGCCGCTGGGTTCGCACGTGTGATCACAGATCCCGGCGATCCTCGGGGTCTCGAGCCCGGCGAGGTGCTCGTCTGCGCGATCACCGATCCGAGTTGGACCCCACTGTTTCTCGTCGCCAGCGCGGTTGTCTGCGACACAGGAGCTGTGCTCAGCCACGCAGCGATTGTGGCCCGCGAGCTCGGCATCCCCGCTGTGATGAGCGTCCACGGCATCACCTCAGTTCCGAACGGCTCTTGGCTCGAGGTCGACGGCAACACCGGCACCGTTCGGCTCGGCTGAGCCGAGTCGGTCCGGTCAGCGGCGGCAGGTGAAGGTGACCGAGTCACTGACAGCTCAGCGGCATCACATCGGGAAATCGGCGCGTCCGGTCCTTCGACACGTCTTCATCCCAGTTCACGGAATCGAGCCGCGTTCGACTATCCATTGAGTTGGTTGACCAGTAATCGCCGCGATCGTGTCGTAGTCGGTGTGGTAGTGCAGGATCGTGACCCGGTGTCGCTCTGCCACTGCAGCGATCAGCAGATCCACCAGGGGCACCGTTCTCATCCGACGAGCTGCCCAGAGCAGCTCTTGGACTTCGAGCGCTCGACGCCAATCGGTGTCCTCTGTTGGGAGCCATTCGTAGCCGACGGTGCGATCGTGGCGAATGGTGGTGAACTCCTCCGGCGAGCGTGTCGACCACAGCACCTCGAACTCGATCACAGCGCAGGTGGCGACCAAGCCCGCCTCGATGAGTGGTGCGAGGGCCGACCTGACCTCGCCGAGGTGGAGGCGGGCCAACGCACTCGTGTCTGCGAGGTAACCGGCTACCGCTGCCATGCGCTCGACATGATGTCGGCGTCTCGAAGATCGGCGTGGGCGTCAGCCGCGAAGCGCTCGAGGTCGCGACGCCGAGCGCTCAGGGCGACCACTACTGCGAGGGACTCATTCACCGTGTCCTTCTTCGTCCTGGTTCGCAGCGCGCGCTTCGCGTCATTGAGCGCCGCGTCGTCGAGGTCGATCAGTGTCTTCGTCATCATTTCTCCGTATATCTTAATAGTTCGCTCAGTATATATATCCTCCGGGCGGTACTGGTCGCCGACGCCCTTGCCGAGTCTGAGTGGCATAAGGAAGGTGCCGTCAGAGCGGAGCAGTTCGGCCGCAAAGACGACGAGTGATGGTCCGAGTTGGCGTCCGCGCCAGAACTTGTCGACGAGTACGTCTTCGGCGATGAGGATGGTGGAGTTAGTGGCGCTGTAGATCTGGTGAGGCTCGAGCTTGTCGCGTGAGTCGCCGATTGCTCCACCGATTCGGCCGAGATCAAACGAGAACTGGTCGAGCTCGAAGGAGATCTCCATGCACCGGCTGCAGTCGATTCGCACCAGCGACGCTCTCGCAATGAGGGCCGGCTTAGGGTTCCCCGGTGCATTGTGGTCGGTGTAGTTGAGTGTGAGGTCAATGTTCCAGAACTCGATACCCGGGTGCTCGTCCCATCGCCATGGTGAGGTGGTGTGCGTGCGTGCGATGTCTACTTCACCATCTTCGGCGTGGCGTCGCCGCCCGTCATTCGTAGGAGACTTCGATGCTTGAGAACTTGGGAAAGAGGCATGGGGCATAGGAGTCACGCTCGCGATTCCGGTGGCCATGAGCAATCACGGCATGGGTTGTCGCACTGAAAGGTTCTCACCTCGATCGGTAGTGGTTCGACAAACCCAACGACGTGCACCGCTGTAACGATCATGTCCACAAGGAACGGCCAGTCGCCGTGAATGAGCGGCAGATACCAGTTCGCCGGCATCTCGTTGGGGTCGTCCCTATCGGAAGATGGTGGTAGCCAGCCGAGTCGTGTCAGAAACGCTTCGTGCTCTGTTGTGAGCCTGGAGTTGCCGGTCATGTAGACGTTGCTGCCAACTTCGGTATGCGCAATTCCGTGGCCGATTTGTGCTTGCACATAGCGTTCATTCAGATCGGGTTGACTCATGATGATGGCCCGCGTGGGTTGCGATCCGATCCGTTCGAACAGGCGCAGCAGTGCACCCGACCAAGCGGGCCAGCCGCCGCCATCGGCAGGCGCAACGGTGTAAACGGTCGCGTCAGCCTTGTTCCTTCGCAGCTGGCGACAGGTTGCACACTTTCGACTCGTATTCGTGGACATCGCCAGTTCTGCGCCTTCCCATCGCGCCGCCTGCCAGCTCGACAACAACAGTTTGAACCCTGGGTATGACAGGGTTTTTGGGATTGGCCGCGCATGCCGAAAGCCGCTTCTGCAGGTGCTCACGGCGGCGCTGGAACCTGCAATACTGACCCACAATGTCGGCCGACAGACCGGCGAGCCGCAAGCCGCAAGCCGCACTAAAAGGGGATGGCGCACCCTGGAGTACAAGTTCACGACAGGGGAAACACTCACCGAACAGGAAGCTCTGGAGCAGGTCGCTGCCATGGGTTTTCCCGGCAGGATGGATCCATCGCAGCCTTGCGGGCACAAATGCTCGGCTGGTGATTGGCACGAGTCTTCCCGCCGAGGCCTGGACCGCCCCGCTCAACAAGGATCCTGCGCTACGCCCTGCGTCGCTGTCGGTCTGAGACGAATTTCGCCGACGACGGCACCGTGGTTGCTGCTCAGATCCGAATCACTTCGAGTCCCGACACCGCGACATAGTCTTCGTCCTGAGTCACGATCGGAACTCCGAGTGCCAACGCGGTTGCTGCGATCCACGAGTCATTCACCGGCATCCGTAAGCCGCGATCCCGTAGAAGGATGCGCAGGTGTGCCCAAGCATCGGCGACCGTTTCGTCGATGGGAACCGGTTGGAGTTCTAGCGCTCGCATCAGCGCGCTGAGTCGACGGTCCCGAACACTCACGTCGGCTGCGGCAAGTACGCCCGATCTGAGTTCTCCAATGGTGATGATCGAGACGGCGATCTCGTCGGGCAGTCGGTCGACGTCGAGTTCTCGTCCCGACTCCTCAGCGATGAACACGCTGGTGTCGGCAAGACCCCTCGTCACGGGAAGCGGAGGTCATCGGTTGTGTCCGGCGCAAGCTGGCGGAGTTCAGTGCGTAATGCGGCGTCGGCCTGATGACCGAGAATGCGGCGGGTGAACTCTGCTCGTTTCATCCAACGATGGTCTCTCGAGATCGGTCGCAACTCAGCCACCTCTCGGCCATCGACGGCGATCGTGATCACCTCGCCCGCATCGACGCGATCGAGCAGTGCGCGTGTGTGATTGCGAAGTTCGCGAGACGCAACAGCGGTCATGTCCGACACTGTAGCGCAAGTGCTACACGTGTGTCGGTCGCAACGGACGCTGTGCGCAACGGCGCACCTGCGGACCAATTGGCAAGCGTGCACTAGCTTCGATGCGAGTGAACGACATCGTCGAGGCGCCACCGATGGAGGGTTCCGCGCTCGGCGCACCCGAGCGCGAGCGGCTCTACCGTCGATTCGTGGGTGCCATCGCCATTACATTTGGTCTCTGGCGGCTGGTGATGTTGATCTCGAAATGGAACGTGCCGTTGCATTACGGCGACGCTTGGTACTACAGCATTCAAGCAATCAACAATGCACACGGCAGATGGTTCAAAGAAGCCAGCGGTCCTTTCCAGAACTGGGGTGTGCTGCCCGGAGCGGAGCATCCACCGCTGACATCGTTGGTGATCACTCCGGCAAGCCTGCTCGGTCATCCCGAGTTCTGGCAGCGCGCAACTATGACGCTGATCGGCATCGCGGTGATCCCGCTGTTCGCAGTGCTGGGACGGCGCGTTGGCGGTCGGCTGGTAGGTGTTCTCGCGGCAACCGTCGCAGCCGTCTATCCAAATGTTTGGCTGAGTGATTCGTTGGTGATGTCGGAAACGCTGCTGCTATTCATGGTCGTTCTCGTCGTCCTTGCTGCGATGCGCTATCGGGAGCGGTTCGACGTACGCAGCGCGGTATTGCTCGGCGTGCTGATCGGTGTCGCCGCCCATGCGCGTAGTGAACTGCTGCTATATGCGCCGATGTTCGCCGTGATCGGATTCAGATCGCGCCGGCTCGTTATATGGGCCAAGCGAGGTGCTGTGCTGATGCTCGTTGCGGGCGCGACCGTTCTGCCGTGGATCGTCTACAACTCCGGCCGTTTTGAAACGCCCGTCTTGATGAGCACGAACGAAGGCAGCACATGGCTCGGCGCAAACTGCCCGTTGACATATGGCGGCCCAAGTATGGGTGGTTGGAATCTGAACTGCCTTGAGGATGGCGTGCCTCCGGCGGGGGAAGATACCGCCGAGCGTTCGGTTCGCCGTCGACATGAAGCATTCACCTTCGCTCGCGCCAACTCAACCAGGTTGCCGTTGGTCGTTGCTGCTCGGCTACTTCGTGCTGTCGACGTGTACGGGCTCGGGGAAAACGTGCGCGCCGACGTTGGCGAGGAACGGCCGAGCTGGGCGATCTGGGCCGGAATGGCGAGCTGGTGGATGCTCGCCCCGCTCGCTGCGCTTGGCCTCTGGCGAGTTCGACGTGGACTTCGTTACATCCTGCTCGTTCCGCTCGTGTGTGTCGTAGCGGTAACGGTTGTGTTCTACGGCTCGCACAGGCTGCGCGCTCCGCTGGAACCGATTGTGGTCGTGGGCGCGGCGAGCACCTTGGCGTCGATGCCGTTTATCCGACGCGCAGCGACGCATTTCCTGGCCCGCACAAACCTCTGATATGTGCCGCTGACTCTCACCTGGTGGCGGACATACTGGTGGAGTGAACCCGATGGCCGGACTGCGCTCGACACTCGTTCCCCCGCTCGACAAGGCCGGCTATCGCGAAGGTATTCGCGCGATGGCGAGTCCGGCAATAGCCATTGCTGCGTGGGGCGTGGTGACCGGCGTTGCGCTGGTGAAGGGCGGCTTGTCGGTACCGATGGCACTGATCATGACCTTCGTGGTGTTTGCGGGCTCGGCGCAATTGGCCGTGTTGCCGCTGCTCGTGGTTGGCGCGCCATTGCCGATCGTGTGGGCCACGGCATTGTTGGTCAACCTGCGCTTTGCAATCTTCGCGGCGGCAACACGTAGCTATTTCTCGTCGTTGCCTTGGAAGCAACGACTGTTCTCCGGCTATCTCAACGGCGATGTCGGCTTCGCCATCTTCTCGCGCCGCTTTGCCGACGCACCCATTCGCGGCACCACGTTCCAGTGGGGATTTTTCTACGGCGGTGCCATGGTGAATTGGGTGTCGTGGCAGCTGGCGTCGGTGGTCGGCATTCTGCTGGGCGGCCTGGCACCAACCGATTGGGGTCTCGAACTTGCTGCCGTGCTCGCGCTGGTCGCGGTGCTGGTGCCCATGATGAACAGCCGGCCCGCGTTGCTCGGCGTGATGGTTACCGCCGTGCTGGCAGTAGTGACGGTGAACGTACCGCTGAAGTTGGGCCTTCTCATCTCCGTTGTCGCAGGGGTTGTAGTGGCCGTTGTCGTTGAGCCCGCCGAGGTGAAGGTTCCGTCTGCGATGGAGCAGACATCGTGAGCCCGACGCGCGACTGGCTGTACATGATGGTGGCGTTTGCTGGCTTGGCGATGACAACCATCACCACCCGCGGCAGCTTTTTCATGTTGCCTGCTCGTGTCACACTTCCCGCTCGCGTGGAACGCGCGCTGCGTTATGCGCCCGCGTGTGCGCTCACCGCAATTGTTGTGCCCGGAGTACTGACCAAGCACGGTCATCTCTATCTCACCGTGCAGAACAATCAGATGTGGGCGGTGATCGCTGCGTCGGCGGTGTTCTTCAAAACGCGCAACATGATGTTGATGATGGCTGTCGGCATGGCCGTCTTCACGGTTTTGCGTTTGTATGCCTAGTTGGTCGTGCGGGCGTTCGATGGTGTGAACGACACGTGCAACTCGTTGAGCGCACGCAACACGAAGCCCGGCTTATGGCTGAAGTCGTTGCGATCGGCCACGAGGTGCCACTCGGAAATTCGGTCGAGCAGTACGTCGAATGCAATGACCTGTTCCAGCCGCGAGAGACCGGCTCCGGGACAGTGATGTTCGCCTTGACCGAAGGCGACGTGGCGTGCGGCATTTGCGCGATCGAGGTCGAGCCGTGCTGGATCGGAAAACATGCGCTCGTCGCGATTGGCGGCGCCGAATCGGATGTGAATCGTCGCACCTTTCGGTATGCGTATGCCGTGCATCTCGACGTCATCAGTTGTCTGGCGATACAGACCTTGTGTGGGTGATTCAAGACGCAGCACTTCATCGACGAACGTAGGCAGTTTCGAGCGATCGGCGCGCAAGCGAGCCTCGACCTCGGGATTCGACAACAGCAGCCAGAGCCCGGAGGCGAGCGCGAACGTGGTGGTCTCATTGCCGCCGATGTAGAGGTGATCGGTGCTGAACAGAATCTCATCGTCGGTGAGTGGGCGCGGACCATCAGACGCCGCAAACGTGGCGTGGGCAAGATGACTGATCACCGAGTCGTCGGGCGCGCTTCGCTTCTCGGCAATGACACCAAGGATGTACTGCTGGAACTCAACACCCTGCAGGGCGACGTAGCGCTGTTCCTCGGCCGTGAGTTGGCCCGCAAACGGCATGACCCACGCCGCCGACCATGTCTTCAGCTGAGCCACATCGCTGAGCGGGAAACCGAGCATGGTGGTGATGATCGACACCGGAAGTGGCTCGGCGAAGCGGCTGACGAACTCGATCTCGCCGTCGGCGATGAATCCGTCGATGAGCTCGTTGACGACGCGGGTGATGAACTCGCGTTGGCTGTCGGCACCGCGCCCATTGAAGAACGGATCGACGAGATCGCGATATCGGCGATGCAGCGGAGGATCAATGCTGAGCGGTGGTCGACGCGGACGACCGTGTTGACGGTAGATCTGCAACGCCTCGGGATCGTGCACCAGAGCGGCATCGGGAGCTGGGCCATTCGCGAAGAGTTCGCTGTGGCGGCTCACGTATGCAACATCGTCGTAGCGGGTGATGACAAACGTGTTGGTGCCAGGAATTCGATACACGGGCGCTACATCACGCAGCGCCGAGTACGCGGGGTACCAATCCTGTTGAGTAAACGGATCGAACAGATCGATGTTGGCGACGTCGTCAGTGGTCATGTTTCGACTTCCGTCGGCTCGTGGACATATCTATTGAATAGTCGGCCGAGGCTTCGTCGCTACAGTCGAGTGATGGCCACGATCCTCGCGCACATCACCATCAGACCCGGAATGACCGAGCGCTTCGAGGCGGTAGCGCGTCAGCTCTACGCCTCCACGCACGAACTCGAGCCGCGTGTGCGTCGTTACGAGTATTGGCGCGGGGCAGATGAGAACACCTATTACTCGCTCCTCTCGTTCGATTCGTTCGACGACTTTTTGGTTCATCAAACCAGCGACTATCACGAGGCGGCATCGCCGGAACTGGGCACGATGATTGCCGCGATCAGACTCGAATGGGTCGATCCCATTGAGTCCGCCTCGCCGCTCGCGCCGACGAACAGCGCGCCCTTGGCCCGCGACGCAACAGAATTGGAACGCCTGTATTCGCAACGGTATGCGGCGCAAGTGGCCGCGTGGTGGGGAGAACTACGTGGATGAACTCGCCAACGCGTTGGATTGCAGCACACGTGAAAGTGTCGAGTAAGACAGAACCGTGCTTTCCGAGAACGCAGTAACCCCGGCGTCGACGCGCACGGGTTACGTTCTGGTGCTCTCCGCTTCGTTGCTCTGGGCGACGAGTGGTTTGTTCTCGCGGTTGCTGTTCGACTCCGGGCTGATTGAACCCCGCGCTCTTGCCGCGATGCGTGTGTACGGCGCGACGATCCTGCTCGCGCCTGCGGTGATTCGAGCGCGGCCGCGCCTGAGCCGGAAAGGTTGGCTGAAGGTGGCTGCGTTCGGTGTGTTCGGAGTCAGCGTGCCGCAGTGGGTGTTCTTCGAGTCAATATCACGCATCCCGGTGCCGATCGCGTTGGTGATCGTGTACACCGCTCCGGTGTTGGTCACGATGTTCGAACGATTTGTTCATCATCGCGTACTGCCGCGGATGGTCTATCTCGCGATCGGGGTGGCGGTCGTCGGCGTGATCTTCGCGGTCACCGGCGGCAACGGGGGAGCGGGAGCACTTCCGGTTCTTGGCGTACTGCTGGCGATCGTCACCGCCTTTGCCTATGCCGGACAGATCATGGTCGCCGCAGCACAACCGCCCGAGCTGCATCCCTTGGTTCGAACGGGCCTCGGAATGATGGCCGGGTCGATCTTCTGGACAGTTCTGTCACCGTTTTGGCGTCTGCCGTTTGCATCCTTTGGCAAGGCAATCGATCTCGGTCCACGCGTGCCAGGGACGCTTCCTGCCGGGATGTTGATTGCCGGCATCGTGGTATTCGGCACCGTCATTCCGTACACGATGCTGGTGGCCGGCTCGCCCCGCATCGGTCTCGGCGCGTCGTCGGTGACCGGCATGATTGAGCCGGTCGCGGCGTCGATTGTGGCCTGGGTTGCTTTGAACCAGCGACTTACCGTCGTGCAGGTGTTCGGAGTTCTCGTTGCTCTCGGCGGCGTGACCGTCGCGGAACTCGCACGCAACAGAACTCCGCGCGACGAACACTTCGGTCTGGTCGACGCCGCGATGCCTCCGTGACCGCTCGCTGCGGGCTCGATCCGGTTCTCATCAATCGGGCTCCATCTGCGACGACCTGCGAATCGTCATGCCTATAGTGGGCGACGGAGGTGCCGATCGTGGCAGTCTGGATCATCATCGCTGTGCTCTTGGTGGCGTTGGAAATGCATCATGGTGCGTTCTTTGCCATTTTTGCCGCCGCCGGCGCGTTGGCCGCGGCTGGGGTTTCTGCAGTTTCGCCAAAGGCCTATGGCGTGCAGATCGCGGTCGCATCCGCAGTTGCCATAGCCGGAATCTTGCTGGTGCGTCCCTTCGTCAGCCGTGCCTTCGGTCGGCGCTCTGATGGTGCAGTCGTACATGGCGTGCATGGCGGTCTCGTCGGCGCACAGGCGATGAGCATCGATGAGATCACGACACATGCAACTGGTCATGTGTATCTCCTCGGCGAGACATGGCTTGCGGTCACGTCCGACGGATCAACAATCGCGCCCGGCACCCCGGTGAAAATCGCCGACGTTCGCGGCACCACGCTCACGGTCGAACCCGTAGCCCACAAGGAGAACTAATGCTCGCAATCAGCAAGCTCGTCATCGGTGAATTGGTCGTGGCCGTCATCGTCGCGCTGGTGCTGCTGTTCATGCTGCGACGGATGATCAACATCGTGCAACAGGGCGAGGTCGGTGTCGTCAAGCGACTCGGTGAATATCGCAAGACGCATGAAGCAGGCCTCGTGATCATTGCGCCGTTCATCGAAGAACTGCAGCGCGTCGACATGCGCGAGATACCGCGTACCGGCGATCGCCAAGAAGTGATCACGCGTGACAACGTCGTGGTTACTGTCAACGCCACCATCTTCACGCAGATTGTCGATGCCAAGCAGGCACTGTTCAGCATCGCCGACTTCGACGTGGCCATCGATGCGCTGGCGCGTACTGCGCTTCGATCAGTGATTGGCACGTTGTCGCTCGATGAAGCGTTGTCCGAGCGCGAGCGGATCAACATCGACGTCCAATCACAGATGGAAGCGGTCACCGACAAGTGGGGCATTCGCATCAGCCGCATTGAGATCGTCGAGATCACACCGCCCCCAAAGATCCTCGAGGCGCTTGCTCTACAAAAGCAGGCCGATCAGGAAAAGCGCGCCAAGATCCTTCGTTCAGAAGGTGACCAGCAGGCGGCGATCAACATCGCAGACGGTGCAGCAAAGGCAGCCATTCGCGCTGCCGAGGGTGAGCGTGAGGCTGCCATTCTGCGCGCCGAGGGCAACCGGCAGGCCTTCATTCTTGAAGCGCAGGGCCGCGCGCAAGCCATCGCCAGCGTGTACGACGCGATCCGTCTCGCCGATCCGAATCCGGCGCTCATCGCCATCTTGCAGCTCGAAACGCTGTCCAAGTTCGCGGAGAGCCCGAACACCAAAGTCGTCGTGCCGTTCGAGAGCGCAGCGCTGATGGGTGCCGCGCAGGCGATCAAGTCCGTGATGGACGCTGTCCCGAACGCGTGAGTAGGTGATTGGGTCGTGGTCGATGTGACCCAGGCGGCACACGGTTCGGTCCCAGCGCAGCACGCGCAGCACGCGCATCACCCGCGTCGGCGGCTGGTGTTGCGCGTCGTCGTGGTGGGTGCGGCTGTGTTGTTTGTCGTGGTCAATCGTTCAGAGCTACCAGTTGCGTGGAGGTCACTCAAAGAGGCCACCTTCGCATGGTTGGCGGTGTCGTTCGGCGTGTGTTTGTTGATCGTGGTGAATCACGCCGCGCTCCAGCACCGCGCGCAGCTCATGCTTGGCGTGCGCCGACCCTTTCGGCGCACAGTGCGGCTGTCGCTCGCATGTCACTTCCTCAACATGATCACCAAGTCGGGTGGGATGGCAGGCGTTGCGCCGTACAACGCCGATGCTCGACGGCATGGTCTCTCGGTGCACCGCTCAACAGCGGGCTATCTCCTCGGCGAGTTGGCGAATCACCTTGGCTTCACAGTCGTGCTGATCGCGGTTGTGCCCGTCATCGCCGGCGACGGCAAGCTGTCGGCTGTTGATCTTGTGGCGATGGGAGTGTTCGCCGTTATCACCATCGTGTTCCTCGCCGGAGTATTTGCCGCCGCGAAGTCGAAAGAGTCAATCCGTCGATTGCACGCGCTGCCCAATCGTGTACGCAACGCGATGCTTCGCCGGATGAATCGGCCGCTGCATCCGGAGACCACCGATCATCATGCGGCTGACGATTTGCATGAGGCAGTCACCGAAGCCCGCGGTCATGTTCGTGGCATGGTGCCACTCGCTGCTCACGCGTTGGCCCACCAAGTGGCTGGCGCGGCTCTGCTGTGGGCGGTGTTGCGCTCGATGGGACTCGAACACGACATGCACGCGGTGATCGTGTCATACGTGATTGCCACGTTGTTCTCGATTGTTGGATTCCTGCCGGCTGGCCTCGGATTCGTCGAGGTGTCGATGGCGGCAACGTTGGTGTCGTACGGATTATCAGCCGGCGAATCAGCTGCTGCCGTTGGCGTGTATCGCCTCTTCCAGCTCTGGCTGCCACTCGCGTTCGGAGCCGTTGCGCTGCGCAAGCGTCCAGCGCGCCACGCCGCACCCTGACCGTCCGCGCGCGTCAACGATCGCGGCCGCTGAACGACGCACCGATACGGTTGGGTGTATGTCCCGACTCGTTGCCCGCAGTTGGCTTGCGTTGTGGCGCTTCACCGCGATTCCACGTGTTGCGCCAGTTCCAGATCGTTGCGTGATGATCGCCGCACCGCACACCAGTAACTGGGACTTTCCGTTGACGTTGGCGTTGGCCAAGGTGAGCGGCATACAGATCGCGTGGCTGGGCAAGGTGGAGCTGTTTCGGGGTCCGATGGGTCCGATCATGCGCCGACTTGGTGGTATCCCCGTACGACGCGATGCGGCGGGTTCGATGGTGGCCGAGCTCGTTGCCGAATTCGCGTCTCGTAAGAAGTTCTGCTTGCTGGTTCCGGTGGAGGGCACTCGGTCGAAAAGCGAGTATTGGAAGTCCGGGTTCTACCGCATCGCTCGCGACGCCGACGTACCCATTTTGTTTGCGTTCGTCGATCGCTCGACACGCACCGGTGGGTTTGGTCCGGCGTTGGTTCCCACGGGCGATGTCCGCTCCGACATGAACCAAGTGCGTGCCTTCTACGCTGGTAAAGAGGGCCTGAAGTCGGGGCGCACCGGCGTGCCGCGTCTGCCCGAGGAAGATCGACCCCTCTAGGCTGAGCAGATGTCCAGCTCTGTTCTGCAGACCGTGCCGCTCGGCTTTCAGTGGCCAACCGTTGACCCGTTTTTATTCTGTGTTCATCACGTCGATCACTATCCGCCAGGCAACGATCACTTCGGTCCAGCCGCGTCACTTGCGGGTCGCGAGATTGGTCAGGATTTTGCCGGTATCGACGGATGGCGGATGTATCACGGCCAAGACGTGCCCGGCTTTCCACAGCATCCGCATCGTGGTTTCGAAACGGTCACGTATGTGCGACGTGGCCTTGTTGATCACTCCGACTCGATGGGTGCGTCGGCTCGCTATGGGCGAGGTGACGTGCAGTGGCTCACTGCCGGCGAGGGAGTTGTGCATTCGGAGATGTTCCCGCTGCTCGACGACCAGCAACCAAACCCGGCCGAACTGTTTCAGATCTGGCTCAACCTACCCAAGGCCGAAAAGCTCGCCGAGCCGCACTTCACCATGCTGTGGGACGACACCATCCCGCGTCGTGTCAGCACGAACGAGCGGGGTGCCGTCACCGAGATCACCGTTATTGCTGGTGAACTCGAAGGACTCACGCCTCCGTTGCCGCCACCCAGTTCGTGGGCGTCACGCGCCGACACCGACGTCGCGATCTGGCACATCCGTATCGAGCCGGGCGGCTCATGGACCATGCCGGCTGCCCGTTCTGAAGAAACAGTTCGCACGCTGTACGTCTTTGCGGGTGCCACACTTCGCGTGGACAACGACGATGAGCTTGCCATCGCGACCGGTGCATCTGTTCGTTGCGACGTACCGGTAGCGCTGAGTAGCGAAGATGGGGTGGAGGTGCTCGTGCTGCAGGGTCGACCGATCGCTGAACCCGTTGCTCAGTACGGACCATTCGTGATGAACGATCGTGCCGGCATCGAGCAGGCGTTCACCGATTATCAGAACACCGGTTTTGGTGGTTGGCCGTGGCCCACCGATGGGCCAGTGCACGGAGCGCAGCCGCAACGTTTCGCGCGTCGGGCCGACGGGTCGCTCGAGCGACCCTCGACCGCCGAATCCACTGTGTGAGGGGGAGCAACTGCACCGCTCGTCCCGATTCCCGGCGTCCCTATACCCCGCGCCTCAGCTGAGATCGAACCACACCGTCTTCTTCTCGACGTACTGGTCGTACGCATAGATCGACTTGTCGCGGCCACCGAAACCGCTTTGCTTGAAGCCTCCGAATGGCGTGGTGATGTCACCTTCGCTGTAGCTGTTCACCGACACCGTGCCTGCCTGCAGCTTGCGCGCAATGGTGTGAGCGCGGGCGACATCGCGGGTAAATAGGCTCGCCTGCAAGCCGTATGAGGTGTCGTTGGCGACCCGTACGGCTTCGTCGTCGTCGCTCACGGCAATCACAGCCATCACGGGCCCAAAGATTTCTTCCTGTGCAATGACCATGTCGGGAGTGACGTTGTCGAAGATCGTTGGTGCCACGAAGTAGCCGTCGGCGCGAGCCCCGAGCTCGCCCTCATACGCGAGCGTCGCACCACCATCGAGACCCGCGCGGATGTAACCACGAACCTTGTCGTACTGCTCGTCGGAGATGAGCGAACCGAGCAGGTTCTCCGGATCGAACGGATCGCCCGTTGTCCAGGTCCTCGTTTCGGCGATGACCAGGTCGAGCAATTCGGCCTTCATGTCGCGTGGCACGATGAGGCGCGAGTTGGCCGTGCAGTTCTGTCCCATATTCCAGAACGCTGCGTTTACCGCATGCCGCGCCACTGCTTGCAGGTCGCCTGCGTCGGACAGCACCACGCACGGGTTCTTGCCGCCGCACTCGAGCACGGTGCGCTTGAGATTTGTGTCGGCCGAATAGCGCAGGAACATTCGGCCGACCTCGGTGGATCCGGTGAAGGAGACGGCACCGATGCCTGGGTGCAGGCCAATGGCTTGTCCGGCCCGTTCGCCAAGGCCAGGAATGACGCTGAAGACGCCATCAGGTACGCCGGCCTCGGCCGCGAGCGCTGCCACTTTGAGCGCGGTCATGCTCGTCTGTTCGGCGGGCTTGACGATGACACTCGATCCAACGGCAAGCGCCGGCCCAATCTTCCAGCTCAGCATCATCAAGGGAAAGTTCCAAGGAAGAACAACGGCGACGACGGGTATCGGTTCACGCACGATGATGCCGACCGCTTGGCCGCCCGACGGCGACGACTGGTCGTAGATCTTGTCGATGCCTTCGGCGAACCATTCGATGCACCGCGCGGTCTCGGGCACGTCGATGTTGAGGCAATCACGAATTGGTTTGCCGCTCTCGAGGCTTTCCAGGACCGCCAGTTCGTGGCGATCGCGATCGATCAGCTCGGCGAGCCGCTTCAACACGGCCTTGCGTTCGCTGGGGTGACGCTGCGCCCAGACGCCAGCCTCGAACGCGGCGCAGGCGGCAGCTACGGCGATGTCGACATCTGCTGCATCGCAACTTGCGATTTGTGCGATGACGGAACGGTCGGCGGGGTTGACGGTGTCGAAGGTCTCGCCAGACGCGCTGCTCACGAATCGACCTCCGATGAATGCCTGAGTCGGGCGTGTCAACTTGGCTGCCATCGCGGCAACGTCGGCTCTGCTCAGCTCTACATCGCTCATGAGTCTCCTCTGTGGTGTTTCGGCTGCGCTGGAAGTTCAGCCATTGGTTGCTCAACAATAGTGGTGGAGGTGTTCGCGCGCTCTTAGGCGCGGGCGAGATGTTCGTTGACGGCGGCCAACCATTCGGTGGGATGCGTGAGCTGTGGGCTGTGCCACGCGCCGGGGATGACCGTCAACGTTCCGTTGGCGACGCCTGCTGTGAGCGACGGCGCATGATCGATGAATGGGTGGTCGAGCTCGCCGACAATAACAGTGACAGGACACGCGATTTCGCCGAGGCGAGCGGCATTTGGCGGATCGGTGCCGAAGATCTCGAAACCAAGGTGACGCGCCCCGACTGGATCTACTTTGCGCTTGTTATCCATGTTGTCGGCGAGCCATTGACTCGGCACGGTTGCGCGGATCGCGATGTCTTCGGGGTTGTTCGCCTCTGTGACCAGATATGAACTGATGTCGGCATCCGACATGTTGGCGAGCCATTCCTCCACGGGCAGATCGACGTTCATCCGCCATGCCGTTGTGTCCATCAAGATCAGCGAGTTCACGAGGTCGGGCCGCTGCAATGTGAAATCGATCGCGACGCGGCCGCCCATCGAGTGTCCGAGAAGATCGAACGGTTCGCCAATCACTGCTTCTGCCCATGCCTCGAGATCTGCCGCCAAACGCGCAATCGTGTATGAGTCGGCCGCCGTCGTACTGGTGGAGTCGCCGTGGCCGCGGTGGTCGAGCGCAAAGACGTGGTGGTGCGTGCTCAATGCGTCGATGTGCAGCGTGAAGTCGTGCGCCGAACCCGTCCAGCCGTGCACGAGCACCAGTGGACGACCAGCGCCACGCTCACCCCAGGCGAGATCGACGCCATCGATCGGGAACCTCTGATCGCACCAACTGGTCATGTCTACCTCCGACGAAATGTGATGTCACGACACACCGCGTCGCGCGTGATGCGCAGTTGCGGAACTGTTTCGACGATACCGCTAACGAACGCTGCGTCAGGTGGCGGAGCGCCACTCTGATCCGGTGGGAAACAGCAGCGCGGCCTGCGATTCCGGATGCAGGTCGGCTGAATATCCGGGTGCCGTCGGTAGTACGTAACGCCCGTCTCGGATGCGCGCCGGATGCACGAAGTGTTCGTGGAGGTGAGTCGCGTACTCAGTGGTTCGGTCGTCGAGGCGTGCGCTCACCGCAATGAAGTCGATTGCCGAGATGTGCTGCACGTATTCGCACAACCCGATGCCGCCAGCGTGTGGGCAGACTGGCACATCGAATTTGGCAGCGAGCAACAGGATTGCCAGCACCTCGTTGAGCCCGCCGACGCGACACGCGTCGGCTTGCAGGTAGTCGATTGACCCGGCTTGCAACATCTGCTTGAACACGACGCGGTTGGCAACGTGCTCGCCCGTGGCGACGCGGATGCCGTACGGCGCGAGCGCTCGGCGAATGTGAGCATGACCGAGAATGTCGTCGGGCGATGTCGGCTCCTCGATCCAGCGCAGGTTGAAACCGTCGAGTTGTCGCATCCAATCAATGGCCTGGGGAACATCCCACACCTGATTCGCATCCACCATCAACTGCACATCGTCGCCAAGTTCCTCGCGCATGATTTCGCACCTGCGCCGGTCGGCGACCACGGAGATTCCCACTTTGGTCTTGAAGCTTCTCCAACCCTCGGCAGAGAGCTGCTGACAGAGCTCGCGAACCTTGCTGTCGGGGTAACCAAGCCATCCCGCCGATGTGATGTACGCGGGGTATCCGTCTGAAAGAAGCTGTGTCGTTCGCAGTGCTTTGCCTGATTCGACTGACCGCAACATGTCGAGTGCTTCGTCGCGCGACAACGCATCGGAGAGATAGCGGAAGTCGATGCAGTCCACGAACTGCTCTGGGGTGAGATTGCACACGAGTTGCCACACGGGCACGCCTTCGGACTTGGCCCAGACGTCCCAAACGGCGTTTACCAGAGCTGCGACCGCGAGGTGGATCACGCCCTTTTCTGGGCCAAGCCAGCGTAATTGGCTGTCGCTCGTGAGAGAGCGCCAGAACCCGGCCATGTCTGCGGTGATCTCGGCGAGGTCACGTCCCACGATGTGATGGGCCATGGTCTGGATGGCCGCGCAGCACAGTTCGTTTCCACGTCCGATCGTGAAGGTGAAGCCCTGACCAACAATGCCGTCGACGTGATCTGTGGCAAGGATGGCGTACGCAGCGGAGTAATCGGGATCCGCATGTGCTGCGTCGGAGCCATCAAGAAAGCGAGAGGTGCGTGCGCGAATGTCGCGGGTGGTCAGACCGGTGATGATGGTCATGGATTGAGGTCTCCGGTGTGATGGTGAAGGTCGAGTCGATAGACGCGTAGTGCGTTCTCGCCGAAGATCTGGGCGCGCTCGTCGAGCGTGAGATGGGCGACGAGAGTCTGCGTTGTGTCGATGACGTGCGAGTAGGTGGACGCCATGAGGCACACCGGCCAGTCAGAGCCGAACATCAAGCGCTGCGGACCAAAGACGTCGAGTGCGATGTCGATCGCAGGACGCAGCGACTCAGTGTTCCACGACTCCCAGTCGGCTTCGGTGACGAGTCCTGACACCTTCGCACTCACGTTCGCGTGTGCTCCGAGATGGCGCAACGCCGTGCTCCATTCGAGCATGTCCGACGACGTCCGCGCCTGAGTGAGCGGTGGCTTCGCGAGGTGATCGAGGACGAAACGTCCTTCGGGAAAGGCTGCAGCGAGTCGGGTGGTGGCGGGTAATTCGCGGGTGCGTACCAACAGATCGAAGGCAAGGTCGGCTTCGATCGTGGCACTGATGCCGCGACGTACATCAACACGATCGAGCCAGTTCGGATCGAGTTCGTCATGCACCTGATGTCGAATCCCGATCAGTCGATGCCCGTGCGGCCCACTTCGAAGTTGGGCAATGGCGTCGGACACGTTCACTGCAGTGAGATCGACCCAGCCAATGACTCCCGCAACCGGTTGATCGCAACCCAGAAATTCAAGGGTCTCGTCTGTGGAGGCGCGCGTTTGTACCAGCACTGTCGCGTCGACCTGCGCCGGTGTTGTAACTGCGACAAGATCGGCGATGGTAAACGCACGATTGATCGGGGTAAGGGCATCGGTGAGCCATGGGTACGACGCGCGGCGCGGATCCCACAGGTGGTGGTGTGCGTCGACGATCATCGGACATCGCCTCGGAGCACCGCGTCGAGCGCAGCCCACAGTGCCTCGGGAACGGCAGCGTCGGTACCTGTGCGGCGATGGTTCGCCTGAACTTCGCCGACGCTACGTGCGCCGACAATGACCGACGAAACGCCTTCGTGACGCCAAGGAAACTGGAGGGCCGCGCTCGTCAGATCGACCCCGAACGATTCGCACACCCGGGCCATCTGAAGGGCAGTCTGCAGCACGTGGGGTGCGACCGGGCTGTAGTCGAACGTGGCCGTGTCGCTCGGGTTCGCGAGCACACCGCTGTTGAAGACGCCGCCGACGATCACGGCAACGCCGCGCGTGTGGCACGTGTCGAGAAGTCCGTGCTCAGCGCCAGCGGAGCGATCGAGGAGTGTCCAGCGGCCAGCCACGAGTGCGTACTCGAGCCCAATGTCGTTCGCCTTCGCCGCAAATCGCGTGAGCATCTCCACTTGATTCATGCCCACACCAATCGCGCGGATGATGCCCTCATCACGCAGCTTCATGAGAGTGGGGAACGCGCTCGACAGTGCCTCCGCTTCGTGTTGATCTGGGTCATGGACGAGGGCGAGATCGATGTGATCAAGGCTGAGACGATCGAGGCTTTCCTCGATCGATCGTCTGACTCCGTCGGCCGAAAAGTCGAACTGCGGTCGCACTGGGGGAACGCCCCGAAAGGCCGTGTGAGGATCAGCGCCGGGAACAAGCACCCGACCGACTTTTGTCGACACCTGATACGCCGATCGCGCCAGACCGCTCGACCGCAGCGCGCTACCAAGGCGAAGTTCGGCGAGGCCGTGTCCGTAGAGCGGGGCCGTATCGAAGTATCGGATGCCCGCGTCGAGTGCGGCGCGCAGCGTGTCGCTCGCATCGCGGTCGGTGACCTCGGTGTAGAGCCCTCCGAGAGGCGCGGTGCCGAGCCCGTGGCGGGCTATCACATCGCTGTCCATCCGCCGTCGATCACCATTGACGAACCATTCGCAAATCGTCCGTCGGGCGATGCAAGAAACCAGATTGCGGCAGCGACTTCTTCGGGGCTTCCCATCTGGCCATCGAGTTGGCGCTGTTCCATCGAGAGGCGTTTCGCGACCGGATCATCGGCAGTGGCCAGGATCTTGCCGATCCATTCGGTGGCGACCGTGCCCGGACAGACTGCGTTGGCGCGGATCCCCCGGTGTGCGTAATCGGCAGTGAGACTACGCGTGAAACCGATCACGGCGGCCTTCGAAGTGCAATAGGCGGCGCGATCGCGAATGCCCACAAGACCCGCCACGCTCGCTGTGTTCACGATGATGCCTCCGCCCCGCTCGAGCATGCTGGCTAGCACGGCGCGACAGGTGTGGAACATGGAATGGACGTTGACGTCGAAGGTGTGCTGCCAGTCCAGCCAAGTCGACGACAAGAGGTCGGCTGCCACGCCGATACCGGCGTTGTTCACGAGAACGTCCACGCAACCAACGTCGGTCTCGATGGCGGTAAACGTGGCCGCAACCGACTCGGCGTTGCACAGATCCACGGTGTACGACGTTGAGGTCAACGCAGCAGCCTCGACGACCAATCGATCGGAGTCAATATCGAGCATCACCACGGTGTCGCCGCCCGTCGCGAAACGCCGAGATGTGGCCAGCCCAATGCCAGATGCGGCGCCCGTGATCACCACGACGCGCGATGTCGGTCGATGTTCTGTGTCGGTCATTGTCGTCCCCAAACGTTGTCTGCACCGGCGACGCAGCATTGCATCGTCGTCGATGAGTCGTACTGCGACGATACTGTCTGGCCGTGAGCCCGCTTCGAATCGCCATCATTGGTGGGCCGCAGTACGACCAGATCCAGCCGGTTATCGACGCCTTCACGGCGCAGTATTCCATGCCCGTCGATGTCGCGTTCAGAGGTGATCACGTGTCGCTCAACAGCCACCTTGCCGACGCTGCAACGCGTGGCTCGTACGACCTTGTGTCCACTCATTCAAAGTATGTGCCGTCGCAACAACATTGGTTGACGCCGCTCGATGACATCGTGTCGGGTACCGAGCTCGATGCGTTCCAGAGTGCTGCACTGAAGCTGTGTCGTGTCAACGGACAACAGTTGTGCCTGCCGCGTAATATCGATGCACGTCTGCTGTTCGTGAATCGTGAATTGATTGACGATGATTGGCTGCCGTCGTCGTGGGAGCAGGTCGTTGAAGCGGCGACGCGCAGTGCGAGCAATTCGGGTCGAGCAGGCTTTGCGTTCCCCACGCGCGATTCCGGATTGTTCGGAACGTTCTACGAAATCGTCGCGGCCTACGGTGGCGCATTGTTCGATGATCGTGGTGAGGCGCAGTTCACGACGCCCGAATCAGCAGCGGCCCTCGAACTCTTGGTGCGTGCCGCGGGCCGTGCTGGTTTGGGCCGTGCTGGTTTGGGCCGTGCTGGCGTCGCACCATTGCGCATGGTGGAGGAGCGCTGGTATTTCGATGAAGTCTCGTACGCCTTCCGATCTGGACAGGTCGCGATGGTGGGGGACTGGCCGGGCTATTACGCCCTGCTCAAGTCCAGCGCGGCTATGCACAATCGGGTTCGAGTGACTCGTTACCCACTGGGGACTGATGGCCGTCGACATGTTTACGCTGGCTGCCACGCCTGGGCGATACCCGTGACCGCTCGCGATCCGGCTGCCAGCGCGGCGTTGCTCATGCACCTGCTGTCGGCGCAGGCCGCCACTGTCGATGCTGCCGCCGGGTTGTTCCCCGCGCAGCGCGATATCGCGCTGGCGAGCAAGGACGCCCTCGATATCGAACGAGCCGAGATGCTCACTGCGACGGTGGCTACCGACCTGTTGACATTTCCGCCGATGCCGAGTTTGCCGGCGATCGAAGATGCATCGGCGGCGTGCCTTCGCGCGGCCTTGCTCGGCGAATGCAGCGTGTCGCAGGCATTGGTTGCGGCGCGGGTTGCGGCGCAGGCTGCGGGGCGGGTTGCGGCCCACAGCGCCCATCGTCGTTAGCCGTTGTTCAGTCCGGCACGAGCACAATCTTGCCGAGGAATTGCTTGCTCAGAAAGTGTTGTTGGGCCTCAACGATGTTGCTCAAAGGGAAGACCGCCGACACCAGCGGCTGAATCTCGCCGCGCTCGATGTAGCTGACTAAGTTCGCAAACACGTCCGGGTCGAGCACCGTGCAACCAACGAGTCGAAGATCTTTGAGGTAGAGCGTGCGCAGGTCGAGTTGCACGAGCGGGCCAGCAATCGCACCGACTGCTGCGTATCGGCCACCGCGCTTGAGCACATCGAGCAGCGTCGGCCACTGCGGCCCACCGACAACGTCGATGACGACATCGACTGTTTCGCGACCGATCGCGTCGAGCAGGTCGCGGTCGCGTGCGACTGTGACACTGGCACCGAGGTCGATGAGTTGATCGAGCTTCGAGGTCGCTGCGATCGCAATGACGCGACAACCTCTGCGCTTCGCGAGTTGTACCGCGGCCGAGCCCACGCCGCCCGATGCGCCCGTGATGAGCACGGTCTCGCCTTGCGTAAGAGCGATCCGAGTCAACATGTTCTCGGCGGCCGAATACGCGCATGGAAACGAGGCGAGTTCGACATCACTCATGTCGCTCTCGACGCGGTGAGCGTGCACCGAGGGTGCAGTAGCAAACTCCGCGAATCCGCCGTCGCATTCAGAGCCGAAGTACTGCGCTTCGTATGGCACCCACCCCGATGACTCGCGTAGGCACGGTTCGACCAGCACTCGGTTGCCGATCCGCGAACTGTCGACACCTGCGCCAACGGCGACGATCGTGCCGCACGCGTCGGCACCCTGAATACGCGGGAACGCGAACGCGGTCCCTGTCCAACCGGCGTCGGCATCGTCGGTGACGCTGTCGGCATACCAACCGATGCGTGTATTGATGTCGGTGTTGTTGATGCCGGCGGCGCCGATACGGATCAGCACCTCGCCAGGTTGGGGCAGGGGGACGGCGACATCCGTGCGGAATTCCAGGCAATCGAATCCGCCGTGAGCCGTGAGCACAACGGCGTGCATCGTGGAGGGGATGAGTCGTTCGGCGTTGGTGGTCACACGCGTTCTCCGTCGTTGAGGTCGACTTGCGGATATGGCCAACCGTCGGGAGTGGTGCCGTTGATGTACGCCTCGCGTAACCGTGTGAACCACCGTCGGCTGCCGACGAGGCCACCGGGACGGGAACGTTTGATCCAAAGCTCAGCGTGACGAGTTTCGATGTCGGGCACACGATCGGCAAGCCTGGCTCGGTCGATGGACGACATCGAGGCCAACGTGCCGTCGCCACGCACGCGTGCCTGAGCATCATCGAGCGCAAGTTGCACGACATCGGCCGCCCATCGCAACTCGTTGGCATCGTCGTCTGTTCGTAGCCCGATGACGTTGAGACCGTTGTCGATTCGGTTACGAGCGTCGTCGAGTTCGTCGACAGTTATCGAGCGCACGCGTGCTTGCGGAAGGTAGAGCTGACGGACGAGAGTCGAGCAGTTCGGTCGTTGCGCAGCAACGGCGAGGTACACGTCGCCGAGAGCGACAGCCGCGGCGTCGGTGATCGCCGCGAGGTCGAGGTTCTCATTCACGCTCGAGCACCACGCCATTGCTGCGCCGAACGCGTATCCGGGCAGGCTCACCGCGGCGGGTTGGTGATGTCCCCAGTCGCCCCAGTCGGTCATCATCAATCCCGATGCGCGGTGGTCAAGAGCGGTACGCGACGCGGCAATGGTGTTCTCGCGCATGTTTGTGGTGCGGCCGAGAAGGCTCTGCCAACTTGAGGTGCCCGGACACATCCACATCGGTCGATCTGCGTCGTGTAACGCTTGCGCCCGGGCTTCGAAGGGGTGATTCGCTTCGTATCCCCATTCGGTGACGGTGACATTCGACGGCAACGACTTGAGCATGTTGGGATGATGGGCGAGGATGTCGCCCCACACCAGCACCTCTCGATCGCGAAGCGCCGGCAGGTCGCAGAGCCGTTGCATCCATGTGATGTAGTCGCCGATTCGTTCAGGTGGCAACTCCCATGGTTCGTCCATGCCGATGTGCACCCGTTTACTGGAGAAGCAGGGAAGGAGTTCGCTCAGCAGCGACGCGACGAATTCGAACGCGTCGGGGCTCGAGGGATCGAGTGTTGTTGGTCCTCTGCGCAGGCCCATGATGTCGAACCCATCAGGGCGCAGTGCCAACGAGCGATAACGCGGATGGCGTAGCCAGCGTTCAGCATGACCGAGACAGTTCTGATTGGCGACGAGCTCGACATGATGGTCACAGCCAAAACGGTCGAGTTCGCGCACGTCGTCGGCAGACAACGGGCTCGCCGCATGCCACACAGTCTCATGCTCGGGATAGGCAAAGGTGTGCTCGAGGTACAACTGCAGTTGGTTCACCTTCCAGCCTGCAAGGCGCACGATCAGCCGTTTCAACGAGTCCATCGTCGGCACGCGATCGCGGCTGATATCGAGCATCACGGAACGCACCACAAGATCGGGCCAATCCTCGATCACAATTCCTGGTGCCGGATTTCCCAATTGTTCGAGCGTCAGCCTCGCGTAGTGCTCGCCAACTGCATCGCTGGCATCTATGCGTACACCGTCGGCATCGATCACTAACCGGTAGCCCTGCGGTGTGAGGTGATTCACTCGCGCGACGCGCACTTCGCCAATCGAAAACTCGCCACCCGTCAACTCGAGGTGTCGGGGTATCGGACACAGCAGCGGGAGCTGAGATGGTGCAGGCATCGCCGTGAGTCTGGCACTCGGCGGTTGGCGGTGGCGACGTATCCCCAGAACGCAATGACCCGAATGCGTACAATTTGCCGCGGATCACGCCCGCCTGTGCCATCACATGGAGGTACGTCATGTCAGCCGTTTCTTACGATGTTGCAAACAGCGAGCCGCAGAGCCGACTCACGACATTCTTTCGGATGATTCTCATCATCCCCCACGCCATCCTGTCCGGAATCTGGGGATGGCTCGCGCAGGTGCTCGGCGTCTTACAGTGGTTCATCATTTTGTTCACGGGCAAGCGAAATGAGTCGATGTGGAAAATGCAGAGCGACTATTTGGGCTACTCGGCGCGGGTGCTTTCCTACGCAGCGTTGTTGCACGGCGTCTTTCCACCGTTCGGCACCGACCCCGGTGCCACCGGCGTCAGCTACGCGTTTGAGTATGAAGAGTCGGCGAATCGCCTCAGCAACGCGCTCAGAATGATCTGGTCGATCCCGGCATTCATCATTTCGGAGGTACTGCTGTTCGCCGTGTTCTTCGTGACGGTCATTGCCTGGTTTTCAATTCTGTTCACCGCAAAATACCCACCCGGCATGCACGCCTTCGCGGTAAAGGCGTACCGCTATTACGTGCGCACGAACTCGTACACAATGCTGATGACGGACACCTACCCCAAATACGAGTAGGCATTGCCTGTCGAGGATTTGTGAGCCGTCGCTCTTGGCCTACGACACGTCGGGTGCGTCGGCTGGCAGAAGACACGCGAGCGTCACGACGATGCCGTCGGGGTCAGCGACTGCGACGAGGAACTCGCCGATCGGTACGACGTTTATGACATAGCTGACTCCGCGCGCATCAAGTCGAGCAAGGATTGCGCGCATGTCGTCGTGAGTGGCAACGCTCAGCGCGACGAGATCGAACCCTGCCAACGCTTTGGCGCGGGTGGGGTCATGCCGAAGCGTCACGACGAAGGGCGAGCTTCGATGCCGGATTACGACTTCGTGTGATGCATCCTCGGGTGTGCTCAATTCGTCGACGACGAGGTTGAGCACCGCCTCGTACCACTCGCGACTGCGCTCGATGTCGGACACAGGAAGCGTCACGTGATGAATGCCGGCAACCTCGTCGATCGCCCAATCGTGCTGCACCACCACGCGCTCGCCCACCAGTTTGACGACGTGATCGTGGATGTAGGCCTGATGTCGCGGATCGGCAACGTATCGTCGCGCTGCAGCAAAGTCTGGAAAGTCCATGACGGCCACCATGTCGAAGTTGCCTTCGAAATGTCTCGCGTCATCGCCAAAGGCGAGTTGAGTGAGCTCCGGAATGGCCCGCAGCGTTTCCAATGATTCTCGGCAGGCCTGCTTCGCCTCGTCGGTGACGCCTTCGACCCAGCGATAGGCAACTACTTGTCGAAACATGTCATGTGTCGCCGCGGTTGAGTTGTTTGGAAGGCATGTGCCGAGACTAGTCATCCACACCAAACGCCAGTTCCTTTCCTTCCTTTCCACATTCGGGCTCAATGGGCGAGATGTGAGCCACACGCTGGCAAGCCACACGCTGGCTCACACCGCACCCAATGTCGGGGTTTTCGGGGCGTTGGGGACGCTCGGGCTGACAAGATGTCGCGGATGAGTGTGCCGATGAGCGTGCCGATTAGTGGAGAATGTGACGATCGCTTCGCGCCCGTGCGTGCCGCGTTCGCGGGTAACTTTGCCGACCGAGGTGAAGTCGGTGCCGCCGTGTGCGTGATGGTGCACGGCAACGTCGTCGTCGACCTCGTTGGCGGATGGACTGATGAACTCAACACGCGCCCGTGGCAACCCGACACCATCGTGAACTTTTACTCGGTGGGCAAGGCGATCGTTGCGTTACTCGCGTTGCAGTTGGTGGATGCCGGGCTGATCGGTCTTGATGATCCGATTGCTTCGGTGTGGCCCGAGTTCGGGGTCGGTGGCAAGGAGGCGGCAACGCTACGTCATGCGTTGTGCCATCGCGCCGGAGTTCCTGCGATTCGAGCAACTCTCACGAACGACGATTTATGGAACTGGCAAACGATGACGACGGCGCTCGCCGCTACAGATGCCTGGTGGCCACCCGACTCGCGCCACACCTATCACACCAATACGTATGGGCACTTGATTGGTGAGATCGTCCGTCGTGTGAGTGGCCAGATGCCAGGAAAGCGTCTGCGAGATGTGGTCGATCCACTCGTCGCCGATGTCCATTTCGGCGTGTCGACCGACGATCAATACCGCTGCGCGGACGTGATCTGGGCGCCGGCGCGCAGCGGAGCCGATCCCGATTTCACACAGCTCTCGGGCGAGGCGTTGATGATTGCGCAGGGCTACTTCAATCCACCGGGGTATTCGTCGGGTGGAGTGGTCAACTCGCCAGAATGGCGTGGCGCGCAGATTCCTTCAACGAATGGGCACGGTTCTGCAACCGGAGTCGCGCGAATCTATGCCGCGCTCATTGGGTCGCAGCCGTTGCTATCGCCGGATCTGCTCGCTGAAGCCACCCGCCCCCAATCGCAGGGCTATTGCCCAGTGCTGGGTGAGGAAACCGTGTTTGGCCTCGGTTTCAAACCGACCTCTGGGCGCCGACCATTCGGACCGAACCAGCGCAGCTTCGGACACTTCGGAACCGGCGGTGCACTCGGCTTTGCCGATCCCGATTCCGGGGTTGCGTTCGGCTACGTGATGAACCATGTCATTCCGCGTTGGCAGAGCACTCGCAATCGCTCGTTGATTGACGCGGTATTCGCCTGTCTGTGACGAGTTCGATGTTGTCAGTCGGATTGCCCGAGCGTCTCTGACAGCTGCGCTGCGGCTGCGACGACGGCGCGTCGGATGCCTTCGAGTTGGCGGCCCTCAAGGCGAAAGCTGGGGCCAACAACGTTGATCGCCGCGACGACGCCGCTTGGCGCTCGCACCGACGCGCCGACTGCGGTGATACCGGGTTCAAGTTTGCCGACCCGAGCCACCGCACCATCGCTATCGGTGCGACCGCGCAGCGCGGCCCCTGCGGCGGTGCCAGCACTATGAAATGCCCTGCCGAGCCAACCGTTGTGCCGCAGTGCGTGTTCGCCAGGCGCTGTTGCGACGTACACGGCCTTGCCTCCCGCCTCGCCGATCGCGAGGTATGCCGATTCGCCGGTGGCTCGCGCAAGCGATTCGAGAAAGGGTTGGGCCGCACCAGCCAGCGAGTGACCGGCGAACACGGTGCGCGAGAGTTTGACCAATGCGGGTCCCGGTCGGTACAGCTGGTCGAGGTCGCTGCGAATGAGCAGGCCCGAGGCCTCGAGCGAGCGAAGCTGGCGCAGCGCGGTGCTCGGCACAAGACCAACGCGCGTCGCGGCCTCGGTGAGACTGAGGCCATGCGCGGCTCCACCAACAACGCACAGCAGCTGCAACACACGATCCGACGAGCGTGGTCGGTTTCGCACAGAGTCGTCGACATGGCCAGCCGCCATGGCTACAGCGCCGTCCGCAGAGAATGACTTGTGGTTGCATCTAGTGGTAGTAGATTGCACACAGTGAAAGACTACAACGAACCCGTCGAGCTGTCATCGCATGGTGTCTCACGCGACGATGTCGTCGCAGTGGCCCGGCGTGCAATCCGGGCCGAGCTCGGCGCGAAGGCACGCGAAGCCATGCTCCGCTCCGCCGCCGTAGTTGAGGGTTTCGTGCATGCCGACGTGGTGGTGTACGGAGTCACAACAGGTTTCGGTTCGCTTGCGAGCGTGGTGATCCCACCCACTCGTACCGCCGAGTTGCAGCTCGCGCTCTTGCGTTCGCACGCCGCTGGCATGGGCCCCGAGATCGAGCGAGAAGTGATCCGTGCGCTGATGTTGCTCCGCGCCCGCAGCCTTGCGCTTGGGTACTCCGGTACTCGCCCGGATCTGGCCGAGGGTTTGTTGGCGATGCTCAACGCGGGGATCACGCCGGTCGTGCACGAGTTTGGTTCGCTTGGTGCGAGCGGCGACCTCGCGCCACTGGCCCACGTCGCGATGGTGCTCGTTGGCGAAGGCGCGGCGCGTGATGCATCAGGCGAGCTACTCACCGGGGCGCAGGCGTTGGCCGCAGCTGGCCTGCAGCCCATGGTGCTTCGCGAGAAGGAAGGGCTTGCGCTCATCAACGGCACCGATGGCATGCTCGCCATGTTGTGTCTGGCGTTGCACGACCTACGCGAGTTGTACAAGGTGGCCGATATCGCCGCGGCGATGTCGGTGGAGGCACTGCTCGGTACCGACCGTGCGTTCGCTGCCGATCTCCAGGCCCTTCGTCCGCAGTTGGGTCAAGCCGTGAGCGCATCGAACCTTCGTCGTTTGCTTGCTGACTCTTCCATCGTTGCCAGTCACCGGCATGGTGATGCTCGCGTGCAGGACGCGTATTCGTTGCGTTGCACGCCTCAGGTGCACGGTGCAGGCCGCGACACAATCGGCTATGCCGAAACCATCGCCGATCGTGAACTCGGCGCAGCGATCGATAATCCAATGATCCTGCCCGATGGTCGCGTGGAGTCGTGCGGAAACTTCCATGGGGCTCCTGTCGGATACGTACTCGATTTCCTCGCTGTAGCGGTTGCCGATGTCGGCGCGCTCTCTGAGCGGCGCACCGACCGCATGCTCGATCCGGCGAGATCGTCGGGCCTGCCACCATTTCTCGCACCCGACGCTGGGGTGAATTCGGGGATGATGATCGCGCACTACACGCAGGCCGCAATGGTGTCGGAGAACCGACGTCACGCGGTGCCGGCGAGTGTGGACACAATGGCGACGAGCGCAATGCAGGAGGACCACGTCTCGATGGGTTGGAGTGCAGCGCGCAAGCTGCGTCTTGCTGTTTCGAACCTTGCGAGAATTCTTGCTGTTGAGCTCAGTGTCGCGGCACGCGCTCTCGATCTTCGCCAGCCTCTGCAACCATCACCGGCCACCAATGCTGTGCTGCGCCTCATTCGCGAACACGTACAGGGACCGGGTCCAGATCGATGGCTCGCACCCGAACTCGGCGTGGTCGAACAACTCGTCAACTCGCCTCGTATCACCAACGCGGTTGCCGACGTTGTCGGGCCGCTCGACTGAATCCGCAGAACGAAAGGACATCGTCACATGTCAGGCCCTCGCGAAGTTCGTGCCGCCCGCGGATCTACCCTGTCGTGCCGGAGTTGGCCGCAGGAGGCCGCGCTGCGCATGCTCTGCAACAACCTCGATCCCGACGTAGCTGAGCGACCCGATGACCTCGTTGTCTACGGCGGCACCGGTCGTGCCGCACGTTCGTGGGATGCGTTCGACGCCATCTGCCGTACCCTCACCACGCTCAAAGACGATGAGACGATGTTGGTGCAAAGCGGCAAGCCAGTGGGCGTGATGCGCACGCACGAATGGGCGCCACGGGTACTGATCGCGAACTCAAACCTGGTTCCCGATTGGGCCAATTGGGACGAATTTCGCCGCCTCGAACACCAGGGTCTCACGATGTACGGGCAGATGACGGCGGGTTCGTGGATCTACATCGGCACGCAGGGAATCCTCCAAGGTACATACGAATGCTTTGGTGCGATTGCGCGCAAGCTCTTTGGTGGCACCCTCGCGGGGACCATCACTCTGACGGCCGGGCTCGGTGGCATGGGTGGCGCACAACCCCTGGCGGTCACACTCAACGGTGGCGTGTCGTTGTGTATCGACATCGATCCGCACAGCGTTCAGCGTCGCATCGAGACGCGCTATCTCGATGAGGTCGCTGATTCGTACGCCGATGCCATTCAGCGTTGCCTCGCCGCTAAGGCGCAGCGTCGCGCTGTCTCGATCGGGCTGGTGGGCAACGCTGCCGAACTCTTTGCTCGGCTGCTGGCCGATGGGTTCCCGGCCGACATCGTCACCGATCAGACGAGCGCGCATGATCCGCTCAGCTATGTGCCCGCCGATATGTCAATGGTCGCCGCTGAGCAGTTGCGGCTCGAAGCGCCAGACACCTACATCCGTCGGTCGCGTGAATCCATGGCGCGTCACTGCGAGGCGATGGTGGGGTTCAAAGATGGTGGCGCTGAGGTCTTCGACTACGGCAACAGCCTGCGTGCTGAGGCTGCGCTTGGCGGCTATGAGCGAGCCTTCGAGTACCCGGGCTTTCTCCCCGCGTACATTCGTCCGTTGTTCTGCGAAGGTCTCGGGCCGTTCCGTTGGGTGGCGCTCTCCGGTGACCCTGGCGATATCGCCGCGACGGACAAAGCCGTGCTCGAGGAATTTCCCGACAACGAAGATCTGCACAAATGGATTCACCTCGCTGGCGAACGCGTCGCCTTCCAAGGTTTACCTGCCCGAATCTGTTGGCTCGGCTATGGCGAGCGCCACCGCCTGGGGCTGCGTTTCAACGAGATGGTTCGTCGTGGCGAATTGAAAGCGCCAATCGTGATCGGCCGCGATCACCTCGATTCCGGCTCTGTCGCTTCGCCCTATCGCGAAACTGAGGCGATGGCTGACGGCTCCGATGCAATTGCCGATTGGCCCCTACTCAACGCACTCGTGAACACCGCATCAGGGGCATCGTGGGTGAGCATTCACCACGGCGGCGGCGTTGGCATCGGTCGATCGATCCATGCAGGTCAGGTGTCGGTCGCGGATGGCACCGCGCTCGCCGCGGAAAAGCTTGAGCGGGTGTTGACCAACGACCCGGGCATGGGTGTTATCCGCCATGCCGACGCTGGATACGAGTTGGCGCAGCGTGTCGCTGCCGAACGAGGTGTTGTCATCCCCATGGCTGCGCAATGATTCGCGACATCGTCACGATCGGTCATCCGATTCTGCGTGAGCGTGCTCGCGAGGTGTCGCTCGATGAACTTGCCACTGCTGATGTTCAACAGTTGATCGACGATCTCATCGACACGATGCATAGCGCGAACGGCGCAGGCATTGCGGCCAATCAGGTTGGTGAGGCGTTGCGAGTGACCGTTATCGAGGTGAACAACAACCCGCGCTATCCGTACAAACCAAACATCCCGCTCACCGTGGTCATCAACCCAGTCATCGAGCCGATTGATGACGAACGGTTCGACGTCAACGAAGGTTGTCTCAGCGTGCCGAACTTGCGCGGTGAGGTCAGTCGACACGTATCAGTGCGGGTGCGTTATCTCGATCGCGAGGGCAGACCTCACGACGAAATCAAACGAGGGCTCACCGCGGGTACCTTTCAGCACGAATGTGATCACCTCGACGGTGTGCTCTTCGTCGACCGCGTCACCGACCCCACTACCTTCAGTACATGGGAGCAGTTCGAACGCTTTCATCGAGCCGCGTTTATCGAACGCATCACTGCGTTTGTCGATCGTGTTGGTAGCTGAGGAGTTGACGGTGAGACGTTTGTGGTGCCAGCACGCGTTGTTGCCATCTGGCATCGCCGACGGCGTTCTTGTCACGATCGACAACGGGCTCATTGCCCAGCTCGAGCGCATTACAGAGTGTCCGCCAGATGCCGAGCAACTCGATGGGGTCACCACGCCCGGGTTCGCAAATGCTCACAGCCACGCCTTTCATCGTGCGTTACGTGGACGAACGCACCGGGGGCGCGGCGACTTCTGGGTGTGGCGCGATCAGATGTACGCGCTGGCCGGTCGGCTCACGCCGGAGAACTACATGCCGCTCGCGCGGGCCGTCTTTGCCGAGATGTTGATGGCGGGCTACACGGCGGTCGGTGAGTTTCACTATGTGCATCACGCTGCCGACGGCAAACCGTATGCCGATTCGAACGCGATGGGCAACGCAATCATCGAGGCGGCGCGCCAGGCTGGCATTCGATTAACGCTGCTCGACGCCTGTTACTTGCAGGGCGGTACCGGCCAACCGGTGTCCGAGCAGCAACGCCGTTTCTCCGATGGATCAGCGGCGGCGTGGATGTCGCGCATTGCGGCCTTGCGATCGTCGTTGGCCGATCGTTCCGTAGGCGACACAGTACGAATCGGTGCCGCCATTCACTCGGTCCGCGCCGTCGATGCCGGATCGATAGCCCTCGTCGCGCGTTTCGCTGCTCAACATGACATGCCGCTACACGCGCACGTCTCCGAGCAGGTCGCGGAGAACGAACAAATAGCGACCGCATTCGGCTGTTCGCCCACGCAGCTGCTCGCCCAACAGGGTGCGCTGTCCGCGCGCTTCACCGCGGTGCATGCAACGCACCTCACCAACGACGACATCACTTTGTATTCCGCGACGGGATCCGTGTGCTGCTTCTGCCCAAGCACCGAGCGAGATCTCGCCGACGGAATCGGACCATCGCGCGGGCTACGCGAGGCCGGGGTGAAGCTTGCGATAGGCAGTGACCAACACGCCGTTGTCGACCCGTTCGAGGAGATGCGCGGCATCGAGCTCGATGAACGACTGTTGTCGATGCGGCGGGGTACGCATCCGGCCGACGATCTCGTTGCCGCGGGCACCGTGAATGGCTACCGGTCGCTCGGATGGCATGTTGGCGGCGCCATCGAAGTTGGCGCGCTCGCCGATCTCACCACGATCTCAACAGACAGTGTTCGTCTTGCCGGAGCTCCGACCGACGCGTTGGTCGACGCTGTGGTTTTTTGTGCGACAGCTAGTGATGTGCACAACGTGATCGTCGCCGGTCACACAGTTGTTCGGGGCGGACGCCATGTAAGCATCGACGTTGCCGACGAGCTCAGCCGGGCAATCTCCGCGCTGTACGAGGACGCGAGATGACCACGTCCGTCATCGACAACATCGGTGTTCTTGTCACGAACGACACCTCCCTGGGAGAGGGTCCACTCGGCATCATCGCCAACGCGAGCGTCGTGATGGAGGGATCGTCGATCATCTCCATCGGGGCCTGCGGACAGACTGCCGACAGGCGAATCGACGCGCAAGGACGTTGTGTGATCCCAGGCTTCGTCGATAGCCATTCGCATCTCGTATTCGCCGGCGATCGATCGGATGAATTTGTGGCGCGCATGGCGGGCGACAGTTATTCCGCAGGTGGCATACGCCAGACGGTTCGGGCTACCGCAGCTGCGAGCGACGTTGAGCTTCGCCGCATTGTGACAGATCGACGCGCCGAAGCATTCCGTGCGGGCGTGACCACCATCGAGATCAAGTCCGGCTATGGACTCACCCCTTCCTCCGAAGTGCGCTTGCTGCGGCTTGCGGGCGAGTTTGCGTCAGATACAACGTTTCTCGGCGCGCACGTGGTTCCCCACGAATTCGTTGGTCGCACGGACGAGTACGTCGCTCTGGTGTGCGGCGACATGCTGATGGCCGCCGCGCCCCATTCTCGTTTCGTTGATGTGTTCTGCGAACAAGGCGCCTTTGACGAGGACCAGAGCCGTGAGGTGCTGCGGGCAGGCATGGCGGCGGGACTCCTCGGCAAGATCCATGCGAACCAGCTTGGCGAGGGGCCGGGGGTCGCGCTTGCCGTAGAGATGGGTTGCGCATCGGCTGACCACTGCACACATCTCAGCGCCAACGACATCACCTTGCTCGCTCAGAGCGACACCGTGGCGACCCTCCTGCCGGCCTCCGACTTCTGCACCCGACAGCCGTACCCAGATGCGCGTCGACTGCTCGACTCGGGTGTGAAGGTTGCACTTGCAACAAACTGCAACCCAGGTTCGAGTAACACCACATCGATGAGTTTCTGTCTCGCGCTTGCGGTTCGCGAAATGGGGATGACCCCCGACGAGGCGCTGCTCGCCGCCACCGTCGGAGGAGCAGCCGCATTGCGCCGGAGCGATATCGGCCGGATCGTGGTTGGTTGCTCGGCCGATCTTGTCGTGCTCGATGCTCCGTCGTATGTGCACCTGTTTTATCGTCCCGGCGTTCCACTGATTCACACCACCATCGCGGCCGGCCAGGTCGTCTAATCCCGCTCCCACGTCCCGCCCCCACGCCCCCGACGTCACGTCCCCAGCATGAATGGGCGAGATGTGAGCCGTTGATTTCAAGCGTGTGGCCGGGATCGCGCCCATTGAACCGGATTGGCGCTGAATGGGCGAGATGTGAGCCAGCGTGTGGCCGGGATCGCGCCCACTGTTTGGGGCGGCGCACCCATTGTGCGGGGGTCGTGCCGGGGGTGCGGGCGGGCGTGCTGGCGTGCTGGCGGAGGGCTAGTGATCGTTGCGCACGAGAATTTGTATGCCGCGCACCGAGGTGAGTGGGCGATAGAAGTGGGACAGTGCCTTCTCGCTCACACCTGATGGGTCACATCCCGCTGGCGTTTGATACATCGCGACGAACGTGGGTCTCTCTCGTTGCGACGCCAGCATCGCGCCGAGGGCTTCGCGCGCGCCAGGGACCTGACGAACCCCGTCGAACCACAGGTACGGATAGGGCGGATCCTCAAGCGCGTTGCCGTAGAACGCGGCGCTTGCACAGTAGACATACATCGTTGCGGGTCGTGGCTGATTCACTTGAAACCACTTTGCGTTCGTGCGGTTCGATAGGAACCATTTCGCCATGTCCTCGTCGATGATCGAACGCGGATCGGCGCTGGCTCGCACCGGCACCTGATCGCGGGGCAACCCAATAATGACGGCCGCGCTGACGAGGGAAGGAAAGATCACCACCCAAGCCAGAGCCGATCGGATCCAGAGCACATGAACGCTCGCAACGAGCATCGCGGCGATGACCGCGAGCGGGAAGGTGAGCGTGATCCAGTAGTGGCGATGGAATTGTCCACCTGAAGCAAACGCTGCGGTCGCGGCAAGTAGCCAGATCAACAAGATGGCGTGTTCGGGCCGCACTCGTCGTGTGGGTGCCACGTACAGGGCGACACCGCAGGCGACGCTGCCGATCAGCAAGGGCAGCAGTATTGGTGCAGCAACACCCGCTGTCGAGAACAGACGACCCCAATCGGCACCAACGAGTGCGCTACGCGAATCGAGTCGATAGCCCGCGACGGCGAACCACCAGTCGTGCCATCCCGTCAACGCGCCGTGCGCCACCAGTAGCGCCATCACCGTCGCGAGTCCGCCGACCAACAAGCTGAGAGCGCGTAGCACATACCGACGCTCGCGCCACCCGACCACCAGCGCGAGAATCAACCACACAAAGATTGCGATCAAGCCGTCAAAGCCTGACTGCTTTATGGACATCGAACAGCCGGCGAGTAGCCCCGACACAAACATCCACTTGAGATTGCAGCGACCGGCAAGAACGAGGCAGGCCACCGCGAGGCCAGCAGTCGACAGGGCTCCGCTGAGGAGTTCGCCATTGGCGATGAAGCCCTCGAGCACCGGTGCCGATGAGACGATGGCTACGAACGCTGCCGCCATCGCGCCAGCGCGCGGTGACCCCAGCGCATCGGCGATGAAGGCCCCAGCGACGACGGCTACGATAGCGAATACCGTCGCCATGATTCGAACCGACGTCGTGCTACCGCCCGCAATGTTGTCCCACACGCGGAACAACATGAGGAGGCCTTGCGGTCGGTCGATCCACACCTGTCGATACAAATCCCGGCCGTGACCCCACGCTCGTGCGATGGCGAGATAGCCGCCTTCGTCAGAGGTGAGTGGTGTGAAGAAGAACCGCAGATGTAGCAGAACCGTTAGCAACACACTTGCCGCGACTGACCGCCGAAATGTGATGGTCGTCATGCACAGCGCTGTGCGCGCAAGCAGGTCACAGCTTGGACCAGTATGTTCCGTCGATCATCGCCGCAAGTGTGGGGTGGTGAATGAACGCATGATCGGGGTTCTCGGGCATTGTCGCTTCGCCAAACAAGATCTGGCGGCGAGTGATGCGAAACATCACGATCGCATGCCGGAGCGCGGCGTACAACATGAACCACTCGACGTCTCGCGGCGCGTATCCGCTCGCGGTTGTATAGGCCGCGATGACTTCGCTGGTGCGCATGAAGTCCGGCATACCGGGCATGCCCAATTGCTCGGTGAGATCCTGAAAGAAGCGGTGCAGAAAGATCATCCAGCCGAGGTCGATCTCGCGTGGTCCGTGGCCCGCCATTTCCCAGTCGAGCACGGCAACCGGCTCGAAGTCGCGGTACATGATGTTGCCGATGCGAGCATCGCCCCAACTGACGACGGTGTCGCCTTCCGCTGTCGGCCAGTTGTCATCGAGCCACCGAAAGGCACGTTCGATGAGCGGTGAACGCACACCGTCGGCTGCGACCCATTCGTAGAACGCGCGTTGATCGTTGACGTGACGTTCGAGGGCCGTGTCACCCGGGGCATCGATCACGAGGAACGCCGCGTCAGGATCGGACGCCGCGATGCTATGGATCTTGGCCAAGGCCTCGATTGACGACTGCTGCAGGCGGGCCTGGTCCGCAGGCGCGGCGTCGAAGAACCAGTTGTCACCGAATGGATACGGCATGAGGTCTGGCGGCACGACGCCATCGATGCGTTCCATGACGAAGAACGGCGCGCCGAGCGCTCTGGCGTCGGTTTCGAGCCACACCGTCGTTGGGATGGCAACGTCGGTTCGCGCCGCCACCAGACGCATCGCGTGGTATTGCCGTGGCATGTCATACACCGGGAAGACGGGCTCAGACGCTGGGTCGGGCGGAAGGCGCAAGACGAACCGCTGCGACTGCGCTTGATTATCGGCATCGGACCAATGGGCCTCGAACAAGATCGTTTCGCTCGACATGCCGTTGGTCGCTGGTGCTACGAACTCCGAGATGGTTGGATGAGGTAAGTGCGCGCCGAGCCACCGTGTGAGTTGCTCGCGCAGCAGTTGATGGTCGCGTGTGGACGTGCGAGGACGATCGTCGCTCATGCTTCTCCTGATGATGCGGTTGAACCGATGTGCAGCGGCAAGCGAGCACCGTATCGCACGCGTTGGTGGGCCTGTCAGCGGATCGAGCCGACGACCTCAGTGTGCGCAGCTGATTCGTCCTCAGCCGAGCGGCAGCAACGCGTTCGCCGGAATGCGCGGCACGTGCACGTCGGGCACCGGGAAGTTGAACTTGTTGTATTTCGGCTTGGCGTTCTCGCGGTATCGAGTCGTTGAGTGCACTGGATCGGTATCGAACTCGGGTATGACCTTCTGGCCAAATACCTCGAGCATCTCGAGTACTTCGTCGTGCTCCATCGAGCTCGGTAGTCCGAAGACCAATTGGTCGCAACCAACCTTCTGGTAGTTCTTGACCTGCTCGGTGACTTCGTCGGGTGTGCCACACAGCAGGTAGCCGCCGGCGATCAATGAATCGAGGAAACCTTCCGGGTCGCCGCCTGCGTATTCGCGTACAGACACCGTTGGCTTCGGCCACACGATCGCATCGGGCGACTGCGGCATCGTGTCGTGGTACAAGTTCACCATCGTGACGAGATAGCTGCCGAGACCGTCGAGCGCCAGATCACGCGCCCGTTTGCGATCGCCCAGGCAAATCACCGCATTCGTCATCATCACGTTGTTGTTCATGTATTGACCGAGGGGTTCAGTGCACTTCTCGATCGCTTCCTTGTACGCGTCGATGCGACCCTTGAGATTGAAGATCGGCTCGAAGTTGAATGCGATCGCGCCGATGCCCAACTCGCCTGCCCTCGCGAAGGTAGGGGGATTGCCGCATGCCACCCAGATCGGGGGATGGCCCTTGCCGTAGGGCTTGGGCAAGATGTTGTGCGGCGTGGGCACCGTGAAGTGCTGACCCTCGAACGTGTAGTCGAGTTGTTCCCACATCCGAGGGATCTCGTGCACGGCCTCTTCCCATTCACTCTTGGTGGAGTTCTTGTCGAGGATGTTGAACGTCGCGATCTCGTGGCTTCCCGCGCCGCGCCCGGTGCCCCACTCGTAGCGATTGTTCGTGAAGTGATCGAGCGTGGCGGCGCGCTCGGCGTTGCGAACAGGATGATTCACTCGGGGGGAGAGGTTGTTGATCGCCGAACCGAGGTGGATGTGCTCGGTGTTCGCGGCGATGTAGCCCATGATCACTTCGGGCGCCGACATGTGGCTGTACTCAGTGAGGGCGTGATGCTCTCCGAACCAGGCGTACTTCCAGTTGTGCTGATCAGCGTGAATCGCGTACTGGGCCTCGCGCATGAGCACTGTGTGCTCGCTCGCGCTGTCGTGGGCGGCCGGGCCCGGGATGTAGCCATTCAGAAATACGCCGAACTCCACGGCAGCCCCCTTGTGAAAATTTGGCCCTTTTGAGCAACGGGGATAACACTAATGCATTGCATTAGTTTTGTCGAGAGCTGGTGTGTGTTGCGGGTCGAACCCACCGTGCGCTGAGGTACCCATCTGGCATACTTGACGGGGCCACGGCGGAGATACCGCCCACCAAGGGACACACGAACTCGATGCGCACTTCGCTCGCAGAACTGCTGAAGACCCGACGGGTTCTTCTCGCCGATGGTGCAACGGGCACCAACTATTTCGAACGTGGTCTCGGCCCGGGCGAGCCGCCGGAATTCTGGAATGTCGATCACCCCGAACGCGTCAAGGCTCTGCACCAAGGGTTCGTTGACGGCGGTTCCGACATCATCCTCACGAACACCTTTGGTTGCAATGCCCACCGACTGAAGCTGCATAAGGCAGAGTCGCGGGCGTTCGAATTGGCCAAGCGCGCGGCAGAGTTGGCGCGTGAAGTCGCGGACGCGTGTGATCGCCCGGTGGTCGTTGCGGGGTCGGTCGGGCCGACCGGAGAGTTGTTCGAACCGTTGGGTGCACTCACCTTCGACGCCGCGGTTGCGTCGTTCCGCACTGAAATCGAAGGACTCGTCGCAGGTGGCGCTGACGTCGCCTGGATCGAGACAATGTCCTCGGTCGAAGAGGTCCGTGCTGCTGCCCAGGCAGCGATTGATGTGGGTATGCCGTATACCGCCACGCTGTCGTTCGATACTGCCGGTCGCACGATGATGGGCATTATGCCCGATGCCATTGCGAGCGTGTTCGATGGTTTGTCGGTGCCCCCAGTTGCGATGGGCGCGAACTGTGGGGTGGGTGCGAGCGACATTTTGGTGACGTTGCTCTCGATGACCGAAAGCTGCGGTCACGACAATGTGTATATCTCCAAGGGCAACTGTGGTGTTCCGCAGTTCCAGGGCACAGAGATCGTCTACAGCGGCACCACCGAAGTCATGGCGTCGTACGCGGCGCTTGCAGTCGCCTCCGGGGCACGCATCGTCGGCGGCTGCTGCGGCACGACGCCTAGCCACATTGCAGCGATGCGCGCGAGTCTCGACGCTGCGCTCGACCTCGATCGTCCAACGATCGGCGAGATCGTCGCCAGCGTTGGTCCCCTCACCAACACACCACCGAGCGCGACTAGTGGGCGAGAGCGCACACGCGGCCGTCGGTCGACCGAGTAGTCGGCACGCAGTGTCCGGGACGGCCGAATCGCTGACGCACATGATGAAGGGCACCCCATTTGATTTGAGCGGTCGCGTCGCGGTCGTTACCGGAGCGGCGCGCGGGATTGGCTATGCGGTGTCGGCAGTGCTCGCCCGAGCGGGTGCGCACGTGGTGCTAACAGACATCACGACGGCAAACCTCGAACAGGCGGCGCGCGCACTTGCCGACGAGGGCTTGGCGGTCGAGTTCGCCCAGCTCGACGTCTCACACCAATCTGCTGTCGACGAACTCATCGATGGTGTGCTTGCCAACCATGGTCGCCTCGATGTGATGGTGAACAATGCCGCCGTCATCGATGACTCCACGCCTCTCACCGTTTCCGAGGCCGAGCTCGATCGCGTTCATGCCGTCAACTTCAAGGGTGTGGTCTTCGGATCCCAAGCCGCAGCGCGGGCGATGCTCGCGCGGGGCAGTGGCAGCATCATCAATGTCACGTCCGGAGTCGTCGACGTTGCCACCCCTGGAGTGACGGGCTACTCCACCTCGAAGGCGGCAGCGGCGCAATACAGTCGCGGGCTCGCGATGGAGATCGCCAGCCGAGGTGTTCGCGTGAATACGCTCGCGCCCGGCTGGACCGACACGCCGATGAATGAACGTCATGTGCTTCAAGCCGATGGCTCCGTCGATGCCGAACGCAAAGCGGCTTATGTGGCGATGCGCGCTGCTACGTCGCCGCTGGGCATTGCTGGCGATCCACTCGATCAGGCGTATGCCGTGCTCTACCTCGCGTCCGATGCGTCGCGATTCGTCACGGGCACGGTCATGCGCGCCAACGGTGGGATTACCATGCCGTGGTGACACAACGCGGTGAACTCATCCGCGAGAAAATTCTCATCACCGGAGTTACTGGGCAGATCGCGTTCCCACTCGCACGTTTCCTTGCCCTACACAACGATGTGTGGGGCTTGGCCAGATTCACCGAGCCAGGTAGCCGCCAACTTGTTGAGGACCTCGGAGTCAATACGGTGCAATGCGATCTCGCCGAGGGAGATCTCTCTGCGGTGCCAAACGACTTCTCGTACGTGTTGCACCTTGCCGCTTTCCAGGGCCCCGGCACAAACTTCGATCAGGCGCTGCGAGCCAATGCCGAAGCTACAGGTTTTGTGTTGCAGCACTGCCGTGAGGCCCGCGCCGCGTTGGTGATGTCGACGCATTCGGTGTACAAACCCAACCCTGATCCGCGCTACTCCTATGTTGAGACCGATCCAATGGGCGACGTGAATCCGCAACATTCACCCACGTATTCGGTAGCCAAGATCGGCCAGGAGGCCGTTGCCCGGTTTTGTTCGCGGGCATACAACTTGCCGGTCACCATTGCGCGTATGAACGCCGCGTACGGACCAAACGGTGGGCTGCCCGCGCTTCACGCCGACGCGATTGCTGCGGGCAGTCCGGTGTGGACGCGGTGGGGTCCGTGTATGTATAGCCCCATCTTCCAAGACGACATTAACGAGCAGGCTGCGGTGCTGTTAGGTGCCGCAACGACACCGGCGAACATCGTCAACTGGGCGGGGGATGAGGCCGTGAGCGTTCAGGAGTGGTGTACCTTCGCCGGCGAGATCTTGGGTCGCCCAGCCGACGTCATCGTGCGTCCGGTCGAAGGCACCCTGCGCGGTTCGGTGGCCGATGTCAGCAGGCGTCATGCAATTACTGGCCCGTGTCGAATCGATTGGCGAGAGGGCATGCGCCGCACTGTTGTAGCGCGTCACCCTCGTGCGGGTGTCTAGCTGCGTGGCACGCTGATCCAGGGCACATCTTTGTCCACGCGCGGCTCGCCCGGAAGGCCGAGCACCTGCTCGCCAAGAATGTTGCGCATGATCTCGCTAGTGCCGCCCTCGATGGAGTTAGCTCGCACGCGCAAGAACGCGTGTCGAATACCGTGCTCGAGCCCCTCGGTTGACAACGATTCGGGACGCCTGAACGTGTAGTCGTAGCCCACCATCGCGGCGGCGCCAAGCAGATCGATACACAGTTCGAACAGCGACTTGTTCAGCTCGGCCATCGCCAACTTCGAGACCGAACCTTCTGGCCCAGGGTTACCGGCCTTGCGGTTGGCACCGCCGCGCATGTTGGTGAGGCGCTGGCACTCAGCACGCACCCACAATTTCATGAGTTGGTCTTTCTGCGCCGCAGTCTTTTTGTCCTCGGGTAATGCCTGCCAGATCTGCACCGCCTCGGCGATAGCACCCGAGCCGCGCTTGGGCGAGCCGCCACCTCCGCCAATCGTGCTGCGCTCATTCATGAGAGTGGTGAGCGAGACTCGCCAGCCTTCACCCTCAGCGCCGATCCGATTCGCGTCCGGAATGCGAACGTCGGTGAGGTAGACCTCGTTGAACTCGGCCTCACCGGTGATCTGCCGAAGCGGACGAACCTCCAGTCCGGGGCTGTGCATGTCGACAGCGAAGTACGTCATGCCTTTGTGCTTGGGCGCGTCGGGGTTTGAACGGGTTACGAGCATGCCCCAGTCGGCGAGATGAGCGATCGTGTTCCACACCTTTTGCCCGTTGACGACCCATTCATCGCCGTCGCGGACTGCCTTCGCGGCGAGTCCGGCGAAGTCGCTGCCTGCGCCTGGCTCGCTAAAGAGCTGACACCACCGTTGCTCGCCGGTGAACATCGGCCGTAGCAACCGCGTGCGCTGCTCATCGTTGCCATGGGTGACAATGGTGGGGCCGGCGAGTGCCAGGAAGAACGAGGCTGGGTCGGCACCCTTGGCTCCAGCGGAACGCACGCGCTGCTCGACCAACCGCTGCAGGTCGGGGCGAACACCGAGACCACCGAAGCCGGTGGGGAAGTGCACCCAAGCGAGTCCTGCGTCGTATTGGTGGCCGCGAAACTCAATCGAGTCGAGATTCTTCGGATCGTGGCTGTTGAGCAGCAACGAGAGCGCGGTCTCGACGCGTGCTGTCTCAGAATCCATGGTGTTGTCAGCCGTCATGCCACAAGCTTGTCGTACACCGCTGCTTCGAGTCAAAGCCTCTAGATTGAACAGGTTGTGCGGTTCGCGGCAATCATCACTGCAATCGCCCTCGCGTCTTCGTGAGGTCGTTCACCATCTAGGAGCGTTTCTTGAGTGCCAGGGCAGCATCCCGACGGAGTCCCTTGCTTGCGGTGTTCACGACAGTGTTCATCGACCTTCTTGGCTTCGGCATTCTCATCCCCGTCTTTCCCCAACTGATCGACCCGCGCTCCACGTTTCGGGTGACGCCCGATAGTTGGACGCCCGGCCAAGGTCTGATCATGCTCGGCTGGCTGCAGGCGGTGTACCCGCTGTGCATCTTTTTGGCGGCCCCTGTGCTCGGTCAATTGTCAGATCGCTTGGGACGTCGTCCCGTCTTAGCGATGTCGATTGCCGGTACCTCGGTGGGGTACGTACTCTTTGCGATTGGCATCGTCACCAAGAACCTGCCGTTGATGTTCGCGGCGCGCGCGCTCGACGGCATCACAGGCGGCAACCTCGCCGTTGCGCAGGCTGCCATTGGTGACATCAGCACCAACGAAAACCGTGCCAAGAACTTCGGTTTGCTCGGCGCTGCGTTCGGCATGGGTTTCGTGATCGGGCCATACCTGGGCGGTCGGCTGAGCGCACCGCATGCGAGCTTCTACGGTCTCTTCGATACACCCGGTTGGTTCGGCGCTTCCACGCCGTTCTGGTTCGCCGCGATTTTGGCAGCGATGAACTGTGTGCTGATCATCACGCTCTTGCCCGAAACGTTGAAAGACAAGATCCATTCAGGTCGAATCCAGTTTGGTCAGTCCGTGTCGAACGTGGTTCGTGGTTTCACTTCGGTGCGGCTTCGCGTTCCGCTTGCAGCGGCGTTTCTCTTCAACGCTGGGTTCACCTTTTTCACCACGTTCTTTGGCGTGTATCTGCGCAACAAGTTCAATTTCACGCCCGGACAAACGGGTGACTATTTCGCGCTGGTCGGCATCTTCATCGCGCTGTCGCAGGGCGTGGTTGTTGGTCTGGTGGCCAAAAAGCTGGCTGACTTCAAGGTGCTTCGCTTCTCGATGTTTGGTAATGCCGCCGTGTTGGCAGTGTTTTTTCTGGCCACTACGAAGGCACCGTTGTATTGGGTGATTCCGATTTTCACGGTCTTCAACGGACTGACGATGGCCAATCTCACCAGTCTCGTGAACCGGTCTGCTGAGCCGGGTCGGCAAGGCGAAGCGATGGGTATTTACAGCAGCGTGCAGAGCTTGGCATCGGTGCCGGCGTCAATCCTTGTTGGCTATATCGCCGGAAGTATCTCGTCGAACACCCCGCTCGTTGTTGCATGCGTCACGATCTTTGCGGGCGGTGCCGTGTTTGTCTTGTTCTTCCGGCCCCGCTTTGTCTCTGACACTGTTTTGCGTGCCGACGATTCGGTCGCTGCCTCAATGGGCTGACGGTCGCGTCACGTCCAGGTGCGCGCGCTCGGATGGGTTTTGGCCGTCGCCGTGCGGTGATCAAGTTCTTGGGCTGGTGAGCGGGCGAGCACGAAGGTTGCGGCCAGGGTAATGGCGATGCCGAGAATCGCTGGGATTGTCCATCCCGGACGCATGTGATCGCCCAGCGCGATCGCACCGATGATCGACGCGACCAAGACTTCGGTCGACCACATCGCTGCAGTCACAGCGCCGACCGCGCCGCGCATGAGCGCCGTTGCGTGCAGAGCCAACGCAAGTACGGCGTAGATCACGACGGCCCAGAGCAGCGGCTCAGAGAGCAGACCACTGATGGACTCGTCTCGAAAGTGCACCGAGCGCGCTGATAGGGCGCTGCCCGTGAACGCGGCACCTGACAGCACAGCGAGCACTATCGACTTATGCAACCGCAACGCCGCGACGCCGAGAGCGATCAGGGCCGGGATACCAATCATGGTGCACACCTTGAGAACGTGGGTGACCTCTTTGGTTGGTTCGCCGCCCGCAGAGATTCCGACGATGAACAGCCCAATCATCGTGGAAACAATTGCCAAACGGTCAGGACCGCGAAGCTCGGAACCGAGCACGACACGGGCCAAAAGGACCGTGACCGCAAGGCTGCCGGCGAGGATCGTCTGCACCGCGAAGAGCGGCAGCGTGTGCAGAGCGAAACGCGAGATAGTCCACGAAGCAAGGTCAGTGAGGAGGCCGAGCAGAAAGATGGGCTGCTTGACGATTGCCGAAATGCCACTTTGGCCAAGTGCGTCGGCCCGCCGAGCGCCGAGGGCCTGCATGACTGCGCCGGCTCCGTAGCCGAGAGCCGCAATCAGACAGAGAATCAGAGCGGTCTTCACAGGACTCCCTTTCGCACCACGCAACGCTAGCGGCTACATGTCGCTATCGACATGTCCGGTATCTGCAGGTGGAGCGGGTGTCTTCTTCGCTCGGCTCGGTGCCACTCGCAGCGGTTCGCCCTCCATCTTTGGGTACTGCGGCGGCCATGGTGCATCCGCCAATCCAGCAGCCACGTCGCGAGCTGCCAACTGCAGGAGCGGTTCGAGCGAATTTGGTGTGCGGTCGATGGCTTCCCATGGATCGCCGTGGGCGGCGAGCCGTGCAGGAACCGTTGCGATGGTGAGGGCATCGGGATGAATTGTGTCGAGCTCATCCCATGGAAATGGACATGACACCGGTGCGTGATCGCGGGCCCGCACCGACCATGGTGCAAACACCGTCTTATGAGGTGCGTTCTGATTGAAGTCGATGAAGATACGTGCGCCACGTTCTTCCTTCCACCACGCAGCGGTGATGAGGTCGGGGCGGCGGCGTTCCAGTTCGCGTGCCATAACCACGGCTGCCGCACGAACGTGCATCGAGTTCCACATTGCGAGCAGTCGTACGTACACGTGTAGGCCGCGGTTGCCGGTGGTCTTGATGTAGCTAGTCAGCCCAAGCTCGTCAAAGAGGAGGCGTGTTTCGTGGGCTGTCTCTTGGGCCATGGCGAAGGTTGTGCCGGGTCCCGGGTCAAGGTCGATTCTGAGTTCGTCGGTGATCTCCGGCTGGCTCGCACGAATTGGCCATGAATGAAAGCCGAGACATCCGAGGTTCACTGCCCAAATCACGTGGGCAACGTCGGCGATGACGAGCGCATTCGAAAGTGTGCCGTTTGGTGTGCTGACGACGGTTGTCTGCAGCCATTCAGGCGCGGACTCGGGGATGCGCTTTTGAAAGAACGACGAGCCGGCGGTGCCGTTGGGAAAACGTTGCAGCAACACCGGGCGATCGCGCATCGCTCTCATCAGTGGTTCTTCGATGCTCAGGTAGAAGTTGATGAGGTCGAGCTTCGTATCGCCTCGGGCCGGGAAGAACACCTTGTTGGGGTTGGAGATCGACAGTTCATGACCGGAAACGATCATCTGCACCGGTTCGATGGTCATGGATTCGACGCTACATCGTTCTGAATCGCGGCTCTAGCGGGTGGGTCGCGTACCCATGATTGAGGCGCGTTCCATGATGCGCGGCTGCGGCCAATAGTCGCTCGACGCGTAGTGCTGAACGGCGCGGTTGTCCCAGAACGCGATCGAATCTTTGCGCCAGCGGAATCGGCACTGATATTCGGGATAGTCGGCCTGTCGGGCGAGGTACTCGATGAGGTCGTTGCTGTCGGTCTGATCAAGGCCCACAATGCGCGTTGTGAAGTAGCGATTCACGTAGAGGTAACGGCGTTCCGTAATGTCGTGTCGCGGCGCTACCGGATGCTCGACCGCAGGGAAGCGTTCACGCATGACCGCACGCTCGTCATCTGGCAAGTTGTGGCCGAATGCCTGCATGAAGTCGTGCTCTGCGGTGAGGTCGTCGATTCGCGAACGAACGTCGTCGGGCAGACCGTCGTACGCCGCGTACATGTCGGCAAACAACGTGTCGCCCCCGACTGGCGGCACGGAAATCGCGTGCAACACGGCACCCATCGATGGCTCAGCGCGCCACGTGACATCGTGATGCCAACCGTTCTCGTATCCGGCTGCTTCTGCGTTCTTGGCGAAGCGCACCAATTCAGGTTGGGTTGTGTTTGGCGGAAGAAACGGATGCGTTTCCAAACTGCCGAACCTCGCCGCGAACGCGACGTGCTGATCAGTCGACATGGGCTGATCACGAAAGAAGATCACCTTGAAGTCATGCAGTGCCCGGCGGATGTCGGCGATCTCATTGTCGCTGAGCTCACCGGCTAGGTCGATGCCGCGAATCTCTGCGCCGATCGTGGCGCCAACTTGGCAGACCTCGAAGTGGTCATAGCGAGCAGAAGCGAGACGCTGTCGTTCGTCAGCCAAATAGATGCACGGACCATTCATCACGATGCTGTTCGCCAACATACGTCGACTGGCCTTCAACTTGAGGACTGGGTCGATAGCTGAATCTGTTGGGGTGATGTCTGTTGCGCTCATGTTCTCCTCGGGCCGAACCTTAGTGGATACGCCGACGCCGATGGCGACGAAGCATCCCACCTTCAGCGATTGTCAGCCGAGAGTAATGCAAGTGATTCGATTGAAAGATATCACTGATACGACTGAAACCATTGTAAGTCGGGGCATCAGCAATCTATGATGTGGACATGATGCTCCATCGATCTCGGCTCGAACACCTGATGGCACACGAGCATCAATTGTTTGTCGATCAGCATCCGCGCTCCGCCGAGCGCTCCCATATTGCCAGCAGGCATCTTCTCGGCGGGGTGCCCATGCCGTGGATGACGCGTTGGCCGGGCGCTTTTCCCGTGTTCTTCGAGCAGGCAAAAGGCGCGCATTTCACCGATGTTGACGGCATCGAGTATCTCGACTTCTGTTTGGGTGACACCGGCGCGATGGTGGGGCATGGTCTCACGGCGGTGGCCGATGCGCTGCACGCCCAGGCGCTACGTGGGATTACCACGATGCTGCCTAATGACGATGCAGCATGGGTGGGGGCCGAGCTTGCTCGTCGGTTCGGGTTGCCGTCGTGGCAGATTGCTATGACGGCAACGGATGCCAATCGCTTCGTGCTGCGATTCGCCCGACATCTCACTGGCCGTTCGAAGATCTTGGTGATGGACTGGTGCTACCACGGCACCGTCGATGAAGCGTTCGCGGTGCTCGATGACGCAGGCGCGGTGGTTGCCCGACCCGGCTCACTCGGACCGCAGGTCGACCCTGCTCTCACGACGCGTGTGGTGCAATTCAACGACATAGAAGCGCTCGATCGTGAACTCGCCCACGGTGACGTCGCCTGCGTGCTCATGGAACCGGCCCTCACCAACATCGGTATCGTCTTACCGCAGCCCGGCTATCTCGAAGCCGTGCGTGAAGTGACGCGAAAGCATGGTGTGCTGCTCGTTGTGGATGAGACCCATACGATCTGCGTCGGTCCAGGCGGAGCGGCTCGCCACTGGGGCATCGAGGCCGACTTCATCGTCGTCGGCAAGACCATCGGCGGCGGTATGCCCGCCGCCGCGTACGGCATGAGCGCTGAGATCGCAGAGCGATTGCATGCGCCGTTGTTCACCGATGCCATCGATACATCTGGAGTCGGCGGCACGCTCAGCGGCAACGCGCTCGCGCTGGCTGCCGTGCGCGCCACGCTCAGTACATGTCTGCGCGACGACGACTTTGATCGAGCCATACCGCTTGCCACAGCGTGGGCCGAGGGTGTTGCCAAAGTCATAGCCGACTTCGGCCTGCCATGGCACGTGCAGCAACTTGGTTGCCGAGCCGAGTATTGGTTCTGCCCGCCACCACTGAACGGTGCCCAGGCGGCCGCGGCCACCGATCACGAACTCGATTCGTTCATGCATCTCTGGGCCATCAACCGCGGCATCTTGTTGACGCCATTTCACAACATGGCGCTGCTCTCGCCACATCACTGCGAAGCCGACGTCGATCGGCACACCGTGGTGTTTCGTGAAGCGGTTGCCGCCCTCGTAGGGTAAAGCCCCGTGACACTCGACGCGATCGACAAGCGCATCATCGATGAGCTGCAACGCGATGGGCGGATGAGTTACGCCGATCTCGCGCCGCTCGTTGGCTTATCGCCCGCGGCCACGCGCCAACGCGTGCAGCGTCTCACCGATTCGGGTGTGTTGCAGATCGTCGCTGTTACCGATCCGTTGGCGCTGGGCTACAACGCGATGGCGATGTTTTGCATCACCGTTGAAAGCGATGCTCAGGCGGTCGCCGACGCAGTGGGAGCGATCCCATCGGTGATCTACGCCGTGCTCAGCGCCGGCGGATACGACGTGCTCGCCGAGGTGTTGTGCGAGTCGAACGATGAGATGTTCGATGTCTTGAATCACCAGGTGCGCACCATTCCTGGCGTGCGCGAGGTGCAGGCGTTCCCCTATTTCCATATTCATACGCACCGCTTTCGTTGGGCGGCTCGTTGATCGCGGTCTCGTACAGCTTCGCTCAGTACGTTGTGGTGTTCGTCGCGGTCTTCCTCTCAGCGATTGTCAGTGCCGTTGCAGGTTTTGGTTTCGGTCTGCTGTCCGTGCCCTTGATCAGCCTCGCGATTCCGTTGCACCCAACCGTGATCGTGTCCTCGATCATCGGCCTCGTCACCAACATGGTGCAAACCTTTCGATATCGCCGGAGCGCAGTCCGAGCGATCGTCAAACGGATTGTCGCGGGCGCCATCGTCGGTATGCCGCTCGGCTTCTTGGTATTCGATATCGTCAGCGACCGAACGCTGCGGCTCCTCCTCGGTGGCGCTGTGTTGCTGGCCGTCGTGGCCCTCGCCCGCGGTCTCGATCTCGCCCACGTCGGCCCGCAGTTCGATGTTGGCATGGGATTTCTGAGTGGCGTACTCAATACCTCTATCTCCACGAACGGCCCGCCGCTGGTGTTCGGGCTGCAGGCGCGCCAGCTCGGTCCCGAACCCTTTCGCGCGACGCTCTCGGTGGTGTTTGCCATCAGCGGGGTGATCGGTATGGCGCTGTTCATCGCCGGAGGCAAGGTGCACGTCAACGAGTTGGCCGTGAGCGGCGTCGCCCTGCCAGCAATGGGCCTTGGTCTGCTGGTTGGCTTCCCCCTACGCCACAAGTTCTCGCCCGAACGATTCCGTGTGCTCGTCCTTTGCCTGCTTGTGGCCGCCGCATCAGCCGCACTGGCGAAGGCGCTGACATGAACGGCGCTGACATGAATGACGCTGACATGAACGACGCTGACATGAATGACGCTCACATGCGCGTCAACGAACCGCTGCGCTCCACGCAGGGCGCGCATGTCAGGCTTGCCCGATGCTGACAATCGCGTTGGTCTGTACTGCTGCGGCCGCCGTGGTCAATTGGTCTACCCGCGTTCGTCCGAATCAGTTGTTGGAGACAGTCTCCAAACCTGTGACGACGTTGTTGGTGATGTGGGTTGCCGTTGCGGCGCATGGCCCGACGAACGCAACCGTGCTCGCGGTGATCGGTCTCGTGTTCTGCCTCGTGGGTGACGTCGCGCTGCTCGATGTCGTCGACAAGTTCATTGTTGGGCTCTGCGCTTTTCTCATGGGTCACCTCGTGTTCGTTGCGATGTTCGTGTCGTTGCACCTGAACCATGCCGCGTGGGCTCTTCCTGTGGTGGTGCTGCTCGTGCTGCATGTCGCAACACTTGGCCGTCGCATCGTTGCCGGCGCGACGGCAAACAAGCCAGAGCTCAGGGTGCCGGTGCTGGCATATCTCGCGATCATTTCGAGCATGTCCGTGTTCGCCGCGATGACGGGCCGCTGGTGGGCGATTACGGGTGCAGCCGCATTTGTCGTCAGTGACACGCTGCTCGGCTGGCGCGAGTTCGTTGGTGAACGCAAGTGGCTGCCGCTCGCGGTCATGGTGAGTTACCACTCGGCGCTCGTTGGGCTCGCGCTCAGCCTGCTCTAGTGCTCGCTGGCAGGGGGCCGGGCCACGTACTCAGCCCTGACCACCGAACCATTGCATCCACGCCTCGAGCGACTTGGGCTTGAAGATGTAGTTGTCCTCGCGCAGCGCCAACAATGGCGCGCTCGTCGGTGCGGAGTACATGTGGCCCGGGTACACGACGGTCTCGTCGGGGAGACCTGCCAACATCTGCAGGCTCGCATACATGTGCTCGGGGTTACTGCCCGGCAGATCGGTACGTCCGCAGCCTTCGAGGAACAAGGTGTCGCCGGACACCAATCTTCCCTGCACCAAAAAGCATTGGCTGCCGGGCGTGTGGCCGGGTGTGTGGAGCAGGGTGATGTCAATACCGCCGACCGTGACGACGTCGCCGGCCTCGTGCGATACAAGATCGGTGATCGACACACCGGTTGTGCGCTGTACCCACGGTGCTTCGTCGGCCTGCACGTGAATTGGGCATTGGCAACGATCGAGCAGGGCGCTGACGCCTTCGATCGAGTAGCCCATCATGTCGCCGCCGACATGATCTGGGTGGTAGTGGGTGGCGAGCACGCCTGTCACCGTCATGCCGTCGGCTTCGACGACGTCGATGAGATCGTTCACGGCGTATGCCGGATCGACGAGCAAGGTCTCACCCGTAGAGCGATCGCCGATTGCGTACACAAAGTTCACCATTTGCCGCGCGACGGGATTGGCCGTCGCGAAATCGCGACCTGACAACAGTTGACGAAAATAGAGCTCAGGAGCAGTCACATCGCAAAGCTATTCCCTTGCTCACTAAGTTGTGCGCTTCAGGGCAACGTCCCCACCAGGGCCAACACCTACGCTGTGCGGTGATGGACAATTTCCAGCCACTCATCGGCCTTCAGGTTGGCCAATTGGTGCCATTCGGGGGCAACCGAGCGGCGGTTGTCACACCATCTCTCGCCGAGCAATTCGTCGCCGGTGATCATCTTGTGGTCGTGCAGGACACGGGCGCGCTGCTGCACGTTCCGTCAGCAGAGGTGGCGCGAGTGCGGGCCGCGGTCGATGCAGCGCTTGCGGCTTTCGCCGAGCTCGCGTCGGTCACAGATGAACAGATCTCCTCATTTTTCGACGCGTTCGCCGTGGCGCTCGCCGACGACGACACCTTTTCGGTCATAGCTCGTGCCAACGACGCCGATGTGCAGTCGGCGGCCGCGCGTGGCAGATCAACGACGCGGCTCGCGTTGTCCGATCGCATGCGCGCCGACATGGTCGCCGGGCTCAGGGTTTGGCGCGACACGAATATCCCGCGGCAACAGATCACCGAACAGGTGCGCCACGATGGCTGGATCGTTGCCGTCGAGCGGGCACCCCTCGGAGTTGTGGGGTTTGTCTTCGAGGGCCGCCCGAATGTGTTTGCAGATGCAACAGGAGTGCTTCGCACCGGAAACACTGCTGTTCTTCGAATTGGCAGTGACGCGCTCGGCACCGCGCAGGCGATCATGCATTACGCGCTCACTCCAGCGCTGGTGGCGTCAGGCCTACCCGCTGCGTGTGTCACGCTCATCGGCGCGCCGGCGCGCTCCGCGGGCTATGCGCTATTCAACGACCGTCGCCTTTCGTTGGCCGTCGCCCGCGGTTCGGGTGAAGCAGTCGCGCAACTCGGCGCGGTCGCTCGCCAAGCCGGAGTGCCTGTGAGCCTGCACGGAACGGGCGGCGCATGGATGGTGGCCTCGTCGAACGCGGATGTCGAGCACTTCCGCCAGTCGGTGTTGCATTCGCTCGATCGCAAGGTGTGCAACACGCTCAATGTGTGCTGCATCGTGGCTGATCGTGCCGCCGAACTGGTGCCGGCGTTTCTCGATGCAATTCGTGCTGCTGGCGTCGCCCGATCGTCGGCTGCACGGCTGCACGTTGTCGATAGCTCTGCATCACATGTGCCGGCGTCGTGTTTCAACGAGCAGGTGACGATCGACCGCGCAGAGGGGCCGAGCAACGAGACGTTCGCTGACACTATCGCTGTCGATGAGCTCGGCACTGAGTGGGAATGGGAGAACTCGCCGGAGGTTTCTTTGGCGGTTGTCGACTCAGTGCTCGATGCGGTGCAGTTGTTCAATCAACACAGCCCGCACTTGACTGCATCGCTCATCAGCACCGATACCAGCGAGCAGCAGTGGTTCTACGACCATTGCGACGCACCGTTCATCGGCGATGGGTTCACGCGCTGGGTCGACGGCCAATTCGCGCTCGATCGACCTGAGCTCGGCCTGTCGAATTGGGAGTCGGGACGACTCTTTGCACGCAGTGCTGTGCTCTCGGGCGACTCAGTGTTCACCGTTCGTCTTCGGGCCACCGTGACCGATAGCGCGATCAGGCGATGACGCGTTCGCCGTCAACGGAACCAGCGCGATCAACCCGAAGTGACGGTTGAGGTGACGTGCGCGCTAATGCGCTACGGCCGAAACCGCTCGGCGCTGTTGCGCGCGACGATTGGCCTGAGTGTGGCCTCATGGCTGATTGCATCATGCTCGGCGGCGACCACCAACGTGACAGCGGGTCGTTCGAACCAGCGCGTGCCGGCGACCGAGGTCTCGCCACCGATCACGCCCGACACGGCGACGCCACCAACTGACTCGACCCCAACCACAAATGACGGCACCGGAGGCGATTCCGCACGGGGAGTTGGCGATGTGCTCTTTCCTGACCTGGGCAATCCGGGCATCGACGTCACTCACTACGATCTCGATCTCACCTACAACGACTCGACCCACTTGCTGAACGCGATTGCGACACTGTCGATTACCGCGACCGGTGACCTCGTTGACTTCTCGCTCGATTCAGTTGGTCCCAAGATCGACGGTGTGAAGCTCGGAACCTCTGTTGCAACGTTTGATCAGCGGGGGCCTGAGCTCGTCATCACCCCCGCATCGACGATCATCGAGGGCACTGCGTTCGATGTCGCGGTCACGTATTCTCTGAAACCCGACCCGTCCGGCTCGCCAGCCGGCATTCAAAACGGCTGGTTTCCCACCACTCGCGGCTCGTATGTGATCAACGAACCCGACGGCGCGCGCACGTGGCTCCCGAGCAATGATCACCCGAGCGATAAGGCCACCTACCGTTTCGCGTTGCACGTTGGAGCGGGCGAAACTGGCGTCGCAAATGGTGCACTCGTCGATCACACAACGAGCGCCACCGGCGAGACGTGGATCTGGAATCAACCCGAGGCGATGGCCACCTACCTGATCCAGGTCATCACCGGACCATACGACATTGTCGACAGTGTCGGCCCGAACGGCTTGCCACTCAGTAGCGCTGTCCTCACCGCCGACCACGCGCTGATGCAACCGTTTGTCGATGTGGCCGGCGAACAAATCGACTTCTTCGACAATTACTTCGGCCCCTACCCGCTGAGCAGTTACGGCATCGCGATGACCGACAGTTTCGAGGGGCTGGCGATGGAGGAACAAGGTCGATCGCTGTTCAGTCGCGACGACTTTTTGTCGGGCCGTCTCGGTTCGACCGAGCAGCTATTGCTCTCGCACGAATTGGTCCATCAATGGTTCGGCGACGCGGTGACCCCATCGATGTGGCAGGACATCTGGTTGAACGAGAGCTTTGCCACATATGGGGAATGGATGTGGCTCGAACACATCGGCGAGATGTCAGTGGTCGACAGGGCCAACGGTGAACTCGAACACCGTCACGACGGATCGACTGCGACCGGAAAGCCGGGGGTCGACGCAATGTTCGGTTATGAGGTGTACGACGGCGGTGCAGTCGTGCTACAGGCGCTGCGGCTCACCATCGGCGATTTGGCGTTCTTTCAAACGCTGCAGACATGGGTGAAGGACAACGTGGGTACCTCGCGCAGCACTACTGACTTCATTGCGCTCGTCGAGAAGGTGACTGGTGCAGACCTCACGCAATTCTTCAAGGACTGGTTGTTCGCCACTGATCTGCCGCAGCAGTTTCCGGCGGCACTCAGGTGAGGTGTGGATCGACCGCTTCGCGAACGAGCTGGTGAAACTCGCCGAGGGCATGTTCGTGCCGAGGGCTGAGCCAACCCGTTTGATACAAGCCGGCCACAAAGTTCTTCTGCACCATTTCGCTGATTCGCACGTCTTCATCGGCGACCTCTTCGCTGTCCTTGACGATCGCGTCGGCATCTTCGCAGTCATCAGCGAAGAAGTACTCGAAGATCAGATCCATCTTGTCGTTGCCTACGGGCAGCCAACGCTCGACGGCCATGCCGCCAGGGAAAATATCGAATGAGAAGCAGGGGTAGAAGTAGCCCCACACGCCGCTCCACGTTTGTCCATCGCGGCGAGGCGCCGTGTGAATGTTCCATCGCGGATCGCCTGCACCGGTGATCGTGTAGTGCAACGCGTCGACTTCTTTACACATCGCGGGGTGCACGAGTGGCAGGTGATAGCCCTCGACGAAGTTGTCGTTGTATATCTTCCAGTTCATCGCCGTATGACGAATGGTGCGGCTGTGAAAGCGGTACGACTCGGTGGGGTAGGGCTCGCACTTTTCGACGAAGCCTCCGAACCAATCGATCAGGTCGGGCACCGTGGGATCGAGGCACACGAAGATCATGCCCCGCCAGCTCTGGGCGCGAACCTTGGTGAGGCACGTACCCGCTGGTGCGTCGGCACCGAAGTCGCGAGCGCTGATGAGCAGACCCTCTTTGTCGAAGGCCCAACCGTGGTAGCGGCAGACCAAGTTCGCCTGATGGCCTGTGCCTTCCCACACGATCGGCCCGGCGCGATGGGGGCACATATTGTGAAAGGCGCGCAGGCTGCCGTCTTCGGCGCGTTGCACGAAGATGGGCCAATTGGCCACCTGCTCAGTGACGAAGTCGCCCGGCATCGGGAGCTGGTGGTCGTTTGCCACCATCACCCAGGTCTTGGCGAAAATCTGATGCCTCTCGATCTCCCAAATGGTGGGATCGACGTAGTACCGAGTCGGAAGGGTCTCAGTGAGGCTCACCCCCGCAGCCTAATGGCTCTCCTGGCCGATCCGAAGACGGCGGCGGCCTTGCTCCGGGGCCGATCCGAAGACGGCGGCGGCCTTGCATCGGTGGACGCGTCTCAGTGGCCGATGAGCTTGTCGAGGATCCAGCTGCGTGGGCGCTCTGGTCGACGGCGACGGGCCTCGACTCGATCAGCAGAAGCGGCCAGCCGTAACGCCGAGCGGATTGCGATCCATCGCAAGGGCTCAGGTTCCCAGTCGCGTGACTGATGTCCAACCCACGCGAGCGTGACGAGGTCTGTTGTCCGACCAAGGATCAAGTCGGCAAGAGTTCGGCCAGCCAGATTGGTGGTGGTGACGCCGTCGCCCACGTATCCTCCAGCCCACGCCAAACCTGTAGAACGATCGACGCCCACACCACATTGCCAATCGCGCGACGCTCCGAGCGGGCCGCCCCACCGATGAGTAATCGCGGCGTCTTGTACTTGTGGGTACAACTCGACGAGAGTTTCGCGGATCCTCTCGTGCACCGCTGTGTCGGTGTCGAAGGCCGGCCGAATAGAACTCGCGTAGTGATATGGCGCGCCGCGTCCGCCAAAAGCGAAGCGTCCGTCGGCGGTGCGTTGGCCGTAGATCACAGAGTGCCGAGCATCACTGAATGTCTCTCGCTGATCGAGGCCGATTGTGGCCCAGAGCTCGTCGGGCAATGGCTCGGTCGCGATCATCAACGAGTAAATCGGCACGATCTTGCGGTGATGGCCGGGGAGCTCTGGTGTGAAACCCTCAGTGGCACGAACGACGAAATCAGCGGTCACCGTTCCGTGCTCGGTGCGTACCCGATGCGGTTCGATGAGATCGACCGCGGTGTTCTCGTACAGGTTGACGCCACGCGAGACGACCGACGCGGCAAGCCCGCGGGCAAGCCGGGCAGGATGTATCGCTGCGCAGTGTGGGGTGTAGCTGGCACCGAGCACCTCGGTGGCCATCGTTCGTTGGCCGGTCTGCGCGCGATCGAGCCAGACGTCGTCGTTGATGTCGTAGCTCGCCTTGTTGCGTAGGTCGGTGTGCACACGTGGTGCCTGAGCAGGATTGCGGACCAGACCGAGTGATCCGCCCTTCGCGAAGTGACAGTCAATACCGAGTGCCGCGCTCGTTCGACCAATCTCGTCGACGCTGTCGACCATGGCGCGATACATCCGCACCGCCTCGTCGCGTCCACGCGCATTGGCAATGGTGTCAAGGCTCATGGGAAGCAGAGCCGATGCCCACCCGCCGTTGCGACCGCTGGCACCGAAGCCGGCAACATGTCGCTCGATAATCGCGATGCGCAGCGTTGGGTCGAGTGCCCGAAGATAGTGGGCCGTCCAGAGTCCCGTGAACCCCGCCCCGACGATTGCCACGTCAACGCTCACGTCGCCCGGCAGGCTGGAGCGAGGTTCGAGGCTGTCGTCGGCCGACAGTGTGTCGTGCCATAGCGACAGGGATCGGTACTGCAATCCATCTTGCGCTGACATGGGTTGCACACTATGCCGAATGGGCATGTCATCAGAGGTCCGCGAGTGTGTCTAGCGTGGCGGCCATGAGCGCACCGATGTCTCCGCAGGTGCCTTTGCCGATGCCTCCTCCGTTGTCGCTGCCAATTTCGCCGCCAATGTCGCCGCCAATGTCACCCGCCGCGGGCTGGTACTCGGATCCAGGCGATCTGTCAGGGGTGCGCTACTGGAATGGTCTGGTGTGGACGGCGGATACGGCGTTTGCCTCGCAATGGGTCTACCAACCACAGCAGCGTCGGCACCGGCGCGAGTCGTTCACCCCGTTGCCGATACAGGCCGCTGTTGCGGCAGTACTGGTGACTATTGTGTCGCTGATCGCCAGCAAGTTCTTGCTGCAGTGGCTGGTTCGTTACGAGTGGCCCATCTTGGTCTACGCAATGATTGGCTTGCTGTCCGCGTACGGACCGATGTTGTGGAGTTGTTGGTGGATCTCGAGGAAGTGGGGCACCGGTCGGCTGCGCGATGACGTCGGCCTGAAGTTTCGTGCTGTCGACTGCGGTTGGGGACCGCTGGCATGGCTGTCGGCTGTGCTCGCTCAGGTCATCGTGGCGTTGGCGGTCTTTGCGTTCGACGTGCCCGTGAGCAGCAACACAGAGGGCATCTCTCGGCATCACCTCGACAGGGCATACATCCTCTCGTTTGCGCTCTTGGCAATGGTTGCTGCGCCGATTGTTGAGGAGCTGGTGTTCCGAGGGTTGATCATGCGCGGCCTTCGTTCCGCGTTACCGGCGTGGCTCAGCATTGGCGTGCAAGGCGTGTTATTCGGCGCGGCCCACTACGACCCGGCTCGCGGCATGGGCAATGTCGGTCTGGTGCTCATTCTGTCCGCCGTGGGAGTGGTACTCGGCGGTGCGGCCTATCTGGTTCGCCGACTTGCCCCGACAATGATCGCGCATGCGCTCTTCAACACGCTGGTGTTCGTGTTGATGATCAGTCGCTGAGGGCCGCGTTATCGATGAGACGGATGTCGTCGAACCACACCGCGATGATGACACGGGTACTGTCGTTGACCGTGTTGATGTGCTGGAGGGTGTGCGGATCGACGAGATCGACGTATTCGAGGCGGGCGAACGGCTCGATCGAGACGACGTTCGTAGCGATCTGACACAGTTCGTGTGCGTTGCAGTTGCCTCCGACGAAGGCGGCTTTGACGGCCTCGATCGCAGCGGGCACCACAACGGCTGCATCTCGCTGCAATGAAGTGAGACGTTGGTTTCGGCTCGACATCGCGAGTCCGTCGGCCTCGCGCTCGGTACGCACCGCGACGATCGTGATGGCCATGTCGAGATCGTTCACCATCTGATTGATCACGGCCAGTTGTTGAAAGTCCTTCTCGCCAAACACCGCGATGTGCGGCCGCACCGCGTTGAAGAGTTTGGCAACCACGGTAGCGACACCGCGGAAGTGTCCGGGACGCCCAGCACCCTCGAGCGTTTCGGCGAGTCGACCGATTTCGACGTGGGTATCGAAGCCCGGTGGGTACATCGCCTCGGCAGTGGGCGCGTACACCGCGTCTACGCCATTGGCTACGCACACGTCGAGGTCGCCTTGGCCAGGACGCGGATAACGATCGAAGTCGTCGCGCCGATTGAACTGCAGTGGATTGACAAAGATGCTGACGACCACCACATCGCAGGAGCGCTGCGCCTCGCCGATCAACGCGACATGACCGTGGTGGAGCGCGCCCATCGTGGGTACGAGTCCTACACGATGGCCGGCGAGTTGTTGGCTGGCGCTCCACGCGGTCATGGTCGCGGGTGAATCAAACACCAACATCGAGGACGCCGAAATCAGTGAAAGCTGTGTTCGTCGTCGGGCCACACACCATCGCGAACTTCAGCGACGAATTCATGCGTGGCCGCCACGACGATGTCGCGAAGGTTGGCGTAGCTCTTTGCAAACCGAAAGGTGGAATCACTGAGTCCGAGCACGTCATGGAGCACCAATACCTGACCATCACAGTCAACGCCGGCGCCGATGCCAATTGTGGGAATGCTGATCTTGCGTGTGATCTCGGCGGCGAGGTCGAGCGGAATGCCTTCGAGCACGACGGCAAACGCGCCGGCCTGTTCGACGGCATGAGCATCTTCGATGAGACGCTCGCGGTTGCCTGCCTCAAAGCCGCTTTGGCGGCCCTGAATCTTGTGACCGCCCATGCGGTGATAACTCTGCGGGGTGAGGCCGATGTGCCCAACCACGGGGATATCGACTCGGGTGATTGCCGAGATGGTGTCGGCCATCGAGACGCCGCCTTCGAGCTTCACTGCTTCGGCGCCGGCCTTGAGCAGGCGGATTGAGCTCTCCACTGCCTGTTGGGGACTGATCTGGTACGAGCCGAAAGGCAGATCGCCGATCACCATTGCCTTTGGTCGCGCCCGCGCAACGAGGCGAACGTGGTATTCCATTTCGACGAGGTCGACAGGAATGGTGTTCGCCTGCCCTTGCACGACCGTCGCTACAGAGTCACCCACCAAAATCATATCGACACCGGCCAGATCGACAAGGCGCGCAAACGTGGTGTCGTAGGCGGTGATCATCGCGATACGCCGACCCTCGGAGCGCATCGCGGCGACCTCGGGCACAGTGATCTTCTTGCGCTGCGCACCGGCACTCGTTGCGGCGGAGGAAGGCGTAGATGATGTCGTCATGAAGCGATTACCTCCTTCGATCGAGGTGCACGTCCCCGAACGGAAGGTCAACCTAGCGAATCACCTTGCGCTTTCACCACTCGCGAATCGACCTGAGCTGCTCTGGCGGTGTTGCGCCGGTCACGCTCACGATCGGCACGGTTGGCCGACGGGTACACAGACCGATACCCCTATCGGCACACCGATGGGCACAGATCCTGGTAGGCGGGCGGGCCGCCAACTGCGGTGGCACTGAGCACCGCTTGTGTGCACGCTGCGGCAAAACACTGTGCCGCGGCATCAAGAATTGTGTTGAGGAGCGCCGGGCGGGTTCCTTCGGTGCGGAAACCAACCGTTGACGCCGCGGGGAGATCGTGAATGCCGGTCGCAAGCGCAAACACGGTGTCACCATCGAACATCGAGTGCACAGGTCGTATTGCGCGGGCCATGCCGTCGTGGGCCACAGCTGCCACCTTCGCGCACTCCGCTTTGGACAAGCGCGCCGTGGTGCCAACGATGCCGATGGTTGTGTTGAGCTGACGATGGTCTGCAGGCGCAGCATCGTCGGGCGAGAGGGCTGCCAACAGCGCGGCGTGCTCGGCCTTGGTCGGTCGCCGAAGTCGGTGCGCCAACGACTCCCACGGCAACCCGGTAGATGGATTCACGAGCGAACCGGCAGCGTTCACCACCGCGAGCGCAGACACGACGATGCCGTCCGCTAAGCGGGTGCTCGCTGAGCCAACTCCGCCTTGTAGACCACCGGCAATAGCTCCGGCACCCGCGCCTACCGAACCATTCCGTTCGCGAGTCCGACGCGCGGCCGCTGCGGAGCGGTAACCGAATTCCTCTGTGGGTCGATTCGAGAATTGACCTCCTCGGCCAAGATCGAAGATGACTGCAGCCGGAACGATCGGCACGATCTGGTGCGGCTCTTGGCCGACGGAGAAACCGATCGAACGAGTCTCGAGCCATTGCATCACACCGTTGGCCGCAGCGAGTCCGTAGGCGCTGCCGCCGGTGAGGCAGATGCCGTGTACCTGTTGCACAAGGTTCTCGGGACGAAGCAGGTCGGTTTCGCGCGTGCCGGGGCCTCCGCCCCGAACATCGACCCCGGCGGTTGCACCCGATGGAGCGATGATCGTCGTCGTGCCGGTTCGCCAACCCTTTCGGATGCGGTGATGGTGACCGACCATGAGGCCGTCCACATCGGTGAGCGAGCCGTTGGGATCGATGAACATCGGTGCGGGTGTCATCGACTTAGGCGTCGAGAAGAACCCGTTGAGCCGCTGGTCCGTCGGTCTGTGCGGCGATGAACGTACGCCAGATCATCAGACCAAGTTGGTAGAGCGCGGGGATGATCAGCACTGCGCGAGCCGCCACGTTGACATCGCCCGGGAGCAGGATCGTGAGCCACAACATCGCGGCCAACCATGCGATGAAGAAGCTCAGCGTCATGGGCCGGAACTTGCGAACCTGAATCGGGTGTACGAACTTGAGGTTTGTCAGTTGCGACAACGCCAGGGTGAGCAGCACAACGAGGTTGATCCATAGGTTGAGTTCTGTGGGATGTGCTCCCTGTACTAGGAACATTGTGGGTATCGCGAGGTTCCACACCGAAGGGAAACCGTTGAACCAATGGTCGGCCGTCATCATGTCGGTACGGCTGAACCACAGCGCTGACGAGAACAACAAGAACGCTCCCATGGCCAGCGCCGAGTGGTCGGGAAGCATGTTGAACTCATACATGAACACGATCGGCACGACGGCGCAGGTGACGAAATCGATGACGAGATCGAGAATGTAGCCATCGATACGTGGCACCGAGGTCTGCACATTCCACGCCCGCGCGACTGGTCCATCGAGGCCGTCGAGGACCTGCGCCACGATCAACCAGAGCAGGGCTGCTTTCGGGTCGTGATCGCTGATTGCGATAATGCCGAGCATGCCGCACACGGCACCGAGAGCGGTTGCACTATGTACCAACCAACCTCGACGGATGTCCTGCTTGCACGGAGGAACGATGGAAGTCGGGGAGTCGCCGTGGCCGGCACCGTTCGCTTGGGTCTGATGTGACATATAGTCCGTGAAACTTTCCGGCGGAGCGGTGCGGCAGACGCTGCACAAATCCGCTGCGACATGCTACCGGTACGGGTGCTTCGTGTCTCGATCAGGTTCGCGACCACAGCTCGCGCAACTCGTGTTCGGGATCGTCGGTCACAGTCGTTGTCGAGTCGACTCGCAGCGTTGCACGTCGAGTGAGGTCGTACTCGGGCCATGATGCGACGCCCGCCCTGGCGAACGACGTCACGGCGTCGGAGTATGCGTCGGCAACGCCGGTGCGGTCGGTGCCCTCACCGGTGAACACGTCCACGCCTTTGCGGTGCAGGTTGTGGAACGCGAACGGGATGTCGAGCGCGTGACACGACCCGAGGGCACCACCGAATGCGGTAGATGCCCACGTGAACCAGTACATCCATGTGCGACTCGCCTCGGCGCAGCGGGCCTCGGCGAGTCGCTGCGCGGGCACCCGAAATGTTTCGTCGGTTTGCATGGCAGACGCGATAAAACCGTTCGAAGCTCCCGGTCGGCACTGGTGATACAGGTCGAGCGCCGACGCGGCGTTGTTCCCAAATCGACGTGAAAAGTGATCGAGAAGGGCGTCGTCATCAAGGTTCGCGTTTGCGGGATTGAACGTGGTGAACAGTTGCATCTCATCGCGTGTGGTGCCGATCACCAACGGCACGGGATTGGCCGCCGATGCGGACCTGATCGCAGCCGGTATGAGCGCCGTGCCCGATGTCGGCGAGAACCCTGAGAACCCGGCACCCACATCTTTGAGTAGTTCCTCTTGGGCTGCGAGTATCACCTCGGCCGGCAGCGCCACTGCGTCCGCGACCGAGGCGACACCCGCCGCGCGGAGAAACTGCGCCTCGGTCTCACTGCCCCTATCGGCATTGCGGAGTTGGGCAATCGATGGGCTCATCGCCCACGCGCGGTGAAATAGGCCATCAGCCGAAGGTGCCGCGAGCAGGCTGACGACGGCTGAACCACCCGCCGATTCGCCGAAGATGGTGACGTTGCCGGCGTCGCCACCGAAGCTGGCAATGCCCTGACGCACCCATTGCAAGGCCGCGATCTGGTCGTGCGTTCCCAGATTTCGATGACCCAGAAAGCCGAACGCGCCGAGCCGATAATTGATGGTGACCACGACGACGTCGGCCCGTTCGGCAATTGAGGAACCGTCGTACCACGGGGTGGCACCGCTGCCGTTGACAAACGCCCCGCCGTGAATCCACACGAGCACGGGACGCCGAAGATCGTCGCAGGCTGGTGTGTAGATGTTGAGGAACAAGCAGTCCTCAGACATCGGCAGTGAGCTGCCCCCAAGCGTGCGCTCCATGACACCAGGCGTTTGGAAACATTGGGCGCGGTAAGTGGTTGCGTCGTAGTCGCCGTTGAGTTCGCTCACCAGCGTCGGTTCACCGAACCGTTCACTTGTGGCGAAGCGAATGCCTTTGAACACGTGGGTCGCGCCACGGTCGAGACCCTTGACCGTGCCGAATGGTGTGTGAACGATGGTCATGTGGATTCCTTCGTCGCAGGTTGGTTGGAGGTTGGCTCGGAGGTGGGCTCGGATACCGACCGTGGTGAGGTTCGCTTTCGGCGAGGACTATTGACCGGTAAACGAGGCGGATCGCCGTTCGAGGAATGATGCCACGCCTTCACGGTGATCGTCACTCTTGAAACACGCGCTCATCGCCGCGGTGTGGCGCAGCATGTGTAGTTCCACGCTGCTCGGGAGGCCTTCATACACAAGCGACTTGATCAGCCGTTGGCTATGGGGAGATCCCGAGGCAATAGTGGCAGCGAGCGCGTAGGCAGTATCGAGCAACGACTCGGAGCTGACGACTTGTTGCACGTAACCGAGTTGGAGAGCGTCTTGTGCACTCACGAACTCGCCGGTGTACAGCAATCGCAGTGCATTCTGCAGCCCGATGAGCCGGGGGAGTAGCCATGTGCCGGCTCCGGTGTCCGGTACGAGGCCGCGATGCACGAAGTTCCAGGCGAAGCGGGCGTTCGGCGTGGCGATGCGGATGTCGCACTGTGACGTGAACTCGGCACCCATGCCCACAGCGGGGCCGTCGATCGCGCAGATCGTTGGTTGCGGGCACTGCAGCAACGGCCACCATTTGTCATGTTCTTGGGCGCTGCCGCGCAAGCCGCGCGCGCTGCCGGGAATAGTGGCCAGATCGGCTAGGTCGGTCCCTGCACAGAACGCGCCCGGACGCCCGGTCAGCACGACAACGCGCGCAGAGGTGTCAGATGCGGCATGCGCGACGGTCTCGATGAACTCTCCGAGCATCATGTAGGTCATCGCGTTCTTCTTCTCGGGTCGATCGATTGTGATCGTCGCGATGCCGTTGTCCACCTCGTAGATGATGTGCTCCATGAACCAGCGAGGGTAACCGCTCGCCGCGCCGCGGCCGGTAGCGTGCGGCCCGTGCTTGACCGTCCACCGCAGTCGCCCACTCTGGCGAATCGCCTCGGCGGAATGCTCAAACGAGCAACGGGCGAGGCAGTGCATTGGGCATGGGAAACAGCGATCGAGACTGCCGCGATCGGACCATACAGTCGACGCGGTCGACGCTTCGGCGCGTTCGGCTTGAACAGCGTCATTTGCTTCCCAACCAACACCATCTTCAACGAACAGTTCATTCATATTGGCAGCGGCACGATGATTGGTCCGCAGGTGACACTGTCGGCGGGCATGGTGCCGGGACAGGCGTGCATCAGCGATCCCGTGGTGCGCATCGGTGATCGTTGCCTCATCGGCAAGGGCAGTGGCATCGTCGGCCATTTCGAGATCTCGATCGGTAACGATGTGTGGACGGGACATCACGTGTACATCACCGATCAGAACCACGACTATCGCGATGTCACTAGGCCGATCTCGCAGCAGTCGATGCCAGAGCGTTCTGTGACCATCGGCGACGGTTCATGGTTGGGCTACGGGGTCGTGGTTCTGCCGGGTGCGTCGATCGGTAAACACGTGGTTATCGGGGCCAATTCGGTGGTACCCGCTGGCGAGATACCTGACTACAGCGTGGCGGTCGGCAGCCCGGCGCGGGTGGTGAAGCGCTGGACCGAGGAGCGCGGTTGGGTGTCGGTCGACTGAGCTCGGAACTCGGAACTCGGGAACTCAGAACTGAGCGGGCACAGAGCACGAATTCATCAGGTTCGGTCTGGTGAAGTCCGCAATGGTTTCCGACACGGGTGAACCGCTGAGCATGGTCTCGTTCAGCTCGGCCTTTTCACCCTTGGCGAGCTTGGCTTCGGTGGCCCGACGATCAGCGATGTAGGTGCGATAGAGCGAGTCGAACGTATTGACGAGCTTCTGGTCGAGTTCAGACGTAGGGGTCTGCGCCATTACCTGATCTTGCGCTGCTTCGATGAGATCGGTTGCAGCGGTAACACCCTTGCCGACGGCCTGGGGCGAACCATCGGTGGTCTTGCGAATCAGGTCGGCATTCTTGGCGAGCAGGTCATTGCGTTGGATACAAATCTGTTCAGCGCGTTTGGTCCACGCTCTATCGCTGATTTTCGCAGCTGCCTGGCGAGTCGCGAATCCGCCAAATGCGTAGATCCACATACCAATGATGAACACGATCATCGCGACCACGGCGGTTCTCGCCACGATTTGCGACGTGCGCAACTTCGGGCGCTTCGTCGCACTCTCCATTGATTGCGTCACTTCTTCGGCGATCGGTAGCTGACGGCGAGCTGCGCCAGGGCACCGCCGACACCGAGCACCACTGCGATGAGCGCGCCGGTCCAGTGCTGCACGTCTTTGTGGATTGCGTGGTCGATCGAGTACTTACCTGAACCAATCGTGCCGATCGCAAGCGCAACAATGGCGATCGATGCGCAGTATTCCCAGCCCTGGCCCGGCTTAAAGACGAAGAAGCCGTTCGCCCAATGAGTGACGACGATGGCCACCAACATGATGCCGATGAAACCGGCCGCGGCCAATGGTGTCGCGAGGCCCACCGTAATTAACAAGCCCGAGCCGACCTCGGTGGTGGCCGCGATCCGCGCCTGCCACTTTGGCCACTTCATGCCAATACTGCCGAACCAACGAGCGGTACCGGCCAGGCCGCCCGGGCCGAACAGCTTGTTGTAACCGTGATAGGCGAGCGAGAGTCCAAAGAACACTCGAAGCACCAACAGTGCGACATCTATCTGATTCACGTCGTGCACGTTACGGCAAGTGTTGGCACCTTGCTATTTCGTGCCAGAAGGGTTCAGTCGACCGGCTAGAAAGAAGGTCATGACCGAGCCAACGCCTACTTCGTCGCGATCTCGCGCCGATCGATGGCGTACTGCCGCGCGTTTGGTGCGCGATTTGGTGCGCGTACGACCGAAACCGTTCCTGATCGCCGTGTCGGGTGCCTCGGTGTTTGCGTTGTGCACCGTTGCGTCGTCGGTGGTGCTGCGCTGGATCATCGACCACGTGATCGACCCACGATTCCGTGCTGGGCACGTGGCCGCCAGCACGGTGATGATCGGACTCGGACTTGTCGTTGCCACTGGGGTGGTTCGCGCCGTTGGTGTGGTGGTTCGGCGCACGTTTGCGGGGGTCGCTCACTGGCGAGTAGCGGAGTCGTTGAGCGGCGATGTCATCGATCGCCTCATCGCCCAACCCGTGGCGTGGCACCAGCAGCGGCCTTCGGGCGACCTTGCCGCGCGCGCCGGCGTCGACGTCGATGCCACAGTCGATGTGTTGTCGCCGCTGCCGTATGCGAGCAGCGTTGTGTTGCTGATTTTCGTGTCCGCTGTCTGGCTGCTGTACATCGACATCCCACTTGGCCTCTTCGCAGTAGCGGTGTTTCCAGTACTCATAGGGCTGAACCTGTCCTATCAACATCGTGTCGATCGCCACTTCACCGCTGCGCAAGATCACCTCGGGCGACTGTCCGCCGCAGTTCACGAAAGTTTCGAGGGCGTACACGTCGTCAAGGCGTTTGGCGCCGAGGAACGCGAGACGCTTCGGCTCGCTGCGATCGCCGGCGATCTGCGTGGCTCTCGGACATCCGCAGTGTTGCTGCGCGCGTCGTTCGAATCGGTTCTCGATGCGGTGCCGGCCCTCGCAAACATTGGTTTGATCGTGCTTGGTGCATTGCGAATCCGCTCGGGAGATCTCACGATCGGCGAATTGGCGAGCATGATCTACATGTTCACGTTGCTCGTGTTCCCGTTGCGGCTCATCGGCTTCGCCCTCTCGGCCCTGCCCCACTCGCTTGCCGGATGGGGTCGTATCCGCACAGTTCTTGATGAGTCCGTGTTGGCCGACCCTGCAGCAGCGCTCGCTTCTGCAGCCGTTAGAACAGGGGTTTCGTTTCACGAGGTTTCGTTTTCATTCGAGGTGGATCGTCCCGTGCTGGTCAACGTTTCGCTCGATGTCGAGCGCGGTACGACGGTTGCGATCGTTGGCACTACGGGCAGCGGCAAGACCACGATGCTGCGTCTTGCCGCTGGGCTGGTGGAAGCGTCGGCAGGTGTCGTCGCCGTGGCCGGCGGTGCAGGCGGCTCACGCTCGATCGTCTTGCAGGAAGCGTTTCTGCTTGGCGATTCACTTCGTGAAAACATCGCGTTTGGCTCGACGTATACCGACGAGCAGATTTGGAACGCGCTTGCGTGTGCCGAAGGGCGAGACTTCGTCGAAGAGTTAGCGAAGGGCCTCGACACCGAGGTTGGCGAGCGAGGTGTGAGTCTCAGCGGTGGCCAACGCCAGCGGGTTGCGCTCGCGCGGGCGCTCGTGCGGCGGCCGTCGTTGTTGTTGCTCGACGACACGACATCCGCGCTCGATCCGAGCACCGAGGCGCGGGTGGTCGCGAACCTGCGCGCGGAATTACGTGACGCGACCGTGCTCATGGTGGCATCGCGGCCGAGCACGATTGCGCTTGCCGATCGCGTTGTGTTCCTGCACGACGGAGCGATCGCGGCCACCGGAGCGCACGCCGATTTGATGGTAGAGAACGCGACGTACCGATCACTGATGGAGGCGTTCGAGGTGGATCGCGAGGCGATGTCGACCGCTGCCGAATCCGTCGTTCCGGTCGAGGTGTCGAGGCTCGAACCGGCAGCAGGGGTGGACTCATGATGAGCGAAGAGGTCGGCGGTCGCCTCGGGGCTGCCAGGACGTTGGGACGGGGTGTGCAGGAAGCGCCGATTCTCCGCGAGGGCTTTGGGCTCACGCTGCTGTTGGCCATCGTTGGCGCTGCCGGTCGTGTGGTCATCCCGATTGTGGTGCAGCAGGCGATCGATCACGCCTTCACCGGTGGCGGCGTGAAGATGAACGTCATCGCACTGCTCGCCGCGATCGGCTCTGTGACCATCGTCGTTACCGCCATCTCGCAACGCGCCGCGGTGAGGCGACTTGGGATTCGTAGCGAAGGCGCCCTGTATGAATTGCGCGTACGGGTCATCGAACACATCCACCGACTCAGCATTGCCGACCACAACGACGAGCGACGCGGTGCGTTGGTCGCTCGCGTGACATCGGATGTGGAAACGCTTGCCGACTTCTTCGCGTGGGGTGGGCTCGCGTGGTTGCTCGACGGCGCACTGATGGTGCTCGTCGCTGCCGTGATGCTGTCGTACGACTGGGTATTGGCGTGTATAGCGTTTGCGGTCGCCGCGCCGCTCGCGCTCGTGCTGCGTGCAGTGCAGCGCCACCTGGTTGCGGCCTACGACACCGCTCGTGGTCGCAACGCCGAGTTCCTCGGCAGCGTCACCGAACTGGTCACGGGTGCGGAGACGCTGCGCGCCTACGGTGCCGGCCCCGTGATGGCGGCTCGCACCAAACGGGTAGCCAAACAGCGCGCCGACTCGTTCGTACGCGCCGGGATGATCGGGGCATTCCTGTTCCCTTCTGGCGAGGTGTTCAGTTCGCTTACCGTCGCAGCAGTTATCGGCATCGGTGTCGTTCGCGGACCTGGGGGCGGGCTCACGGCCGGAGCGTTGGTGGGGTTCGTGTTCCTCACATATCGATTCCTCGAGCCGATTGCAGAGTTCACCGAGGTGCTCGACCAGACGCAGACGGCAGTGGCGGGTATGCGCCGCCTACTCGGCGTTCTCGATTTGCCGATCGGGCCTCCCCAAACGGAGTATCCGCGGCCGCTTCCCGTTGGTCCGCTGTCGATCGAGGTGAGCGACGTCACGTTCGGCTATCGGACTCGTGGCGAAGTTGACGACGATCAACCAGTACTCACGAACGTGAACGCGCGCATCCCTGCTGGACAACAGGTGGCTCTCGTTGGTTCAACGGGCTCCGGCAAGACAACGCTCGGACGATTGATGGCCCGACTTGCTGATCCGACTGCCGGTCAGATCCGTCTCGGCGGTGTTCCGCTGACCCATGTGTCAAATGCAGAGCTCCGCACGCGATTGGTGGTTGTCCCACAGGAACCGTTTCTCTTCGACGACACGATCGCCGCGAATCTCGAGTTCGCTGCACCTGGCGCGTCGTTGGCCGATCTCGAGCGAGCAGTCACAGCGCTCGACCTCGACGATTGGCTCGAAACCATGCCAGAGGGGCTGCTCACTCAGGTTGGCGAGCGAGGCACCCAACTGTCTGCGGGTGAACGTCAGCTCGTTGCATTATTACGCGCGTCAGTCGCCGACCCGGATGTGTTGATCCTCGATGAGGCAACCTCATCTGTCGATGCCCTCACCGAGGTGCGCATGGCCAGAGCGCTCGAGCGGCTCGCTCAAGGTCGCACCACGATCGCAATCGCCCATCGTCTGTCCACAGCGATGCGCGCTGATCGAGTGTTGGTGCTGGAGGACGGTCGGCTCATCGAGGATGGCCCGCACAACCAGTTGGTCGCCGCAGGTGGTCATTACGCCGACCTTTTCGCCGCATGGGTCTCGTCCTCGAGTGCTGGTATCTGAATCACGGTGCGAGACGCCGCAGGGGATGGAGCGAAGGCCTCCCAATTTCCAAGGGTTGGTGGCGTAGCGGCGCAACATGAGGTGCAACGTGGAGCGCGCCTGGTTCGTCTGATCTGATGTGGGACGAATGGGTACCGAACGTGTGAACGCGAATACCGAGATCGCCGAGGTTTTCGACCGGCACCGGTCATCGCTTCTCGGCTTGGCAATTCTCTTGACAGGCTCTCGCGCCGTTGCAGAAGAGGTTGTGCAGGATGCGTTCGCAAACGCGATCCCGCGGTGGGAAACATAGAAGACCCTGAGCACTACCTTCGTCGGGCAATTGTCAATCAGGCGCGCACGCTTGGTCGGCGAGCCACCTTATTTCTGGCAATTCCGCTTCGGCCTGAGCGCGTCACCGGTGAACCTGAGCTTGACGAGACGTGGCATCACCTCCGCCGCCTCCCACAACGGCAGCGCACGGCCATCGTGTTGCGCATCCACCTCGATCTCTCCAACGCAGAAATTGCCGATCGGCTCGAATGTCCCGAAGCCACCGTGCGATCCCTCATTTTTCGCGGCCTCGCTCGAATCAGAAAGGACCTGTCATGACGCAGCCCTCAGCCCCTCCTCCCGTGTCGGGCGACAACGACGAACTCATCAATCACCTCAGAATGACGATGCGCGCCGTCGCCAACACGGCATCACAGCTGAGCAATGCGCCGCGGAGATCACATGTGAGGCTGGTGTCGCTCGTGGCCGCATTGCTCGTCGCCATGACCGGTGCTGGTCTGGTGCTGCTTTCCACGCGCAGCACTTCGCCGCTTCCACCGCTCACCGACGCGCCAAACGGCGCACTCCTGGAGCGCGCCCGATTCAGCTTTGACGAGGAAATTGCGTTCGAACGTGCTCAGGAGCGGATGCGCCGAGACTGTATGGCGACGGCGGGGTTCACGTTTACCCTTCGCTCGAACGACGAATGGGCAAGGTACAGCTCTGGCAACCTCGATGATCTGTGGTCGCAACTCGGTCGCACCGACGCGACGCGCGCGACGACTATTGGCTACCTGGCGTTCACGGGCACGGACACATTGAGCCTCGATAATGGGCTTGAGCAGCGTTTCCAGGAGCCCGGGTTCGAGAACGCCTTCTGGGGTGGATCGGCGAAGGTCGAACTCGTGAACCCGATCACCGGAGCGGTCACGGGTTTTCAAGGTAGTGGCGGTTGCTTCGGACAGGTCTTTAGACTCCTGTTGGGTGACCAGGGTCGCTTTGGTTCACTGAGGGACTACCTCGCGAATGACATCGAGAGTCGGCGAGTCGACGACTTCGCCCACGATCCCCGGCTCACCGAATACGTCAATCTCTGGTCGGCGTGCATGAACGACAAAGGTCATTCGGGCTATCGGGTGCCGCTCGATGTCGTCCGACACTTTGGCGGGACGAATCCATATACGGACGCGCGAGTTCCAACTGCTGACGAACTCGCCACGGCCCGCGACGACGTTGCCTGCAAACAGTCGACAGGCCTTCTGGCCTTCGCCGTGCGTCTGCGCAATGCCTATCTCGGTCAGGCGCTGACGCCACAGGTGCTTGCTCTGACGAAGGAGAGCAGGGCGTTCATCGACCACGCGCTAGCGCAGGTTCATGCCTACGAAAGTGGCGAGCTCGTTGGACCATGGCGCACGGGAGCAAACAAGGTGGCCAACTCCTCGACGTGCGCGTGGCTTCCGGGAGCGCCATCGACCCTCAACATGTCTGTCGGCGAACGCCAGGAGCTGATCGCCTATTTGAAAGCGCTCGGCGCTACTACTGATCTCGTTGCCGAGGCCGCCAGTGTTGCCGTTCCGCCATGGATCATGAATGGCGGCAACTGCACCGCAAGCGCGACTTCTGAGAGCGCCCGGTCGCTGCTCGCGCAGATGTGAGGTCAACAGTCTGAGGGTGCCGTCGATAGGGTTCGTGGCATGCGGATGAAGGCGTTGGTCTCAGTGATCTCGGGGTTGCTCATTGGCGTGTCGGCGTGTTCGAGCGACGGCATCAGCGTGAAGAGCGGAACCACATCAAAGGCCGACTTCTGCAAGTTGGTGATCGCGTTCAAGACGGCGAACGATGCCCTCGGCAAGGAAGTGGTCGATGGCACACCAACGCAGGCCAAAGCAGCGATGAAGCAGATTATCGGGCAGGTCGAGACCTTGCAGAAGCGAGCGCCAGCCGATGTCAAAGGTGACGTCGACACTGCAGCGGGATACATCAATCAATTTGATGCGCTCTTGTCCAAGATCAACTACGACCTCGCCGCGGTCTCAGGTGATGTTGCCGTCGCCGATCAATTCCAGGCGTTGAACACCGAGCAGGTGAATGCCTCGCGGGCGCGCCTTGGTACCTACACCACCACCGAGTGCGCCACGCCACCAACATCGACGTCGTAGGCGCCGCAACCGGTGGCCGCGCCCGCTCACTGTGCCCGCTCAGTGGTGCGGATCGACGAGCACCTTGGTGGCGCTTGACGGGTCATCAGCAAGTTCAGCTATCGCGGCCGGTAGCTCGGTGAGCGACACCGTTCGGTCGTGCAGCGGCAGCACGCGAACGTGGTGGTCGGCCATCAGATCCATCGCCTGCGCGAATTCATGGTGAACGTATCCGAGCGAACCGAGCACGGTTGCTTCTTTGATCAACCAGGTTCCAGGCGAGACCTCTGCAGTGCCGCTCGCCAGGCCGACGAGGTTGACGATGCCGCCGCGGCGCACGAGGTCGATGGCGCGTTGCACAGTGGCAGCGACTCCGGCGCACTCGAACACGAGGTCGGCACCGCGCCGTGAGAATTCAGCGAATGCATCGTCGGGAGACATGACCGCATCGGCCCCGCATGCGGCGGCGAGATGTCGACGATGCTCATTGGGCTCGACAGCCACAACTCGACCGGCGCCAAGCGCGCGCACGCACTGCAGCGTGAGTAGGCCAATCGGGCCGCAACCCTGCACGATGACGGTGTCGTCGGGACGCGGAGGAGTGCGCAGCACGGCATGCAGGGCAACCGTTGTCGGCTCCACCATTGCGGCTTCGTCGTCGGACAACGCACCGGGAACTTGGATGAGTCGCTTGGCGTCGACGGAGATACGGGGCGCGAATCCTCCGTGCGGCGGTGCCAGCGGATCGCGACCAATCATGCCGAGGAACGCGCCAACGCAATAGGCGCGCCGATCGGCGATGCACTCGGGGCACGATCCGCATGGAGGGGCGATACCCGCGACAACACGTTCGCCCTCTACTGCACTGTTGACACCGGCACCAACGGCGGTGACCAACCCCACCCACTCGTGCCCGCAGATCGCCGGGTTGTACGGATCGGCCGACAGGAATCCATGGAGGTCGGTGCCGCAGATGCCGCAGCGCGTGATGTGAACGACTGCAGTTCCGGGCCGGGGCTCTGGTTCGGCTACGTCGACGAGTTCGAACAGGCGCTGCCCGGTGACGAGGCCGGCAAGCATCAGTGCGCGTTTTCTGCACGCGTCACGGCAGGTTGCTTGGCCCACACGATGCCGCGTCGCAACAGTTCGTAAAAGGCCGCCAGCTCCCACGCGCCGCGTTCGATGGTGGGCCAATACATGCCGTTGAAGGGTGGTGCAATCATGTCGTAGTGGCTGCGGCAATGACCAAGAGTGAAGTACAACACGCAACCTTCACCGAGTGGTCGACGGTACATCACCAATCGGGCGTCGTCGTTGGGCCAATCGGCCTCAGCAAAACCGGGCCCGGTGTTGCCATGCCAATGTGTTTCGAGTAGCGGCTCGACGTCGCCGTGGTATTCGCACAGATACAACTCGTCGTCGGCATCGAACGGTTCGATTCCGGCCACCAGCGGATCGCCTTGGGCACCCGGCGAGATGGTGACCTCATAGGGTTCGATCGGGGGATGCGACAGGAACTGGCTGCCCAGCGTTTCGGCGAATACGGGAAAGGCGCGTGGCGTCTCGAACGAACCCTTGCCGAGGCCACCAGCAGGTGGGTCGATGGCCGAGTTGGTGCCATGCAGCGCAAACCAACGTCCACCTCCGGCGACCCAAGCCTGCAGCGCCTGTTGTACATCGGTGCTCGGCCGAACGTTGCATGTGTACGACACGAGGAAGTCACACGCAGCTATGGCCTCGATGTCGTCGTAGTTCTGCGCGACCTGCACACGGATGTGATCGTCCTCGCCGAGCAGCTTCAAGAGCTCGAGCCGGGCGAAGTCGAAGTCGTGCCACCAACCACCCGTCACGAGATAGGCGTTGATGCGAGCCATTTAGAACTTGATTCGCTTGGTGTAACCACCGTCGATGACCAGGTTGGCACCCGTGATGAGGCTCGCCGCGGGCGAGGCCAAGAAGGCAATCGCATTGGCGACCTCGTTGGGATTGCCGAGCCGCTTCAGGGGCATCTTCTCAACGATGGAATCGTAGAACGCCTCCATATGCGTCTTGATCGTGTCCCAGTTGCCGCCTTCGAAGAACACCGGACCGGGTGAAACGACGTTGACGCGGATGCCTTTCGGGGCGAGCGCCTGCGAGAGGTTGCCGGCATATGCAGTCATGGCTGCCTTCATCGGGCCGAAGCTGCCGGGGCCGGCAAATTCCTCTTGCGCAGCGATTGATGACATGCACACGATCGAGCCGCCGCCAGCGGCTTCCATCGCGGGTACTACCGAACTCTGCGCGCGGACGAGGCCCAAGATGTCGAGGTTGAGATTGTCGATCCATGCCTGTTCGCCGCGGCCGCTAGCACCGGAGATGTTGTGTACGAAGACGTCGCAGCCTCCAAGTTGCTCGATGGCGGTCTGTAGCCACGCCTTATAGGCGTCGCCGTCCGCGGCGTCGATGCCAGCGCCGAACACGCGCGTGCCGTGCGCTTCGAGCGCAGTCACTGCTTCGCTCACGTCGCCGCGTGCGCAGATTGCGACGTCGCAACCTTCCTGCGCAAGCAGCGACGCCGTCGCGAAACCGAGGCCACGCTTGCCGCCGGTGATGATGGCCTTCTTGCCAGTGAGTCCGAGATCCATAACTACCCCCAGTAAGTTGTTCGATTCGTCACGGAGCATAGGGTGGCGAGATGAGCCCGTGTCGAGTTGCAGTCATTACGGGCGCTGCATCGGGCATCGGCCGTGCTGCTGTCGAGTTGTTCGTGGCGCGTGACTGCGGCGTCGTAGCGGTCGATCAACACGCCGACGCCTTTGAGTGGGCGGCCGCTCTCGACAACGTCGTGTGTCTCGGCGGCGACGTCAGCGATGAGGCCACCAACGCCGCTGCGGTCAGTGCGGCGCTCGAGCACTGGGGTCGCCTCGATGTTGCAGTGCTCAATGCTGGCATCGTGGGTTCGCCCGGTTTCGAGAGTGAGGGAGCGATCGATCGTCTCGATCGCGTACTGGCCGTCAACGTCCGCGGAGTGGCGCTGGGAATACGCCATTGCGTTGCCGCTATACGAGCTACCGGAGCCGACGGCGCAATTGTTGCAACTGCATCAACCAGCGGGTTTGGCGGCGACCCTGGCAATTGGGCGTACAACGCAAGCAAAGCAGCAGTCATCAACCTTGTGCGCGCCGCCGCGCTCGACTACGCGGCACAAGGCATTCGTGTGAACGCCGTGGCGCCCGGACCCACGGACACCGGCATGACCGCGGCGTTGCAGCGGCTGCCCGAGGTTCATCACGCCATGGCGCGACGCGTGCCGATGCAGCGCTGGGGTGCGCCAAGCGAACTTGCCGAGGCGATCTGGTTTCTTGCGTCGCCGGCCGCGTCTTTCATCACCGGTGTCACGCTCGCAGTGGATGGTGGTTTGTCGGCCAACGCCGGGCATTTCGATCTTCCCGAATTGCCGCCGCGGCCGACCATGTAGCTGTTATGGGCTGTCGACCTGATGTGCGGCCGAGTGGGCAGTGTCGGCGTTCAGCTCTCGCCGAACGGAAGCGGCCCGGTCACCGAACTGATGCGACAGTCCAGGCGTTCTTCGCTGACAGGTTGCGTCACCGACCAGTTACGGGTTGTACCCGGCTGCACACCGTCTACATCGACGCTCGATGTGTACAGCCCGTTGCTCGTACCGACTCTGACAAACTGGACGACAACGTGATATGAGCGCGTGCTGGTGGAACCATTCGTGATGGTGCCATCTAAGAACGCGACACCGGAATCGACGGCACAGCGCGTTGTCTGCGTCGAGTATTCGCCGACGTTCGAGAACTTGTCGAACTCGCGCACGGTGAGGACCGTGAGCCAGATGCCAACGCCCGACACAGCGAACCCGACAGGAGCGATGAAGATAGCCGCCATCGCAAGTCCGCGTCCTCTGCGATGGCCATCATGGTGATCTTCGTGTCTGATGCGTCGGAGCGAGGCAAAGCCAAACACGATGGCCAACACCGCGGCGACGACGGCGAGTACGCAAAGAAACGGGACCCATCCAACCACCACCGAGCTCACTGCGAGAACGAACGCGGCAATGGCCTTGCCGTGCGCTCGGGGTTGCGCGACAGACGCCAGGTTGTGCGCGGGTCCGGTTGCCGCGAGCTGTGGAGGCGACGTCACGAGCGGATCGAGAAAGCGATCGCCGTCAACCGACACGTCGCCGGTCCAGCTCTGTCCGTTGTGGTACCGAAATTCGAAGCGGTGGGTGGGATCGGGATACCAGGCTGGCGCGTAGAGCGGAGGTGGTGGTTCGTTACTCTGCGGCGCTGGCTGTTGGCCCGGCACAGACGTTGGATTCACGTGAGCGAACGCTATCGCCCGGGGTCGGAGTTGGAGGCCAGCGCGGCGGTCGCGACGTCGCGCGCCCACCGGTAGTCGGCTTTGCCGCTCGGGCTGCGATAGATCGCATCGACGAAGATCACGTGCCGCGGTGCCTTGTACGAAGCGAGTTGCGAACGAACGTGTTCGATGACCTCGGCTTCTGACACGACCGATTCCGGCAGGCCCGCTGCGACTGGATGGTGGCGTGCTGCGACGAGCGTGACCACGCTGCCGAAACGATCGTCGGGGGTTGCCACGACGGTGCAATCGGCGATGGCGGGGTGGCTACGCGCCGCGACCTCGACCTCTTCCGGATACACCTTCTCGCCACCCGTGTTGATGCAGACCGAACCGCGACCGAGGAGATGCACCGTGCCGTCGGCAGCAATTGTGGCGTAGTCGCCCGGAACGGTATAGCGAATGCCGTCGACCACTCGGAAGGTGGACGCAGACGCCATCTCGTCGCCGTAGTAGCCCACTGGCATTGGGCCAGACACTGCAAGCACACCGGGCTCGGGTGCGCCCCATGCAAGCGGTCGTCCGGTGCGATCATCGAGGGCAACCGCGTTGGCAGGTGCTGTGAACACCGCTGTGTCGCCAGGGTCGGTGCCGGGCGTCGTCATGTTGATCGCGAACGGCCCGCCTTCGCTGGCACCGATCATGTCGATGATCGTCACCTGCGATGCTGCGGCTTGCAACGCGCGCTTGTACTCGCTCGACAGTGTCGCGCCGGTACTGACAACTCGTTGCAACGACGAGAGGTCAAAGTTGCTTCGGCCGAGCTCATCCACAAGCGGTGCTGCAAACGCGTCGCCGACGATCGACAGCTGAGTGACGCGTTCGCGCTGCACGAGTTGCCACAGCTCGTGTGGGTTGAACTTTCGTTGACCGAGCAGTACGACGGTGCCACCCATGACGAACGCGGAAATCGCGAGGAACAGCGCTGTGCCGTGCATGAGTGGAGGGGCGCAGAGGTTGACGGGACTCCGCCCTGTCGCGTTCAACATCGCTGCGACCGCACCGACCTCCGCTGGGGTCTCGGGTATGGCGATGCCAGCCGACACGTACCCGGTGAATGCGAGTGCGCCGAACAGATCGACGTGACGCCACATCACTCCTTTGGGCAGACCCGTGGTGCCGCCGGTGTAGAGGAACAGCAAATCATGGCCGCTTCGCTCGATGCGTTCGGCGGGTAGATGCGATTCGACGAGCTCATGGAACCACAACGCGCCAGGTGTCAGCGGCGAGCCGTCGTCCACTTGGATGAGTACCCGTACCTTCGGCGACTGAAGGGCCGCCTCGGCCGCGCGCTCGCCGAGCGAACCATGGAACACGAGCACTTCGGCGTCGCTGTTGTTGAGAACATGAGCAACCTCCGGTGCGAGGTAGCGGTAATTCACATTCACAGGAATCGCTCGCTGCTTGAACGCGGCGAACACCGTGTGCAAGTACTCGGGGCAGTTGAACATGAGCTGAGCAACCTTGGTGTCGCGAATCACCCCTACGGCAGCAAGCGCCGCCGCCAGCCGTGCTGCTGCTTCGTCGAATTCGCGCCAACGCAGGCGCACATCACCAACGACCACGGCGACATGGTCGGGCTGCGCATCGGCGAGTGCTTCCCACAAGGTGGCCCAGCTTTCGTTCAATGCCACGCCTACTCCCGTGATCGCTGCAATACAAGCCGTTGAGATGGTAGGCACACCGCCTACCATCGTTCGTGATGGAGCAGGTCGGGTCATGGAAATAGTGCTGGTGCGTCACGGCGAACCCGAGTGGGTCGTCGACGGCATGAACATTGATTACCCGCCGCTCACCGAACGAGGGCACCGCCAAGCTGCGCACATGGCCAGAGCTCTGGCGCCAGAGCAATTCGATGAGATCCTCGTTTCGCCACTGGAGCGGGCGCGGCAGACAGCGGCGCCGCTGTATGCCGAAACGGGCCGCGACGAAGTGGTGCATTCGTGGTTGCGCGAGATCCGCAGCCCGGTCTGGCAGGGCACGCCTCGTGAGAAGGCCGACGCCGCCTTCGCCGAGGAGCGACGCAAGCCCTCGCACGAACGTTGGCATGGTCTGTCTGAACTCGGCGGAGAAGCCAATCGAGATTTCATCGCGCGTATTCGCGAAGGCTGTGGTCTGTTCTTGGCGGAGCGCGGCATCGAACTGCTTGCCGGTGATCTTCCGGTCTGGCGTATCGAGAATCCCGACGCTCGCATCTGCCTCGTTGCCCATGCCGGTACGAACTCCGCGATCATCAGCTACATGCTGGGGCTGCAGCCCACTCCTTGGGAATGGGATCGCTTCGTGCTCGGCCACGCGTCGATCACGCGTCTCGAAGCACTCGAGCTTGGCGACGGGTTCACGTTCGCGCTGACCCGTCTGGCCGACGTCGAGCACCTGTCTGCGCAGGACCGCACGCGTTAGGGCTTGCTACCGTGCACAGCATGGCTGATGCGCTGAAGATGTACATAGATGGTGCCTGGGTGCATGCCCACGACGGCGCAACACTCGACACGTTCGATCCTTCGACGGGAGAGGTGCTTGCCTCGGTGCCGGCAGGCTCCGCTGTCGACATCGATTGGGCTGCTCGCGCGGCCCGGCGCGCGAGCGACGATGGCAGCTGGGGCAACGCCGTAGCCGAACGAGAGCGCAGCCGTTTGCTGTTCAAGATGGCCGAGCTCGTTCGCGAGCAGCGCGACGAACTCGCCGAACTCGAGGTGCGCGACTGCGGCAAACCCATCGCCGACGCTCGCGGCGACATTGACGAAGTTGCCTTTATGTTCGAGTACTACGCGGGTTGGGCAACTAAAATCAGCGGCGACATTCCGCCAGTGGGACCGGGTGCGATGAGCCTCATCGTCAAGGAACCCGTCGGCGTCTGCGGACTCATCGTGCCCTGGAACTATCCAATGCTCATGGCCGCTCAGAAGATGGCACCCGCCCTCGCCGCCGGCTGCACCGTTATCTTGAAGCCCGCCGAGCAGACGCCGCTCACAGCGTTACGGCTCGCCGCAATTGCTGAGGCGGCCGGTGTGCCCGCCGGTGTTGTCAATGTGGTCACGGGCGTAGGTGCCAGCGCTGGCGCAGCACTGCTCACACACCCAATGGTCGACAAGATCAGCTTCACCGGATCGAAAGATGTCGGCAAGCTCATCCAGCGCACCTGCGCAGATCAGCTGAAGCGGGTCACACTCGAGCTCGGCGGCAAGAGCCCCAACATCGTGTTCGCCGATGCCGATCTCGCAGCTGCGGTTCCGGGAACGTGTAACGGTGTGTTCGGTAATCAGGGCGAGGTGTGTTCCGCCGGTAGTCGGGTGTTCGTCGATGCCTCGATCTACGACGAAACGCTGCAGGCGATGAGCGACTTCGCCGCAGCGATCAAGTTGGGCAGCGGCCTCGATCCGACCACCACGATGGGTCCGTTGGTGTCATCGGTGCAACGCGATCGCGTGCAGGGTTACGTCGACATCGGCCGATCAGAAGCGCGGCTTGCGTTTGAGGGCGAACGCCCCATTGATCCTGCTCTGAGCGGCGGCTACTTCGTGCCGCCGACGATCTTCGAGGCGACGTCCAACCACATTCGAATCGCGCGTGAGGAAATTTTTGGGCCCGTGATGACGGTGATTCCCTTTCGCAACGTCGACGATGTCATCGAGCTCGCCAACGACACCGAATACGGACTTGCCGCAGCGATCTGGACCCGCGACATCGGTCGGGCGCTCCGAACAGCGAAGGCGATTCGCGCCGGCGTGGTGTGGATCAACGACAGTCAGCCCGCTCCGACCGAAACCATGTGGGGCGGATACAAGCACAGCGGCATTGGACGTGAACTCGGGCCATACGCGCTCGACGCATATCTCGAGTCGAAGCACATCTACATCAACCTCTCCAACTGAACGGACGTCATGATGACAGACCACGCGAGCAGCACGTCAAACACCGATCCCGACAAGCTGAAGATGTTTTCCTTCCAGGTGTTTACCAAGCTCGAGGGTGCGGTGACGGCGGGAATGATCCACCTCGGTGATCGCCTCGGGCTCTATACCGCGATGAAGGCCGCCGGCGCGCCGATGACCACTCATCAGCTCGCCGCATCGCTGGAACTGCATGAGCGATGGGTACGCGAGTGGGCGTACAACCAGGCTGCAGCTCGCATTATCGAATGCGACGAACACGAACGCTTCTCGTTGTCGCCAGAGGCGGCTGCTGTGTTGGCGTCGCCCGAACATCCGGCGTACGGCATGGGCATGTTCCATCGCCTCCCGCAAACGATGGCCACGCTCGACGACATGCCCGAAAGTTTTCGTACGGGCGTTGGTTACAACTACGACAGTCATGGCTGCGCGGGAGCGATAGGCATTGAACGCAGCTTTGAGCCGTGGAACAAGACCTTCCTCCTGCCGGTCGTTCTTCCCGCGCTCAACGGCGTCACTGATCGGCTCGAAGCAGGTGCCACCGTGGCCGATGTCGGTTGTGGCGCTGGGGGAGCGGTACTGCTGATGGCCGGTGCCTATCCGAAGAGCACATTCAGCGGATACGACATCTCACAGCACGCGCTCGATCGGGCTGCCACGAAGCTTGTTGAGTCCGGTGTGGCCAACGCCAGCTTTCACGATCCGCGAGAAACGCCGCTCGCTGCGGACCACTCCGTCGACTTCATTACCACCTTCGACTGCATTCATGACATGACTCATCCAAAGCAGATGATGGAAGCGCTGCGCGCCGCAATCAAGCCCGATGGCACGTGGCTGCTCGTGGACATCAAGGCGCACGACTCGTTCATGGACAACGTGCGCAAGAATCCAATGTCACCGTTGATGTATGGCATCAGTGTCTTGTCGTGCATGTCCTCAGCAATGTCCACACCTGACGGCGCCGGTCTTGGCACGCTCGGTTTCAGCGAGAACACCGCCCGCCGAATGGCAACTGACGCCGGATTCAGTCACTTTCGCAAGCTCGACATCGAACACTCCGTGAACGCGTTCTACGAGGTGCGACCGTAGGGCTCACTACCTGATGTCGTCCACGTGGCACCGCTAGCGAGTCGCAGCCTTGATCATGTCGGCTAAGACGGCCCGCCCCGCCGAGTTGGGATGAACGCCGTCAGAGACCAGATCGGGACGGGCGCGAACGGCGGCACCCCACTCGACGAATGCGTGGCACGGCTGGGGTCGAATCTGTTCGCGGATGACGACATCGATCGCCGCGGATTGCTCGGGAAACCCGGGGTTGTACGGAATCACCCACGCGAGGCAGCGGTCGTCTGGTAAACGGGCGACTGTCGATTTCACGAACGATTCGAACGCCTGAGCGTCGAGGTCGGTTCGGGCGTCATTCGTGCCGAGTCCAACGACGAGCCATCCCGACGGGAACACTGTTGGAGCTAGTACGTCGACGGCTTCGTCGCCGCTCAGTGGTTGTCCGTTCAATCCTGCGTTGTGTGCACCGCGTCCGTCCGACGCATCGACTGCACCGCCGAGTTCTGTGCGCGACATGTTGAAGATGCTGTCGCCGATCATCACCGTGTTACATCCGCTCAGCACCATCGCTGCGAAGCCCGTAGCAAGCCAACGCGTGGTGCGCCAGATTGTGCGCCAGAGTGCGCTCGAGCGGGTGATGGGCATGGAAGCAAGAACGCTTCGGCCAATTTTCACGGTGATCACATCTTCTGAGGCCCTGCGTTATCGCCCGGGGGGAGGCGAGGTAACGCATTGAGGTCTCGACTTCCCTTCGACGGTATATCGCCCGATCTTGAGCGCGAGGGTGCGCGAACGGTCGTAGGTCACATGGAGTTCGAGGGCTCGCTGCGACGGTTGCTACGAGCTGTGGTCGATGACTTCGAGGCGGCGTTCAGCGAACAGCCAGCCGTTGCCGGTGCGCACGTAGCGGTCGTGATACACGGCGAGCAATGAGCCGTCGGTGCCATCGGCGGTGCGATAACGCTCTTGCACGGTGACACGGCCAGTTCCTTCGCCAGTGGTTTCATCGATGTCGAATACTGCGAGAGGCGCGAGGTGCACGACCCACGCAAACCCAGCCATTGCCTTATTCCATGTCTTGACAATATTCGCTCGGCCCGACACGGGCTTGCCGCCGCCGAGGTCCCAACTGGCATCGTTGGCCCAGGTGGCTCCCCATGCAGCGGCGTCTTTGCGCTGCACGGCGTCGCAGTACGCGCCGACGAGTTGGCGTAGCGCAAGGTCAGTCGCAGGCGAGAGCGGCTTTGCCGCGGCACGCACCGCGGTCTGCGACGCGTCGAACTCGGCGATATCTACGCCGACCTCTGCGGCGGCGAGCCACCGCACGTGATCGATGAAGGCGTCACGAGTGAGGAGCCCGTCGTGTGCTGCGAACTGAATCGCGAGTCCGTCGATGAGACCGGTGAGGCGCAACGCGCTGGCTGACGGATCGGCGCAACGGAACTCGCCCGACGCAACGCCACCACTGAGCACGCGTTCGAGCAGCCGAGCCGATTGCTCGTCGAGCTCTTGGCTGATCCGCTTCATCATCGGATTACGGAGGGCTTCACCCCACGCGTCGATCCAGAGCATCCATTCCATGTCGCCGCTGCCCTCGGGCACATAGTCCTGAATGGCGCGGTCGAGCTGCGCCAGGGCGGTTGGCGCAAGTTCGATTTCCGCGTCGAGTTTGGCGAGATCCTTGCGCGCGTAGTGACTGAACGCCTCAGCGAGGAGCTGCTCTTTGGAGTCGTAGTGATAGTGGATCAGGCTGGTGGAAACGCTGAGGCGCTTTGCGACGTCGGCAATACGCGTGGCGGCAAAACCGCGCTCGATCACGACCTCACACGTCGTCTCGAGAATCTCTTTGCGCCGTTCTTCTACTGTCTGTTTCTTCACTACGACCAACGCTACAAGTCGCTGTGTGCTTCGCTGCGACATTGCCCCGTCGCTCTGCTCTAGCGTCAGCGTTCACAACGCAGTTTTGGGGACAGGAGAAGCAATGGGAATGTTCGATCTCACAGGCAAGGTGGCTCTGGTAACGGGAGGATCGATGGGTCTCGGTCTCACGTTCACCGACGTGCTTGCCGAACACGGTGCAGATATTGCGATCACGGCACGCAGCGCCGAGCTACTCGAAGACAATGCGAGGGGGCTACGCGAGCGCCATGGCCGCAAAGTCACCAGCCACGCGGGCGACGTCACCAGCGAAACCGATGTTGCGCGCGTCGTTGCCGAAACACTCGAGCAGCACGGCCGAATCGACATTCTCGTCAACAACGCTGGCATCAGCGATTTACGTGGTCTGCCGAGCGAGTGGAGCGATCACGAAACCTTTCGGCGCGTCGTGGATGTCGACCTGTTCGGCGTGTGGGCCTTCATGCGTGAGTGCGGTCCGCACATGCTCGCCCGCGGCAGCGGTTCGATCATCAATATCTCCTCGATCCTCGGCAGTGGCGGCAGCGAGTTCGTGAACCCCTGGTATGTGGCTGCCAAGGGTGCGGTGCTGCAGATGACCAAACACCTCGCTGTCGAGTGGGCCGATCGCAACGTGCGCGTCAACGCTATTGCTCCTGCGTACTTCGTGACAGAAATGACCCGACCGCTGTTCGAGATGCTCGGTATGGCGCCGTGGATCGAAAGTCGCACGCCGATGCGCCGCCTCGGTGATCCTGAAGCCGACCTCCGGGGTCCGCTGCTCTTTCTCGCGAGCGAGGCCGCAAGTTACGTCACCGGGCACACGTTGTTCGTCGACGGTGGTTGGGAAGCGAGCCGTGGAGCGTGGCAGATCGAGCCAAGTCATTTCTCGTGGAACAAGGATTTCCCGCAAGCGGGTTCGCCGTATCCGGGCCTCGTGCCCAACGAGTTCGAACAATGGAAGAGCGGTATCCCCGGTATCCACTTCCCAATTCCAGAAGGAGCATGACCATGACAGCGAATGAGATGACACTCGACGAGATCAAAGCCCAGTGCGTGCGTCTCAGCCCGTGGGCGCACTTCGCCACGGTCGGCGCAGACAACGCGCCCGACGTCGTTCCGGTTCACCCATGTTGGGAGGGCGACGTCGTGTGGACAATGGCAGGTACCACTTCGGTGAAGGCACGCAATATCGCGGCCAACCCGAACGTTGCGTTGCACTGGCAGGTCACCGC
>JANLPV010000034.1:0-45887 GCA_031367435.1 Actinomycetes bacterium | reverse complement strand
TCGAGTTTGTTCGTGTCGAAGTCGTTCTTGTCGAAGTCGTTCTTGTCGAAGAGTCGCAGTTCGTCGTTCGTGTCCACAGCGTTACGGCCGGCTCATCGATGCCTACAACGCCGTTCCGGCGGCTTCGACGTCGATCAACGCAACGAGATCCCCCGCCGAAACCGTGCCGTTGTGCACCGTGAACCAACTCGCACCCAGATTCGCCAACCGGGTGCCGGACGCGCCAAGCAAGCGACGCACCGCACGGATCGCGCCACCATGACTGATGATGAGTATCTCCCCGCCGGGATGAGCGGCTGCGATGTCGTGAAACGCGGCAAGCACACGCGCCGCGGCGGCGTCGTAGGGCTCGAAGCCCTCTGGGCGACGATGATCGGCGAGATAGCCCGGCCAACCCTGCTCGACCTCGTCGTGGCTCAAACCTTGCCACGGTCCGACGTCGGTCTCACGCAACCGTTCGTCAATGAGCACGGGACCGATCCCGACGATCTCGGCAATGATGTTTGCGGTGAGCGACGCACGTTGCAGGTCGCTCGCCCAGATCGCATCGAACATACCGAGAGCAAGACCGGCATCGGCAGCCTGACGCATGCCTCGTTCGCTGAGGGGTGCATCGGCAAGACCCTGCCAACGACCGATCGCGTTCCACTCACTCTGTCCGTGTCGAGCAACGAGCAATCGGGTGGGGAGCTCACGCGCTGTCGAGGTGCCCGATTTGGAGGTGATGGAGTGGTGCGTCGCGGACATCCACGGCGAGGGTAGCGGCAACGGTACGATCTAGCCATGGCTACCTTGCGACTCTTCGCATCGGCCCGCGAGGCAGCGGGCACCGGCCGTGATGACATACCCGGTGACACGGTGGGTGAAGTGCTCGCAACTGCCAAGGACCGCTACGGCGCAGCGTTCGTTGCGGTGTTGGGTAGTTGTCGACTGTGGGTAAACGGTGAGTCAGCAAGTGTCGATACTGTGATCTCAGCTCGTGATGAAGTCGCCGTACTGCCGCCCGTTTCCGGCGGCGGTGTTGAAGGAGAACTATGAATACCCCAATCGTCGATCCCGCTTCGCTTTCCCTCGACGAACTCCGTGCGCTACGCGCCGAGCGTCAAGCCGACGACGACGCCATCAGCTACGTACGCCGACTCGTGCAGGGTCGCCTCGATCTCGTGCTCGCCGAGCAGAAGCGGCGCGTCAGCGGCGACGACCGCAGCGTGTCCGAAGACCTTCCCGCGATTCTCGGACGTCATCTCAACAGTGGGCCTGCGCGGCCACCGCGTCCAACCGACGATGCCAGCGACCATCCAATGGCGATCGAGCTCGAAGAGCTCTGCAACAGCCTCGGTGCCAGTCACGTCATCGAGTTGGACGACGGCGAACTCGATGAGCTCTCCAACGCATTGCAGGCCTTCGAGCACGCACGCTCCATCGAGAGGCGCGAACTGTTCACCGAGCTCGATGCGCTCAGCGCCGAACTCGTGTGCCGCTACCGCGACGGTTCAGCCAACGTCGACGATCTGATGGCCGACGAGTGAAACCACCGCCCGGCCCCGGGCCGGATCTGCGCAACGAGATTGGCGACCGCCTGGCCGACGTTGGTGACTTCATCCGAACGCAACGAGAGACGGCACGCATGTCGGTTCGCCGACTCGCCGACGTCGCCAGCGTGTCGAACACCTATCTGTCGCAGATTGAGCGCGGACTGCGCCGTCCCTCGGCGGAGATTTTGCAACAGATCGCTGGTGCCCTCAAGATCTCGGTCGAGTCGCTCTATGTTCGAGCCGGCATCTTGGCTGACGAGTCCACGTCCGCGGTGGGTGTTCGCGAAGCCATCGGAAGCGACGCGAAGTTGACGTCCGAGCAGAAGCAGGCGCTGCTCAACGTGTACGAGAGTTTTATCGATCAATCGCGCTAGTGGTGGAATACCGACCAGCTCGGTAGGGTTTTGACTCATCGTGCAACGCGTTGCTGTGCTCTCTCTTCATACCTCGCCATTAGCCCAACCAGGCTCAGGTGACAGTGGCGGCATGAACGTGTATGTGCGCGAACTTGTGTCGGCGCTCGCCCAGGCTGGCGTCGATTGCACGACATACACCCGAGCCTCACGACCCGGCCTTCCCGAAGTGGTTCAAGTCGAGCCCGGCCACCGCGTGGTGCACGTCTCCGCAGGCCCATTCGATCTGGCCAAAGAAGACCTGCCGCGCGTCATCGGCGAGTTCGGCGACGGGGTGATCGATCACATCAAAAACGGCCCGGGCGCCGATGTCGTCCATGCCAACTATTGGCTGAGCGGGCTGGTTGCGCACCGAGTCAAACACGAGCTCGAGCTTCCGTTCGTGAGCACGTTTCATACGTTGGCCCGAGTCAAGGCCGAAGGCGGCGATCCCGAGCCTGCGCGACGCGAACGCGCCGAGGCCGAGATCATCAACTGCGCCGATGCGATTTGCGTGAGCTGCACCGAAGAGGAGAGCCAGTTTCGCCGCCTGTACGGCAATCCACAGGGCCGCATCGAGATCGTCTCGCCGGGAGTTGAGCACGCCTTCTTCGCTCCGGGCGATAAGACCGGGGCCCGCAACGCGCTCGGTCTGGGTAGCGGCCCGATCCTGCTGTTCGTCGGACGACTCCAGCCGCTAAAGGGCCTCGACGTTGCTGTTCGCGCACTGGCCGAACTTCGCCGTCCCGACGCGGTGCTACTCGTGGTGGGCGGCGCGAGCGGGCTCGAAGGCAGTACCGAGGTCGCCCGCGTCACGGAGCTCATCGAGAGCTTGGGCCTTCGCAATCAGGTTCGCTTTGTCGAACCACAACCACATCACATTTTGTCTACCTACTACCGGGCCGCAGATGTGGTTGTCGTGCCGAGCCGCAGCGAGAGCTTTGGTCTCGTCGCGCTCGAGGCTGCGGCCTGTGGCATTCCGGTTGTCGCCAGTGCAGTTGGTGGACTACTCACCCTCGTCGATGACGGGCTCACCGGCTTCCTCATTGCCGGCCGAAATCCATCACACTTTGCGCAACGCATTTCTGCCATCTTGAACGATCCGGTTCTGGCCGCATCCATGAGCGCGCGCGCTGCAGAACGGGCCCGCCGTTACACCTGGAGCTTTGCTGCCGCTCGGCTACGTCGCGTGTACACAGACCTCGCCGTGCGCGAACTTGTCGCCTGCTCGTAGCGCCACCTCGTGAGCGATTTACACGACGATGCGTCCGTGGCCGACATGGAGCGACACATCGACGCTTGGCTCGCAGGTTTCGCCGAAGTGAACCAAACAATTGTTGCCATCGATCGCGGTGACGGCGACGATCTGCGTTGGTACGTGCGCATGCGCGGCGACGAAAAGGAGTTCATCACGGTGTGGCTCACCCTCGGGCAACGCACGTTGCGTTACGAGGCTTACGTCATGCCCGCCCCAGAGGAGAACGCCGGCGCGCTCTACGAAAACCTGCTGCGCCGCAATGAGCGGCTTATCGGACACCATTTCGCGATCGGCATCGAAGACGCGGTCTTCGTACGCGGCGATATCTCGCTGGCCGCGCTGAGCGAGAGCGAACTCGATCGGATCATTGGTTCGTTGTACGCCACGGTCGAGCAGTGCTTTCACGGGCTGCTTCGTATCGGTTTCGCCAGCCGCTTCAGCTAATCCGCCGGCTGCGCATCGCCCGGCTACTGTCGCAGCAATGGGAGAGCGGGTCTTGGTTGTTGGCGGCACGGGTCCCACGGGATTGCCACTCGTACGCGGGCTGGTTCGCCGCGGCCACAACGTCACAATCTTGCACCGCGGGCTCCACGAGCACGACGATACGCCACCACAAGTCGCGCATCTTCACGCCGATCCCTACGACGCATCGTCACTTGCAGCCGTGCTCGAGGGGAGCACGTTCGACGCCACGATTGTGATGTACGGCCGCTTGCGCCGCATCGCTGAGTTGATGGTGGGCCGAACGGGAAGATTCTTGTCGGTGGGCGGGGTACCTGCCTATCGCGGCTGGATGAACCCGTGGTCATACGAACCACACGGCCTGCCAGTACCCATTCCCGAGTCCGCGCCCACGGTAGAGGTCGCGTCCGAGGACGAAAAGGGCTACCGCATCGTGCGAACAGAGAACGCGGTGTTCGAGTCGCATCCCGATGCGGCACACCTTCGCTATCCCTACGTCTACGGTCCGTATCAGTTGGCGCCGCGTGAGTGGTGCGTCGTTCGGCGAGTGCTCGATGGCCGTCGCCACATCGTTGTTGCCGACGACGGCCTCACGTTGCATCATCACGGATATACCGAGAACCTCGCAGAGGCTTTGTTGTTGGCGATCGATCAGCCAGATGCCGCAGCGGGCAAGGTCTTCAACGTTGGCGATACCGAGGTGCTCACCGTGCGCCAAGTGATCGAACTGATCTGTGCCGAACTCGACCACGAGATGGAGATCGTGTCGATGCCGTTCGATCTCGCCGCTCCTGCTCTGCCAATGCTCACTCAGCCCGCCAACACGCATCGCGTACTCGATCTGAGCCGGGTCGTGAACGACCTTGGTTACCACGATGTCGTGCCGGCTCGTACCGCTGTGCCGTTGACGGCACGATGGCTCACCAATCATCGTCCGTCCGCGGGAGGGGTCGAAGAGACGGTGCTCACCGATCCATTCGACTACGCCGCCGAGGACACGCTCATCGACACATGGTTCGGTCTTCGTTCGGCGATGTCGTCGGCGTTAGCCGCTCTGACACCCTCCCTGTCGCTCTCTGGCGAACCGTTCTCGCGCCCCGGCTACGGCCTTGCGTATAGCGGCCCAGGTGGACGGCCACGCTCACAAAAGGAGTTCGTCGAATGACATCAGCAAGCGGCACACACACGGGTCCGATGCGAGGAATCAGAATCCTCGACTTCTCGATCGCGCTCACCGGTCCGTATGCCGCGACGCTGCTTGCCGACCAAGGTGCCTCAGTTGTGAAGGTCGAGCGGCCGGGTTTTGGTGACATCGCGCGCTGGATCGGTGTGTCCGTGGGCGGCATGTCGTCGCTCTATCAAATGTGCAACCGCGGTAAACGCTCGATCGCCATCGATCTCACCAGCGCGGAGGGCATCGACATCGCCCGCCGCCTCGCACAACAGGCCGACGTCGTGATTCAGAACTTTCGCCCAGGGGTCATGGAACGCCTCGGCCTCGGATACGACGAGTTGCGAGGCGATCGCGACGACCTGATCTACGTGTCGCTGTCCGGCTTTGGGGCGTCGGGGCCTTATGCATCAAAGGGTGCCTACGACACGGTGATTCAGGCATACGGCGGTCTTGGATCCAACCAGGCAGACAAGGAAACTGGCGAGCCTCGATTCTTGAATCAGGTTGCAGCCGACAAGATCACTGCGATGTACGCCGTGCAGGCAATCACTGCTGCGTTGTTTGCCCGCGAACGCGGCGATGGCGGGCAACATGTTGAGCTCTCGATGCTCGACTCGGTCGTGTCGTTCTTGTGGGCCGATGCGGCAGGCAACGAGGTGATGCTCGACTCCGATGCGAGCATGCCCTCCAGCTTCACGAACGCAGTGAAGCCACTGCACTTCACCGATGGGTGGGGCATCTGCACGCCGACGTCCGACGCCGATTTTGCCGGCATGTGTCAGGCACTCGATGTCGACGGCTACGACGATCCACGAGTCGCGGGCATTGTTGCTCGCCGAGTCAACACCCTCGTCATGAGCGACATCATGCGACGATGTCACGAATCGGCCGCGACAATGAGCGTTGCAGAAGCCATGCATCGTTTCGATACACACAAAGTGCCAGCCGGTGTGGTGTTGTCGCCTGCCGCGTTGTCGTCCGATCCGCATGTGCAGGCAATCGGACTGCTGCACGACTCGGTGCATCCCACTGCGGGACGACTGCGCCAACCTCGACATCCGGCGCAGTTCGGTGGCACTCCTGCAACGCTCGGTAGCGGTGCGCCAACGCTGGGCCAACACACCGACGAACTGCTCGCTGAGTTGGGTTGCGATGCGGCCGCCGTGGCCGCGTTTCGCGCGAGCGGCGCGGTTTCGTAAGCGGCTTCACCACCACATTTCCAAGGCTTGACCAATGTTGCACACAGTCCAGAGCCGACGCGGGCCAGATCGGGGAAGACGATTCGGGTGCCCGCGTCGGCACCACGGTGAAGGGCGGTCAAGAACCTCGCCCGCGCCGCGTTCGGTGTGAATTGGTTGTCGGCGAATAGGTTGTCGCCATGAACCAACACGCATTGGCAGTCATCGGCGGCGGCAACATGGGCATCGCACTTGTCGGTGGGCTGTTGTCATCACAATGGATCGCCGCAGCCGACCTCGCCATTGTCGAGGTGCTCGACGCACAACGCGAGCAGTTGATCAGCCGTTTCCCTGGCGTCACGGTCACGAACGTCGTGCCGTCGTGCGCGGCGGCCGTGATTGCCGTGAAGCCACCAGATGCACCGAGCGCGGCCCGCGAGGCAGCCCGCGCTGGCGCAACACGCGTGTTGTCTATCGCTGCGGGCGTGCCGATCGCAGTGCTCGAAAGCGCCACCGGGCCAGGCGTGGCCGTCATCCGCTCGATGCCGAATACACCTGCGCTCGTTGGGCTCGGCGCGGCCGGCATGGCGGCGGGCACGTCCACTACGGCCGACGATCTTGCGTGGGCCACCGCGATCCTCACTGCCGTCGGCATCGTAGAAGTGGTGCCCGAGTATCAGCTCGATGCCATCACTGGCTTGGTCGGTAGCGGTCCGGCCTACTTGTTCCTGATTGCTGAGGCGCTGATCGATGCCGGTGTACTCGTCGGTCTGCCTCGCTCGGCATCTGAGGGTCTTGTCGCGCAGCTCTTCGTAGGCTCAGCCGCAATGCTGAGCCAACGTGGACACCCTGCGGATCTACGCGCAATGGTCACTTCGCCCGGAGGCACAACCGCAGCGGGGCTGAAGGTGCTCGAGGATCGGGCGGTTCGAGCAGCGATCCAATCCGCCGTCGTTGCGGCCACGGAACGTAGTCGTGAACTCGGGCAGGCGTAACCTTTGACCGTTGCTACGGCACGATGCCGACGCGACAATCGTAAAGATTTGCACATTTCTTGAGTGTGACTCTTTTCTCATGTGACATCGTTCGTCTAGTGTTCGCCGCGAGGTCGTCAAGGCCTCCGCTTGCGAGAGCAAACGGGAGTCGCGCCCGCAAGGGCTGCGCCGACAGGGGCTGGTGTCATCGGGGGGTTGACACCAGCCCTCGTCGATTTTTCGGCGGGAGCCGTCGCTGCACGCAACCCGGCCGCCGCCCAGACATCCATCGGTCGGCAGGTAGCCTCGCACGCATGTCCCGCCGCTACGACACGATCTCGTTCCTCACCGACTACGGCACGGTCGATGAGTTCGTGGGCGTCGTGAAAAGCGTCGTCCGTGACATCGCCGCACACGTGACGGTCATCGACATCACCCACGAAGTGCCCGTGTTCGACGTCCGCGCCGGGTCACTCACCCTGGCCCGTGCTATCTCCTACGTGCCGTCCGGCGTGGTGCTTGCTGTGGTCGATCCAGGTGTCGGCACGAGCCGCAAGAGCATCGCTGTTGAAGTCGGCAACGGCGAAGGCGTACTCGTTGGACCCGACAACGGATTGCTCGCGCCAGCGGTGGCCATGGCCGGTGGAGCCGGGCGTGCGGTCGTGCTTTCCAACGTCGAATATCACCTTGTGGCCCCTGGCACCACCTTCGCCGGGCGCGACATTTTCGCTCCCGCTGCGGCCCATCTCTGTAACGGCGTCGACCTGTATGAACTCGGCGAACCAATCGATGCCGAGCTGCTCATGCCCGGGGTCATTCCGCTGCCACGCACCGAAGGCAACGCACTGGTGGCCGAGGTGTTGTGGGTCGACCGCTTTGGCAACTGTCAGCTCAATCTCGGACCCAGCGAGGTCGAGCATCTCGGTGATCAGGTACGAATCACCGTCGGCGAACTGGCGGGTGCCCCAATCACGCGCATCGCCAAGCTCTCGGCAAACTTCAGCGAGCTTGGGGTCGGCGCAATTGGGCTCGTCACCGATTCCTACGGGATGCTTGCGCTCTGTCTCGACCGGCGTTCCGCTGCCGAAGAGCTGCACATCGGCCCGTCTGATCAGGTCGTGCTCGAGGCAGTGACCGAATCCAACGGCGTCGGCAGCACTAGTGTCTCGAGCCCCGTGAACCTGCGCATCAACCGATAGCGTTCCCCACATGCGCCCTGCTACAACGCTTGCTCTCGGTCTGTTGCTGCTCGCAATTCTCGTAGCCGGCACACTTTCGTTGCTTCGGCTCTAGCCCCAACCGCTGCCGTACTAGCATCGTCGGCCGGGGGTACGAGCCAGTGAATCTTGCCAACATCATCGATGGCCATCCGACCGATCAGGTCGCGCTGATCAGTCGCAATCGCGCCACGACGTATGGCGCCCTGGTCGAACAGGTCGCAGGACTGCGTGGTGGTCTGGCCGAACTTGGCGTAAAGGAGGGCGACCGTGTCGCTCTCGTCGTGGGCAACGGACGTTTCTTCGTCGTGTCGTACCTCGCCGTGCTTGGTCTCGGTGCGATCGCCGTTCCACTGAATCCCAGTAGCCCTGCACCCGAACTTACGCGCGAGTTGATCACCGTCGGCGCGTCCACCGTCATCATCGGGCCGGCCGCCGTCAGCGCGTGGCGTCAGATCGATCGCGCCGACGTTCCCTTCATCGAGCGCGTCATTGCCACAGAGGGCCACGATCTCGACGACGCATCATCAATCGACGATCTGATCACGTCAACTCCAGTTCCGGTCATCGACGTCGCCGACGATCACCTTGCCGTGCTCATGTTCACCAGCGGAACGGCGGGTTCGCCACGCGCCGCGATGCTCAGCCACTCGAACTTGCTCTCGAACATCAAGCAGGTGATCGATACCGAATCCTCCATGCGGTCTACCGACATCGTGTATGGCGTGCTGCCGATGTTCCACATCATGGGCCTCAACGTTGTGCTCGGAATTTCCCTCGCGGTCGGTGCAACTGTGGTGCTCATCCAACGTTTCGACCCGTCGACCGCACTCGAAACCATCCGCGATCGCAAGGTCACGGTCGTGCCCGGGGCACCACCCATGTGGGTCGACTTCTCGATGTGCGATGCCCCCAGCGATGCATTCGCGTCGGTGCGCACGGCCCTCACCGGGGCCGCGAAGATGCCCGAAGAAGCCATGCGACGTCTCGATGAACGCTTCGGCATCAAACTGGCCGAGGGTTACGGTCTCACCGAGGCATCGCCTATCGTCACCTCGTCTGCTGGCGACGCGATGCGTCCAGGTTCGGTGGGCAAGGTCATCGATGGCGTCGAGATGCGTATTGTCGACGAAACCGGCGACGACGTGCTCGAAGGCGATACCGGTGAAATCTGGATCAAAGGCCCGAACGTGTTCATGGGGTATCTGAACGACGCTGAAAGCACTGCGCGAGTCCTCACTACTGACGGGTGGCTCCGCACGGGTGATATTGCCACAACCGACAGCGACGGTTTTGTGTATCTCGTCGATCGGGCCAAGGACCTGATCATCGTCAGCGGCTTCAACGTGTATCCCGCCGAAGTCGAAGAAGTACTTCTTGAGCATGCAGGAGTCGCTCAGGTCGGAGTGATCGGCGTTGCTCATCCCCATACCGGCGAAGCGGTGAAGGCCTTTGTTGTTCCGTCACCAGGCGTACACCTCGATGAAGACGAGTTGATCGCTTACTGCAATAGCGAACTCGCTCGTTACAAGTGTCCGTCGAAGATCCTCTTTGTCGACGAACTGCCACGCAACATCAGTGGCAAGCTATTACGCCGCTCTTTGGTGTAGTTCGGCAACGCTGAGCTGACGATTCGTGCCGCTACCGGCAACGAGGAAGCCGGCAAACAGAATGCAGATGCCGACGAGCAACGTTGCCGCGAAGGCGCGGTCCTTGCCAAGTCGTCCGGCAACAGTGCCACTCGCCGACAGCACCAACGTGCCCAATGCAATGAGTACGTTCCCCAGCGCCAGCCGTTTGGGAAGCGCCACCGTTCGCTGCGCACCGACACCGAACGCCGGCACTCGACCTCGAGCAACTCGCCACGCCGACCACAACGCGCCGCCGATGATCACCACAGCAGGCACACCGGAACCAACTGCGGCCAACACGCGCGGCACCACACCGAACACCTCGCTGCCCTTGGGAAGTTCGCTGCCCGATACCGGCACCTTCGTGGGTGCCATCATCACCACACCTGTCGCGAAACCCGACAAACCAATCAACCACGCCCGAACACGATTCCCACACTGTGTGCCTGCCAGCAGATACACCGTGCCCAGCGCGAGCCACGCCACGTTGAGCACCGCGCCAGCGAGAAAGAACACGCGGAACGTGGTCGTGCCCCATCCGTGTGCCTCTGCCCACCACAACGCGAAGCCTCCGAGCGCGAACAATGCCAGCGACACGGTCCACGCCAACTCATGCATCCGCCGCCGGCGTAGCCAGCGATCAAAGGTGCTCAGCGCGAACGCCAGCGCGATAAGAGTGGCAGCAGCTGCAAGCGCGGCGTTGAGGGTCACCGCGGGCACGCTACCGGTTGATGGAACGTGACGAAATGCACCTCCGTATCGACACCCTCACCGAGCACGGACTTTGTGAATCTGTGCACGAACGCATAGCGTGTACAACGCATGCCACCAGAACGCGTTCGTCGCCGCATCCCCGAGGCCACCGTTGCCCGGCTGCCGGTGTACTTGCGCATCTTGATTGAGCAGGCCAACGAAGAGGTCGACAGCATCAGCAGCGAGGGGCTCGCTGAACTCGCCGGCGTCAATGCCGCCAAGGTTCGCAAGGATTTGTCGTATCTCGGCAGCTACGGCACGCGCGGCGTTGGTTACGAGGTGGCGTTCCTGGTGTATCAAATTCGACGTGAACTCGGCCTCACCCACGATTGGCCCGTGGTCATCGTCGGTGCTGGCAACCTTGGCCAGGCTCTTGCCGGCTATGGCGGCTTTGGCCAGCGCGGTTTTCCGGTTGCCTGCGTCGTCGACATCGATCCAGCCAAGGTCGGCAGTGTCATCGGCGGCGTGCGCGTGCGCCACATCGACGAACTTGCCCAGATCGTGCAATCTCGCCAGATCAGCATTGGCGTCGTGGCCACGCCACCAGCGGCCGCACAAGACGCGGCCGACCGGCTCACCCGCGCTGGGGTCACAAGCATCTTGAATTTTGCACCTGTTGTACTTGCCGTGCCGCACGGTATTAGCGTGCGCAAGGTCGACCTCGCCGTCGAACTACAGATCTTGAGTTACTACGAGCAGCGCCGCGCCGGTGTTGGTCTCCACGCAATCGGGTCGAGTGACTCCGGTAGCGGGGCGACCGCGTAGGGTTTCATCACAAGCAGGAAAGGTCGTCGCTCACGTGTCCATCGTGGTCATTGGCGTGAATCACCGTACGGGGCCTTTGGCCCTACTCGAACGCGTCTCGGTCAATGCTGAGTCTCTGCCAAAAGCGATCGCAAGCCTCACCAGTCGGGTCAATATTCGCGAGGCAGTGGTACTCAGCACGTGCAATCGAACCGAGGTGTACGCGGTCGCCGAACGCTTTCACGGCGCCTACGCCGACATCCGCGATTTCCTGTGCGAATTGGGCAACCTCTCACCAGATGAACTGCACCCTCACCTCTATAGCCAGCACGACGAGGCCGCTGTTGCGCATCTGTTCGAAGTGGCGTCCGGTCTTGACTCAGCGGTTCTCGGCGAAACCGAAATCCTCGGACAGGTTCGTCATGCGTGGGAGTTCGCCCAGACCGAAGGCGGCGCAAAGGCAACGCTCAACTTGTTGTTCCGTCACGCGCTCGAAACCGGCAAGCGTGCACGCACCGACACCGGTATCAGCCGATCGACCACCAGCGTGAGCCATGCCGCGGTCGAGATGGCGACAGAACGACTCGGTTCCCTCAACGGACGACGCGTGCTGGTCGTCGGCACCGGCGAAATGGGCGAAGGCGTCGCCGCCGCGCTCATCGCCGCGGGTGCAAGCGATATCACCGTCACGAATCGCACCGAGTCACGCGCCGAACATCTCGCCGAGCGTGTCAACGGTCGCGTTGTGCCATTCAGCGCACTCGGTGAGACCATTGCATCGGTCGACGTGCTCCTTACCTGTACTGGTTCGGGCTCGGTGCTGATCAACAGCGACACTGTCCGTCACGCACGTGCCGGTGTCAACTCCGCACTCCTCATCGTCGACATTGCTGTCCCCCGCGACGTCGATAGCGCAGTCGCTGAACTCGACGGTGTCACCCTGCTCGACCTGGACGACCTTCGTGATTGGGCTGCGAAGGGCATCGAAAAGCGTTCGGTCGAGGCTGCGTCGGTGCGCGTTATTGTCGGCGAGGAAGTCGAGCGATTCACGATCGACGTCACTGCTCGTCAGGCAGCACCATTGGTCGCACAGTTACACGAACACGCCGAGACAATCCGCCTGGCCGAGCTCGACCGATTCTCATCACGTCTTGCCGGTCTTGAACCAGCCCAGCGCGCGGCCGTCGAAGCCGTCACCAAGGGCATCATCGCCAAGCTGCTGCACTCTCCCAGCGTGCGGCTCAAAGAAGACGTCGGCACACCGAGCGGCGAACGCAATGCCGCAGCAGTGCACGACCTCTTCGACCTGAGCTAAGCAGCCCATGTCCGAGCGAACACTGCGTATCGCAACCCGATCAAGTGCTCAGGCGCGCACGCAAGCCGAGGTGATCGCGAGAGCGATCGAGGCGTCGAGCGCAACGTGGCGGACGGAGCTGATATTCGTCGACACACTTGGTGACCAGCGCCAGGATGTGCCATTGCACACCATCGGCGGCCAAGGCGTCTTCGTCAAAGAGGTACAGCACGCGGTCTTCGCTGGCCATGCCGACATTGCAGTGCACAGCGCGAAGGATCTGCCCTCTCAACCCGCAACGTCTTCGACGGGAGCGACGCTCGTGATCGGCGCATTCACGTCGCGACGCGACCCTCGCGATGCACTGGTGGGCAGCACACTCGACGGCCTCCGCATTGGCGCCACCGTTGCCACGGGTTCGGTGCGCCGCCGCGCCCAGCTGTATGCGATACGGCCCGACCTTCACTTCGTTGAGCTCCGCGGCAACATCCACACGCGGCTGTCAAAGGTGCCAACAGATGGTGCGATTGTGATGGCTGTGGCCGCGCTCGAGGTTCTCGGACTGACCGACGTCATCGCCCAACACATGTCGGCCGACACAATGGTGCCTGCCGTTGGCCAAGGCTGCGTTGCAGTCGAATGCAGAAGTGACGATGCAGAAACCCTCGCCGCGCTCGCCACCATTGATCACACGCCCACCCGCCAAGCGGTGAGCACCGAACGCGCCTTCCTTGGCGAGCTTGGCTCCGGGTGCTCACTGCCAATCGGTGCCCATGTTGCCAACGGTCACCTGACAGCATTTCTTGCCGACGACAATCACCGAGCGCTGCAGACAACAGTGCGACTCGGGCAGGATTGGATCGCCACAGCAATCGAAACGGCTCGGGCACTGCACGCCGAGATCTTGCGGTGACCTCGCCATCACCCACGTCGCGCCGGGTGATCATCACCCGCGCCAGCGACCAGATCGAACTGCTCGCGGCGCGACTCAACGCGGCTGGGTTCGAACCGATTGCCATTGCACTGATCGAGATCGTCGAACCATCCGACGGCGGAGACGCTCTGCGTTCGGCGATCGAACGCCTCGACAATTTCGAATGGCTTGTTGTGAGTTCGCCCAATGGGGCGGTCCGCGTCAGCGCGGCGCTTGAGGCACTCAGCGAGGGCCGTCCACATATCGCCGTCGTCGGCACGGCGACTGCCGCTGCGCTGACCATTCCAGTCGATCTCGTTCCCGCACGCCAGATTGGCGAGGGTCTCCTCTCGGTGTTCCCGGCGGGAAGCGGACGAGTGCTCCTCGCTCAGGCCGAACAGGCCCGACCCACCCTCGCCGAAGGGCTGACGCGCAAGGGCTGGCAGGTGGAGGTCGTGCCGGCGTATCGCACCGTCGCGCGTACACCAACAGTCACCGAACGGGCCTCGGCGCACACGGCCGATGCGGTCTTATTCGCGAGCGGTTCGGCGGTGCGGGCGTGGGTGGATGTCTTCGGCACGACCGCGCCGCCGATCGTGGTCATCGGCCCCGCTACGGCCGAGGTCGCCCAAGCTTTGGGACTCAAGGTTGCTGCAATTGCCGCCGATCACTCCTTGGACGGATTGGTCAAATGTCTTATGGCCTATTTCCTCGAAGCCGGTTAGCCTTTTAACCACGTCCGGCCAAAGTGGTGACGTCGGACAGGACAAGGGCGAGGGCGAACAAAACTCACATGGCTATACGGCGCAATGGACGACGCTGGGCCCTCACTGGAGGAGTCGCGGTTACTGCGGTGGCAACCATCGGTTCGTTTGTCGTACCCGACACCATGGCCTCACGCATCGTCGCGACCACCAACGCCGTTGCCGTCGTCTCACCGTCGTTTGGTGTCAACCCATCGGTGTCAGGTGATGGGCACTTTGTCGTGTTCACCGCGGCACCAGCAATCGTCGACGGCAGAACACAAAGTGTGTGGCTCAGCGACCGCACCAATGGCCTCCTCGCGGAACTTACTGTGCCCAAGGCGGGCATCCGAATTGGCAACAGCATGTCCCCGGTCATCAGCACAGATGGATGCGTGGTGGTGATCGTCACCGAGATGGCGCTCGATCTATTCCGCGATGACGACCTGGGCAATCGTTGGGACGTGTACCGCGCCACACTCGGCCAGTGCGGTGGCAAGCCCAACGATTGGCAGTTGGTCTCAACGTTGTCCACGCTGTCCGGACAAGGCCAAGCTCGCGGAGATGTCGATCCGACCCAGACGCCAGCCGTGTCGAGCAGTGGCTCAGTTGTGGCCTATGCCCGACCATTCAAATCGCTCTCCGGAAACGATGATCCCTTGCACCGGCCCACTGCGATCGATGTCGTCGACCTCACCACCTTGGCCGATCAGCACGGCCACAGCACCCAAGTTGCTGGCTTGCCAGCAGAGGCAGCCGGCACCACCGTGCAGTACCGCGGTCAACGCGGGCCTGCGCTCTCCGGCGATGGGAAGTATGTGGTGTTCAGCTCAGACGCAACATCCACCGATGCCGTCCCCGAGTGGTCCCAACCAATTGCTGGCACTACGACGGCAATCAGCCAGGTGTTTGCATTCGACCGTACGAACCCCGATCCGTTTCATGCAGTAACGCTCATCTCGAAGGGTCCGACTGGTCCAGCGAACTCCAACGCAACCGCACCCGTGGTGTCTTCCGATGGCCGCCTTGTCGCGTTTGCCTCTCCTGCGACCAACCTCGTCGATTCACCAAGCCTCGCAGCATGCGCGCCAACATGCCCCTCGCAGATCTACGTCTTCGATCGCGATGCCGATGCCAACTTCATCTTCGATGAGGCCGACCACGAAACCGCCACGGCAGCAACAGACACAGCGCCTGCAGTCACGACATTGACCATTGCCACCACGATTCGTTTGGTGAGTCACGTACCTGCTGCACAAGGCGCGCCAATTGTCGCGGCCGATGGCGTCTCGAATTCTCCGACGATGTCCGGCGATGGCAACACCGTTGCGTTCTCTACCCAGGCGTCGAATCTCTTGCCAGTGAGCACACCTGGCGGAGGAGAACTCACCGATGGCGACCTGTTGGTTGCCGACCTCGGTACTCAACAGTTACACCGAGCTTTCGAGAGCCCCGCACCAGCACCGGGAGCGCACGCCCACCCGCGTCTGTCTGCCAACGGGCGCGTGCTCGTGGCCGATTCGCTGGTGGCCGACCGCCTGCTCGGTGACCCAACGCTCGTTGGACGCCACGTGGTGACCGTCTCATTCGCTCCTAAGTTGTCGGTGGCTGAAGCCGACCTCGGCACCGTCACCGTCGGAGTCCCGGGCCCAGAGTGGTACGTCAACGTAGTCAACGACGGTCCGGGTGCGTTCGTGCCAGACACGATCATCAGCGACAGCACCGACTTCGCAGTTTCAGGTGGTTCATGCCTCGATCGATCAGCCGTGCCCGCCGGGAAAAGTTGCTCGGTCAACGTCATGCTCACGCCGTCGCGGGTCGGACCGTTGACGGGAATCCTCACCGTTGCCGAGGCTGGCTTTGGCGCGATCACACTCACGGCAGCACTGAAGGGCGCCGGCGGAGAACCAGCACTTGAGGCCTCGCCTGCCGGCATCGACTTTCCGCGGACAATCGTTGGCCTACTCAGCGAGCCGGCTTCAATCAACATCACCAGCGTGTATGTCGAACCAACAACGGTACGACTCGCCAAGATCGCGGGCGCAAATCCTGACGATTTCTCCATTGTTGACAACGGTTGCCGAGCACAGAACATCCCCGACGTTGGTTGTCCAATCACCGTTCGTTTCAACCCCACGGCAGCAGGCCGTCGTACTGCCACGGTCAACGTCGGCATTGCCGCTGGCCAATACACCAGCATCTTTCTCAGTGGTGAGGGCTATTACAACGCATCGCTTGTCACCACCGTTACATCCATCAAACCCGGACGAAGAGTTGGCATTGCTGGCAGCGGGTATCCCGCGCATGTAGCAGTGCTGATCGGTTGGAGCGATGGCACCGGCCGCGGCGTCCTCACCTTGTCCGACGGAAACGGCTCATTCCTGGCCGAGATGCTCGTACTCAAGAACGAACGCGCCGGACCACACAGTTTGGTAGCACAGGTGTTAGGCGGCCCGATTGCCGCCACTCCGGTAAGCGTCGAACGACTCAACCAGTCAGGACCGGGTTCCGCGACTTGGCCCAAACCCTGAGCTCAGCGAATCCCAACGTGTTTGATGGCAAGCGAGTCACCGATTCGTCAGGCTTCCACTGAGCAGTAGTGCTGGCACACACGCACCTGTTTGTGGATCGCCGACGCTCGTGCATGTAAATCCGAAGGTGATCTTGTCGCCGGCCTTGAACACCAAGGGGCTGACAAGCGGCAAACTCTCGTTGCCTGTTGCGTTCTCGAGCCGCCATGGAACCAACACCGCATCGTTAACCGACAGGTTTGCCGGACCTGAATCGAGATTGGGATTCTGCAGCATGATGTCGGTGATGCGCAGCACCTTGCCTGCTGGCACGACATATTGACCCGACCCGGAAGCACTCGGCGCGACCTTGAGTTCAAGCCGTTGATTGAAGGGCTCGGTGTTGCTGTTGCCAGAACTGCTTGCTCGGTTGTCGAGCGGAGTCGACGTGTCGGGGGCGAGCGAGGTCTGCGTGTCTTGGCCCGGTTGGGTCGTGTTGGTCGCTGCTGGCGTACTGGCGCGCACCGCGTCCTTGGCCGCATGTTGGACTACCGGCTTCACGAACGCGAACCAGACAACAGCGGCGAGCAGCACAACAATTACCGTGCCCACGAACTTTCGCTCGATGCCTTCTGGCACGATCGGCGTTTGCACGAACGATGCGTCGGCCACTGCTGTGGGAAAACCCTGCTGGTCTGCCTCCACCGAGAACGACAGCGTGCGCGAGTGCGAACGCCATTGCCGATGTACGGCCTTCAAGCGAAGCCGAACAAGGCTCTTTGCGCCAGGCTCGATGCCCGCCGCCGGAGGATCGAAGTCGCCGTCAAGACGCTGCGTGGTGTCGATGAGGTGCAGCCGACAACTGGCCTGCTCATTACCGCGGTTCTCGATGAGAAAGTCGAACGTGGCACGCCGGTGACCGCGCAGCACCGGTTGCAGTGGTTGCACTCGGCGGTCGTGGAAGGCACCGATGAGCACGGTGGTCTCGGCGACGGTGACGTCATCGGGCTCTGCTTGAGGAATGATTCGAATCGTGAGTGGCGCAGGTCCGGCGCCGGTGGAGGCCAACTGCGGAGGACGCAATGTGACGCTGACGACTTCTGATGAGCCGCCAAAAAGCGTGACAACCGGGGGCGCCAATCGAACCCACCCCGCCACGAGACCAGCCGGCACCAGTGTGAACGTCTCGGTGTGGTTTCCCAGATTCGTCACCGTAAGCGTCAAGGTTTCGGTCTCGCCCGGTTGCACCGCAAGGTCGGAAATTGAGAACTGTGCTTGAGCCACCATCGTCCGATGACGCTAGCCGGTAGCGTCCTCGGACGATGGTTCCCTTCGATCTGCCTGACGCGATCGTGTTCGATCTCGATGGCACCATCGTCGATACCGAGACCGTGGAGTACGAATCGATCAAGACGGTGTGGGCACACCACAACTCCACGTACACCGTTGCTCATTTCGAACACGTCATCGGAACGACCGAAGCCACAGATTGGATCGCAGAGCTTGTCGATCATCTCGGGCGAGACATCGACGTCAGCCATGCCCATGCGTTACGACACGAGACAAAGGCTCGACTGCTCCATGAGTTACGCGCCCGGCCCGGTATCGGCGCGCTGATCGAGCAGGCCACATTGGCCGGCGTGCCGTTGGCCGTTGCGTCGAATTCACCCCTCGCGTGGGTGGAGGCACGCCTGCACCATCTCGCGCTTCGCTCCTGCCTGCAGGCTGTCATCACCATCGACAGCGCATCGCACCCAAAGCCTCACCCGGCGCCGTACCTCGAGGCGTGCGCGGCACTCGGTGCTCGGCCGTCACATTCGATTGCGTTCGAGGACAGCACGACCGGCGTAGCCTCCGCCCGCTCCGCGGGCCTCTTCACCATTGCCTACCCATGCCAACTCACCCTCGGGCACGATCTGTCAGCAGCAGACTTGGTGATCGACTCGCTCAGCGACATCACGCTGGCCGATCTAGGGCGTGCCGTTCGGAGATGAACCCCTACGATGGCGGACGTGGTTGCACACTTCCCCCTCGCCCGACCCCGCCGCTTGCGACGCACCTCTGCGCTGCGCGAACTCGTCGCAGAGACCCGCCTTTCGGTGAACGATTTGGTTGCCCCACTATTCGTGCGCGAGGACATCACGGCCCCACAGCCGATCGTGTCGTTGCCGGGAGTCATGCAGCACACCGTTGCCAGCCTGATCGACGAGGTTCGTCAACTCGGCGAACTCGGCGTGAAGGCTGTCATTCTGTTCGGTGTGCCAGCGCACAAAGACGCTGCGGGCTCTGGTGCCTACAACCCGCTCGGCATCGTTCAGGTGGCATTGCGCGCACTGCGTAGCGAGTTTGGAGATCGCATCGTGCTCATGGCAGATCTTTGCGTCGATGAGTACACCGATCACGGTCACTGCGGAGTGCTCGATGAGCGCGGTGAGGTCGACAACGATCTCACGCTCGACCTCTACGCCAAGGCTGCTCTCGCGCAGGCAGCAGCGGGAGCACACGTCGTTGCCCCCAGCGGCATGATGGACGGCCAGGTTGGCGCGATCCGTGCCGCGCTCGATAGCGCCGGTTATATCGACGTTGCAATTCTGGCGTACTCAGCGAAGTACGCGAGCGGACTTTACGGACCGTTCCGCGATGCGGTCGATGTACAGATCGTCGGCGGTGGCGATCGCAAGGGTTACCAGCAGGATTGGCGCAACGCCCGCGAGGCGCTCACCGAAGTGGAGGCCGACATCGCGCAGGGAGCAGACATGGTGATGGTGAAACCGGCGCTCTCGTACCTCGACGTCATCGTTGCGGTCCGCGCGATCACCAATCTCCCGGTCGCCGCATACCACGTGAGTGGTGAGTACGCGATGATCAAAGCCGCGGCCGCGAACGGCTGGATCGATCATGACACCGTCGCGCTCGAACAATTGACCGCCATCAAACGCGCCGGTGCCGACGTGATTCTCACGTACTTCACGCGATGGTTTGCCGAACGGGCCGTCGGCGAATCGTCGTCATTGTCATCGGCGGCCGACGCTGCGGGACCGACGTCATGATTCCGTATTGCGATCCAGTGCGCTGCGAAGTAGCCGGATGTCTGCCGACCGTCTGCACGGGCATGGGGGTGGCGTCGAACACCGAACTGTTCGAGCGTTCGTGTCGCGCCATTCCCGGTGGCGTCAATTCGTCGATTCGAGCGTTCAAGGCAGTGGGCGGATCGCCGTACGTGGTCGCCCGCGCCGAGGGACCGTACGTGTACGACGTGGAGGGCAAGCGATACATCGACCTCGTGCAGAGTTACGGTGCAGTCATCTTGGGTCACGCGCACCCATCGATCACCGCGTCGATTATTGCTGCAGCGGCCGATGGCACATCGTTCGGCGCACCGACTCCTCGCGAAATGAAGTTGGCCGAGGCAATTGGCGAGCGCGTCGCGAGTTGCGAGCGCGTTCGCCTGATGAACAGCGGAACCGAGGCCACCAGCACAGCGATTCGTCTCGCCCGCGGCGCAACGGGCCGAGATCGCATCGTCACCTTTTCCGGAAACTTTCATGGGGCAACCGACGCCTTGCTCGTGGCAGGCGGCAGCGGCGTGGCCACCCTCGGCCTGCCCGGTACCGCAGGCGTTCCCAACGCCACCGTGGCCAACACCATCGTCGCGCCGTACAACGTGGTGCCACACCTCAACGATCAGATCGCCGCGGTCATTGTCGAACCAGTCGCGGCGAACATGGGCGTCATTGCACCGGTGCCCGGATTTCTCGAGGGCTTGCGCGCCGAATGTGACCGAGTGGGCGCATTGCTGATCTTCGATGAGGTCATCACCGGGTTTCGTCTCGGCACTGGTGGCGCGCAGACACAGTTCGGTGTTCGTCCCGACCTCACCTGCTTCGGCAAGGTCATCGGCGGCGGCATCCCGATCGGAGCCGTTGGCGGTCGGGCCGACATCATGCATGAGCTCACACCGCTCGGCAAGGTCTTCCACGCCGGCACATTGGCTGGCAATCCCATCGCCACCGCGGCGGGTTTGGCAGTTCTCAACGAGCTCACCAACGACGTGTATGCCGAGCTCCGCGTTCGAGCCAATCGACTCGCTGCCGTGCTCGGCGAGGCGTGCGCGGCAGCGGGGCTGGCCGCACAATTCCCCGTGGTCGGAACGCTCGTGGGCATGTACTTGGGTGACGGCACGCTGCCGACAAACTTCGATGAGGCCAAAACGACGAGCGAATCGACATACGCCGCGCTCTTCCAGGCCGCGCTCGTACATGGCATGGCGTTCGCACCGGGCGCGTACGAGGCTCTGTTCATTGGACTCGGCCACGATGATCACGTGATCGATCTGATTTCGATCGCCGCCCACGAAGCGGCAACTCTTGCCGCCAGCAAACTGCCCTGATCAACACCCCACGCTGGCTGACACAACATCAGCACAGCGCTGACATACGCTCGTCGCAATGCGGCAGTTCTTTTCGTGGCGGATCTGGGCTGCCTTTGGCGCGCTCATCGGCCTCACCCTGCTCCTCAAGACATCGCTTCCCACATCGGCGTCATCGAGCCCTGCAACGGCTCACTCCGCTGCGCGAACCATCGACTTCATCTCCTTGGTGTTTCAAATTGCTCCAGCCGAAGACTTCACTGTCGTCGATGGCGTCACACAGGGTTCGGCGGCATTCATTCTGGACGGTCATCGAACTATGCAGATCACGCCAGGCACGCTCGGGCAGAACGATTGCGACGACTACACCCAAATCGCCCATTGCGTGGTACTCGCCGATCTGCTCGGCGACGCCGTTATCTGGTTCGCGATCGTTCCCGCCGAGCCAGGACTGAAGGTGAGCCTCCCACCGATCGTCTCCCTTCTCGGCAACGGCGTGGTGCAACTCTCCAATGGTTGGCTCGTGCGAACCGCAAAGTCCGTTGATTACAAGTGTCCGCAAGAGACCGGATCGCTCTCAGAGTTCCTGTCAAAGTTCGGACCGGAAAGCACCACCGTCATCGATGTTTCCAAACAGCGCGTCACGGCTGTGCAATGCGCAGAAAACATCAAGGCGGGCGGCTGAACCAACGCCGTAGCTCGGCCCGCGTCGAGTTACGTCAGGCGGTCAAAGCAACGGCGGCGGCCAACCCTGACAACGCGGCTCCTTCAACCCGGGGACCGGCGAAGGCATCTCCGGCCAAGGCGAGTGGACCGGCCGCCTCAGCTGCTATCCAGCACGGCTCGGGCCACATCAATCTTGGTGTGGCGAAACGCCACTTCTTCAGCTGCATCTCGACGATGGTGGTCCCACCGATGAACTCGGCGGCGAGCTCAACAAGTTCAGCACTCACATCCAACGGCGAACCCTTCCAGTGGGCGTCGCTCCATGCCGGCGCTGCGTGAACCGTGAGGGCTGGTGAGTCGCTGATACCTTTGCGTTGGTTGTCGGCAACGAAGCTCACTGATTCGTTGGGATGATTCAAACCTCCGGGCTCCCGAACCGCCGGTGCACCGTCGAGGGCCAATAGCAAGGCGATTGTCTTGTCGTAATCTGCCTGCAGCAGCTCAACGGGAAGCGCAACTTCGGCCGACACCAACAGCGAATACGACTGCGGAAGCGGGCACGTCACCACCAGCGCATCGGCAGCTTGCGAGGTTCCATCGTCGAGTGCGACATCCCACGCGGCACCCATTGCAACAGTGCCAGGTCGAATCGCAAACGCCAAGGTGCCGCAACGTACGTCGAGTCCGACTGCCAACGATTTGGCTAACCCGTTCATCCCGCCGCGCACCGCGTAGCGCGGATAGCCGTCGCCCACTTCTGCGAAGCCTCGGCACCACTCAAACACCAGTCCGCTTTCGATGTGAGGCTGCATCAGCGCCGCGAACTCATCGGAGCGGATAGTGATGAACTGCGCGCCGTGATCGAACCGAGCGGCGCCAATTCGTCGGGTGGCCAGACGGCCGCCAGGCGATCGGCCCTTGTCGAGCACGGTCACCTCATGGCCATCAACCGCGAGCTGGCGCGCTGCTGTCAGGCCCGCAATGCCCGCGCCAATGACAACGACTCGCATCTGCCGCTACGACGCAATGGCGGAGTCGCTCACCGGCATCGCTGCTTGCTCGGCCTTGACGCACCGATCGAGGAAGTCGAGCAACAAACGATTGAAGGTACTTGCGTGCTCGATCATCAATCCATGCGCCGCACCCGAGATCACCGCAAGCTCGGCAAACGGAATGCGTTCGGCAAGCTCTTCGGCATCGCCGCGCGGCGTGAGGATGTCTTGATTGCCAACAAGCACCAGCGTTGGCATCTTCAGCGCGCTGAGGTCGGCTGCAACTGATTCGTCGGCGGCCAGAATGGCGCGGACCTGCGCGACGAACGCGTGAGTGGGGCGACCGAACGCCATCGGTCCGAGCCAGCCAAGCATCGGCCATGCACGACGAAATGATCGTGGCCCAATGACCCATCGGGCGGCCTCGTTGGCCATTGCTCCCATGCCTCGTTCACTTGCCGCCGTCGCCCAGCTATTGAGCAACTCGCGTCGCCACGGATGATTGCGACACGCGGTGCACGCCAGCGTGAGTGAGCGGACCCGATCGGGATACTTCAACGCGATGATCTGACTGATCGCGCCACCCATCGAAGCACCAATCACGTGCGCCGATTGCACACCTGCGTCGTCGAGCACGGTCATTGCGTCGTCAGCCATCTGCTCGAGGGAGTACACACCAAATGGCTTGTCACTTCGGCCCGCGCCGCGATTGTCGAGCGCGATCGTTCGATATCTCGATGCCAGAGCGAGACGCTGCATATCCCATCCGTGCTTGTCGGCACCAAGGCCCTGCACCATCAGTACAGGTGGACCGTGACGCCGACCGAATGCTTCATAGTGCAGCCGAATACCGTCGCTCGCACGCGTGTACGTCATTGCTCAGCCCTCGCCCAACCATCCGAGACCGGGCACCCCGGTACGTGACCCGCCCATCTCATCGAGCAGGTCCTGCAACCGTCGTTGCGCGTGCTCGGCCAGTTCTACCTCGGCCAGCGGTCCGCGCCTCTTCTTGCGTGACCGCAGCGCAGCGCTGACCTCTACACGAGCCTGCCGACTCACCATGGTGGACAACGTTGCCGCGACATGCACGGCGATGTTCTCGCGGACCGCGGCGGCAATGAGTGAGTGATCAACGCGTCCGGCGTAGCGCGGATTCGCTGAGCCCTGCGCGCCAAGGACCACAAGCTCACCGTTGCGTAACGCTCCAGCGATTTCATCCGGTTGGGCAAGCAGCCCACCCACTCGACGAAGGAACGGGCCGAATGGCACTGTGTCAGGGCGACCGACAAAGCGCACCGGACGGTCGAGGGCTTCGCCGAGCGCGAGCGCTGTGGAGATAGGCGTCAACGCGAACCGGCGGGTGTTCACAATGATGAGCGCCCCGCCTCGCGGCAGATGTTGCTCGCCACCAACGCTGACATCCCACCGAAGATGGGCAAGCGGCGACAACGCTTCGATGAGACGCGCATCGCGGCCCCACTGGTCGACCGTGGGCCTCGGCCACACCACCGCGACGGGCCGCGCGGCGACACGCACAACCTGACCCAAGGGTGAACGACGCGGGGTCGTCGCGTCGATAGAGATCACGTCGGCACCGGATGCGCTCATGACGCGACACCTTGTTGCCATGGCGCTGGGATTTCGGGGCGAACATGTATGACCGACGGCCACTCATACAGACGATCGATGACCTCTGGAGTTGAGCTTGCCGGCACGAGACCGAGGAGCTCCTGAGAACGTCCGCCATCGACCAACCGACCGTAATGCATCAACTCGACGACATGGTCGGGAACCGGCGCGCCGAGGAAGTGACTGAGCCGTCGCGCGATTGCCCACTCAGGCCCGAAGAGAGGCAGAGGGAGTCGGCGGCCGCGGACAATGGCCTGCCACGCGGTAATTGCGCCAGGCGCGACCACGTTGACAGGCTGAGCCAACCCAACGCGCGCGGCAGCGACAAGAGCGCGGGCTGCATCACTGTCGCGGACGACGGCAAAGGGTGGATCGGCCAACGCGCTGAACGGCACCACCGGGAGGCGAAGGAGACGACCGAGTGGACTCGGCACATGGGGTCCAAGAACCGGTGCCAACCGCAAGGCCCCGATCGTGACACCGACGCGTTTGCCGACGTCGTTGGCCGTTGCCTCGAGCTGCGCCGCCATACGACCGAATTCGGACGTGGGGTTGATCGGCGCTGATTCGTCGGGACGCGTCAGCGATCCTCTGGCCCGCCCATACACCGATGCTGCGCTGCGCAACACAATGTGTTCGAGCGCGGGGCATTCGGCGGCTGCACCGAGGAACGAGGTGGCAGCCTCTTGCGTAAACGTAATCGCGTGCGCCGTATTCGCACGGGCGTCGGGCTCCCATACAGCAATGTGGATGAGCACATGGGGATTGAACCGCGTGACGACGTCGACAACCCGATCGCGTTGATGCGCCTCGATGCGATGAAACACGGCTTTGCGCAGACGGCGGCGGGGTGGGTCGACGTCGATGCCCTCAAGCGCACCGACCCACGGCTCGGCTTCGAGCATGGTGGCAACCAGCGAGCCAAGCTCACTGCCCATTCCGCTGACCAGAACTCGTCGGCCTCTCATCACTTGCAGGCTACCGCGGAGCACGCCGTGAGGGAGGTTCGCAGGCACGCAGGCTCGAGAACACGCAGGTGACCAAACCGACCGCTCAAGGGTGTGGCGGGTCCTGCCGATACTTCTTGAGAAGCGGGAAGGAGGCGACCTTGATGGTTGTTGGGACAAGCTCATCGACACGAGGCGCGCGCGTACCGCGAATCGTCGACCCCCGCCAGCGGCGCAGGGTCGGGCTGAGCTGTGCCGGTCTCGTTGCACTGTCGGCGCTCGCAGTTGTTACCAGCGTCTCGACGTCGGTCGATGCGGGAAGTGGTCCCGTCACGACCACACGGTCAACGGCGGCGGCACGATCGAACACTGCCACGACGCACACCGTGCCGGCGCCGGTGATCGCGCTCGCCCAGTTTCCGGTGCAAGGTCTGTGCAATTTCATCGACTCGTACGGCGCTGCTCGGTCGGGCGGGCGGCGACACGAAGGCGTCGACATCATCGCCAAGAAGGGTCAATTCGTGTACGCCGTTCAGGACGGAGTGTTGACCAAGAAGTATGTCGATGCGCCGGGCTTGTTAGCAGGCAACGGATGGCGCCTCACGACCTCTGATGGCACATACTTTTTCTACGGCCACCTGTCGGCGTTTGGTGACGGGCTTGCGGTTGGTTCTTCCGTCGTGGCCGGGCAGATCATTGGCCACATCGGTGATACGGGCAGCGCCGGAACCTCGCACCTGCACTTCGAGATTCATCCCGGCGGCGGTGACTCGATCAACCCGACGCAAAGCGTGAAAGCAATCGACGGCTGCAAAACCACAACACCTCCGCCAGCCGCACTCGTGACCACCACAACGAGCGCTGCCGCGAAGACGACTCCGACCGCCACCACCGTCGCCGCTCCTGTTCCCATCACGAAACCAACGCAGCCCGTTGCGCCGGCGCCTTCAGGTCTCGCGCAAGACGCCACGGCGCGCTGGCAGTTCATCGAACCGGTGGCAGTGCTGACAGCGTCACCCGCTACGGCACTTGCACCAAGGGTCACGAAGAAGGTCGCCGTTGCCGGCGTTGGTGCAATCAGCAAGACGACCTCAGCGGTGGTCGTACGCATCTCCGCGAGCAGCTCACAAGCGGCCAGCGTGTTAGTGCATCCATGCGACGCCACGGTGCCGCTTGCCACGACGCTGTTCGTTGAGGCCGGCCCGATGGCCGTTGGATACGCAACGGTTGGTTTGGTGGGCGGCCAGTTGTGTGTCACGAGCAACGCCCGTGTGATGACGCGGATCACCGTCGTAGCCCAACTCTCAGCGACCGGAGTCGGCGCAGCCGCAGTACCCACCCATCGCGTGCTCGACACCCGCACCACCGCCCGCCTCGTGCCGAATCAGATCACCACCCTCACGCCAGAGACGCTTGGAATTGCGTCGACCGCGCAGGCGCTCTCGGCGACATTCACAGTCCTCGATCCAAAGGCGGCGGGCACGTTGCTGATCACTCCGTGCGGTGGCAACGAGTTGCGCGCACCCTTCAATGCCACGCCCGTCACCTCGTTCAGCGCAGTCGTACGGACCAACGCCACGGGCCTGTGCGTGAGTTCGACCTCGACAACGAACCTCATCATTGATGTGCACGCTGTGTGGAGCCAAGATGCCCCCGGCCTCTTGCCGACAACACCTGTGCGTCGTTTCGATTCGCGTGAACTTGGTGTGGCGGTGGGCAGCGCGCCGACGCCGATTCAGGCAGGCATCGCCACCGGTGAGTCCACAGCGCCAAGTTCGGTGCAAGTCAACTTGACACTGATCGGCAAGTCGAAGTCCGCGTCGGTGTTCGTCTGGCCATGTTCACAACCCAAGCCCGACGCATCGGCTGGCGTAGTTGCGGCGAAGCGGCACGCAACGTTCTCGGTCCTCACATCGCTGTCCGACGGAACGTTCTGCATTGCGAGCAACGCACTTGTCGACGTCGTTGCGGACGTTGTCGGCGCGGGCTAAGGCCTGTTGCCGTCGTTATCGACTCAGCCAAAACCGCGCGAGTCCTGCTTCAGGGCCGTGTCGATCGACAGGGCGGCCGCGACCACAAGCGACAGCAACGGCTGCGGGATCTGGGCATGCAATTGCACGACATAGTTGTCGGCCGTGGTGAACATCGTCTTTGCAAAGCCTTCGAATGTCTTGGTAACCCGCGCCACCTCGGTGCCCGTGTGATCCTCGATACGGAAGTTCCACGCGCGCCAGTTCTCGGCATTGATCGACCCGAGCGTGTAGCCACCACCCTGCAGGCTGAAGTGGATCTTTCCAAACACGTTGTCCTGAATGATTCGGCCGATCTCTGTACCCGCGCCGTCGCTAACGATGATGCTCGACTTCATCAATTTCGCTGGTCGGGTGAGCTGCAGTAGCGGAGCACCGCTCGGATCGTTGATGACGTAGCGGTGCGTTAGGAACTGGTCGTAGCTGGTGAGCAGCCGCACCGCCTTCTTGGCAGCTGACTGACCTACCTCGGTCACCGAGGCAACCTGTTGACCCGAAGGAGTGAACACCCCATATTGGTTGGTCAGCTCGATGAGCTTGGCCTTCTGATTCACCACGAGAATCGGCTCGCCGAACAAATGGCCTGAGCCCTCGAACGCCGCGCTCTCGATTCCGGCACCGCGAAAGCCAGTGCCCGAAACCTGTTGTGCAATTTTTGCGGCATCACCTTCGTTGCCAACGGTGAGTGCCTGCTCGAGACGATCGAAACCTTTCGGCTTCAATGGATCGACGCCGGTAATGCCGTTGTTGCTGACATGTTCGGTCCAATTCGAACCATCCCAATATCGCAACTCGTGACGAGTCATTGGATCGGGATACCAATTTGCGGGGGCCGTGCTCATAGCACTGACCTTAGATCACCGAAGGGTATGCGCCATGAGAATGACCTCACGGGCGAACGGATCGAGCTGGCGCTCGGCAATGCGTTCGGTGATCATGATTGCTTGTGAACTGTCTTCGACCAGACCACTCCAGCGGATGTAACCACCCATGATTCCGATAATTCGGTCGCCGACCTCTTCGTTGTGGACGATCACCTTCACGCCAGCGTCGAGCAGCGTGCGGAGTTCGGTGTAGAACGACTTCAGCCACAGCGCGAGGTCTTCACCGGTGAACGGGCGATGCCGGTAATTCACGCCGAGCTCTTCGTAGTTGTGCAGGTTATGCGGTGCCGGAATGATCGAGATGAGACACCCGAATCCGTTCTCACGGATCCAGATGATTTCCTCCTGGCGGCGTACCCGGCGGTGATTCTCGCCATAGCCGCCCGGACGCTCGCAAATGGCGAGCTTGTCCTTGAGTACCCACGTGAAGTTGCGCGGGGTGATACCCAATGCCCACTTGCCTCTGAGGCGCGGCGGCACTAGCTCACCTCGGGGGTGAACGTCGACAACGTCGGAGTGCAAACACAGCAGGACATCGGCTGGCAAGACTAGCGGAGTGATCGACCATCGAGCGAGAGACGCTGCTGATGTCGCCCAATTCGCCGTCCATCATTTGTCTCGCAGGCGGCGGATTCACCTCTCGCGACGGCCAAGACGCGCTCGATCGTGGCCAGATCAGGTGGATGCTCGCCGGAGAGCCAACTCCTGACGGCCCGCCGCGCTAGGGCAAGCGGGGCCGCAGCTAGCGCTTTTGCGTCGGTGGGGTCGATCGCCGATGCCAACTCGTCGAGTAGGTCGGCGTCGGCGCGCCACACCTCGGCCTGTCGCACGAGCAACGGCACGAGATCGCGTCGCGCGAGGTCGTCCATGAGGGGAAGCATTTCGGCGCGAACCCGATTGCGAAGGTGAACCGGAAGTCGATTCGAGGGGTCGTCGACGACTTCGAGATCGAGTACCCGACACAGTTCGTGCGTTTCGTGCCGACGAACATTGAGCAGCGGATGGCGATGAGGACGCATGCCGCTCAGTCCGTTGAGCGCTGCCCCACGTAAGAGGTTGAGCATCATCGTCTCGGCCTGGTCGTCTGCGGTGTGGCCTGTGAGCGCGTTGGGTCCAAGAACGGCATAGCGCGCGACGCGCGCCCTGGCTTCTTGGTTAGGGCCGCGAGCAACCACGACCCGTTCGCTACGAAATGCGGCACCGACGCGGCGGGCCACAACTGACACAGTTTGAGCCTCGACCGACGATCCCTCACGGAGCCCATGGTCCACATGCACGGCCGTTACCCGACAACCTGCCGCTGCAGCGAGCACAACAAGTGCCATCGAATCGGGCCCGCCTGACACGGCGCACACCACATCAGTGTCAGAACGTAGCTGGGGGCAGCGTTCGAGCAAGGACACAATGAGAGGGTGCAACTCCGCCAACCCGGCACTCCTCAGCGATGCGGGAGCTAGTGGTTCGCAGCGGTTCCAACCAGCGGGCGCCGACATTTGCAGAGCGTCTGATTGTCTTCGTCAGTCTTCGCGACGACGTTTGCCGTTCGGAAACTTCGCGGCTGTCACCGTCTTGAGATAGAGACCCACGAGCGCCAACGAAACGCCTCCGCCCGCGAGTAGGAGCAGCAGGCCGAGCCACCAGTGGAAAATAACTGCGATCACGCCAAGAGCATAGCGACGAAGGTGCTCATCGTCGGAATCAACCGGCGAACCCGCCCGCTGTCGTCAGCCGATCTGACCGTCGCCGTCGAAGTCCTCACCGAAACACATCTCGATCTTGCGGAGGAGGCCGGGGGGCATCTCATCGTTGCGACATTTTGTCGCGATGACGATGCGAAGTTCGGCGTGAAAATCGAAGGCCTCGAGACAATCAGGGCATCCTTCGAGATGTGAATGGATGACGCTGCGCGCACCGTCGGACAGCTCCTGGTCGAGGAAGGTCTCGAGTTCGCGAAGTGTGTCGTTGCAATCAGTCATGGTTTGATTCCGTTGGGTTTGATTCCGTTGTCGGGTCGCCGACGTCGAGGTTGGGAACGTCTGCAATCAGTCCACGTTCGCTGGCGAAGTCGTACAACAGCTTATGCATCGCTTTTCTTCCCCGATGAAGACGACTCATCACCGTGCCGACGGGAATCTCGAGTATTTCGGCAATTTCTTTGTAAGCGAATCCCTCGACGTCGGCGAGCAACACGGGCAGACGAAAGTTCTCAGGCAACTCTTCGAGCGCGGCCTTCACTTCGTCGTCGGTGAACAGATCGAACATCGTGTCTTCCGCGCTCCTATTGGCACGTGACACGTCGAGGGAACCCAACCGCCGATAGAGGTAGAGGTCTTCAATATTGTCGAGGCCTGTTTCGAGAGGGCGCCGCTGCGAGGCTCGGTACTTGTTGATGAAGCTGTTCGTGAGGATGCGATACAGCCAGGCGCGTAGGTTCGTGCCCGCCTCAAAGGTGGAAAAGCCTCGCCACGCACGCAGGTAGGTGTCCTGCACAAGGTCCTCAGCGTCTGCCGAATTTCGAGTGAGGCGCAGCGCCGCGGAGTACAACTGCGGGGCGTACTGCATGGCGTCTTGGGCAAACTCTGCTCGATCGGCCATATCCCAGACCCTAGTGGCCCGACCCAAGTGGCCGCCCCCATCCATCGCCCACGCGAACGTGACTCGTTAGTTTGCGTGCCGCGGGAGATCGTCGACGACTTCATCAAGCTCATGAATGAACCGGGTGAGTAGGTCGGCGAGATCACTGCGTTCACCGGGCGTGAAGGCGCTCATGAGCTGACTGATGACATGCGCACGACGGCGCTCAATGTCGTTACGCAGCTTTCGCCCGGCATCGGTGGCACACACAACCACGACGCGCCCGTCGTCACTATCGGCACCACGCGACGCGAGATTCACCTTGACGAGTCGCTGCACAGCGCGCGTCGCAGTCGACGGATCCACGTGCAACGCATCGGCAAGTTCGCTCATTCGCCAAGAAGGTCGTTGCGCCAACACGTCGAGCGTGTCCATCTGCCCCGCGTCGAGAGCGTCCTCGGCCGTGCCGAACAGATAGTCACGCAGTTTCGATGTGCTCGCCCCGCGCCGCATTTCGCGCCATGCTCGACCGATACGCACGGCGACATCGAGGTCGGTGGCGGTGCCCAGATCGACCGCTGAGCGAGAGGTGGCCATGGCCACGTAGGGTACAACCGATGGTCGACCCAACTGATTACGCAGCTGGCGGCTCGAGTCTGCAGACACCACTCGACGCGCTCGGCGTGATGGCCAATCAGGACGTGATGATCACACCAACGCTTCGCCACGCCGAGTTTTTCACCATGCGTGGTTTGCTGACCTTGCTCTGGCACGAGCCCATCGCGGGTGCGCCCGCCCTGCCTGCCGCGATCGTGGCGTGTGGCGGTGCCATGGGTGGTCTGCTCGGACCGGCCGAGGGCCTGTATCACCAACTCGGCGAGACGTGGGCAGCACGAGGCGTGCCTGTGATTCGTGTGAGTTACCGTCGACCGAACGACATGGAGGCCTGTTGTATTGATGTTGCTGCGGCTGTGCAGTTGGCAGTGGCTGGCGGCGGAGCCGAGCGTGTGGTGTTGCTCGGCCACAGCTTCGGAGGTGCGGTCGCCGTGCGCGTCGCCGTCGGCTTTGCCGACATGATCTCCGGCGTGGCCACCTTTGCCACCCAGTCAGCGGGTTGCGAAATCGCCGGTGGTCTGGCCGGTCGACCGCTGTTGTTGTTCCACGGCGACCGCGATGAAATTCTGCCGATGCAGGCGAGCGAAGTGGTGCGCACCATCGCCGGTACGGGCGAGCTTGTGGTGTGTCCGAACGATGGCCACCTTCTCGCGAAGAGCAGCGTGCTGATCTTCGAGCGGCTCGAGGAGTGGTTACCGACAGCGCTTGGACTCTGAGGTCTCGGCGGTTGTCCGTTCGCCTAGGTTGCCCGTTGGCCAGACCTATGGCAACGACAGCGGCCCGTGGTCAAGGTGAGGGAGAACGAGCCGACCGAACCACTCGGCCTCGTCTCGATGTGGGTAACCCGAGAGCACAAACGCATCGATGCCGAGATCGCGATACTTCCCAAGCTTGGCGATGATCTGTGTGGGGTCTCCCACGAGTGCTGCTCCGCAACCACTCCGGGCTCTGCCGATGCCGGTCCAGAGGTTGTCCTCGATGAATCCATCGAGACTCGCTGCCGCACGCAGCTCGGCTTGTCGACGTACTCCGACGGACTGACTGTCGAGGGATAGTGCGCGAATGCGCGCCCCTTCGTCGTCGTCGAGCGCTGACACCAGATGTGCCGCCGCGGCCATCGCCTCAGCCTCGGTTTCGCGAACGATCACGTGTACGCGGTAGCCAAAACGAAGCGTGCGGTTGTGCCGTGATCCGCGCAACCTCATGTCGTCCACCACCTCGGCCACACCTGCGAGGGTGTCGGGCCACATGAGATACACGTCGGCACCCGCTGCAGCTACTTCACGCGCGTCATCGGAAAGGCCACCGAAATAGAGCAGGGGGCATCGTCCGCTCACGGTGCCGACACGCGGTGGATCAAGATGCAAGTGCAAGAACTCACCGTCGATGTCGACACGACGGCCGTCGAGCAGCATGCGCAGCGCCGTCATGACTTCGAGCGTGCGCCGATAGCGCGGCGCACTGGCCAATTCTTCGCCGGGCAGATCGGAGGAGATGATGTTCACCGTGAGCCGACCGCCCATCATCTGATCGAGGGTTGCCAGCTGGCGAGCGAGTTGCGGTACCCACATTTCGCCGCAGCGAACGGCAACCAGCATTCGCATCCGATGAATGGTGGGTGCCATTGCCGCGGCAAACGCGACCGTGTCGATGCCTAATGCGTAGCCCGATGGCAACAGCACATTGTCGAAACCGCACGCTTCAGCGGTGCGAACGATCTCGCCACAATGCTCGAGACTGCTCCGCAATGTCGCTTCGGCAACCCCGAGCTGCGCGTAGTCGTCATCACAGAGCGCGGAAAACCAACTCACCTCGCTCGGCACTACGCGATCAATTGTCACGGCAGCGGTGAGCCGTCGCTTGCCTGAATGATTGCGTACACATCGCTACGGTCGAGATGCACCGCCGTCGCACCGGCGAGTTCGGTGAGCCGGTCTGGATTTTGCGAGCCGACAACGGCCACCAGGTTCGCCGGATGAGCAAGCACGAACGCAACTGCGATGACCGCCGGGCTTACTCCCTCGCGCGCGGCGAGCTGACGCAGGGTGAGGTTGAGCGCCTTAGGCACGTTGTGTCCGGTGGCGAGACGTCCACCTGACAATGGACTCCAGGCAAGCGGCGTGATGCCCAACTCCATACAAAGGTCGAGCGAACCGTCGCGCATTGCGTTGAGTCGAAGGGCCGAGAACTCGGGCTGATTCGTGGCGAGCGACATCTGATGCAGTCCGAGATGCGCAGCAAGCGTGCGCACTTGCGCGGGCGTATGGTTCGAGACGCCCACAGCACCGACGAGACCTCGATCGCACAGACCAGCAAGCGCATCGGCCACACGCGCGGGATGCGTGAACGGATCGGGGCGATGCACCTGCAGCAGATCGATGCAATCAGTGCCCAGACGTCGTAACGATGCCTCAGTGGCCTCAACGATGTATTCCGGGTCGCTCACATACGGAATACCTGGCACGATGCCGACCTTGGTCGCGAGCACCATCCGATCGCGAAGAGCGGGCCGATGGCGCAGCACATCGCCGAGCGCGGTCTCGTTCGCTCCAAACCCGGATCCACCCCAGTCGAGTCCGTAGACGTCGGCCGTATCGACAAGGTTCATACCGAGATCGAGGGCGTGCTCGATGAGGGCAGTATCGGCCGAGACATCGGTGCCGGTGAAACGCCAGCATCCGAACGAGACAGCACCGACCTTTGTACGCGACGTCCCGAATTCGCGCTCACTGCCGTTCACCAGATTTGCGTTGGTCGTCATTGGGGCGATGCTACTTGTCGAGTCGCCTGCGGCCGGAGGTGCGCGTGTCCAATCGTGCGCTGACCGCCTCCAGCGCGAGACGACGGATCTCGACCATTGCGCGACCGTAGACAACCGTGCCAATGAGCATCGTCTCGACAGCTGCCACCCTGTTGGGTTGGTCGCGTGCGTACGCGACTTCGAGTTCGGCGATCTGCTCGGACTGATCGGCAATGCTGTTGAACGCCGCGGCGTCGATGGAGAATCCGAAGCGGCGCAGCGTGAGCACCGCCTCAGCAAGCAGATGAATCGACGGCGCGTGCGGCGCTACCTTCCACGTGCGCGCGCGTAGCCACCCACGAACCTCAGCGATGACACCGTTGAGTTCAGGGTCGACGTCGCTCAGGAGCGGTTCGTCGAGCGCGTGCATCACAGCGCCGAAGGCATTGTGCAGCGAGGCCGTGCCGCTATCGACTTCGCCGAGTACCGCACGCACACTCGCAATCGGTAGGCCACCGATGTGAATGAGCACGCGGATGAGGCGAAGCCGATGAAGGTGCTGTTCGTCGTAGCTTGCTTGATTTGCCGAACTGACCACGCCAGACGACAACAGTCCTTCGCGTAGGTAGAACTTGATAGAGGGGATCGAGACCCCACTCCGTTCGCTCAATTCGGAAATTTTCATCGAGGACACCTTGACATTTGATACGGACAGTAGCACTATCTATTTACGGATAGTCGCTCTATCCATTATGGCAGCACGAGAATCGACATACAGGAGACCGATGATGGCTCACAACAAAGTGCACCCCGGACGCTTCATGGCCCAACTCGACGGCGACTTCGTCGTCTTCGTCATTGGGATGCGTTTCAACAAACTCTGGAAAGTACACCGTTGGTTTCCGGTGTTCACCGCTATGCCACGAATGCTCAAGGAGCTGACGGGTCACCCTGACAAGGGATACCTCGGCGGCCGGCTGATGGTGGGCGGACGCACCCTCACAATGGTTCAGCATTGGCGCAGCTTTGAACAACTCGAAGCCTTCGCCAGGAACGCCGACGAGACGCACTTCCCAGCTTGGCGCAGGTTCAACAGCAAGGTCGGCGGCAACGGCGACGTTGGCGTCTACCACGAGACCTATCGGGTTGCCGAGGGCGCGTACGAATGCATCTACGCCAATACGCCCGTCATGGGACTCGCAGCCGCTGGCCAACACATCGCAGTGGGTCGCCAGGCCGACAGCGCCCGTGACCGCATCGGCGCGTAACACTGGATGACACATGGCTACTCTGACGACTGACCAGCGCTAGGACAGGAGGGCCATGGCAATCACACAAGCCGAACTGTCAGCGCTCGTGGGCCACAGATTTGCCGGTGGCACCTACCGCATCGAGCATTGGGAGAATTGGTTACTCACCAATTGCACAGGTGCCGATCCGCTACCGGATGGAGTCGTTCACCCAATCGCCTTGTTCCACGTGCCGATCCTTGGTGCAGGTACCTCGATCACTGAGCTGTTCGAGCTGGGTCAGGCGAGCGGTGCCGGGTCAGTTGGTTTGGAGGGCTACGACTGGGAGTACTTCGTTGCGTTGCGTGAAGACGTCGAGTACCGGATGGCGGGCGGCATTGTCGAGGCGGAGCGAAGAACCGCCGACGATGGTCGCGTGTACGACCGCGTTGCGTTCAGCATCGAACTTTTCGACGACTCCTTGCTGGTGGCGCGAATCACAAATCGTTGGCAGTTCTTCAGGGACCTGCCATGAACAGCTACGCAGAGTCAGCTGAGGTGAACGAGGAATTGCCAACCTGGACGATGGACTCGGTCGATCCAGCGCGCATGAAAACGATGGCAGCGATCTTGCGCGATCCATATTCCGTGCACTGGGATCCGGTTGCCAATTCAGCACTCGGTCTTGGAGGTCGAGTGATCAACCAAGGTCCACTCAACCTGGGCTATGTCGTCAACATGCTCATTGCATGGGCGGGCCCAACGTGCGTGCGCCGCCTCACCGTTTCGTTCGCACGACCGGTGCTCGACGGCGATCGTGTGGTCGCACGCGGCCGGGTCATATCGTTGCAATCAACACGTGGCGAGCACACGGCCACCTGCGATGTGTGGCTCGAACGCGGCGGCGAAACTGTGGTATCCGGAACAGCCGTTGTGGCCCTCGGCACCAAGCCGTCGCCGAGTTAGTCCAGCCGCTGAGTTAGACCAGCCACCGAGTTAGACCGACGGGATCACTCGCTCACCGAACTCGCTCAGGCGATCGAGGCCACCGTCACCGCCGAAGAAGAACGCTGGGATCATCACGCGGCCAACGCCAAGCTCGGCGAGTTGTTCGGCTCCCGCCAACGGATCGGCCATCTGCGCACCGAACATCGCGTTGATCTCGATGCTGTCAGGATCGCGCCCCTCCTTTTCAGCTGCAGCTCGAAGCTGATCGATGAGGCCACCAAGTCGCTCGACGTTGCCTTCGCCCGGAAAGTATCCATCGGCGATACGCACTGCACGCCTGATCGCAGCGGGTGTGTCACCACCAACAAGCACTGGAACCTTTTTCTGCAGCGGGCGTGGGCTACACGTGACCGGCGCGAAGTCAACGAACTCGCCGTGAAATTCGGCATGAGGTCCAGCCCACAGCGCGCGCATCGCCGCGATGTATTCGTCGTTGCGGGCACCGCGATGCTCCCACGGCACGCCGAGCGCATCGAACTCCTCGCGCATCCAGCCGACGCCAATGCCCAGCTCGACACGACCGCCGCTGAGTCGATCGAGTGTGGCGATCTCCTTCGCGAGCACCAGCGGATTTCGCTGCGGCACGATGAGGATGCACGTACCGAGGCGAAGCGTTGGTGCCGTCGCCGCGACGAACGCCAACCAGATCAGAGGATCTGGAATTGGCGTCTCCGGCACAGCCGGCACCTTGCCGTCGCTGCTGTACGGGTACGGTGATTCAATGCTGGTGGGCATGATGACGTGCTCGCCGCCCCACACCGATTCGAATCCAACGGCTTCAGCGCGCCGACAGATCTCAAGTGCGGTGTCACCTTCGACACCAATGCTGCTCCCAAATGCGAGTCCGAACTTCACTGCACTCCCCAATCGTTGGTTGCCATTACATTCCGCCGACTACATTCCGACGACTACATTCCGCCGTCAACGGACAGAATTTGACCCGTCACCCAACTCGACGCAGGCGACACGAAGTAAAGCACTGCCGCGCCAAGGTCCTCGGGCGTGCCGAGTCGACGCATCGGTAAACGTAAACGACGCTCGAGGGCAGGCAGATCGTTGTCGGCGAGTTGCAGTGCAGTCATCATGATCTCCGTGGGAACTGCTCCCGGCATGACGCAGTTGACACGAATTCGCGGGCCGAGTTCTTTCGCGAACGTCTGGGTCAGCGAGTTCACCGCGGCCTTCGCTGCGGCGTAATGTCCGCTTCCCGGAATCGGTGACACTGCGGCTCGCGATGAGATATTCACCACACGGCCGCCATCGCCCATGTGTCGTGCAGCCGTATTGGTGCACACCCACACGGCGGTGAGATTCAACAACAACGTCGCGTTCCATTCGGCGGGATCGAGATCGGTGAGTGGAGACTGGATGGGTGAGCCACCCGCGTTGTTAACCCAGATGTCGAGTCGACCCCACTCGTTGATCGCCGCTTGCGCAAGCGCCTCCACCGCGTCATTATCGGTGACATCAGTTGGCACGGCGATAGCGAGGCCACCGCGATCGCGAATGCCGCGGGCGACTCGCTCGACTTCGTCGCCGCGGCGCGCGGCACATACCACGGCGGCACCTGCGTCGGCGAGCGTCGTTGCGATACCTTCGCCAATACCTCGACCAGCGCCGGTGACCACGGCTACGTCGTTCGACAGATCGAATAGGGTCGTGCTCATGGGTGTGTTCCTCGAAGGTTTGATCCACCGTACGTATGTCAGTGGTATTGGTCCGATGTTGGTGCGTCATGCCTGATGTCGTAGGCGACGGAGCATTGACGTCTGAACTTACTCGGAGTAAGTATTACTCCGTGTCATCCTGCTGGCAAGCACTATGAAGGTAACGACCCGGCGACGCCCGGGCAGACCTGTCGGCGGTAAGCACGTGGTCGACCGCGAACTGGTGCTCGATGCTGCAGAGCGCGCCATCCGTCGCGAGGGTGCCGGAGTGTCGCTGGAGGCAATTGCGATTGAGGCGGGCGTCACGAAACCCGTCGTGTACGCGCGTGTCGGTGGTCGCACTGAAGTTGCAAATGCACTCTCGGCGCGGTTGGCCAACCGCATCATCGTTGCGGTCGGAACAGCAATCGCTGGGAAGCCAATCGGGCGGTCGACGCTGGTGTCGTTCCTCACGGCGAACCTTGAGGCCGTTGCCGAGCATCGGGATCTATTCCTGTACGTCACCGGTGGCACCAACGACGACTCGCCACACCGCGCGCTCTATCTCGCCAGCCAGTCCACCGTGCCGCTCGCTGCGCAGTTGTCTGCGTGGCGCACAGCGAGCGGACGTGACCCAGCCATTTCTGTGCCGTGGTCGTATGCAATCATCGGCATGCTCCATCTCACTTCACTGTGGTGGCTCAACGAATCCGACCTTCCGGCAGGCGAGCTTGCCGAACAACTGACCGAACTTCTCTGGAGTGGATTGGCAACCGAATGAACGACACGCCCCGGTCTCTCGCTGAAATAACGGCCGAATGGTTGAGCCGAACACTCGACTTATCGATCGATTCGATCACGGTCACTCCCATCGCCGTCGGCGAGGGTTTCATGGGTCAACTCGCGCGCGTCACGGTGCATTCGCCTGACCCGACTGCGCCGCGCTCGGTGATCGTGAAGTTACCAACCGCTGATCCAGGTGGACAGTTCATGGGCGAGATGATGCGCGTCTGGGAGCGCGAGCATTGCTTCTATCGAGACGTCGCACCGCATCTCAACATTCGCGTACCAACGGCTCTGGCGAACTTCGCCGATCCACCGTGCCTCGTACTCGAAGATCTCGCTCCGGCAGTAGCAGGCGATCATGTCGCAGGAGCCACACTCGATCAGGCAGAGCGGGCCATCGATGTGCTTGCCAAACATCATGCAGCCTGGTTCGAACACCCGCTGCTCGCATCGCTCGACTGGATGCCTGGACTCGACGATCCCGCCGTGTTGACGCTCGGTCCTACATTCGAAATCGGTTGGCCGATGTTCCTCGAACGATTCGGCGATGAGCTACCACCACGGTGTCTGCGCTGGTGCGAGCAATTCGTACTGGGCATTCCGGAATGGATCACGACTCACTACGACGACCCAATCACGATCACACACGGCGACTTCCGCCTCGACAATTTGTTCTTCTTGCCCAATGGCGAGGTCGCCGTCATCGATTGGCAACTCAGCATGCGCGCACCTGGCCAGGCCGACCTCGTGTATTTCTGTGCCAACAATCTCACGACCGATATGCGTCGCCAACACGAGGACGCACTGATCGAGCGCTACGTCGCAGGCCTTCACGCGGGCGGGGTGCCATCGGATGCAGTCACTGTCGAGAGTGTTCGCAGTGGATACATCGAAGGCTTGGTGTTCTACGCCGTGTCCTTCGGTGCGAGTCTGCTCACTATCAACCCCGCCAACGAACGTGGGGTGGCATTGTTCGAGGCGCTCGTTCGGCGCACCTTTGCCGCCGTCGACGATCTGAATGCAGGCACCCTGATGGGTCTTGCCAGTCTCGACTGAGAATAACTTACCGGGGGTAGATTTGTGCCTGCGAGAGTGCTACTGTCCCTCTATGTCCGGTGATTACGAAGACCTCACCGAGTGCGCGCTCTCGGAAGAACTCGAGCGCAAGCTCGTCGACACCCAACGCGAATGCGTGTTCATGTGGACCAACGCAGCAGGCGAAGCCTTTGGCGTCGTCATGTCGTATCTTCCCAAAGACGGCAAACTGTGGCTCACCGCCGCCGAACGGCGCAAGCGAATTGCAGCCATTCGACGCTTCCCCCGCGCATCGGTGTGCATCAACAGCAGTGGCTCGCGCATGGGCGGCGGCAAGACGGTGACCTACAAGGGTTCGTGCATCGTGCACGATGACCGCGCTACCAAGGATTGGTTCTACCCCGAGTTCGCGAACTCGCTGCGCAGCGATGATCCCAAAGCTGCGCGAGTGTTCCAAACGTTTCTCGACTCGCCGCACCGAGTCGTTATCGAGTTCGTCCCCGACTACGCGCTCAGCTTCGATGCGTCGCTCATGTGGACGCGCTCACCTGAGGTCGTCGCCACCGAGCCGAAGCCCTAAGCAACAGTTCATCTCAACACCAATCCACAGAAAGCAACGGAGGCACTGATGTCCACCACCGAAGACCTTCCCGTACACCTCCGCGGTAACGGCGCACCCGTGTTCGATGAGCAAACCATCACCAGTCTGCGCGTGACGGGCACCATTCCGATCGAACTCGACGGTCGCTATCTGCGCAACGGCGCCAATCCGATCACCGGTCTGAGCGACCATCCATTTCTCGGCGACGGCATGGTGCACGGCATTCGCCTACGCGCCGGCAACCCCGACTGGTATCGCAACCGTTACGTGCAAACTCCTTTTATCGGCGACCCCAATCGCACGATCATCGACATGGGTGCAAGCCTCACCGACATGACCCAATCCAAGGCGAACACCAACGTCATCGGGCACGCCGGCATGATTCTGGCACTCGAGGAGGGTCACTTTCCCTACGTGCTCGATGGCAACCTCGAAACCGTCGGACCCACCAACTTCGATGGAGTGCTGCGCGGGCCGTTCACGGCTCACCCAAAGACCTGCCCGGTGACGGGTGAACTCATTGCGTTCGGTTACTCGATGCTCGAGCCGTATCTCACATACCTTCGTGTCTCGGCCGACGGTCGGCTGGTGCAGAAAGAGAACATCACCGTTGGCGGCCCGACGATGATGCACGACTTCAACATCACCCGTAACCACGTGATCTTCATGGACCTGCCCGCCATCTTCGATATGGATCTCGCCATCCGTGGTGAGATGCCGATCCGTTGGGGCGACACGTATCCGGCGCGCCTCGGCGTGATGCCACGCGATGGCAACGACTCGAACGTCACGTGGTACGACATCAACCCGTGCTACGTCTTTCATCCGATGAATGCATACGAAGATGGAACGCGCATCGTGCTCGATGTCGCACGTCTCGATCACATCTGGCGCGATGGTCCGATGGACTTCCCGTGGCCGTCGCTGTACCGCTGGACCATCGACACCGCGACTGGCAACGTGACCGAGGAGCAGATCGATGACACACCTGCTGAATTTCCTCGCGTTGCCGACGCTGTCGTTGGCCTCAAGCATCGATACGGATACATGATGGCCGTCCCGGATGCCGCCGCCTTCGAGAATCCGTCGCTGGCACGCGGCACCATCTTGAAGTACGACCGGGTTACAGGCGAACGTACGTCACTCGATCTCGGAGCTGGTCGAGTACCGGGTGAGCCAGTATTCGTTGCCGCTGGCGGCAGCGTCGCCGAAGACGACGGCTATCTCATGACATACGTGTACGACGCGAACACCGACAGCAGTGACTTTGTGGTGCTCGACGCAGCGTCGATGAGTAGCGACCCGGTCGCCACGGTGCACCTGCCGCGCATACCATTCGGTTTCCACGGAAATTGGGTACCAGCATCGGTCGCCGACTGAATTCGACAGCGGTTTGTTGCACAGCGTGAGTCGGGGGATTCACCGAACGAGTAGTTGGTTGTGGGGCGTCAACGAGACAACGGCGCCGAACAACCTTGAGGTGTGAAGTCATTCAGCAAGTACACAAACGTCGGCGTTGCCGACGTCCGAGAATTGGGGGAACACTATGAATCCGTCACTCAGCCAATCGGCACCTCGAGTTCGGTATCGCCCTCGGCGAGCCGTCTCTATGGCCGCCGGCCTCACAGTTCTGGCACTCGTTGCCGGTGCGTGTAGCAGCTCCAAGGGCACCACCACAGCTTCGAGTCCGCCGGCCACAACACCCACCTCCACGGGTGCCACGGCAGCTTCGGGCGACACAACGCCCCCCACGAACCCGCCGAGCACCGATCTCGGTAAGGCAACCGGCGCGAAGATGCTCGTCGGTCTCGTCAACACCGAGGGCACACCAGGCCTCGACTTCCCTGATATCCGCAAGTTCATAATCGCTGGCGTTGGTTACCTCAACGATCACGGCGGCTTCGGTGGTCGACCCGTTGAGCTGATTCCATGCATCGCCAAGGGCACGCCGGAGACCTCGCAATCGTGCGCACAGGAATTGGTTGGTAAGAAGGTCGAGCTGATCATGATCGGCCTCGACCTGTTCCCGGCGTATCCCACATATGACGCAGCCAAGATTCCCGTCATCGGGGTACTGCCGATTCTTCCAGGCGATTACACAGCCAACGCATTGTTCCTCACCGGCGGTAACGCCACGGTGATGTCGGCAGTGGCGGCCGTTGCTCGAGATCATTACAAGGCCAAGACCGTGGCTATCATCGCCGCCTCCAACCCCGGTGCAGCGCAGTCGGCGGCGGCCGCCCAGGCATCGCTCAAGCTGGCTGGCATCGAGACGAAGTTGGTGACGGGCAAGGACGAAGAGACCGACGCAGGTTTTCAGGGTCTGATGCGTGAGGCAGCCAAGGACAAGCCAGATGTGTTGGTGTCGTTGTATTCAGATGCCGGCTGCATCGGCACGATGCGCGGGCGAGCGGCCCTTGGCATCACGATCCCTGTGTTGACCACGGGGATCTGCGCCAGCAAGGACGTCATTGATCAGGTCGGCGACGACGCGGTTGGGTGGGTATTCGCCGGCGTTCAGAGCAGTGTCGACAATCCGGCAAGGGCCATCCTGCGCAAGATTCTGTCTCCGGTGATCGGTAAGCCTGAAGCCGAAATCGATCCGAACAGCCTGAGCCTTGGTGGCCTCGGATATCTGATGGTGATGTCGCTTGCCGACTACTCGAACAAGATGGCCGCCGGCGGTACTGCCGTCACCGGCCAGGCGTTGTTCGACTACCTGAAGGCGGCGAAGGATCTCAAGCTCTTCGGCGGCAATGCGCCGATCGAGTGCGGTTCGCTGCCCAAGTACTCGGCCGTGTGTTCGTACATCTTCCCGTTTGCCGAATACAAGAAGGGCGGCGAGATCACGACCGTTGCTGGCCTCGAAGCAGTTTCGAGCAAGGAATTGTTGCCGTGACCAACGCGTGCTCATCGCGACTGCGTCGATGACCGACTACATCTTTTACCTCTTGCTCGGCAGTGGTGCCGGCGCAATTATCGCGGCGTTCGGACTCGGGTTGGTGCTCACCTACCAGGGTTCGGGCGTCGTGAACTTTGCCTATGGCGCGATGGCGATGTGGTCAACATACGTCTACGCGGATCTGCGTGGCGGTGCATATCCGTTTCCAATTCCAGGACTGCCGGCTCGATACCACTTCAACGGTGACGTCGGATACCGATGGGCGCTGGCAATGTCTCTGGGCACTGCCGCGCTCGTCGGTCTCTTTGCGTACCTGCTCGTGTTTCGTCCGCTACGGCGAGCGCCTGCGCTGGCCAAAGTGGTAGCGAGCGTTGGCTTGCTGATTGTGTTCACAGCACTCGTAGAGCGTCGATTCGCGGACAAAATCACGATCCGCGTCGGCGCGATTCTGCCGCGCGAGCCAGTCACTATCACTGGCACGCTTACCGTGCCGCGCGATGGACTCTGGCTCGGCGCAATCATCATCGCGCTCACCGGCGTGCTGTGGGCGGTGTATCGCTACACACGCGCGGGGCTTGCAACGCGGGCTGCAGCCGAAAGCGAAAAGGGTGCGATGCTGCTCGGCCTCTCCCCCGACTTTCTTGCCGGACTGAACTGGGTCATCGCGACGGTCGTCGGCAGTTTCATCGCGATTCTTGCTGCACCGATGATTCAGCTCAGCTCAACCGTGTTCACCTTTGCGTTTCTCATTCCGGCACTCGGTGCCGCGCTGATCGGCAAGTTCCGCTTCTTCTGGCCAACGGTCATTACCGGTATGACGATCGGCATGGTGCAATCCACATTCACCAAACTCCAAAACGATGTCAGCTGGTTTCCGAAGTACGGAGCCCAAGAGGGATTGCCGTTTCTCGTGATCATCGTGGCGATGGTGATACTCGGCGAACGGCTACCCGAACGCGGCTCAGCAGACATGTGGAAGCTGCCTCAGGTGCCTGCAGCGCGTGTCACTGTGACGACCGTGCTCGTGCCGGTCATCGGTGCGATTGCAGGACTGTTGTTGTTGGGTCCATTGTGGCGTGGCGCGATCATGACGACGGTCATCGCAACGGTGCTCGCACTCGCGCTCGTGGTGCTCACGGGGTTCGGCGGTCAGACATCGCTTGCGCAAATGGCGTTCGCCGGTATCGCCGGGTTCACACTGTCGAAGCTGGCTATGAGTTGGCACGTGCCCTTCCCCTTTGCTCCAATCCTTGCTGCGCTGATGGCCACGGCGTTCGGCGTGTTGCTCGGGCTCCCAGCGCTCAGAGTGCGCGGTACCAATCTCGCGATCATCACGCTTGCTGGTGGCGTTGCTATTTCCGAATTCGTGTTCAAGAACCCGAAGTTCGTCGGTGATATCGACACGGGTGGAGCCAAGATCCCTAATCCGAAACTCGGTAGTTGGGATCTCGGACTCGTGCTTGGCAGCAAATCGTCACGCCCGATCTTTGGGATATTCCTTGTCGCGGTCACGTTCGTATTGGCAATGCTCGTGGTCAACATCAGACGAAGCGCAACCGGTCGGCGCATGCTCGCCATTCGGTCGAACGAGCGCGCGGCTGCCTCAATCGGCATCAGTGTCGCGTCGGGAAAAATGCTTGTGTTCGCACTGTCGTCGTTCATCGCCGGAGTCGGCGGTTGTCTGATCGCGTACCGATTCGGCACGGTGAGCGAGGTCTCGTACGGCACGGTCGCATCGCTCACCGCTCTTGCGTTCGCCTACCTCGGTGGCATCACGAGCGTCAGTGGTGCACTCACGGCAGGTATCGTCGGTGCCTCGGGCATTGCGTTCTATGGCAGCAGTCGGATCTACGGATCACTCGGACGCTGGGAAGCCCTCATCGGCGGGGTGCTCTTGATCTTTACTGCGATTCAGAACCCTGAAGGCATCGCCGGAGCATTCAGAGCAAGAGCCACCGAAGGCCGTCTCAAACGAGCGCGGGCACAAGAACCCAAGCCCCGGCCAGCACGTGATTCGACCTCTGTCGCCGTGTAACAAGCCGACGCAGTAGCGGTGACCCACCAGCCCGACCCCACCAGCCCTACCTCTGCCCTACCCCTGCCCTGCCCTACCCCTGCTCTGCCCTGCCTCTGCTCTGCCCGACCCCACTGGTTTGTTGAAGTAAACAGATCGACTGTTGATGGCTTTGCTTCAACAAACCCTGGGGGTGTCGCGTGATATCAGGTGGTTGGCCAACTGTGGAGCCAATCGGATGTGGAGCCAATCGGATGTGGAGCCAGACGGATGTGGAGCCAGACGGATGGCGCCAGACGGATGGAGCCCAAGAGGAGAATCGAACTCCTGACCTACGCATTACGAGTGCGTTGCTCTACCGACTGAGCTACCTGGGCGTGAGGAGCAATGCTAGCGGCCCTCCGTGAAACGACCTACCCGGATTCCGGCGTCGACGCCATCT
>JANLPV010000003.1:0-2453 GCA_031367435.1 Actinomycetes bacterium | reverse complement strand
GCGCTCGAGTCGGCCTCCCGGTGACGACCACGGCGGCTAGCCTGTGCGGCTATGCCAGCCAAGCCCGCTAGCTCTAGCTCCACCGCAACTGAACTCGACGAGTTACGCGCCGAAGTCGATCGCCTACGTGCCCTCGTGGGTCCGAACGAGCAGTCGTATATTCAGCTCAAGACCGAAATCTGGAGTGCCCGCGATGCCGTCATCGGTGCCGAGGCAGAAAACGGGTTGCTGCGCGGACAAGTGAAGTCGATGCACGCTGCGGTTGCACCCACGCTGATGATCAACCAGTTCCTCAAGGATGAGGTCTTGTTGCGCATCAAGCGGTGGCGCACCTACGTGCGTCGCGCGGTGATCAAGGTCGGCAAGAAGTTGCGCCGATGAGCCCAATGTTTTCGGTGCTCACGCCGGTGTACGACCCGCCGCACCACGTGTTGCTGGAGATGATCGACTCGGTCGTCGCGCAGACCTGCCAAGACTGGGAACTCTGCCTCGTCAACGACTGCTCCACCGACCCGAAGATTGCCGGCCTGCTTGATGCCGCGGCACGTGCCGACAGCCGCATCAAGGTCTTGCACCGCAGCGAGAACGGCGGCATCATCGCCGCGTCGGCCGACGCACTCAACATGGCGACGGGTGAATTCGTCGCGTTGCTCGATCACGACGATCTGCTCAATGAGGTTGCGCTCGCCAGCTTCGTAGAGGTGCTCGGCATGCATCCCGATATCGATTACTCGTACAGCGACGAAGCGCATCTCACTCCCGACGGCAAGGTGGTCACGCCGTTCTACAAGCCCGATTGGTCGCCCGAGCGTCTGCGCAGTCAGAACTACTGCACGCACTTTTCGGTTCTGCGCCGTTCGTTGGTGAACGAGGTCGGGGGCTTCCGCGCCGGGTTCGAAGGCAGCCAGGATTACGACCTGATTCTGCGTGTCACCGAGAAGGCGCGTTACATCCATCACTTCCCGTACCTGCTGTACATCTGGCGTCAGCTACCAACGTCGGTCGCGGGCAACAAAGACGCCAAGCCCTACGCGTACGAATCAGGTAAGCGCGCGCTGCAAGAGCACGCTGATCGTTTGGGTCTGAACGCAACCGTCGAGATGCAAGAACCAATCGGTACGTATCGCTTCCGTCGCCACCTCACGCGCGCGCCGCGGGTCACGGTGATCATTCCCACGCGTGGCACGAGCTCAATTGTGTGGGGCGTGACCCGCAACCTCGTGGTGGAAACCGTTGAGAGCCTGATCGAAAAAGAGACGTATCCCGACCTCGAAATCATCATCGTTGCCGACACACCCACGCCTCCTGCCGTCGTGCACGCGTTGCAACGCATTGGTGGCGATCGATTGAAGATCGTGTGGTACGACCGTCCGTTCAACTTCAGCGAGAAGATCAACCTTGGTGCCGCGCACGCAACGGGCGAAGTGCTGTTGCTGCTCAACGACGACATGCAGGTGATCACGCCTGACTTCCTCACCACGATGGTGCCGATCGCGCTGGACGATGGTGTGGGTATGGTGGGTGCCAAGCTCTACTTCGCCGATGGCACCCTGCAGCACGCCGGCCACGTGTACAACGGCGATCCATATCACGCGATGTTTCGTTGGTCGGGCAACGAGCTCGGCCCGTTCGGCTTATTGGTGGTGCAACGCGAAACGGTTGGCGTCACCGCGGCCTGCGCGTTGCTGCGTATGGACGTGTTCGAAGAAGTCGGCGGCCTCACCCCGCAGTTGCATTCGAGCTATAACGATGTCGACCTCAGTTTGAAGGTCCGGGCGCAAGGCCACCGCATCATCTGGACGCCGTATGTCGAGTTGTACCACTTCGAAAGCCAAACTCGTGAACCTAAGCCGAGCCCCGATGAACACGCATTCATTCGCGGTCGTTGGCGCGAGCAACTGGTGCACGACCCGTACTACAACCACAATCTCGCGCCGCGCCGCGACGATTGGGTGAGCAAGGCGTTGCGCTGAGGTGGCAGTAGCCCACGGTCAACCGTGTCGGGTATGTCTCATCGTGCCCGCAGGCGACTACGACCTTGCCCCGCTCGCGGCGGCCGTTCATCAACATCACCCTGACTGGATCATCAGCGCGGTGTGGTGTGGCGATCCACATCTCAGGCCCGCTCTGCCGGGCGCGTTACGTGCCGCGTGGTGCGACCTCGACCTTGTTGAACCAACGGGCGCCGGATGGGGTCGTCTGCTTGTGGCGCTGCCGACTCGCGCCTACGAATGGTGTCGCGCCGCTGCAGCGCTGAGCCGCATGCTCCATGCGTCCGACGCTCCCGTTGTGGTGCTGCGAGTTGGATCGGTAGCGATCCTCGGTGATTGCTCAGCGTTGTTCGGCGACAAGACCGTCACCCTTATTGAGCGCACGCTGGGGTCGCTGCCCAACGATGGGCTTGCGCCAGCCGAGGCCGACGTGGTGGCCTACGGTCGACACTGCACCGTGGC
>JANLPV010000194.1:0-2362 GCA_031367435.1 Actinomycetes bacterium | reverse complement strand
CGATCCCAGAATAACTCGTCCTGTCTAGAAATGGATCTGTCTGCAGCAGACAGAAAGGCAATCTAGACAGAACTTCTAATGGTTCTTCTAATGGACCAGGTGACAGAGCGTGATATTGGGTGACACACGATGACACAGCGAAACTGCAAAAAGACCAGGTAGATGGCACCAACGGTCACTCACGGTCACTGGCTGACAGACCCTCTCATAACCCGAAGGTCGCAGGTTCAAATCCTGCCCCCGCCACCAATTGAAATGCCCGGGACCATTGAGTTTCCGGGCATTTCTCGTTTTCGGCTGGTGAGGGCGTCTACCGGGTTTGTCTACCGGTCCGGTAGACGTCACCTCGGCTGTTCGCCGCTCGCATGGCTGGTGAGCTGGGGTTTCGCGGCCGATTGGCTGTGTCCGTCGTCTACCGGTTTGATGAGGTCTGCGAAGCGGTGGGCGGCTTCGGCGCACATACCCGGGAGCAGATGTTGGTAGGTGTGAATCGTGAACGACGGGTGCGCATGGCCGAGTCGTTCCGACACGACCTTGACCGGAATGCCGGCGGCGACGAGCAGGCTGGCGTGGGTGTGGCGCAAGTCGTGAAACCGGATGCGAGGCAGACCCGAACGCGCGACGATCCTGGCGAACAGCTGACTGATCGACTCCGGGTGTAGTGGTTCGCCGCCGGTGTTGGTGAACATCGAGTCGCGCGTTCCGATGTGGTGTCCGTCGTTGCGTTGGCGGTCGCGCCAGCATTCGAGGACGTGCTCGGTGTTGACGTCGAGTTCGAGGCAGCGTCGACTGGTGCGTGTCTTGGTGGCGAACTCGGTTGATCGCCCGCCGAGCGCTTGTCGGGTGCGGCTGATCGACAACTGATGCAGGTCCGGGTTCCAGTCACCCCATCGCAATCCGACGATCTCACCGCGACGCATCCCGGTAGTGGCGGTGAGATGCAAGGCCGGGTAGAGGCGATGCCCGCCTGCGGCACCCAGGAACGCGGTGAGCTCTTGAGCTGTCCATGTCTCCGGGCCGCGTCGCGGGCGGGCGTGCGGTCGCGGTCGCTGGGCGCGCAGCGCGACGTTCGCGCGCGTGAGCCCTTGCTCGGTGGTCTGGGTAAGCGCGCTACACACGATGAGATGAACCTCGTGGACCGTCTTGGCAGCGAGCCCATCACCATGTTGCCCGCCGCTCGCGCTCAGCGCGGTGTAGAAGTCGTTCAGGTGTTCGGTGCGGATCGACCTGAGCGCATACCGGCCGATGGTCGGGACAATGTAGCGCTCGATCATCCACCCGTACCGGTAGGCCGTGGTGGCACGGACTCGACGTTGCCGCTCGGGCAGCCAGGTGTCGGTCAGGTAGTCGCCGAGAGTGACAGCGTTTCGTCCACGCGGGATCGGCACGTGGTTGGTTTCGGTGATGCTCGACGCGATTGCTTCGGCGTCCGCACGTGATGAGCCGGCTGCGTGCCATCGTCGACGTTCGCGACCGGTAGCAGGGTCGACGCCGTCATAAGCGACGACATAGAAACGGTTGTTGCGCGAAATGATGTAAGCCATGCGAGTGTCATCGGCACTTGACCACTTCGGGACCAACCCGAAGATCATCAGCGTTGAGACTCGCGAAGACGATGGTCTTGTCAATGAGGCGCGCTCGATCTCTCGATCACCGAGGGACAGAGCAGATAACGGGCTTCGGCAGTTCGAGACGCCCGGCGGTTGCCGTGATATGAGTCTTGACTCATGATGAGGTAAGAGTCATACTGTGAGGGTGTGGGAGATCGAGGTCACCGATCAGTTCGACGAGTGGTGGTCGACGCTGACCGATGACCAACGAGAGGCGGTCACCGATCGAGTTGATGTCCTTGCAGAACGTGGCCCCGATCTTGGTCGGCCGATCGTCGATCGAATCCACTCGTCGAGACATCAATCGATGAAGGAACTGCGAGCCGCGAAGAGTGGTGCGTTGCGGGTCTTGTTTTGTTTCGACCCGCGACGGCAAGCGATCCTTCTGCTTGGTGGCGACAAGGCCGGTGGTTGGAATGAGTGGTACGAGTGGGCGGTGCCACTCGCCGATGACTTGTACGACGAATATCTCAACGAACTTGGAAAAGAAGGATTGATCTGATGGCACGAACCAAATTCTCTGAACTCCGTGATGCAGTCGTCGCGAAGCCCGGTGCTACCGAGCGGCTCGCCGCGTTGCGCGTCGAGACGCTCGAGGAGATCCGTCTCTATGAGCTTCGACACGGCGAAGCAATCAGCCAGGTCGAACTGGCCGGCCGTCTCGATGTCACCCAAGGGGCGATCTCCAAGCTGGAGCACTCCGAAGACGTCCGTGTCTCGACGCTGCGCCAATACTTGGAAGCGCTCGGCGC
>JANLPV010000167.1:0-5782 GCA_031367435.1 Actinomycetes bacterium | reverse complement strand
CCGCCGATCACAAGCGGACGGACCCGGACGCCAACACACCAACACACCAACACACCAACACACCACCACAACAACACACCCACCACCACGCCACCACGCCACCACGCCACCACGCCACCACAACAACACACCAACACGCCACCACGCCAACACGCCAACACACCAACACGCCACCACGCCACCACCACAACAACACGCCACCACAACAACACGCCACTAAACGACCGGAGTGCCGCCTCACTCCGTCGGCACTCCGTCACCCAGTTCCTCCCGCTTCGTGACTGAATCTCCACGTGACGAATCGGGAGGAAGGCCGGCTCGGAGGTACCCGGCCACCCTTTTCGTCACGTGGAGATTCGCTCAAGGACCGGACAAGTAGCTGGACGGGTGCCGACACCAGACACCAGACACCAGACACCAGACACCAGACACCAGCACCAGCACCAGCACCAGACACCAGCACCAGCACTAGACGCACCCAAACCCTCACGAGCGCGGGATCGCGCTCTTTGCCAATTTCGTCACGTGGAGATTCGCAAAGAGGCCGGGATCGATCAGTTGCCGAGGACTCGACAAACGCCCGCGGCGGTCTCGTCACGAATGAGGTCAAGCACCACCGCTGCAACCTCGGCGGGCTGCAGCATCCGGATCGAAGCAAGCATCGGTTCGAGCCAAGCCGCTGGTCGAGTTCCGTCGCCTGTGTGTCTCATCGTCATGTCCGTCTCAACGACGCCAGGCAACACCGCGTTCACGCGGATGCCTTCGGACGCGAAACCAACGCAGCTCTCCACAATCCGTACTACGCCGGCCTTGGTCGCCGAATACACCGGATCAGTCGGCATAGGAGCGAGAGCGGCTACCGAGGCAGTGTTGACAATGACCCCGCCGCCCCGTCGTCGAAGCGCCACGATGCCCTGCTGAGTGCCCATCGCAATGCCCCCAAGATTCACAGAGACGACAGCTGCAATGCGTTCAAGTGATCCATCAGGCCACAGCGGCTCGCCGCTAATGAGCCCAGCATTGTTGTGCACGATGTCGACTCCCCCGAATCTGTGCTCGGCGTCTGCGAACATACGGCGCACATCATCCGGTACCGACACATCGGCTTGCACCGCGTGTGCCGTGCCGCCTATCGCTTCAAGACGATCTGCGGTCGTCGCTGCCGCCGCGCCGTCACGGTCGACGACGACGACATTGACACCTTCGGCTGCTAACGCTTCGGCCGTCGCGCGACCAATGCCGGCACCCGCCCCAGTGACGATGGCAACCTTTCCTGCGAGGTGCAACACCGTCTACTCGATCAAGCCGATTTGCACGCCGACGTCGTACGTATCGCCTTCAACGCCGGTGATCCGAATGACCCCCGCCACCGGAGCCTCGATATCGTTCTCGACCTTGTCCGTCTCGATTCGATAGAGCACATCACCAGCCTGCACGGATTGCCCGTCGTGGACCAACCATTCAACAAGAGTGCCCTCGGTCATTGAGACGCCGAGCTTTGGAATGCTGATAGGCGTTGTCATGACGTGTGTCTTATCAACCTGGCGTGCAAAGCTACGAACCGTGAGCTATGCCAAAACCCACACCGAAAACGACAGTGCAACCAACGACAGTGCAACCAACGACACGATCGTTCTCCCATGGTGGCAAAGTCCGCGGAATCTCATTGCGGTATTGATCGCCGCAATCCTGCTCGCTGCCGGTGCGGGCTTCGTGACCGGCGAACGCAACGCCACCTCGCATCCCAACGCTGTCGATACGGGATACCTGCAAGACATGCGCGCTCACCACGAGCAGGCAGTCGAGATGGCCCTCATCTACATCGCCAAGCCGAACACCCGACCGACGGTTCATCTCATCGCGAAGGAAATCGCGTTCGGTCAGGCCGTCGACATCGGCAGAATGATCCAACTCCTTCGCGACACCGGACAAGTTGAAGCAAACGAAAGCGGCACAGGGATGTCTTGGATGAGTCAGCCGGTGCCGCTCGCGCGAATGCCCGGACTCGCGACGGAAAGTGACCTCGAGTCCCTCATCTCATCGATTGGGGCCGATGCCGACACGATATTTGCAAACCTGATGATCGCTCATCACCAAGGTGGCATTCACATGGCTGACTATGCAGCACTTCACGCCCACACACGCGAGGTTCGTGCGATGGCTGCATCCGCAAGCAAGAGCCAGCAGGGCGAAGTCGCCGAACTGCGTTCCCTGCTCGCTCAGAGCTGACCCGTCTCAACCCTGTGTTCGTCGCACCGCTTCGACGATGTCGCTGACCTGAGGCACAAAGTCGGCCTCAAGATTCGAGGCATACGGCACCGGAGTGTTCGCCCCGCCGACGCGCTGTACTGCGGCGGAGAGTTGACCGAACAATTCCTCGTGAATGCGACTCGACAACTCGGCGCCAAAGCCGCAACGCGTCACGGCTTCGTGAACAACGACCGCACGTGACGTCCGTGCAACTGACTGCATGACAGCGGCCTCGTCCCACGGCACCAGCGTGCGTAGATCGATGACCTCACACGACACACCGTCAGCCGCAAGCTGATCTGCGGCAGAAAGACAGTCGTACATCTGCCGACCGTACGAGATGAGCGTGACGTCAGAACCCTCACGCCGAATCGCTGCTTTGCCGAATGGCACTCGCACATCCCCGGCGGGGACGTCACCCGCGTAGGTCTTGTCCCAATACATCATCATTTGCTCCACAAACAGGACAGGATCATCATCAAAGATGGCCGTCAGCAACAAGCCCTTGGCGTCGGCCGGAGTCGAGGGCACCGCCACCTTGAGCCCGGGAGAATGAACGGCAAACGCCTCGAGCAACTCGGAGTGCTGTGCACCGAAACCCATGCCGGCACCGGCAGACGTGCGAATCACCATTGGCACGGTGGTCTGTCCACCCGACATGTAACGAATCTTCGCGGCGTGGTTGGTGACCTGATCGAGACATACGGCGAGGAAGTCCATGATCATGATTTCCGCCACCGGCCGAAAACCCGCAATCGCCGCGCCGATCGCAGCACCGATGATGGCCTGCTCTGAGATCGGAGTCTTGCGTACCCGCTGCGTGCCGTATTTGGTGGAGAGACCGTTCGTTACTTTGTAGACCCCACCGGACGGCTCGGCAATATCCTCGCCAAGCAAGAACACCTTGTCGTCCAACCCCATCGCGATGTCCAGCGCCTCGTTGATGGCCATCGCAGTCAACATCATTCGTGGCTCGCTCATTGTGGTGCACCTTCCAACATCGCGTCTGCGTCATCTCCGAACACGTCGGTGTACAACTCACTTGCATCGGGTTGCGGGCTGTTCAACGCAAACTCAACTGCGTCGTCGATCGCCGCCGTCACCTGCTCTTCCATTTCGGCAAGCAGCGCCTCGGTCGCGTGACCGTTGTTGATCAACCACGCTCGATACAACACCACGGGGTCGGCGGCCATCGCCGCCTTCCGCTCGTCCTTGTCCATGTACTCCATCGCGTCGCCCATCAGGTGACCCCAGAAACGGTACGTTCGCGCCTCGACGAGCGTGGGACCTCCCCCGGATCGTGCCCGTTCGATGGCCACGCCCATCACCTTCCACGTGGCGACCGGATCATTTCCATCGACTGTGACACCCGGCATGCCGTACGAACCAGCGCGCTCACTGATGAACTCGACACCCGTCGACATACTCATGGGCGTGTGCTCGCCGTACAAGTTGTTCTGGCACACGAAGATCACCGGCAGCTTCCAAACGGCAGCCAAGTTCATACCCTCGTGGAAGGCGCCGATATTTGAGGCACCGTCACCAAAATTGACGACGGTGACCTGGTCGGTGCCGTTCAACTGAGCGGCGAGTCCAAACCCATTGGCGATCGGTATTCCAGCTCCGACGATGCCAGTTGTCACCATCAGCCCCGACGCGGGATGAGTGATGTGCATTGGGCCGCCTTTGCCCTTACACGTGCCAGTGGCACGTCCAAGGAACTCGGCCCACAACTCTCGTAACGGCACGCCTTTGGCAAGATGATCGTGGAGGCCGCGATAGATGGTGACGACATAGTCGTCCTGACGAAGATGCACACCCCAACCCGCGCTGATGCATTCTTGTCCGCGCGGCGAGTAATAGATCAACCGAATCTGTCCACTCATCAACATGCTTCGAAAGCGTTCGTCGCAGAGTTTGATGCGGCTCTGGATTTCGAACATTTGCAACAACGCGTCGCGGTCAGGGACATCGGGGCGTTCAACGTCTGGCATGAGTGAGTTTCCTACCAGCCTGACCGGTCGAAGTTGTTGTCGGAGCGCCACGCCCGACACGAAGTACTAGGTCACGTTCATCACGCAGTCGTATGCTGAGCCGTATGCACCCCAGGCTGTCATTTGTCGTGGCGACAAGTTGTCTCGCGCTCGCATCGTGCGGGTCTACAGACCCGGGGCTCACCGCTCGTCGTTCGAATATCACCGCAACCGGCAACACCGAGCTCATCCCTGTTCCCACCTCTCCAACTCCGCCGAGCGTGGAGACAAACCCCAACGACGTGCAGATCAACTTCGGGCCAAATCGAACGCCAAAGCCCTACGACGATTACTTCAAAAACGCGGTGGCAGACATCCAAGATTTTTGGCGAGCGACCTATCCGCAGGTGTACGACCAGCCGTACACCGAATTGGCGGGTGGCATTTACGCGATGTATCCCGATCGCTCCGACACCATCAATGTGTGCGACACCACGCTCACCTACGACAAGGTCGCAGACAATGCCCGGTACTTCGGTTGCGGCGATTTCATTGCCTGGGACGACGAGCGGCTGTTGCCCGACCTCACGCAACAACTCGGCGATAGTGCCGTGGCGACCGTGTTCGCGCACGAGTACGGGCATGCCATCCAGATGCGCGCCGGCATTCTGGACAAAGACCTGCCCACCGTCGTGACTGAACAACAGGCCGACTGTTTCGCTGGATCGTGGGCTGCTCATGTGTCCCGTGGCGAATCGGCGCTTATCAAGTTCACCGACGCCGAGGTCAAAGCTGGCCTCGTCGCAATGGTGTATGTACGCGACCCGCTCGATCCAATCACCGGAGAACCCGTCTTTCAACAAGGCGGTCACGGCACTGCCTTCGACCGAGTGGGTGCCTTTCAACATGGCTTTATCGGCGGAGCGACAGCCTGTAAGGGTCTCATCGACAACCCACTGCCGCTGATCAACCTGACATTCGGATCAGACCTGGACGTGCAGAACCAGGGCAACCTTGCTTACGACAAGATCCAAACAAGCGTCGTCGACGATCTCACACGGTTCTGGAACGCAACGTTTACCGCCAATAGCCTCACGTTTCAGGCACCCGCTATTGCGTCGTACCCACACGACGGTCCGTACCCCACGTGCGACGGCGTCAGCGCCGAACAATGGAAATTCCACGCCGTCTATTGTCCTGCCACCAACGCAATCGGATATGACAGCGGATTTACCGAGGCGCTGTACACGAAGTACGGCGACTTCTCGGTTGGTTACGTGCTGAGCAATGCCTGGAGCGAAGCGGTACAAACACAGCTCAAGAGCAGTCTGTCGGGCAAGCAGCGGGTGCTCCTCAACGATTGCCTCACGGGAGTTTGGACCAAGGACATCATTCCGAACGGCACGTCTGATCAACAGTTCAGCATCTCACCCGGCGATCTCGACGAGGCAGTATCGACTGCTCTCATTCTCGACGACGCCAGCCAGACAGGCGCGCTGGTCAGCGCGTTCGACAAGATCGACAACTTCCGCGCTGGCGTGCTCAACGGTCTGAGCGAA
>JANLPV010000162.1:0-3099 GCA_031367435.1 Actinomycetes bacterium | reverse complement strand
GCGGCGAGCGCCATTTTGTCGTTGCCTGCTTGATCGGCGTATTGCGCGAACAAGCGGGCAATGTTGTCCTCCGGGTCAGCGGTACCGTCGAGCGCAGCCAGGATGCGCGAGGTGCCTACGTCGTCGCTTCGAAACACGTTCTCGCCGATGCCCGCAAGAACGAGACGGTTGAATCGATGCGGCTCGCGGCAGGCCAGCCGCAACAGGGTGATCGCGCCGAGCGAGAAGCCAACTGCGTCGACCGGTTCGTCGGGCAGCGCGTCGGTGACGCGGGTGGTGAGATCGGAATAGGCCAAGGGGTCGTGGGGCTTGGGTGCGTCGCCGTGGCCGAGGAGATCGACGCCGATCACGGAACGGTCCGTGTCCTCGAGCAGGGCGGTGAATCCACTCTTTTGCCATGTGGTTCGGAACGATCCACCCCATCCATGTACGAGAACCACGGGTGCTGCCATGCGGTGCAGGTTATCCGGCGTAGCAGGTGGGTCGAAAATAGCCGTAGCCTAGGGCGGCTCTTGCGACGACACGCTCGGCCGAATGAGGTGAGAAGCCATGCGATTCCTGAATGAAGTACCGCCCTACGACCTGACCTATAGCGACGTCTTCATGGTGCCAAGCCTGTCGTCTGTGCCAAGCCGCCTCGATGTCGATCTCAGCACGCCCGACGGCCTCGGCACGACGATTCCCGTTGTGGTCGCGAATATGACGGCCGTCGCGGGGCGGCGTATGGCCGAAACGGTGGCGCGCCGCGGTGGGCTCACCGTGTTGCCGCAGGACATTCCGCTCGACGTCATCGAGCACGTCCTCGACTTCGTGAAGACGCGCCACCCGGTGTTCGAGACGCCCATCACACTGTCGCCACAGCACACCGTTGGCGATGCGCTCGGGCTCATTCACAAGCGAGCCCACGGCGCGGTTGTGGTGGTCGACGACAATCGTCCCGTTGGTATCTTCACCGAAGGCGATGCTGCAGGGTTCGACCGCTTCACTCAGCTGCAGAACGTGATGAGTCGCGAGTTGGTGACGCTCGAGTCGAACGTCACCGCCGAAGAGATCTTCGAGCGACTGTCGGGACAGCGCCTCACGGTTGCTCCAGTGATCGACGACGACGGCCGACTGCTCGGCTGTGTCACCCGCAAGGGTGCTCTGCGCAGCACGATCTACAAGCCAGCGCTCGATAACCAGAGTCGCCTCCTGATTGCGGTTGCAGTTGGTATCAACGGCGACCCCGCCACCCGTGCAAAGGCCTTGCTGGCAATGGGCGTCGACGTCTTGGTCATCGATACTGCGCACGGTCATCAGACGCGGGCGTTGCGCGCAGTCGAAGAAGTCCGTGCGGTCGCACCCGACACTCCAATCGTTGCTGGAAATGTCGTCACGGTCGCAGGAACCCGTCAACTCATCGAAGCGGGTGCCGACGTCCTCAAGGTCGGTGTCGGTCCCGGTGCGATGTGCACGACACGCATGATGACGGGCGTTGGGCGTCCACAGTTCTCGGCCGTTCTCGAATGTGCTGCCGAGGCCAGCCGACTTGGCAAGCACATCTGGGCTGACGGCGGAGTTCGGTATCCCCGCGATGTTGCCCTTGCCTTGGCTGCGGGTGCGGCCAGCGTGATGTTTGGTTCGTGGCTCGCAGGCACCTACGAATCGGCGGCGGATACCCTGCGCGATCCCGATGGCCGTCTCTACAAGGAGAGCTTCGGTATGGCATCGAATCGCGCGGTCAAGAACCGCACGCGGTCTGAAACAGCGTTTGAGCGGGCGCGTAAGGAACTGTTCGAAGAAGGCATCAGTACCTCGCGTATGTACCTCGATCACGAGCGCCCTGGGGTCGAAGACATCCTCGATCAGATCGTCGCTGGCGTGCGCTCGTCGTGCACCTATGCCGGAGCAGCGAACATCACCGAGTTCCACGAGCGCGCTGTCGTCGGGGTGCAGAGCGCGGCGGGCTACGAGGAAGGGCGCCCGCAGGGGACCAGCTGGTGAGGGTAGTAGCAATCGATGGCCCCGCCGGTGCCGGGAAGTCCACTGTCGCGCGCGCATTAGCCGCACGTCTCGGACTCGAGTACCTCGACACCGGTGCCATGTATCGGGCAGTCACCTTCGCGGCGATGCAGAGGGGTATTGCTCTGACCGATACGAGTTCGATCGGGCGCCTGTCGCGCGAGATCGAACTCGACGTCGGCGATCATGGCGTGTTGGTCGACGGCATCGATGCGACGGCAGAAATCCGAAGCCGCGAGATCACAGCAGCCGTGAGTGCAGTTGCCGCCAATAGTGAGGTGCGAACCGAACTGCGTGAGCGCCAACGCGCGTGGGCCGAAGTGCGCGGCGGTGGAGTAGTAGAGGGCCGCGACATCGGATCTGTGGTCTTCCCCGATGCAACACTCAAGCTCTATCTCACCGCGTCGCCGCGGGTTCGGGCCGAGCGTCGTGTCGCCGAAGCGGGTGGCGACATCGATGAAATCGAGCGTGCGATTGCCATGCGCGACGACAGCGATTCGAACCGCGCTGATAGTCCGCTCCGCGAAGCCGATGGCTCAGTTGTGGTAGACACGAGCGGACTGCCGATCGACGCGGTGTTGGCCGCGATCGAGAAACTGCTGAGAGGAAACGAGTGAGCGAGGTCGAGTCGTTCTTTGCTGATCAGAGCCTGCTGAGCAAACTCTCGTACCAGTTCTGGAAGGCCATCGCGACCGGCTTCGTTCGGCTGATGACGCGCATGCGCGTGGAGGGCAAGGAGAACCTGCCCAAGACTGGTGCGTACGTGTTGGCGCCCGTGCATCGCAGCTACGTCGACACACCGATTGCTGCCGGCGTGACGCGTCGTCGTATGCGTTTCATGGGCAAGGACACCATGTGGAAGAACCGCCCGTTCGGTTGGCTGTTGTCATCGGTGGGCGGCTTTCCCGTCACCCGCGGTACCACCGATATCGAGGCGCTCAAACGCTGCATCCACGTGCTCAATGTCGGCGAGCCATTGGTCATGTTCCCCGAAGGCGAGCGCAAGTCGGGCCCCATCGTGCAGCCGCTCTTCGAGGGGGCCGCCTACGCCGCGTGTCGCGGCCGCGTGCCGATCATCCCAGTGGGCATCGGTGGCTC
>JANLPV010000161.1:0-1572 GCA_031367435.1 Actinomycetes bacterium | reverse complement strand
CGACCGTTGCTCACCGAAATGCGATTATCCACCGATGCGGCACGAGCCACGATGGCCGAGGCGCGGACCGACCTCGATCGCTTCGATCGGGTGCTGGGTTCGGCCGAGGCGATCAGCGATGCAGTCTCTGGCAGCGGACGGGTAGCTCGCGCTGCGCTGTCGGTGCCCGTCATCAAAGTCGCCGGCATTGCTACTGGCACGAGTCGGGCATGGCGCCGTATCCGTCGTACAGATCAAAAGGCCATTGCCAAGGCTGACCGTCGATCGAGTAACCACACGGTCACAGGACTTTCGAAGTGATGAAGCGCCTGAGCTGGTTCGTCGGCGGAGCACTCGCGGGCGTCGCAAGCGCCGGCTACGCCAAGAAGAAGGTCAAGGCCACAGCGTCACAGTTGTCACCGGCACACGTCGCAAAGTCGGCCATGCATCGCATTCGTGCGCGTGGTCGAGATCTCTCGGACGCACTGCACGAAGGCCGTCTCGCGATGCACAACAAGCAAGCCGAGTTGATCGCGCGTCGAGACGGCACGCTGGCAACGCTTGCCGACGAACTCGAACCCAACGATCGTGTGCTGGTCGACGGTCAGCCGGTCGAGCCAGGTCAAGTGATCGTGCTCCGACAGGTTCGCGGTGCTGAGCAGGCGGGCCCACGCCGTAACAGCCGCCGCGTTCGCCGCGGCGTATGACCACCCTGATCGACGACCTGCAGCGCGCCCTACCTCGCGATCGAGTGCGCGTCGGAGCAGCAGAGCTGAGCTTGTACCGACGCGACGCGTCGAACTTCACCGGCAGCACGTCTGTTGTCTGCTTTCCAACCTCGACCGGTGAGGTGCAAGCCATCGTGCTGGCATGCGTCACGCACAGCGCCTCCTATGTGGCACGAGGCTCCGGAACCGGCCTTGCCGGCGGCGCTACACCTCTCGATGGCGCGGTGGTCATCTCGCTCACCAAGATGAACCAGATCATCTCGGTCGATGCGCAGGCGCGTCAGGCGTGGGTGGAACCCGGCCTACTGAATCTCGACCTGAGTAAGGCGGTGGCGCACCTCGGTCTCCACTTCGCGCCCGACCCGAGTAGCCAACAAAGCTGCACCATTGGGGGAAATGTCGCCAACAATTCCGGTGGTCCGCATTGCCTAGCCGATGGTGTCACCGCGGCACACGTCCTCGCTCTCGAGGTTGTATTGCCTGAGGGTGACATCGTCACCATCGGCGGCGAAGATCCCGAGCCCGATGGGCTCGACCTACGCGGTGCCTTCGTTGGCAGCGAAGGGATGTTCGGCATCGCAACCAAGGTGTGTGTGCGGCTCAGCCAAAATGCTCCAGCAGTTCGCACAATGCTGCTCGACTTCACCAGCGTGGAGGACGGCGCGGCAACGGTGAGCGCGATCATCGCCGATGGCATGGTGCCCGCCGCGCTGGAGATGATGGATGCTTTGTGTACCCGCGCTGTTGAGGAATACATACATGCCGGCCTGCCCACCGATGCCGCAGCGATCCTGCTCGTCGAGGTCGACGGGCTACTACACGGTCTCGAGGATCAAGTCACGCGAATCATCGCCATCGGCAAGGC
>JANLPV010000159.1:0-28889 GCA_031367435.1 Actinomycetes bacterium | reverse complement strand
CGACCGTTGCTCACCGAAATGCGATTATCCACCGATGCGGCACGAGCCACGATGGCCGAGGCGCGGACCGACCTCGATCGCTTCGATCGGGTGCTGGGTTCGGCCGAGGCGATCAGCGATGCAGTCTCTGGCAGCGGACGGTTAGCTCGCGCTGCGCTGTCGGTGCCCGTCATCAAAGTCGCCGGCATTGCTACTGGCACGAGTCGGGCATGGCGCCGTATCCGTCGTACAGATCAAAAGGCCATTGCCAAGGCTGACCGTCGATCGAGCAACCGCACGGTCACAGGACTTTCGAAGTGATGAAGCGCCTGAGCTGGTTCGTGGGCGGCGCACTCGCAGGCGTTGCCAGCGCGGGGTACGCGAAGAGGAAGGTGAAGGCCACCGCATCACAACTTTCGCCAGCACACGTCGCGAAGTCGGCGATGCATCGCATTCGCGTACGCGGTCGAGATCTCTCGGACGCACTGCACGAAGGCCGTCTCGCGATGCACAGCAAGCAAGCCGAGTTGATCGCGCGCCGGGATGGCACGCTGGCCACGCTCGCCGACGAACTCGAACCCGACGATCGTGTGCTGGTCGACGGTCAACCGGTGGAGCCCGGCCAAGTGATCGTGCTCCGACAGGTTCGCGGTGCTGAGCAGGCGGGCCCACGCCGTAACAGCCGCCGCGTTCGCCGCGGCGTATGACCACCCTGATCGACGATCTGCAGCGCGCGCTGCCTCGCGATCGAGTGCGCATCGGAGCCGCCGAGCTGAGCTTGTACCGGCGCGACGCGTCGAACTTCACCGGCAGCACGTCTGTTGTCTGCTTTCCAACCTCGACCAGCGAGGTGCAAGCCATCGTGTTGGCATGCGTCAGGCACAACGCCCCGTACGTGGCACGCGGTTCTGGCACAGGTCTCGCGGGCGGCGCAACACCACTGGATGGTGCTGTGGTCATCTCGCTCGCCAAGATGAATCAGATCATCTCGGTCGATGCGCAGGCGCGTCAGGCGTGGGTGGAACCAGGCCTCTTGAATCTCGACTTGAGCAAGGCAGTGGCGCACCTTGGCCTCCATTTCGCTCCCGACCCAAGCAGCCAACAAAGCTGCACCATTGGGGGAAATGTCGCCAACAATTCTGGCGGTCCGCATTGCTTGGCCGATGGTGTCACCGCGGCACACATCCTCGCTCTCGAGGTCGTGCTGCCTGAGGGTGACATCGTCACCATCGGCGGCGAAGATCCCGAGCCCGATGGGCTCGACCTGCGAGGCGCCTTCGTTGGCAGCGAAGGGATGTTCGGCATCGCAACCAAGGTGTGTGTGCGGCTCAGCCAAAATGCGCCCGCAGTCCGCACGATGCTGCTCGACTTCACCAGCGTGGAGGACGGCGCCGCGACTGTGAGCGCGATCATCGCCGACGGCATGGTGCCCGCTGCGCTGGAGATGATGGATGCCTTGTGCACCCGCGCCGTCGAGGAATACATACATGCCGGCCTGCCCACCGATGCCGCAGCGATCCTGCTCGTCGAGGTCGACGGGCTACTACACGGTCTCGAGGATCAAGTCACGCGAATCATCGCCATCGGCAAGGCTCACGGTGCGCGAACCGTGCGAGTAGCTCAGGACGAAGCCGAACGGGCGCTGCTCTGGAAGGGTCGCAAGACAGCCTTCGGCGCGATCGCGCGCATCAAGCCCAACTACTACTTGCACGACACCGTGGTGCCGCGGCGCAAGTTACCCGAAGTACTCAACCACGTGTACGAGATCGCGGCGCGCCACGACCTGTTGGTGATGAATGTCTTTCACGCCGGCGACGGCAACCTGCATCCGCTGCTCGTCTTCGACAAGCGTGAACCTGGGGTCATGGAGCGAGTTCACGCGGCGGGGGAGGAGATCGTGCGCGTGTCGATCGAAGCCGGGGGCGTTCTCAGCGGCGAGCATGGCATCGGACTCGAAAAGCGTGACTTCATGCCGCTCATGTTCGGCCCACACGATTTGGCCGCGCAGGCCGCAATGCGCGCCGCGTTTGACCCCACGGGTCTCGCCAATCCAACCAAGGTGCTGCCCAGTCCAGCGGCATGCGGTGATGTCCATCACATTCCGGAGGGCGCGTGGATCTGAGCGAGTTCGCGGCAGAGGTCGGCGGCACCAACGACGGTGCTGTCACGATCGCGGGAGCGTCCAGTCGTGGCGGCGGGGTACGCGGTTGCCGGGCGGTGTCGGCACCGGCAGGTCTCGACTGGATCCAAGCGGACGAGATGATCGTGTCGTGCGGTGCGCGAACGCTCGTGGCTGATCTCGACGCGGCACTCGCCGACGTGAACCAATGTGTGGCCCTGCCGAACTCGGGCACAGTTGGCGGAGCGTTAGCGGTTGGCCGCAGCGACATTCGCCGCCTTGGCTACGGGCCGGTGCGCGATGTGCTCCTGCAAGCGCGCTATGTGTCGGCCGCGGGAGACATTGTGAAGGCCGGCGGGCCAACCGTGAAAAATGTGTCGGGCTTCGATCTGTGTCGGTTGCTTGTCGGATCGCGAGGCACGCTCGGTTTCATCGGTGATGTCATCCTGCGCACGCGCCCGCTGGCCGCAGTGTCGCAGTGGTATCGCACCGAGGCCGAACCATTCCTGACGTTTGCGCAGCTGTATCGACCGGTCAGCGTGTTGTGGGATGGCGCGTTCACGTGGGTGCTGCTCGAAGGCCACGCCAGCGACGTTCGTGAGCAATCCGAACTCGCTTCGCTGAGCGAGGTCGCCGGGCCGCCTGCGCTGCCCACCGCGGCGCGATGGTCGATGCCGCCGTCGCAACTGCGCACCTTGTCGGGCACCAGCGGTTTTGTCGCCGAGATCGGTGTGGGCATCGTGCATCACAGCGATGTCGCGGCCGTCCGCAGCCAGGACCTCGCCGTACTTGCGCTGCACGATCGGCTCAAGGCGCAGTTCGATCCGACGCGCCGTCTCAATCCCGGTATCGACCTGTTCGATGTTTGAACCACTGCCGCTCGTTGTCGAGCCGCCGGGTGACATCGAACGCGTCAGGGCCGCTGCAGAGCACGCCGCGAGCGTTTGGAACTTGTCGCAACCCGAGCTCATCCGCCTCGCCGCGAATGGTGTGTTTGCATGTGGCGAGGTTGCGATCCGTGTCAGCAAACCAACCGGCCCGATGAGAGTGTCGCTCATGTTCGCCGAGCGACTGAATGCGTTCGGAATTCGCGTGCCTCGACCGGTGCGGGCAGAGCCGATTGTCTGCGCTGATGGATTGGTCGCCACCGCCTGGGAACGCATCGATCACAACCCACAACTACCGGTCGATTGGGAGCGCGTCGGTGCCATTGTTGCTGCGGTCCACACGATCGACCCCTCAACTGTTGCCCATCCGCTGCCGTTCTGCGGGCACTTCCCATGGTGGAATTTCGAGGCGATGATGTCGGAGGCTGATGAGGTGGACAACGACGTTCGTGCTTCGCTCGAAGCCGCGTATCGAGCCAACAGTTGGTGGTACGACGCCGCTCGCTCGAAGCGATTGGTGCTGTGCCACGGCGATGTCCATCCCGGCAACGTGCTCGTCGATGCGCATGGACCCGTGCTGATCGATTGGGACTTGCTGTGCGTTGGTCCGCCGACATGGGATCACGCCCCACTGATGACGTGGACGCGACGATGGGGTGGCGACCCCGGTGTCTACGAGGCGTTCAGCGCTGGCTACGGGCAGCGAGCCGACGATGATCTCGGTCAGGCTATTGCTGAGATGCGCCTGCTCGCGGCAACGCTGATGCGTCTGCAGCGAGCGCGCGTCGATCCGGCACATCGCGAAGAGGCAATGCGTCGACTTAACTATTGGCGGGGCGATCCAAACGCGCCGATGTGGCACGCGCAGTAGCCGGAGGGCTCACCTGGGTCAAGGCTCTCGGCGCGCCGCCGCCGGAATCGGTTTGAGGTCGGCGGGTGGCGATCGGAAGTTGACACATCCGCACAGGAGTGTCACCGCGGTGAGCGCGGCGACCCATCGGCTCCAGCTTGGGTTGCCCTGTTCGGCGCCACCGATGTCGTAGTGCAACGGGTTCGACTCCGTAGCGACCGCTTTCGTGGTCATCAGGTTCCAGTTGTGGGGTCTTGGCCGCCGATGTCCGGGCGACACGAGTCAACAACGTTCAGTAGATCATTGGTTCCCATGGCTTGGCACCTCCTCTCGGCGTGCAAATACCCGAGGACTTCGGATCCGAAACCGGCCGACTCACCGTATCTCTGCCTCTGACACGTCGAGTTCCTTGCAGTGGTTCCACCGCTTGCACCTCGAACGGGCGTAGCGCGGTACCCCGCGATTGCCCTGGAAATCGGGCTCGTTCGGATCTGTTACCGTCTCGCAACGACCACGAATCGAGGGATCATCACGCACAGGCTGACGAGGCGGAACTTCGTAGAACTCGGTGCCGCTGGGGCGGCATTGCTGGCGACCGGAGGGCTGAGAGCGGCGAATGCTGCCGCTGCTCCGCGGTCCACCAGCAAAGGCCCGAGCGACCCCTGGGTCGAGGGCGAGGTGACGGAGCTGCAGCGTCTGATGCGACACGGCAAGCTGTCGAGTGTCGAGCTGACCAAGGGTTATCTCGATCGCATCGGCGCGTTGAACCCCATCCTGCACGCCGTCATCGAGACGAATCCCGATGCGCTGACGATTGCCAAACGATTGGATCGCGAGCGGTCGGCCGGGTATGTCCGCGGCCCTTTGCATGGCATTCCGGTGATCGTGAAGGACAACATCGCGACCGACGATCGTATGGAGACCACCGCCGGCTCACTGGCGCTGGTCGGCAGTCGGGTTCCCGCTGATGCAAGGCTGGTACACCAGCTGCGTAAGTCAGGAGCGATCATTCTGGGAAAGGCCAACCTCTCGGAATGGGCAAACTTCCGCGGCTTCGCCCCGATCAACGGTTGGACAGCGCGCGGTGGATTCACGCGCAATCCCTACGTGCTCGACCTGGATCCGTGCGGGTCATCGTCCGGATCGGCGGCGTCGGCAGCAGCCAGCCTGTGCGCGGTGGCCGTGGGAACCGAGACAGACGGATCGATCCTGTGCCCGTCGGGCGAACAATCACTCGTGGGCATCAAGCCCACCGTCGGTCTGGTGTCCGGTAGCGGCATCATTCCCATCGGTCACTCGCAGGACACTGCCGGACCGATGACCCGTACCGTTCGCGATGCTGCGTTGCTTCTCGACGCCATTCGCGTCCCGGGCAAACGGGTCATGGGCAAGCGAGTACCCGATTCGTACGTCGAATCGCTGGACCATCGTGCGCTGCGCGGCGCCAAGCTGGCCTACGACCTTCGGTACGTCACCGGACCTTACGGCCCAGGCGACGACGAGACGCTTGCCGTCATCGACGCGGTGTTTGATCAGCTTCGTCATCAGGGTGCGACGGTCACCAACGTGACCTCCGTCGACCCTGCGCTTCCCGACGCCAGCGGTCGGATCCCGTTCGACGACGAGTTCGTCGTCCTGTTGTTCGAATTCAAGGTCCAGATCGCCGAATACCTGGCAACGCTGCGTCACACCGACATGCGCACGTTGGCCGACCTGATGCAGTTCGACCTCGATCATTGCGACGAGGAAATGCCGTGGTACGGCCAAGAGATCTTCGAACTCGCCGAAGCGACAAGCGGTGACCTGACCGATTCCGAGTACCTGGCCGCGCTGGCGACCAATCAGGGTTTCGGAAAGGGCGTCATCGACGGGATCCTCGGGGAGGGGTTCGATGCCATCATCACGCCGTCGTACAGCTTCGGCACTTCACCGGCAGCCGTCAGTGGATATCCCAGCATGGCGGTGCCTGTCGGCTACACGTCGACGGGGCGACCGGTGGGTCTGTGGTTGTCTGCAGGTTTCATGCAAGAGACAACGCTGATCCGGCTGGGATACGCGATTGAGCAGACACTGCAGGCGCGAGTCGCACCGACACTGGCGGGTGTCGTACCACCCGAGCCCGATCCTTCGGGTCTGTGCAGTGCGAGCGTCGCGGCGTCCTCGGCGAGGTCGACGGTGTCGGCCGGCGGGAACGCAGCGATGAACGGACTCCACCCCCGCCACTGGTGACCGGACACGGCATTGGATCTATCGCCGTTGCGATGGGATGGTCCGCACCTGCTCACATGAAGCGCTTGACGAGCTTGTACTTCCAGCCCTTGTAGGGCGGGTACAAGATCGACGGATCAGGCTTCGTTGGCTTACGCAGCACCGACTTGCTGTGGCTGAACGTGTCGAAACCAGCCTTGCCGTGATACGAGCCCATACCGCTTGCGCCGACACCACCGAACGGCAATTCGGTGACCCCAACATGAAGCACCGTGTGATTCACCAATACGCCACCCGCGGATGTGTGCGTGAGCACGCGATCGACGATGTCGTCGCTCTTGCTGAAGATGTAGAGCGCCAGTGGCTTGTCGCGATCGTTCACGAATCGAATCGCTTCGCCAACATCGCTCACCGCAATGATCGGCAGGATCGGACCGAAGATCTCGGTTTGCATGACGGCAGCATCGGGCTTGACGCCCGACAAGACCGTCGGAGGGAGATAGCGCGCGGCGCGGTCGCCATGACCTCCGCACACCGTTGCCTCGTAGCCACCAGCATCGAGCAGGCCGGTGAGTCGATCCCAGTGCCGCTCGTTCACGATGCGCGCGTAGTCGGCGGAGCCCTGCGGGTCGTTGCCATAGAAGTCGCTCAATGCCTGCAGCAGCGCACGCGTGAATGCGTCCTCAACCGTTTCGTCGACGAGCACATAGTCGGGCGCAACACATGTTTGACCAGCGTTCAAAAATTTGCCCCATGCAATACGTCGCGCGGCTACGTGGATATCGGCATCAGCGGCGATGATCGCCGGGCTCTTGCCGCCAAGCTCGAGGGTGACCGGAGTGAGATGCTTCGCAGCGGCGGCCATAACTACGCGGCCAACCGACCCGCTGCCGGTGTAGAAGATGTAGTCGAACTGCTCGGCGAGCAACTCGGTAGTTTCCGTCACTCCACCAGTCACTACCTGCACCACACGTTGATCGAGATAGAGCGGCAGCAGGTCAGCCATCGCTGCGGCCGTTGCCGGTGCAACCTCTGATGGCTTGAGCACCACAGTGTTGCCAGCTGCCAGCGCTGCCACGAGCGGCGCAAGCAGTAGCTGCATCGGATAGTTCCACGGCGAAATGATCAAGACCACTCCCAGCGGGTCGGGCATGACTTCCGCCGACCCGGGCTTGAAGGTCAACGCAACCTTGACCCTGCGTGGCGAGCACCACCCGTTGAGGTGCTTCAACGCGTGGTCGATCTCCGCGAGCACTACACCGATCTCGGCCGCGTACGCCTCCATCGGTGGCTTGCCGAGATCGGCAGCGAGCGCGGCGAGAATGACAGCCTCCTGCTCGTTGAGCATTCGTTGCAGTTGGCGCAGCTGAGTACGTCGAGCATCGAGATCGCGCATGACACCGGAGTTGAACGAAGCACGGAGCGCATCGACGATGGAGTGAGCAGACGTTGCGATATCAGTCATAGCCACAGGCTACGCACATGTCGTCAACGAGGTTGACAGACCGCGCAGAAGTAGCAGGGTCGCCCGCCCAGCTCAATTGTCTGGATGGGCGTGTTGCACCTCAGGCAGCGATCGCGGTGATACACATACGTTGCCTCACCTCGCCGCAAGGGACCCGACTTCGTCAGCTTCACCAACGTGCGGTCGACAGTGATAATCCGATTGTCCTTCACGCCCTTGCGCAGCATCGCAACGATCGTGTTCCACAACGAGCGCGCCTCGCTCTCATCGATTTCCTGGCCCGTTCGCGCCGGGTGGATGCCGGTGACAAACAACGCCTCGGCGCGATACACATTGCCGACGCCACACAACACGCGTTGATCGAGGAGCAAGGCACCGATGGGCTGTTTCGAACTTCGAATTCGATCGATCGCAACCTGGGCGCGGGCGTCGCGTCGGAGTGGGTCAGGTCCGAGCCGCCGCAGGATCAGTTCTCGATCGTTCGGGGTTCCGATCGAGCACTCGGTCGGGCCGGCGAGATCGATCGTTGCCAACGTTGTCTGCATGCGCATACGTACTTCGCCTATGGCCGGCGGCGCAACATCACCCAACGACACTCGAAACTTGCCGAACAACCCAAGGTGCACATGTCCGATATCGCCTGTGTCCCACCAATAGAAGAGATGCTTACCGACCGCCTCGAGCTTGTTGAGTACTAACCCGTCGACGCGTTGGGCATCGGCGGCGAATCGGCCCTGTGGCGACGACACGCGCACTGGTTGTCCCACAAGCAAACGACCATGGTCTCTCGCGATTCGGTGGACCGTATGGCCTTCAGGCATATGAACGCGCATCTCTCATCGGGTGACGGAACCAGTACGGTGTCTGCGTCATGAAGCTACAGCTCAACGATGCCGAACTGGCAAGCTGCGTCGGCTGCGGCCTGTGCCTGCCGCATTGCCCCACTTACCGCGTCAGCGGTGAGGAAAGCTTGTCTCCTCGTGGTCGAATCGCCGCGATGCGAACCGTTGTGCACGAGAACGCACCAATCGATGCAGCGTTTGTTGGCTTCATGGAAACGTGTGTGCAGTGCCGCGGCTGCGAACCGGCGTGTCCGTCGGGCGTTCCCTACGGACATCTCATCGAAGGCACTCGTAACGCGTTGGCAGCGGGCCACCGCAGCACGCCACGATGGCAGCGCGCCGGCTTCATGGTGCTCGGCCATCACCGCCTTTTGCTGGTTGGTTCGTCACTGATCGCCGCTGCGCAGCGTCTGCGCCTTGTACCCAAACGCCTGGGTCTCGCCCGGCTTGCGCTTCGTCGCGGCCCGGCTCTTCGCTCCTCCGGAGATGACGTCTTCATCTTTACCGGCTGTGTGATGGACGCCTGGCAGCGCCCCACGCATCGCGCAACCCAGCGCGTGGTAGAGGCCACCGGCACCTCCTGTGCGTTGGCCGGTCGCGGTGGCGATTGCTGCGGCGCCTTGCATTCCCACGCTGGTCTCTCGAAGCAGGCCAAGCGGCTGGCCAGGCGAACAATCGCGAGCATGCCCGGCGATGCACCCGTGCTCGTGAACTCCGCTGGTTGTGGCGCAGCGATGAAGGAGTACGGCCACCTCCTCGGCACCGACGACGGCCGCCGCTTCTCGGCACGCGTGCTCGATGTTCATGAATGGCTGGCCGACCGGCTCGAGAGCCTGCCCGCTCCCGACAGCACACGACCGCGACCAACGGTGATTGTGCAGGATCCGTGCCACCTTCGTCACGTGCAGAAGGCCCATCTGCCGGTGCGTGCTGTGCTCTCGCGTTATGCCGAAGTTGCCGAGCTCGATGACGACGGCTTGTGCTGTGGCGCGGGTGGCGCGTATTCGGCGCTTCAACCTCGCCTGGCAACACAGATCCGCGATCGAAAGTTGGCCGCGATCGATCGGGCGCGCCAGACGAGCGGCGCAACGATCGTGGCGAGCGCGAATCCAGGGTGCTCCATGCACCTCGCAGTGGCCGGAGTGAACACCATGCACCCATGCGACATCCTCGATGAGCTCATGCCATGAGCGAGCAATTCGATGCACTGTGCCAACGCCTCGACGCGCTGTCCGAAGATCTCGCCGATCTCGCGCTAGCCGATCTGAGCTCGGCAGTGCGCCGCGGCGAGCAGAAGCGGCCCGCACGCGAGCGCACGCTCACCCAGGCGCGCCGGGCCGTCGAGAAGGCGGCACATCTGTTGCGGTCCATCGATGGCGACATCGGGTCCGACGACGGTGACACTCACTTCGACTGAGGGTCAAGTCGTACTACGCGCGCCGCCTCGCTACGCGACAAACGTATTGAGCATGTCGATCATCTGGCGGAGGTCGCCGAACCCGTGCTTGGCGAACACGAACGACACTCGTTGCAAGTGAATGTTGTCGGCCTCTTTGACCTCGATCGGCAGCGGCAGCGTGCGGGAGATCGATCCTTTGGTACAGAGATGTCCAAACGCCGCATTGAGTTGTGCGAGCTGCTCGTCGGTGGGTGCCTGTTTCATCCGCAGCACCAGCAGGTCGCCCACATATCGCAAGCTGTCGTAGTTGGCGTAGAAGCGATCGATCTCGTGCACGGCGGTTTCTCCGCTGTCGGTAATGAGGTAGAGGTCGGTGTCGTGAGCGGCAACGAGTCCCCTGGCCACCAACTGCTCGTTGATCAGATCGGCGACACTCTCCCAATACACATCTCCTGGCGTGTCGAGAAAGACAATCGGCACTGGCACGCCCTTGCCTGTCTGCGTCAGGGTGAGTAACTCGAACATCTCGTCGAGCGTGCCGAAGCCTCCGGGCAGGCACACGAACGCGCTGCTCTCCTTGATGAGCATCAGCTTGCGGGTGAAGAAGTACTTCATGCTCACGTACTTGGCGTCACCGGCGATAATCGGGTTTGCGCTCTGCTCGAACGGTAGGCGAATGGAAACGCCGATGCTCATGTCGCGTCCGGCACCTTCCATCGCGGCCTGCATGATTCCGGGGCCCGCGCCAGTGATGACCATCCAGCCATGTGCGCCGAGCTGCTCTGCCACTTGGCGCGCCTGCACGTAGAGCGGGTCGTCCTCTCGGGTTCTCGCCGACCCGAAGATGGCCACCTTTTTGCGGCCGCGGTATGGCGCGAACATCGAGTACGCATCGCGCATTTCGAGCACGGCCGACGCGGCAATCTTCAAGTCGAGCGTGGCTGGTTGATCCTCGATCATGCCCGCCGCTGAGGTGAGCAGTTCCTCGGCTAAACGACGGTCGCGGGTCGGGCCCAACACCTCGAGCAGGTGCTGGACAGCAGCGGCGACATCGGGGGAGAGCGGTGGTATCACGGTTTGCTGCTCAGCGCCGCTGCCTTCTCTCGCAGCGCATCGAGTAACTCGTCGAAACTCTTCTGAAACGACGACACACCGTCGCGCTCGAGGAGGTCGGCAACGTCGTCGAGGTCGATACCCACTTCGCTGAGCGCTCGCCACGCGTGAGTTGCTTCGTCGACATCGGCATCGACACGTCGCGCCAGCGTGCCGTGATCAGCAAACGCTTCGAGCGTGGCATCGGGGAGGGTGTTGACGGTGTGCGGGCCGATGAGCTCATCGACGTAGAGCGTGTCGGGGTAGGCCGGATTCTTAGTGCTTGTGGAGGCCCAGAGCGGCCGCTGCACTTGCGCACCTCGCGCCGCGAGCGCCTGCCATCGTGCGCCGCTGAACGTACGTTGGAACATCTCGTAGGCAAGCTTGCCCTGTGCAACGGCTGCCTTACCACGAAGCGCCAACGCCTCGGGAGTTCCGATGGCGTCGAGTCGCTTGTCGACCTCGGTGTCGACGCGGCTGATGAAGAAGCTGGCCACGCTCGCAACCTTGGAAAGATCGGCATCTGGCGTGGCTGCGTACTGCTCGAGGCCGGCGATGTATGCCTCCATCACCGCGGCGTAGCGATCGAGGCTGAAGATCAGCGTGATGTTGATACTGTGACCCTCGGCGATCATCTGTTGGATCGCGGGAACGCCTGCAGCCGTGGCAGGAATCTTCACCATCAGGTTGTGGCGACCAACGCGCTGATGCAGTTCGCGCGCTGCTGCCTCTGTGCCATCGCCATCGTGTGCAAGTCCCGGATCGACCTCGACGCTGACGTAGCCGTCGAGCCCAGACGTGGACGCGTAGACCGGTTCGAAGATGTCGAGCGCGCCATTGATGTCGTGCAACACCATTGCCCAATAGTCGTCGATGATCGGATGAGCAGGCTGCGCGGCCAGCGCGGAGAACTGTTCGTCGTAATCGCGCGAGCCCTGAATCGCCTTTTGGAAGATGGTCGGATTCGAGGTGAGGCCGCGAATGCCACGGTCGACCAACGCCTGCAATTGACCAGAAGTGATATAGCCGCGCTTCAGGTTGTCGAGCCAGGGACTTTGCTGAAAATCCTGCGCGAGGTGAACAAGACGATCCACTGATGCCTCCTAGGTGTTGTCAGCAAGGGCGGTGGCCCGAGCAACGATGTTGTCGACGTTGATGCCGAGTTTTTCAAGCACGACACCGCCGGGAGCGCTGGCACCGAAACGATCGATGCCGATGCAATCATCTGCGTACCGCGCCCATCCGAAGGTGGTGGCCGCCTCTACCGAGAGCACCGGAACGCCCTGGGGGAACACGCTCGACCGATACTCGCCCGACTGCAGTTCGAACCGATCCCACGACGGCATCGACACAACATTCGCGCCAATTCCCTGTTCGGCAAGTACGCCCGCCGCCCGCACGCACAGGTGCACTTCGCTGCCGGTCGCTACCAACACCACCGTGGCATGAGCTGCCGAGTGAATCGTTGCTGCGCCCCGCTCGACGGCTGAGCCATCGGTGCATACCGGCAACGCCTGACGGCTGAGCACCAGTGCGGTTGGACCGCTGTGCTCGACTGCGACACGCCACGCGTGAGCGGTTTCGTTGGCGTCTGCCGGGCGGATCACCTGCAAGCCGGGAATGGCACGCAGCGTCGCGATGTGCTCAACGGGCTGATGCGTGGGACCATCCTCGCCAACGCCGACGGAGTCATGCGTAAACACGAACAGCACCTTCGCGTGCGACAATGCAGCGAGCCGCACCGCTGGACGCATGTAGTCGAGAAAGACGAAGAACGTGCCTCCGGCGGGGAGCACGCCACCGTGCAACGCCATGCCGACCATCGCCGAGCCCATGCCATGCTCGCGAATGCCGTAGTACACCTGTCGGCCCCCGGGCGTGGCGAGTGTCTGGGCAACCTGACCGGCCAACTTGGTGCCCGTGTTGCCTGTGAGGTCGGCAGCGCCAGCAACTAGGCCTGGCACTCCGGCGAGCGTGGCATCGAACGCCTTTTGAATCGCCTGACGCGTTGCGATGCTCTCACCCTGCGCGAACACCGGCAACGAGTCGGTCCATCCAGCAAGCCCGCCCGCCGACCAGCACGCGTTCCACACCGCCTTGTCGAGCGCAGAGTTGGCGAAGCGCTTCTGCCATGCCGAGCGCAGTTGCTCACCGCGCAGCGCAGCATGCGTGCGGTAAGCCGTCACGAGGTCAGCGGGTGCCCAGAAGGGTTCGTCGGGGATACCCATAATCGCTTTAGTGCGACCAACTTGCTCAGCGGTGAACGGATTGCCGTGGGCCTCGTGATTGTCGGTGAGATCAGGAGACGGAAAGGCAATGTGACTGCGCAGAATCAAAAGGCTCGGCCGATCCGTCACCGCAACAGCGCGCCTGAGTGCCGCCTCGAGCGCGTCACAATCATTAGCGATTTCGCCGAGCGTCTCGACATGCCATCCGTATGACTGGAACCGCATCGCAACGTCGTCGTTGTACGACAGGCTCGTGTCGCCATCGATGGTGATGTGGTTGTCGTCGTACACACAGACGAGTCCACCGAGGCCGAGGTGACCCGCAAGAGATGCCGCTTCGTGGCTGACACCCTCCATAAAACAGCCGTCGCCCGCAATGACAAAGGTGGAATGATCCTGCACGTCGGACCCGAATCGGTCGGCCATCATCCGCGCCGCGATTGCCATGCCCACCGAGTTCGCGAACCCTTGCCCGAGTGGACCGGTGGTGACCTCTACGCCGGCCGTGTGACCGACCTCGGGATGTCCCGGAGTTGCCGACTGCCACTGTCGGAACTGCTTGATGTCATCGAGTTCGAGGCCATACCCACTGAGGTACAACAACGAGTACTGCAAAATGCTCGCGTGGCCGTTGCTGAGAATGAAACGATCGCGATCGGGCCAATGCGGATGCGTCGGATCGTGGCGCATTACTCGGCTATACAACACGTGTGCCAGGGGAGCGAGCGCCATCGCAGTGCCCTGATGACCGCTCTTCGCATAGAGCGGCGCGTCCATCGCGAAGCCTCGGATGAGGCTGATGGCAGCGGAATCTTGTTCGGGCGTCAACGTAGATGGCACGGCTCGACTGTACCCGCTGGGGGTGTGAGCTCGACCCGTTTTGGACGACCAGATCACGCCCCATCGAAGGGCGTGCAAACGGGGCGTTGGCCTATGCCGGGGGCAACAGGGTGAACGGTACGAGATGCCATGGGCCATGATCGACGCGGCAATGGGCAAAGATCTGGCGATACTCGTCGAACTCCAGCTCGCCGCGTACCAGTCGATAGGTGAACTTGCCTGGTTCAACCGTGAACGGACTCACGTTGCGCGCGATCTGTTCGTCGTTGGCACCGCGCCCCTTGCGAAAGATGACCTCGAACACGCCGCTGCCAGCCTCGTCGGGCGCGCACGAAATCAGCGCGACCAAGTGGGGCGAGATGGTGACCGGTACAACCGACGGCGCTGCCATTGAGAACATCGCACCGGTGAGGTCGATGCGCGTTGATGGCCCGGGAGCCTGACGCAACTCAAAGTTCTCTACGAAGAGTGCCGAGACGATCTGCATTGGCACGAGGGTACCGGCTCGCTATCGAGCGCGGACGCCGCCCAACCACACCGCAGCAACCTTCATCTCATCGTCGAGTTCGACGAGATCGCCGCGTTGGCCGATCGCGATCCTGCCTCGATCGTTGCAGCCCATGAGCCGTGCTGGATTGGTGGACGCCGAGCGTATTGCCTGTTCAAGCGGTATCCGGCAGTGATTCACTACGTTGCGGATGGCCTCGTCCATCGTGAGCGCGCTCCCGGCGAGCGTGCCATCGGTGAGCCGAGGCGCCCCGTCGCGTAGTTGCATCCCGACCGCTCCGGCGGTGCCGGCGCGCCATGCGACAGCGTCGGTGACGAGCACGGTTCGATCCGCCGGCTTCGTTCGAAAGGCCAGCTCAAGCGCCAGCGGATGCACATGAATCAGGTCGGCAATCAGACCGACCGTGAGCCGATCGTCGGTCAACGCAACCGCGGCCAACCCCGGTTCGCGGTGATGTACGCCCGACATCGCATTGAAGAGGTGCGTTGCCATCGTTGCACCAGCATCTATCGCGGCAGCCGTTTGCGCTAGCGATGGCGTGCTATGGCCCAACGACACCACAATGCCGCGACGCACGAGGAGTTCGATTGCCTCGACGGCGTGGGCAAGTTCAGGTGCCAGGGTGACGAGCCGCACCACGTCGGGAAGGGCACCAAGCCACTCGAGATCGATGGCGGCGAGCAGATCGCGTGGGTGCGCGCCCGGTGCGCCGCCGAGGAATGGACCCTCGAGATGCACCCCAAGCATCGCAGGACCCGCACGACGTTGTGCCTCCGCAATGCGCCGCAACGCGTTGTCATAGCGATGCAGCGGAGCGCTCACCAATGTTGGGCACCACGAGGTTACGCCTTGATCAAGTAGCAAGTCGGCGAGCCTGGCCCACTCGTTACCCTCGGCCCGAGCAACGTCGACGTCGTCGATGCCGTTCACCTGAAGATCGACGAAACCTGGCACCACTGAGCCGTGCGTCGCGGAGGCGTCGGTGCGATCGATGCCAACAATGATTCCGTCGTCGTCAACGCTGAGGCGACTCGCCCCGACCCACCCCTGCGACGTGAGAACCCTTCGGGCAGTGATGGTCGACACGTCCTGTACAGTACGCGCAATGGCGGAACCACTCGAGCAGCTTTCGACGCGAGATCAAATCGTGATCGAAGCGCTGCATTGTTTTGCCGAGTCCGGTTACGACGGCACGTCGCTCAACGACATCGCTGCGGCTGTTGGCATCCGTCGCCCGAGCCTGCTTCACCATTTCGCCTCGAAGGAGACGTTGTACGGTGAAGTGTTCGAGCAACTCTTGTCCGACTGGTTCGACCGACTCACCGATGCTGTCAGCAGTACCGAACGCGGTTGGAACAAGGTCGAATCGGTACTCACCGCTGGATTTCGATTCTTCAGCGAGAACCCCGATTACGTTCGGCTGATGCGGCGCGAAGCACTCGACAACGGGGCCCATCTCGGCATCGATTTGTCGGGTGTACTGCGGCCCGCATTCGACAGCGCGGCCGCCTATTTCCAACGCGAGATGGACAACGGCAATTTCCGCCAGCACGACCCAGAGCAACTCCTGCTCACTGGCTACGGGGCACTGCTCAGCTACTTCTCCGATGCCCCATTTCTCGGCGGTCTCCTTGACGATGAACCGCTTGCCAGCCCGATGCTCGAGCAACGCCTCCAACACGTGATCGGCTTCTTTCGGAGTGCACTCGTACCCTGACCCTCACGACGCGAGTGCGTCGCTGTCAGGTGTGCGATGAGCCGTCGATAGCACCAGCAACAACAACCGGTCCGAGATACAACTCAGCCAGGCGCGCTGCGGAATCCTCGGTGAAGTGCACGCCGTCTGGCCTCCAGGATTTGTCGCCAGCGTGCCCGGCACGGTTCATCCATTGGTCGACGTCAATCGGTGCAACGTGCGCGGACTGTTCGGCTGCGACCTGTCTGATGACATCGTGCTGCAATTCGTAGCGTGATCGTTCGCGCATCTCAGGTTCTTTCCACTCGAGCGTTGGCACTGGTGGGATGATCCAATCGACTCGGGCAACACCCATCTTCAACACAGATGACGTCACCGCACGATATGCATCGAGCAGATGGGCTCGAAACCTTGGGTCAGACGCTGAAAGTGGACCCTCTTGCCGCGTCCATTCCCGGTTGGCAACGTCGTCGACGGTACTCATCAAGATCACGACGTCGGGCTTTACTCGAGCGATCGAACTCGGCAGATCGTGACCGACGATCTCTTTCGAATGGGCAACGAACGACGTTGCATCGAAGCTGGTGACCGTTCCATCGAGCACGAAGCCGCAGCCCTGACACCACAGCACCGACAGTTGCTCATGTTGCGGATGATTCATCGACCAAACGGCGAGACCGTGTGCGACAAAGAGCGCAGTGGAGTCACCAACGACCAGGACGCGTACGGGCCGAGATGGCGCGGGTGGAACGGCTGGACTGAGATCGAACGGTGCTACCGCGTCAGGCGCCGCGTCAGACACTGCGCTCGGGGACAGCGAAGCGTCGCCGTCCACCCCCGTCGCTGCCGACTGTGATGGTGGCAATGGTGCCATCGATGCCACCGCAACGGTCGATGTCGGCGCTGTTGGGTTTGCCCGAAGTTCGATGAGCTGGGTGGCGGGTCGAAGCGACGCCTGCCTGAACGCCGCGGCGTCGACGTGGATGAGAGCGATGGGCGCCGGAACGACCACGACCACAACCGTTGCCATCACCATCGCCACAGCCGCGACCACAAACGTACGAGACGGCCGGGGCACGGCACTACGGATCGGTAGCTCAATAACGACATACGACGTCACGGTGACCACGACCGTGGCCGCCAGAGCTGCGAGGAAGCCAATGGGAGAGGTGAGCTGCCATCCGTTCTGCCGCATCGCGACGAAGATCGGCCAGTGAAACAAGTACAGCCCGTAGCTGATCCGCCCCACTGCGACGAACGGCCTTGTGGAGAGTAGGGACCGAACAGCGCCCGGAACCTGAAGTGCGTAGATCAGCGCGACGCTGAGTAACGCGAACACCGGCAGGAAACCTTCGTACGCAGGTCCGCTGCCGGACGGAAGTGTGCAGGCAAGCCAGCCGATCGCGCCGAGCGCCGCCGGCGCGAGATGCCTCACCCACGGCGGCGCAGATCGGCGACCCGCCATCCACGCGGCCAGGGTGGCGCCGAGCAGAATCTCTGCGAAGCGTGCAGGCGTCGCCCAGTAGGCAGCGTCGGCGCCAAACCACTTCGCGGTCAACGGAGCTGCTGCCACGAACACAATGGTCACCGCAGCTATCGGGCGGGCTATTGGCCATCGGTGCCTCTTTGCAAATGCAACAAGGCAAAGGAGCGCCAGTGGCCACAGCACATAGAACTGTTCCTCGACCGAGAGCGACCAGTAGTGCTCCAGCGGAGAAGTCGTCGAGCCGTGCGTCGTGTTGAAGAGATCGGCATAGCTCGTGGTGCCGGCGAGCCGTGACCAATTGAAGACCTGGAGCAAGGCACTGACGCTGTCCCGCTTCAGCGATGCGACCCGACCGAAGAGTCCGAGCGAACGACCCATCAGCACCAAAACAATGCACGTGATGCTTGCTGGAACCAAGCGACGTGCGCGCCGGGTATAGAAGCGACTCAACGAGACACGACCCGTGCTGGTGTGTTCGCCAAGTAGCAAACCAGTGATCAAAAAGCCCGACAGTGTGAAAAAGGTCGACACTCCCAAATAGCCGGCAGGCATCCACACAAACCCGGCATGGAACAACAACACGAGCGCTACAGCAACGGCTCTTACGCCATCGAGCGCGGGTTGATAGGTGAGCGTGGTTTCGTGGCTGATTCCGGCGAGCCTAATCAAAAGCAGGTGGCCGGCTCCGTGACCGGGGTGACGTGTTGGTTACCGTGGCGCATGGCACCTTTTCGCTTCGCGGCTACAGATCCGCCGCGCCGACACGCCGCAGCATTATGAGCCGTGCCGACAAGTTCGCCGCGCTGGCTGACGACGTTGTAGCGAGGTGGAGCAAGTTCGGGCATTGGGACCGCACGTTCTTTCCCTCGCTGCTCGGCATGACCGTGCAAGAGGTTCGCGCCGACTACTGCCGGATGTTGATGCCCTACAAGCCCGAGCTCGATCAGCCAGCCGGCCTCGTACATGGTGGCGCGCTCGCGACCCTGCTCGACGCAGTGTGCGTACCCGCGGTCGGAGCCGCCTATGGGCGTGCCGCTCGATACTCGACGATCGACTTTCATGTGCAGTTCCTGACCGCGGTCAAACAGCAAGACGTCGTGGCCGAAGGCTGGGTGGTACGGCGCGGTCGCAGCGTGGTGTTCTGCGAGTCGGAGGCGGTCATTGTCGAGACGGGCAAAGTAGCGGCACGAAGCCTGCTCACCTACAGCGTGACCGAGTAGGCGCTCACGCTACGGTAGCCACGTGTCAAACGACGGTCGCACGCTTTCAGAATCCGCATCCAAGACCCTGCTCCGAGAGTTCGGCGTTCCGATCGCTGATGAACGTGAGGTCACTACTGCTGCAGACGCGTCGATCGCTGCCACGGCGCTCGGTTTTCCGGTCGTCGTCAAGCTGTGCGGCGATCTCATTGCGCATAAGACCGAGCGCGGCCTGGTCAAGCTCCGCCTCGCAGACGCGGCGGCGGTTGAGGCCGCGGCATCTGAATTGTTGTCGAAGGCCACGGCCGACGATGGTCCGGTCTCGTTGCTTGTTGCACCGATGATCTCAGGGAATCGTGAGCTCATCGCCGGGCTTGTGCGCGATGCTCAGTTCGGGGCAACAGTGATGCTCGGCGTCGGGGGAGTGCTTGCCGAAGCGATCGCCGATGTTGTGTTCAGACCGGCTCCGCTTTCTCGGCTCGAAGCGGCAGAGATGATCGACAACCTCGCCACACAGACGCTGCTCGGCGCGTTTCGTGGCGAGGCACCCGTGAATCGCGATGAGCTGATCGACGTGCTCGTCGGCCTCGGTGCTGTCGCGGAGGCACACGCCGAGGTGCGCAGCATCGACGTGAATCCCCTGATTGTGCGCAGCGACGGCCGCCCCATCGCAGTCGACGCGCTCGTCGAAATCGGCGAAGCAGAAACTGCCCCGCACGAGCCTCATATTGCGCCCACTTCGGAACAATTCGAAGCGTTGTTCAACCCGCGCGGAGTTCTCGTCACCGGCGCCTCGACGCACCCTGGAAAGTTCGGATTTGTGTCGCTGCACAACATCCTCGCGAGTGGCTATCAGGGCGGCGTCTACGGCACCAACCTGAGTGGAGACGAAGTGCTCGGCATTCGTACGGTTGGCGATATTGCCGATCTCCCTGAGGGTGAAATCGACCTCGTGTTCGTATGTACGCCAGCATCTGCTAACCCCGCGCTGCTGCGCGCATGCGCCGCTAAAGGCGTGAAGGCCGCGTTCTTGACGAGCGCCGGATACGGCGAGGCTGGCGAAGAGGGCCGCCAGGCAGAAGCAGCACTTGTTGCACTTGCACATGAGTTGGGCATTCTGCTGGCGGGTCCGAACGGACAGGGTGTCGTGAGCACGCCAGCACATCTATGCGCCCAGATTGTTGCCCCGTATCCACCCGCTGGCCGCATCGGCGTTGCGAGTCAGAGCGGTAACTTCGTGTCGAGCTTTCTCAACTACTCGCGCTCATCTGGCGTTGGAATCAGTCGCGCAGTCTCAGCGGGCAACGCAGCCGCCGTCAACGTCGCCGACTATCTCGAGTATTACGCCAATGACTCCGCAACCTCGGTTGGACTCGCCTACGTCGAGGGCATCACCGACGGACGCAGTTTGCTGCAGCGCTTTGCTGCTGTCGCCGCACTGAAGCCACTCGTGATCGTCAAGGGTGGCTCCACCGTCGCAGGTGCTGCTGCCGCGGCGAGCCACACGGGTGCACTCGCCGCCGACGACAAAGTATTCGACGGTGCCTGTCGCGCCGCCGGGGTCACCCGCGCAACCACAGTCGAAGAGGCGTTCGAAGCGGCCGCCACCTTCGCCACACAGCCGTTACCCAAAGGCCCCAACGTCATCGTGCTCACTACCGCAGGAGGATGGGGCGTGGTCACGAGCGATGCCATTTATCGCGACGGGGTGTTACAACTCATGCCGCTGCCGGCAGATCTCCAAGCTCAGATCGATACAAAGTTGCCGCCACGGTGGAGCAGAAACAACCCGGTTGACTGCGCGGGGGGCGAGACACGTGACACGATTCCAGAGGTGATGGAGATGATCGCAGCACACCCCGACGTTGATGCGATTGTGTATCTGGGCCTCGGCATCCAGAGTAACCAAGCGCGTCTCATGGCTGAGGGCCGCTTCTATCCGGGAGATGGTCTCGAACGCATCGTTGCGTACCACCGCCGCCAAGACGAACGTTTTGCAGAGGCAGCGGACGAGTTGTCGCGTCGCTACGACAAGCCGATTCTCACCGCGACCGAACTCGCCGTCGCCGATCCTGACAACGCCGGACCGGCGGCCGTGCGCGCCAGCGGCAGGCTCTGCTATGCATCGGGCAATCGCGCCATCACGGCACTTGGCCACATGTACCGGTACGCAGAGTTTCGCCACAGCAGAGGTCTCGATTGAGTTCACCACTCGAATCGAACCGGCGCGTTCATCCGCTCGCGATTCTCATTCTTTGCGCGCTGTTACCCGCGTTGCTCTTCACGGGCATATGGCGGTGGGCTGAAGCGCGGCGAGTGCTGCTACCTCCCGAGGCCGACATCGCCGAGCCGGCGCTCCCGGCCCCCATGATCACGCCTGTGTTGTCGCTACGGCGAGCGCCCCAGACACTCGCCAACTCCACGAGTCGAAGCCTGTTGGCCGCATCGCTTACTTCGGTTGCTCAGCTGGCCGGTGACACGTCGTGCCTTACCGTCGCGATCGATCATCATCAGGTCTTCGAGTCGGGAGCCGCCATTGCTGTGACGCCAGCGAGCAATCTCAAATTGCTGGTGGCATCCGTAGCACTCGAAGTGCTCGGCCCCGACTACACCTTTTCCACGCAGCTCAAAGGCGTGGTCACCGATGGGGTCATTAGCGGCGACCTCTATTTCGTCGGCGGCGGAGATCCGCTACTTTCCACCGCCAACTACCCGGCGACGCAGAAGTATTCACCTACCAACGTCACACCAATCGAGGACCTGGTCGCAAAGCTCGTCGATGCGGGTGTCACCACCATTCAAGGCAATGTGGTCGGCGACGATTCACGCTTCGACAACGAGCGTTTCGCACCCGGATGGGGCACAGCCATCTCCGGGACGGAAGCTGGTCCAATTGGCGCGCTCATGGTGAATGACGCAACGCGTGTTCTGTCGGCCAACTCAACGATCCGATTCGGCGACCCTGCGATTGGAGCAGCCACCAATCTCATTTCACTGCTGCAAAGTGCTGGCATTTCCGTTGGAGGTACGGCGGTGAGCGGTAAGGCGGCAGCCGACCTCACGTTGCTTGCCGAGCAGCCGTCCGCCCCGCTCAGCAGTGTGCTCGCCGAGATGCTGAACACCAGTGACGACAACACTGCGGAGGTGATCCTGAAGGAGTTGGGGGTCCACGCGGGTGTTGTGGGTAGCCGTCAAGCGGGTATCGAGGTAGTCACGAGCACACTCGCCGCTCGCGGAATTGACACAACCCAATTGGTGATGCGCGATGGCTCGGGTCTCGACTCCGCCGATCGGGCCTCCTGCGCCATGATGGTGCAGATCCTCGAGCGCGAGTCGCTCACGAACCCCATCGGTATCGGGCTACCGATTGCGGGGCGAACGGGCACGCTCGCACACGAATTCTCCGGTACGTCGATGGTCGATCGCTTGCATGCCAAGACCGGATCGTTGCGCAACGCAAAGGCGCTGTCTGGCTACGTGACGACACCTCTCGGCGAGATCGAGTTCTCGATGATTCTCAATCTGGCGAATGCAAGCGATCCCGCCAAGTTCCGACCACTCTGGTCCGCTCTCGCAACCGCGTTCGACTCCTACCCGGCGGGTCCGCCAGCCGCACTACTGCAGCCGCTATAACACGCTACGAACCTAGAGTGTGGTGCATGCCGTACTTGGCGATGTTTCCCTTGGGCTCAGTGTTGTTCCCTGGGGCGGTGCTGTCGCTTCATGTCTTCGAGCCGCGCTATCGCGAACTCGTGCAGCACTGCCTCGACAGCGACGAACACGAATTTGGCGTGGCGTTGATAACGCGAGGCTCCGAAGTTGGCGGAGGAGACATTCGCTCGATGGTGGCAACCGTTGCCCGACTCGTGCAGGTCGCCGAACTCGACGACGGCCATTACGCCGTTATCACTGTGGGCACACGCCGTGTCCGCATAGAGCGCTGGCTTGAGGATGATCCGTATCCGATTGCCGAGGTGCACGACTGGCCCGACGAGCTTGAACAGAACACCCCGCGAGTTCTCGACCATGAACTTGTTGCAACACTCGCGCGCGTGCGACGCATCAACGCACTCGCATCCGAAATGGGCGAACGCGCTGGCGACGTGACCCCAACGATCAGTAGCGAAGCCGTGCTCGCCACGTACCAGTTGTGTGCGTTGGCACCCCTCGGTCCTGCCGACCAGCAACGGCTCCTGTCGGCCGCAGGGCCAACTGCGCGACTGGTACTGCTCAATGATGCGCTCAACGATGTCGAGGCATTGTTGCTCTTTCGTCTCCAGCACGAATCGGGCGGAGAAATGCCCAACGATGTCGGGGGACCGTAGGAACTGGCACGCTCGACGTGCTACAAATGGTGCCGTGGCAAAAAAGGAACAAGCGGCGACGTCGGCATCGAAGCCGACCGGCTCCGGACAGATCGGCGAGGTCATCGATCTCGTCAAGACGTACGCGAAGCAAGAAACGCTCGGGCCACTCAAGGGCATCGGCCGAAAGATCGGGTGGGGCCTCGCCGGCGCGTTCGCCTTGGGTGTCAGCTTGTTCTTCGTCTCACTCGGCTTACTGCGTCTCGTGCAAACCAAGATTCCACGCATCAGTCATGGTGCCTGGTCTTGGGTGCCCTATCTCATGATCTTCGTGTTCTGCGTGCTGGTCACAGCCCTCGCCCTGTCGCGGATCGCCAAGATTGAAAAGGAGTTGAACTGATGGCACAAGCGCAACACCGAGTCACCCGCGATGACCTCGAAGCGAAGTTTCGGGCAGTGCAGGGCGACGTCCAGAGCAAGGTCGAGGATCGCAAGCAGACCCTGATCGCAGGCTTGGCCGCCGGTGGTTTCATTCTGCTGATCGCATTCTTTCTGCTTGGCCGACGCAGTGGTAAGAGCAAGACCACGCTGGTCGAGATTCGCAGGGTCTGATTCGTGGCTCGGATCTTTCCATCGCCAACTGCCTACGTTCGACGCCAGGGTTTTCAGCGCGGCCTGATCGGCGGCAGTCGAGGTTGGCTGATTGTCGGGGGCACCTTCTGGGGCTTCCGCGTTCTCCGACATGCGATGTCGCGCTCCGAACGGGTCATCGCCACCGAAGTACTCAAGCCAGGTCAAGTCTTGCGTCTTGAGGCGATTCCTGCCGCCAAGCGTTCTGAGCGTAAAGCCGCACGAACAACCTCGTCAGCGCGCTGAGCAGCCCCATCGGCGATGCATACGCGTTTCGACGCGCCACAATGATCGCCTCTTCGGTATGCGCCGGAGAATTCACCGATACGAGGGAAACAGAGATGAAAGTTCTGCTGCGCAATCCTCGACGCGAGCTAGACATTGCTGGCCCGCGCCGCGTGCACGCGCTCCTGAACGATCTCGACCTCAATCGCGAATCTCACCTCGTCATCCGCAATGGCACCCTCGTCGCCAGTGATGAAGAACTCGGTGCCGACGACATCATCGAGATTCGGCCGGTCATCAGCGGCGGTTCTCAATGAAGTGCCGGGTGTGTCGCGAACCAGCGATCATCGATGTGCCCCGACACAATGCCAATTTCTGTGCCCCCCACTTCCTCGACATGTGCCGCAAACAGGTCCGCAAGGCGATCGACGATTTCGAGATGCTCGTGCCTGACGACCGAATTCTTGTCGCAGTTTCTGGCGGCAAGGACAGCCTCGCGATCTGGGACATGCTTATCGATCTCGGCTACCAAGCCGACGGGTTGTACATCGGTCTTGGTATTGGCGAGTACAGCGACGTCTCCGGCGACTACGCGCGAGCCTTTGCCAACGAACGTGGCCTGACGCTCATCGAGATCTCGCTGCGCGACGACTTCGGCTACGACATCCCCACCGCAACCCGCGCGACGCGACGCGTGCCGTGCTCTGCGTGCGGGATGAGCAAGCGTCATCTGTTCGACAAGGCCACTCTCGATGGTGGTTATTCGGTGCTTGTCACTGGTCACAACCTCGATGACGAAGCGGCCGTGTTGTATGGCAACACTCTTCGCTGGGAGTTGCCATACCTCGCCCGACAGCTCCCGACTTTGGCCGCTCGCGACGGCTTTCCAAAGAAGGTGAAACCGCTTGTTCGACTCTCCGAACGCGAGACAGCAGCATGGTGCATCGTGCGCGGCATCGACTATCTCGTCGACGAGTGCCCAATGGCTGCAGGCAATCGTCACCTCGGTTTCAAAGAGGCGCTCAACAAGATCGAAACCCAGTCGCCGGGCACGAAGACTGCCTTTTACCTCAACTTCGTCGACAAAGTCGCGCCGCTGCTGAGCGCCTTTGCGTTGTCCGACGATCTCGTTCTGGCACCGTGCAACTCATGCGGCGCCCCGACCACTGGCGACATCTGCGCGTTCTGCCACTTGGTCGCGACTGCAAGCGCACACGAACCGGTGCCGGTCGAACTGATCACCGGAAAAGGAGCGAGGCGTCGATGAACAGATCATTCCAATACGGAGACCGGGTGTTGCTGCTCGATAGCAAACAACGCCGGTATCTCATCACGCTGAAAGAAGGTGGCGAGTTCCACAGCCACAACGGCTTCGTAGCCCACCTCGCGATCGTCGATCAGCTCGAAGGGCTCTACGTCAAATCCACGAAGGGATCGCCGTACACAGCGCTTCGTCCGACACTGGAAGACTTCGTCGTTGAGATGCCGCGCGGCGCGCAGGTCATCTATCCCAAGGACCTTGCTCCAATCTGCATGCTTGCCGACATCGGACCCGGCGTGCGCGTGTTCGAAAGCGGTGTAGGGAGCGGAGCGCTGTCGATGACGATGTTGCGTTACGGTGCCGAGATCGTTGGTTACGAACTCCGCGAGGACTTCGCCAACAGGGCCACATCGAACGTTCGCTCATTCCTCGGCGAAGATGCGCTGAGCCGCTATCACGTGCAGATTCGCAACGCCTATGACGGCATCGACGAAACTGACTTCGACCGTGTGGTGCTCGACCTTCCCGAGCCATGGACCGTCGTGCCATTGGCAGAAAAAGCCCTGCGTCGCGGCGGCATCCTGGTGGCCTACACCCCATCCATCACCCAGGCCGCCCAGGTGCGCGAAGCGTTCGCCCGCAGCCGGGCATGGAACGGCGCGCGGACCCTTGAGGTGCTGCACCGCGGCTGGCACATCGAGGGTCAAGCCGTTCGCCCTGATCATCGCATGGTGGCCCATACCGGCTTTCTCACCACCGCCCGCTTTCTCGGCGAACGAGAGTCAGCAACCGAGGCGATCGCCCCCGATGTCGATGACATCCTGATCAGTGAGCTCGTGAACGACGACACCGCCAACGACGACATGGCCGAACCGGTCGACTGATCAAGAAACGACGAAAGGGCGCCGCAGCGCCCTTTGTCCGATACTCACAGATGTGATCCGTGCTCTGGTGGTGTCGCGCATGGCGATCGACGCAGAGCGAGGTGTATTAGGCCTCGATGAAGATGCACTCGCCGGGGCATTCCTCGGCGGATTCGATGACAGCATCGAGCTGACCATCGGGGATGTTCGCCATGCCATCGGCGCCTTGGGCATTGCCCTTGGCCGTGGCGTACACGGTTGCGCCTTCGCGTACATACGCCAAGCCGTCGTCAAGCAGCGTAAAAACGTCGGGGGCGATCTCTTCGCAGAGTCCGTCGCCCGTGCACAGATCCTGATCGATCCAGACCTTCATGATGTATGTATCTCCTTCGGATTCTGTAAAGAAGGCTTCAAAAGCAGTCGTCACTGTACACGCGGGCACCTGAAAAGAGCATGATTGTATGAGCCTTAACCAATGTGACTATTGCGTGTAACTTCATTGCAGAGATCAGGAGGTGCATTCGTGACCGCAGCAGACGACGAGACCGCAGACGTGCTTCGCGCTCAACTGATTGTGCTCGAAGAAGAGGTCAGTCACCTACGTCGCAAACTGATCGACGCGCCCAAGAGAATGCGTGCGCTCGAGGAACGCTTGCTCGAGACCAAGGGGCAACTCGCCCATCTCACGTCGCAGAATGAGAAGCTGAGCTACACGTTGCGTGAGGCACGTGATCACATCTCATCGCTGCGCGAGGAGGTTGACAAGCTCACACAGCCACCGTCGGCATACGGCGTGGTTGTCGGTAAGAATGACGACGGCACCGTCGACATCTCCTCGAGCGGGCGCAAAATGCGGGTGAGTCTGCACCCTGACATCGATCACGATTCGCTCGAGCGAGGTGCCGAGGTCGTGTTGAACGAAAGCTTCAACGTCGTCATGGCTCGTCAGCCCGACGTGAGCGGCGAGGTGGTGACGATCAAGGAGATCCTCGAAGACGGTGTGCGCGCCCTGGTGGTCGGCCGAGCCGATGAGGAGCGCATCTGCGAGCTCGCCGACGCGATCCGTGGCACGCATCTTCGCCCGGGAGACTCTCTGCGAATGGACCCGCGCACCAACATGCTGCTCGAGAAGCTGGCCCGTCCAGAGGTTGAGGATCTGCTCCTCGAAGAAGTCCCCGACATTTCCTATGCCGACATTGGCGGCCTCGATGATCAGATCGAACAGATCGCCGACGCCGTTGAACTGCCGTACCTCTACCAAGAACTCTTTGCAGAACATCGTCTGCCGGCGCCAAAGGGAATCCTGCTTTACGGTCCGCCCGGATGCGGTAAGACCCTCATTGCAAAGGCCGTCGCGAACAGCTTGGCCAAAAAGGTCGCAGCAACGACCGGCGGCGATAAGGGACGCAGCTATTTCATCAACATCAAAGGTCCCGAACTGCTCAATAAGTATGTTGGCGAAACCGAGCGCCAGATTCGACTCGTGTTCCAACGGGCTCGCGAAAAGAGCGAAGAGGGTTGGCCCGTCATCGTGTTCTTCGATGAGATGGACAGCATGTTTCGCACGAGGGGTTCAGGTATCAGCTCCGACATGGAGAGCACGATCGTGCCCCAATTGCTCGCTGAGATCGACGGCGTCGAGGGATTGCGTAACGTCATCGTCATCGGTGCAACGAACCGTGAAGACCTCATCGATCCTGCAATCCTGCGACCTGGCCGACTCGACGTAAAGATCAAGATCGAACGGCCCAATGAAGTGGCGGCCAAGCAAATCTTCGCGCAGTACCTTACGACGGAGATCCCCATCTCGGCGGGGGAGTCGGTGCCCGACATGATCGATCGCACCGTCGCCGAGATGTACCGCGACGACGAAGCGAACCGCTTCTTGGAAGTCACCTACCAAAACGGTGACAAGGAGATCTTGTACTACAAGGACTTCGCGTCGGGCGCGATGATCGAAAACATCGTTCGGCGCGCCAAGAAGCTTGCGATCAAACGCCTGATCGCCGGTGGTTCGAAAGGCGTAAGTACGCAGGACATGCTCGACTCGATCAAGCAGGAGTACAAAGAGCACGAAGACCTGCCGAACACCACCAACCCCGACGATTGGGCCAAGATCAGCGGCAAGAAGGGTGAGCGCATCGTGTACGTGCGCACCATCATCTCCAAGGGGGCCGACGTTGCTCCCGAAGGGGGTCGCTCCATCGAGCGGGCGGCCACCGGGCAGTACCTCTAGCGCGACCTCTAGCGCGACCTCTAGCGCGACCTGGACCGTTCACGCAGGAGGCGCAGATCAGGCCAGGATGTCGATCGGCGGGGCTGCGGCGCGACCCGGGGTTGACGCCCCCGGAGCGCTCGGGGGCGCAGCGGATCGTTGACCACCAGACGAAGGGGGATCGGCGGCAGCCACTGGGGCGCGAGCGGTGGAGCCCAACACCACCGTGGACAGCACCACCGTGCCGTGTTGGCCGTCCACTCCGTCGACGCCGATGAGCAGAGGCTCACCGGAGGTGGCTACGCATTGAGCCAACGCACCATTGGATCCAGCGGTCGCAGTGACGTCACACAGTGGCGTCAGGGATGAGCCGCTGAACACCACCAGCGAGGACTCGAAATTGGTTCCCTTGGTACTGATGCCGATGCTCTGACCGGCGGCCGGGTTCCATACGAACCACACCGAGTGCCCTGGTAGAGAACCGTGGTGGAAATCATCGTTGGCACTCGTGGCAAATGCGGTGATGGCGGTACTCACACCGGTACCCACGGCGCGTGCGCCGAGCCGTTGGTCGTTGTCCGGCGCCGCGGCCG
>JANLPV010000143.1:0-20301 GCA_031367435.1 Actinomycetes bacterium | reverse complement strand
ACCTACCAGATAGTGACGGTGTGCGCATCGGGTTCGATGACGGTGCGCGCCGATGCCACCGCCGTTGGCGGCTCGGGCGACATCAGCTTCGATGTCGTTGCCGGTGGCACAACGACGCCACTGACGGTCCCACGCGGAGGCCGCACCAATTACACCGTGGAAGGTCGCATCGCCCGTCTTGCCAGGGTCTCTGTGTTCGAAGGCTCGACAGCGATCGCAGACGCGTTGCTCACCGACATTTGTCCGCCTGCGACCAACAGCGCATTTGGCGTACCGTCGAAGTTCGTTCCGATGACACCCGTACGAGTGCTCGACACACGCCCGCAGTCATTGGTCAATTTCGCAGCCGACAAGCCCGGTGCTGGCCAATCAACGATTCTGACCATGGCCGGAAAGTTCGGAATCGCGCTCGACGCAACCGCCGTCGTACTCAACCTGACAGCGACCGAAACCGACGGCCCTGGCTTCGTGCAGGCGTATCCTGTACTGCTGACGAAGCCAGGATCAACCTCGAATGTCAACATCGAGCGGGCTGGCCAGACGATTGCAAATACCGCTGTCGTACCGCTCGGGTTTCTCGGTGCAATTGGACTGTTCACCAGCACGGGCACCCATCTCGTGGTCGACGTAGCGGGCTACTTCGCGCCGGCAAGTTTCATTGCCCAAGTCGGTATCTACGTTTCAGCCGACGGGCGGTTGAAGAGTGTGACCCCGACGCGTGTGTTCGATACGCGTACGGCCTCTGCTCTGCAATACAAGGGTCGCAAGCCCACCGCCGGCACCACCATCGAATTCGCCGCGCTCCCCAATCCGCTCTTCCCCGACTTCCGCTCCCCGATCAACATGCCGCAACCATCACTGGTAGGCAGTGTCATTCTCAACGTGACGGCAACTGATTCGAGCGGTCCGGGCTTTGTGCAGGTCGCGCCAGGCGGAGCGCTGGTTCCCGGCGCAGCCTCCAGCCTCAACCTCAGTGCTGCGAAACAGACGATCGCAAACCTTGCCATCGTCGCGTTGAGCGCGACAGGAACAGTGTCCATCTACACCAACACCAGCGCGAACCTCATCGTCGACATCATTGGATACTTCACGAACAGCACTGCCGGCGGGTCGACGGGCGGACTCTTCGTGTCGATGGCCCCCGAACGGGTGCTCGACTCGCGGTTCGAGTCGCGTGTTGACGGCGCTGCGTTCGACGGCTCAGCGGGCACTCGCGCCCTGCTGGCCTTTGACGGATTTCGGATCGCTCCTGCCTCGGTCATCGTCAACGTGACAGCCACCGAAAGCAAAGGGCCGGGTTTCATACAAGTCGGCACCTCTGTGATCGCCGGCACGTTCTCGAACATCAACGTCGAACGCCCCGACCAAACCATCGCGAATCTTGTGTTCGGCGACTATGGCAATGGTCTCAGCCAGGCACTGCAGTTCTATACCTCAGGCGGTACGCAGATTGTTGCTGACATCATCGGTTCGTTCACCATCTACACATAAATGCCGCCGCAGAAATACGTGAGGCGTCAGCCAACGAGCATGGCGCGGATACCGAGACCCATCAGGAACAATCCGCCGCCGCCGTAGAGCAGATAGGTCTTGCCCTTCAACTGCGGCCGATAGCTGTAGATAATTGCGACGGCGATGATGGCAACGAATCCATAAAAAGCGTGGAACTTGGGAAATTTGTACTTGTACTTGTTCACCAGCGTCACACCCATCGCCACCTGAATAAAGATGGCGACCTCGACGATGCCGATGAACCACCACAGCGCACGCGTGCGTAACGACGTGTACTTGTGCGCGGCCAACGACCACACGCCCGCAACGCCATTGCCGATGATTACGAACCACGCCCAGTTGGCGTGAAGGTCGCGTAAGAGCAGGCCAATCAGAACAACCGCCGCCTTCTCAAACCGTCAGTTGGTGGCGGCAGCTGCCGCTGTTGCATCGGCGCGCACTTGCTGCTGCTCTTTGACCTCGGTATAGGCCTGCGCCGCAATCTCGACGAGGTCGGCAATCTCGGCATCGTCGAAACCAGCGAGTCGGCGGAAGTTGCGGGCGAGATGAACGGGATGCTCATCGCTCTCGCCACGAAACCCACCGAAGCTGAACAACTTGTCGACGGCACGCTGAAACTCGAGCGCGTTCTTCAGCCGCTCGGGGTCGTTGACCGTGAGTTTGCGCAGCCAATCACTGCCCATCTTCACGTGAGTGACTTCGTCGGCGAGCATCCAGTCTTCGCAGAACTGCAGCACTGGATCGTGCAATGTGGTGCCGAAGTTCTTCATCGTCGTGAAGACGTCTATTGCCAGACCTTCGAGCGCCCGATTTACTCCAGTGAGACGCAGGACGGGGTCAGCGTTACAAGCTGCCTCGTAGAGCGTGGTACCTTCACCGAACTCGCCGATTTCACTGCCCATGTGTTCACTGAGCTTGCAGCTGATCTCGACATGACGCGCTTCGTCCCAGCACTGGCGAGCCATGTCGAGCTTCATCGCGAAGGGTGCCTGCTCGCGACCGTCACCCGTTTCGAAGTCGAAGCACGTGCGCCCGGCACCCTCGAGTGCTTGGATCTCGCCGACGAAGATGCCATGCATCAGACCGCGCACGTTGTCACTGGCGTTCAAATAGGTAGGCGCGAGTCCGTTGAATTGCACGGACGGGCTGAGATTACGCGGATCGAACATTGTGACTTCAAGCGCGACACGCTCGAATCGTGAGTCACGCGCCAACTCAGTGACAGGCAGCATTCGCTTCATGGTAAGACCTCCATTTTCCCCAGTGCCGTCAGCCTAACCACATTGTCAACTGGGCTACTCGCCACAGCCGTGGCCACCCTCAAGGCTGGTGACTACGCCAGAGGGCCCGGTGTTGGAAATGAACGCAGACAGATCGACAGTGATCGACGCCGACGGGCCGACGAGTTCGTCGCCGGCGAAGATTGTTGCTGTTGGATATGCCGTGCGGAGTTGGGTGACCGTGGAGCCAACACCGATCCGCTGCGGGAACGGGGTAGTCATGCCGAACGGGGAAATCACCTCGCCGGCCGCCTGCCCATACGACCACTCGAAGAAGTGCCGAGCGTCGCTCCTCACAAGACTTTGATCTCCGAACATCAACGACAGATCACCCCACAACACGTTGCGGACCTCAGTGCCCGGACACGTTCGCTCAGGAGCCGACACCCAGCCCGAGTCGCTTGTTGGAGGACCAAGCAAACCTCTGAGATACGAGATGACACCCTCGGGTTCCGCCCCGAACAACGCATCTCCAAGACCGTCCTCGCGCAATGCAATGGACGCACCCACCGGCACCGTCGTTGGGACCGTGCTGGCGAGGGTGGTACTCGTGCCCGCAACCGTGGAGGAACTCGACGTGGTCACCAGAGTCGATGACGTCGAGGTGCTGTCGGCGCTCGTGGTGCTCGTGACGTCCGTTGAGGTGGAATCGCCGGTGCTTGTTCCCGTGGAGTCAGCAGAAGAGCTACTGCACGAGGCCGAAACAAACGCCAGCAACACGAGTCCGGTTGTCAGAGCGGTGACGCGACGAGTTGTCATCCCCAGAGTTTGCCCGCTCCGACCCTCAAGTTCGTGGCACCCAACGATTTCTCGGACGTCTCTCAGCGGATGAGGGTGTCCGCCTCGTGGCCACCCTCGAACAGATGAAGCCGGCCATCGATGACATCGATGATGGTGACTGAGCAGTTGTCGAGGCTGCGGATGACAACGCGATCGTCATTGCACGCAGCGCCGATTGCAGCATTGATCGCAATGAAGTGACTCGCCACCACGGTGTCGACTGCGATCTCGGCGAGGCACGCGGCAACACTGTCACGAAACTGCGTGTATCGCTGGCCGAGGTTGGCCCACTCGCCGCTCATGGCGAGGCGCAGCCACTCCACGCGCTCGGTCATCGGCACTCCCTCTGGCGAGGGAATTTCGGCGACACGCGGCTCGATCGTGGCCGGCACCGACCAACGACGACCCAGCACCGCTGCAGTCTGTTGGCAGCGCAGCAGCGGGCTTGAGATCAGCGCGAGCGGACCCAACGGTTGCAGGTGATCGGCCGCGTGCTCGGCCTGACGTTGGCCGAGATCGTCGAGACCAGGGTCCGGATCGACGTTCCATCCAGCAGTGGCGCGGCCGTGACGCACGAGGTATAGGCGTGGCATTGCTATTCGAACAACCAACCGGGCCGAACACCCGGCGACGCGCCCTTACGGATAAACCATTCGGTGCCGAAGGCAAGCGCAAATTGTTCGTCGGGCATCTGCAGAAAGAAGCTCGTATCGGTGATCTGACTTGCGTGGCACTTCATGCTGGCGCGCTTTTGGGTGATGAAGGCAGTCACGTCGACGGCGTGGGTGAGTTCTTCTTCCGACATACCGAACGGGTTGCCGTCGTCAGCCGGACCAGATGGATCGAAGTCTTGGTCAGGTTCGTCGGCGTTTGCTGCGCCAAACTCTGTGACCATGCTCATCATTCGCACGATGTGATCGCGGTTCATGGTGGCTTCGAAAACTGCGGGGGTGCCTGCCAGTTCGGCTGCGCGATGGCCGACTTGATGCACCTTGATGTGATCGGGATGCCCGTAGTTGCCGTGCCAATCGTAGGTCGTGACGACATCTGCAGATTCGTCACGCAGGATTGCGGCAAGCCGTTCTGCTGCTTCGTCGAGATCGGCTCGCAGAAACGACTCAGGATCGGCGTTCTGCTCCCAACCGGTCATGCCGCTGTCTTTGTACCCGAGCCATTCGAGGCGATGAACGCCGAGCACTGCGGCGGACCTGACTGCTTCTTGCTGGCGGCGATGCACCAACGTTTCGCCCGGGCCGAGATCGTCGGGGGTCTCACCGAAGTCACCGTTAGTTGCAACAACCAACACGACGCGATGACCTTCGGATACGGCGCGCGCAATGGTGCCACCTGTCGAAATGGATTCGTCGTCGGGATGTGCGTGAAAGACAACGAGGGTACCCATGTCAGCCCACCTGTTCGAACAAACAACTGGCCGTCACTTTACGGCACCTGATTCGAAGAGCGCGTCGATCGCCGGCGCGGCCACGCCCCAATCGGACAGCACCTCGCGGGTGTGCTCGCCGGCACGCGCTGGTGCCATCGAGATTTCTGGCTTGGTGCGACTGAAGCGTGGGGCGGGAGCCGGCTGCATCACGCCGTTGTGCTCGATGAACGTTGCCCGCTCTCGGTTGTGTGGATGTTGCGCAGCCTCGCTCATGGTGAGCACCGGAGCGAAGCAGACATCGGTGTGCTCCATGAGATCGCACCATTCGGCGCGGGTGCGAGTTGCAAACAATGCACTCAGCCGTTCCTTGAGGTGTGGCCAATTCGCCTGGTTGTGTTGATGCGCGAACTCGGGGTCTTGGTCGAGACCGGCGAGACGCAACAATTCGGAATAGAACTGCGGTTCGATGGACCCGAGAGAAATGTATGTGCCGTCGCTGCACTGGTAGACATCGTAGAAATGGGCACCCGTATCGAGCAGGTTCGTGCCGGGTGCATTTTCGTTGAACGCACCCATGCTCCTGAACGCCCAGAACATGCTCATCAGCGCAGCAGCACCGTCGACCATGGCCGTGTCGACCACCTGGCCCTTCCCGCTGCGCTGCGCTTCGAGTAACGCGCACACAACGCCATACGCCAAGAACATGCCACCGCCGCCGAAATCACCAACCATGTTGAGGGGCGGTACGGGTGCTTGACCAGCGCGCGAGAAGTGAGCGAGAGCGCCGGCGAGGGAGATGTAGTTGATGTCGTGCCCGGCAGCGAGCGCGTACGGACCCTCCTGCCCCCACCCCGTCATGCGACCAAAGACCAGCTTGGGATTACGTGCGAGGCATTCGTCTGGGCCGACACCGAGTCGCTCCATCACACCTGGCCGAAATCCTTCGATGAGCGCATCGGCGCGCTCGACGAGTTGCAACAACGTGTCGACTCCGTCAGGGTTCTTGAGATCGATCGCGATGTTGCGCCGGTTGCGTTGCAAGACATCGAGGTTCGGTCCGGCACCGGCGCGCACCGCCTGCGATCGCTCAACGCGAATGACCTCGGCACCCATGTCGCTGAGCATCATCGCCGCGAACGGACCGGGCCCAATTCCGGCAATTTCGATGACGCGATAGCCGCTGAGTGGACCCGACATATTGATGACTCCTGTGACGTGTAAAGCGAAAGGTTGAGTTGTTGGGTGGTTGAACGAGATCAGCGTTTGGTGTTGGCCACGATGGCATCGACGAGCACAGGCCACAAGGGTTCAGGGAAGTCGTGACCCATGTCGGCCATCAGCAAGAGATTTGCACCATCGATCAATTCCGCAGTGCGGATGCCGCCTGCAGGAGGCAACAGCGTGTCATCACGTCCGTGGATCACCAATGTCGGAGTGTCGAGCGACGCCAACATCGCGGATCTGTTGCCGCTCGCGTAGATCGCTGCAAGCTGGCGATCGGCGCCCTCGGGATAGAAACTTCGATCGAAATCAATCGCAGCCTGAGCTCGGACGGCGTCAGCGTTCGCATATTTCTTCGACTGCCAGACCATCCAATTCACTGAGGAGTCGATGTATGCCTGGCGACTTGTGGCCGCCGGCGCGAGCAGAACGGCACCCGCTTCGGGGAGAGGCTGACCGATCGTTGGATCACCAGGATTCGACATGATCGACGTCAGCGACAACGTGTACGCGCCGTGCTCGATCGCAACAGTCTGCGCGATCATGCCACCCATGGATTGTCCGACGATGTGCGCACGCGCAATACCAAGGTGATCCAGCAGACCAATCGCATCGGAGGCCATGTCGGACAGGGTGTAGGGAACCGGGGGTGAGAGCTCCGGCTGTTCGCTCAGTGCCGCCATGATGACGCCCTCGACATCAACGTCGACACCGTCGAGTTTGGTACTGAGGCCACAGTCGCGGTTGTCGAAACGGATGACGTAGTAGCCGTGGTCGGCAATCATCGCGCAGAATCCGTCGGGCCACAGGGTGAGCTGCGCGCCGAAGCCAACGATCAACAGCAGCGGCGCGTCGAGCGGCGAACCGAACGTCTCGTACTCAACCTCGATCTTGTCGTCAGACGCGACGAGGACGTTGACAACGGCTCTTGGCATGCGACGAGTCTCGCTGGCCAACGACTCATTGGTCAACACGAACGACCGACTACGGTTGTCGACCATGACGATTTTTGGGGTGCACACCGGCCTGCAGCACATCAGTAGCGACGATCTACGCGCGTCGTGGCGTCGCATCGAGTCGCTCGGGTACGGCTGGATTTCCATCTGGGATCACTTCTACGGCGCGACCGGCAAACCCGACGACGCAGAGTGCCTCGAGGCCGTTGCCATGCACGCCGCGCTTGCCTGTGAGACCTCGAAGGTGCGTATTGGATCGCTGGTCTACTCGATTGGCTATCGCCACCCCGCAGTACTCGCAAAAGCCATCACGACCATCGATCATCTCAGCGGCGGTCGGGCCGACATGGGCATTGGCGCCGGTTGGGCCGAGGTCGAATACAACGCCTACGGCATCGAATTTCCCGAAGTCAAGGTGCGCATGGATCAACTGGAAGAGGGCATCCAGGTGTTGCGCGGCCTGCTCCACAACGACGTATCGAACTTCGATGGCCGCTACTTCTCCACTCACGATGCACGTAACGAACCACGACCGGTGCAGGCGAAGTTGCCGATCTGGGTTGGCGGTGGCGGCGAGAAGCGCACGTTGAAAATCACCGCGCGTTACGCCGACGGGTGGAATGTGCCGTTCGTGCCACCCGAGGAATTTGCGCGCAAGCGCACCGTGTTGCACGAGCACTGCGCGACGGTCGGCCGGGATCCAGCTGAGATTCGGTGCGCCATCAACGTCGGCCTGGCGTGGAGCGAAGAGAGCCTGCAGGCGCAGTTCGGCCATCTTGCCAATTACGTCCGCAACGGTTGCCTCACCGGCACCGACGAGCAAGTGCTCGATCGCATCGGCCAATACGTGCAGGCTGGTGCCGATCAGGTGAACATCGCGCTGCGCGCCCCGTTCGACCTCGACGCTCTCGATCGTCTGAGCACGGCGCTCAGATTGGTGTGACCGACAACTTCATCGTCCGCGCACCGGGCCGCGTAAATCTGATCGGGGATCACACGGATTACACGGATGGTCTCGTGATGCCAATGACCATCGACAGATGGACAGTCATTGCTGGCTCTCACCACGACGGGCCTATCGAGTTGCGCTCCGACAACGAACCTGATGCGATCTCGCTTGCATTGCCGGTCGATGACCCAAGCACCGTCGAGCCGCGGTGGGGCCGGTATGTGGCCGGAGTTGCTGCGGAATTGGGCGCACAGGCGAGGCCATTTCGCGGTCGGGTCACTACCACTATTCCTGTCGGTGCTGGACTGTCGAGCAGCGCCGCCCTCGAACTCGCTGCCGCACTTGCGCTCGGTTTCACAGGCGACGCCGTTCAATTGGCTCAACTCGGGCGTCGCGCCGAGCATCGCGCAAGCGGCGTGCCGTGCGGCATCATGGATCAGTTCTGCATCGCGGCCGGGGTGGCCGGTCATGCGCTGTTGATCGACTGTCACACCTTGGCTATTGAACCTGTGCCGTTGCCCGACGACATGGCAGTCGTGGTGCAGTTCGTCGCCCATCGCACGTTGGCTGGTAGCGAGTACGCCGAACGGGTGGCCCAATGCGGCGTCGCTGAACAGACGATCGGACCACTCCGCGCTGCCTCGCTCGATGACGTCGCCACGATCATCGATCCCGTCATCCAACGCAGAGCTCGCCACGTCGTGAGCGAAAACCAACGTGTACGCGACTTTTCGCACGCTCTCCGCGTCGGCGATGTTGTGTCGGCCGGTCGGTTGATGATCGAGAGCCACCACAGCCTTCGAGACGATTACGCCACGAGCACGCCGGCCGTCGACCAAGCGGTCGCAGAGATGTGTGCTACTCCCGGCGTCTTTGGCGCACGCATGACCGGAGGCGGCTTCGGTGGATGCATCGTTGCGATCGCTGAACCTGGAGCGGTCTCGGCCGGGTGGCTCGTACACGCAGTCGACGGCGCATCGGCGCGCAAACCAGAAAGTCACAGTTGATGGCCACCGTTGTTCATCTCATGCCGGCAGATCAATGGAGAGCCTTGTCCGATCACGAGGCGATAGTGAGTCCTTCGTTGGCGACAGAGGGTTTCATTCACTGCACCGACGAAGCTGACGTACTGCTGAAGGTGGCGAATGCCTTCTACTCCGACGCGACTGGCGAGTTCGTGGTCGTGTACGTCGATACCGATCGACTCACGAGCACCTGCGTATGGGAGGCACCCGCTCACATCAGCGGCTCAGGACCAGCCTTCGCCACACAATTCCCACACGTATACGGCCCGATTGATCGAACTGCAGTGATACGCGTGCAAACGGTCGTACGCAGCCCGGACGGGCGTTTTGTCGGCTACGGCTCAGCCGTTGAGTAACCGACTCTTTTGAGCGTCGAACTCCTCCTGCGACAACGATCCACGCTGCAGCAGACCCTCGAGCTTTTCGAGTTGCCCGGCAACATCGACCGCAGCAGGAGCGGGCGGCGGTGAGAAACCTGCACCTCGTGATGCTTTCGCCTCGACCTGGGCGTGCAGCAGGTTTTGCACCGCCTGTGGGTTTCGAATGTCGGTAAAGCGTTGCTGGCCGTCTTCGCCGCCGGACTCAATGAGCAGGTCACCAGCACCGATGATTCGCTCAAAGACCGTCTGGTTGAAGTTGATGTTGTTGACGCGGCCGAGTGGAATCTCGATGCCACTCTTGGCGATGAGGCCTTGCCGGAAGATGACCCGATCACTCGTGATCACAAAGTTCGTCGTACGCCACTTGAGAAAGCGTTGAACCAACCACAGCGCAGACACGATGATCGCCGCGATCAACAGATAACCAAGGAACTTGCGGGTGTTGCCACTATCGAGTTGCGTGAGCACCACAAGCCCGACACCGATACACAACACGAGCGTTGCCGCAGACCCGGCGAAGAACCACCAATGTGGCTGCAGATCAAGGACGACCGTTTCATTCGAGTTGAGGTGCTTCTTCGGATATGCCATATCCGAACTATAGGTTCCGATCCCTACCTTCCGATCCATACGTGACCCGCGATCTTCGTACGGCGACGTAACGTGACGCCGTGGACCTCACAGCGCTACTGGACGGACTCGACGACGACCAGCGCGCTGCTGTGACAGTCGCTGCAGAACCACTCGCGATTATCGCTGCCGCAGGGTCGGGTAAGACCACGGTGCTCACTCGACGAATTGCCTATCGAATCGCGGCCGAACCCGACGTTGGTGCGCAACACGTGCTCGCACTCACCTTTACGAATCAAGCCGCCAGCGAGCTGCACCGACGGCTGCGTCGGGTAGGTCTGCGCGAGCGTGTCGAGGCGGGCACCTTCCACGCCGTTGCGCTGCGGTTACTCAGGCAGCGGTCGATCGACACTGACCAACGGCCACCAACGATCGCTACCGATCGGCTTCGGCTCATCAATGAGGCACTCCGCCTCACCGGCTCAAAGGCCGATCCATCGGCCGTTCTGAACGATCTCGATTGGACTCGCGCTCGGCGGTTGGACCCGGCCGACTCCGCAACCGCGGCTCGTAAAGCCGGGCGGCGCGTCAGCCTCGATCCCGCGGGGTTTGCCGCCGTCGCCGAGGCGTACCGCACCATCAAGACTCGACGAGGCGTGGCCGACTTCGATGATCTTCTCGAACGATGCCTCCTCGCAATGAATACCGACCGATCGTGGGCCGCCGGAATTCGTTGGCGCTTTCGACATCTCTTTGTCGACGAGGCCCAGGACCTCAACCCCTTGCAGCACGCCTTCCTCGAGACGATTCGAGGCGACCGACCTGACCTGTGCATGGTGGGTGATCCGCGTCAGGCCATCTTCGGATTCAATGGTGCCGACCCAGCGATCATGAACAATGTCGCTGAGCTGTACCCGGGCATCACCATCGCCCGGCTGACCCGCAACTACAGATGTAGTCCGCAAATCATCGCGGCCGCGCGCAACGTGTTGCAGCGCTCAGACCAGAACGACGATTCGGTCGCGATGCAAACGGAGGGCATCGCGGTGCGGGTCGTCTGCGAATCCGACGAGACCGCCGAGAACATCGCCGTCTCCAGACTCCTTCGCGAGGTCGTCGGCGCGCATCAGCTCTGGCGAAGCTGTGCCGTGCTCGCGCGTACGGTTGCACAACTGACTGCCCTGAGCTCGGTGTTGGCTCGAGCGGGAATCCCAGCAAACCTGCAAGGTCGAACGGGTGCACGCCGCGCATTTGGCGCCGCCCTCGGCGAGGCATACGCGTGCCGATCGAACTCAGACCTCGGCATATGGGTTGAGCGCGTCACCACGGACGCATCGCTCGATCCAATCCGGGCGAGAGTCGCCGAGGCCGCCGACCGCTTCATCGCACAGAACACCGGCCTCTCATTTCGAGCGTGGGTTGATCTGCATTCACCCTTCGACGACCTCGACCACGCCGAGCCCGATGACGCCGTCGACCTACTCACGTTCCACGGCGCGAAAGGTCGCGAGTGGCGAACGGTCATCATCGTCGGGGCCGAGCAGGGCCTGATTCCGCACTCCACGGCCACGACTCAGGCACAACGCGACGAAGAGGCACGATTGCTCTATGTTGCGTGCACGCGAGCTCGCGAGCAACTGATCATTACCCAAGCCGCACAACGCAACGGACGCGCCGCGCAACCCTCGCCCCTCATCGCCGACATCACAACAACTGCGCACGACGTTGTGGTCGCTCCTCCGATGCCACGACTCACTCGCGTCGCGCCCGATCCCGTATACGTTGCATTGGTCGCATGGCGGGCAACCGCGGCAAAGGCCGCGCAGGTGGCCCCGACGGCGATTTGTTCGGACGAGTCACTCAAAGCCGTGGCAACTGCCCGTCCGGAAACGATTGAGGAAGTGGTAGCAATCACGGACCTTGGTCCGGTGTCCGCAGCTCGCATCGCGCCACGCATCCTCGATGCCCTCACCAAAGCGTTGTACGCCGCAACCTAGGTGCGCGACGTGGAGTCACCCGGGCTCTCGGGCAGTACACCGCGATCGGATGGACCCACGCGCAACTGCAGCAGCCGTTCGAACACCTCCGGCTTCATCGAGATGAACAGACCCTCGGCTTCGGCGCACAATGTGTCGCCCACCGTGAGTTCGGCACTGGCGTAGATCTTGCGGCCCTCGACACGATCGAGTCGACCCACAAAGCGCACCTCGCGAAACAGTGGCGTCGGCGAGCGGTAGCTGATCGTGAGCCTGCCGGTCATGCCAGGCCGACCCGATTGGGCCTGAGCAAATCCGAGCACTTCGTCGAAGCCTGCGGCGATGAAACCACCGTGCAGACAACCGGGAGGACCCTCATACGCGGCGCCATAGGTGCACGTGCCAATGACGTCGCCGTTGTTTTCGAAACGAACGCTGATCGGTGGTGCCAATGGATTGAGTAGGCCGATGAAGGGACTGAAGTCGATAAAGCTCTGATGGCCATTCGCCAACGAACCTTCGGCGACACCCACGTAACCACGACCATGCGACTGCTTCTGCAGCAAGTTCGCCGCCTCAACAACGAGCGCCGCGGCCTCCTCGAGTTGCCCATCGGCAGCGGTGCTGCGCATGAGTTCGTCGATCACGATTCTCGCCGCGGCGGCAAGTTCGGCGCGAGCGCCAGTGGGCAACGTGGTGCCTGCAAGACGTGCATTGATTGCGTCGCGCATCGATGCCGGGCCATTCAACCCCGAAAAGGGGTGGTCATCGGGCAGACCAGCCGCGGGATCGGCGATGTCGCTCATGCGTCGGCCAGATCAACGAGTACCGGGGCATGATCGCTCGGCGAGGTGCCCTTACGGGCGTTGCGATCGACAACACAGAACGTGCTGCGCGCGAGCACCGGTGCCGTACCGAGGATGAGATCGATGCGCATACCACGTCCCATATGAAAGTCACCAGCCCGATAGTCCCACCACGAATACAGCTTTGGTTCCTCATGGTGATGGCGAAACAAGTCGGTCATCCCCCACTGACACAACCCCTCAAGCTGCTCGCGTTCCGCGGCACTGACGTGCGTGGCACCAACCAATTTCGCCGGATCGAACACATCGCGATCGTCGGGTGCAATGTTGAAGTCACCGGTCACGATGACCGCATCAGTGGGCTGCGAGTTCTGTGCCACATGAGCACGAAGTCTCGCCATCCATGCCAACTTGTACTGGTAGTGATCGTGATCGAGCGAGCGGCCGTTGGGCACATACACCGACGTGATGCGCACGCCACCGCACGTAGCTGTGATCAGTCGAGCCTCGGCATCGGGCGCTCCCCCATCCGCAAAGTTGGCCACGACGTCGGTGAGGCCGACCCTGGACAAGATGGCGACACCGTTCCATTGGCCTTGGCCATGATGCGCACTTTCATAGCCAAGAGCTTGAAACGTCAGCGCCGGAAACGCGTCGTCGGCCAACTTGGTTTCCTGCATGCACAACACGTCGGGCTGGACGTCGGCCAGCCATTCCTCGACTCGCCCGAGCCGCGCCTTGAGCGAGTTGACGTTCCAGGTCGCAATGCGCACCGTTACGACTTTCCAGACGGTCGAGCACCTGCCCGTTGCGCCGCACTCTTGATCGCTGCAGGCTTCGGCGCTGGCGCCTTCTTGCCTGAGACCTTCTTTCCTGCCGCCTTCTTCACATCGGGCGTGTTGTTGGTCGCCGTGTTGTTGGTCGCCGCCTTGTTGGTCGCCGCCTTGTTGGTCGCCGCCTTGTTGATCGCCGCCTTGTTGGTCGCCGCCTTGTTGGTCGCCGTGTTGTTGGTCGCCGTGTTGTTGGTCGCTACAGGATTCGCCGCCGCTGTGTTCGCTGCCGCTGTGTTCGCTGCCATCTTCTTCGCAGGTGCCTTGCGCGTGACCGGCTTCAGTTCGGCCGGAGGTGCCGCAACCGGAGGTAGGTCGGCCGCGCGCTTCGCCGATGTCTTCGTCTTGTTGCCCGACTTCTTCTCGACGGACTTCGCTGCGCTCTTGGCGATCGCGTTCTTGTCAGTTGCCTTCTTGCCGACAGCGTTCTTGACGGGCTTCTCTGCAGGCTTCTCTGCAGGTTTCTCTGCGGGCTTCTCGATGGACTTCGCTGCGGACTTCTTCGCGTCGCCGCGACGAGCGCGTGCCGGTTTGGGTGGCTGAGCGTCGGGAGACATCGACAACACCCCAAGATCGATGCTGCGTCGCGCCGGAGCGAAGCTATGCACCACGAGTGTGACCACCTCGCCAAGCGCAATTGCTTCACGCGCGCTGCGTGGCGCAGGATCGCCCATCAACCGCAGCGGCACATAGCCGTGCGCATCACCAATGAGCACATATGCGCCATGGGAGGAATAGCTTTCGACGACTGCTTCTACGGTTGTGCCAACCGGATGATGTTCGACGAACGACAAGAACACCATGAGGTCGTTGGCCGACTTGGGAGCGGACGGTTTCTCGGCCGGCATGACAGAACCCGGGGGTGCCGACTTCGGTACCGGCATCGGGGCGTTGGCTGACAACGACGGCAGCGATGACAGCGACGACACCGACGATGACGCCGTCGATACCTCGACCGGTGCCTTGTTTCCGCGGCGGCGACCTGGCGATTTCTCGACGACCTTTTGTTCTTTGACCGACCGTCGGCTTACCGGGCCGCGGACCGGCGTGCGAAACACGAACACCCACCCAATGTGTGGCACCGGCTTGCCACCAACGAGCCTGCCCTCGTCGAACAGCCAGCCGTATTCACCATGAAATTCCTGGTAGCTGTCATTTGACAACACCGTTGCCTTCACCTTTTGGGCAATGCTGAGGATGAACCCATCGCCGCGACCGATTGCCCCAGCGGGCGGCGCCACGAACGAATTCGTCTCGATCGCGCGCTCGAATTCAGGGACTTCCTTCGGGTCTATGCGATGGCCGAAAGTTGCGTCGACCACCACGGTGATCAGTGCCTCCGGGTGATCGGCGCGATACGCGTCGACCGCTTCGTTGAGCTGCTTGAGACTTGGCGCGGTTCGGCCCTCGGTGGCCAAATTGGAGCCGTCGATGATGACGTGGTGAGGCATAACACTGCCAGTCAAGCATCTCGATGCCCCTCCGCGTACGATCATCGGGTGTTCACTGCCGTGCTCTGGGACTTTGGTGGGGTCATTCTCTCCAGTCCGTTCGAAGCGTTCAGTCACTATGAGGCACACGTGGGCCTACCACGCGACTTCATCCGGTCGGTGAACGCCACGAATCCCGATTCCAACGCCTGGGCCAGACTTGAACGCAACGAACTCAGCGCTGCCCAGTTCGATGGGGCGTTCGCAGAGGACTCACTCGCACTCGGTCATGAGGTGCGTGGTGCAAACGTCTTGGCCCTACTCGCCGGCGAGATCCGCCCGGCGATGGTGGCCGCACTCGATGCCGTAAAGGCGGCGGGCTTCAAGACCGCGTGCCTCACGAACAACGTTGTTGGCACCGACGTAGAGGCGAATGCGATGAACAACGATCGCAAGATTGCGCTCGCTGGCGTCATGGCCCGCTTTGACGCCATCGTGGAGAGCAGCAAAGTGGGCGTTCGTAAACCCGAGCCACGGTTCTACGAAATCGCGTGCGCTCTTCTGGATGTGCGACCGAACGAATGCATTTTCCTCGACGACCTCGGCGTCAACCTGAAACCTGCCGCGGCAATGGGCATGCACACCATCAAGGTTGTCGATCCGCACACCGCGTTGGCCGAACTCGCGACCGTGACAGGCCTCAACTTCGGCTAGGAGACTGCTGAGCACCAACTTGCTAGAGCCCGCTGAAGGTTTCATCCATGAGGTCGGCCAGCTCTTGATCGTGGATGGTCTTTGATCCGGTAGCCGGGCTACCACTTTCGACGCGTGACACGTGGCGCAGGTCGTAGCCGCGCTCTTTCACCCGCCACACTCGTGCCTCGACAAAATTCCATGGGCCCATGTTCTCGGGCTCTTCTTGCAGCCACACCAGTTCACGCGCATTCGGGTAGTTGTCGAGGAGCGCCAGCATCTGCTCGACCGGGAACGGATAGAGCTGCTCGATGCGCACGATCGCGGCGGCGACACCGCGCTTGTCGCGCTCGGCCATCGCGTCCCATGCCACCTTGCCGCTGCAGAACACCAACCTCTGTGCCGCAGATTTGTCAAGGCTCGGAGTTGGATCGTCGAGCACCTCTTGGAACGATCCCGTGGTCAGCTCGTCGACTGTGGAGCGGGTCTGAGCAATGCGTAGGGCTGACTTGGGTGTGAACAGTACAAGCGGCTTGCGCACGTCGCGACGAACCTGGCGGCGCAACAGGTGGAAGTACTGCGCTGCCGTCGTGGCGTTACACACCTGGATGTTGTCCTCGGCACATGACTGCAAGAAGCGCTCGATACGCGCGGAGCTATGTTCGGGACCTTGGCCCTCGAAGCCGTGCGGCAGCAACAACACCAAGCCGTTGCCCTGACCCCACTTGTCCTCCGCGGCAACGATGTATTGATCGATGATGATCTGCGCGCCGTTGACGAAGTCACCGAATTGCGCCTCCCAAATCACGAGCGTGTCGCGGTTGATGTGCGCGTAGCCGTATTCATAGCCAACGGCTGCGTACTCGCTGAGCAACGAGTCGTACACCCAGAACTGGGCCTGCGCACCGGGGAGCTCACCGAGCGGAATCCAGTTGGTCTCGTTGACGTAGTCGATCAACGCGGCGTGACGCTGGCTGAACGTGCCACGACGGCAATCTTCGCCGGTGAAACGGACCGGTGTTCCTTCCATCACCAGCGAGCCAATCGCCAAGGCCTCACCGGTGGCCCAATCAACGTGGTTGCCTTCGTGGTACAACTTGGCACGCGTCTCGAACTGGCGGATCAGTTTGGGGTGCGCCGTGAAACCGTCGGGATAGGCGGTGAGGTTGTCGAAGATGGCATCGAGCTTGCCGCGCTCGACGCCGGTCTCGACATGCGCCAACACACCCAGCGGACGCGGCGGCTTGGCTACCTTGACGGCCTCTGGGGCATGAGCGCGGGTTTCATCGAGCGCCACTTGCAGTTTGCTCTGGAAGTCCTTGAGCACACCCTCGGCTTCATCGACGGTGAGTTCGCCGCGCTTGACCAACGCCTCCACGTACAACTTGCGAACGCTGCGCCGCTCGGCGATTGCCTTGTACATCAGCGGCTGCGTGTAGCTGGGGTCGTCGCCTTCGTTATGGCCCTGGCGGCGATAACACACCATGTCGATGACGACATCCTTGTGGAATCGTTGGCGGTATTCGAACGCCAGTTGCGCAACACGCACGCACGCTTCCGGGTCATCGCCGTTCACGTGGAAGATCGGAGCCTGCACTGTTTTGGCGACGTCGCTGCAATACAACGAACTCCGCGCGAACTTCGGGCTCGTGGTGAAACCGATCTGGTTGTTGATGATGAGGTGGATAGTGCCGCCGACGCGATACCCGTTGATATCGCTCATCGCGAGGCATTCGGCCACGACACCCTGCCCGGCAAAGGCCGCATCGCCATGAACCAGAATCGGCAACGATGGATATGACCCGGGAGGCTCGATGCGATCCTGATTGGCGCGGACCATGCCCAGCACGATGGGGTCAACCGTCTCGAGGTGGCTCGGGTTCGCAGCGAGCTCCACCCTGATGTCGGCACCGCTCGGGCTCTCGAACTTGCCCACCGCGCCGAGATGATACTTCACGTCTCCGGAGCCCTGCACCGACGTCGGATCAACGTGGCCCTCGAACTCTTTGAAGATCTGGTCGTAGCTCTTGCCCATCAGGTTCGCGAGCACGTTCAGACGGCCTCGGTGCGCCATACCCAACACGGCTGAATCGAGCCCCGCATCGACGGCACCCGTGAGGACAGAGTCGAGAATCGGGATGGCCGACTCGGCGCCCTCGAGACCAAAGCGCTTCGCCCCCACATACTTGGTGGCGAGGAACTTCTCGAACGCTTCGGCAGCATTGAGGCGGTCGAGGATGCGACGCTTTTCGTCCTTGGTGAACGAGATGTGCACGCCCTCGACCTTGCTCTGGATCCAGCGCTGTTCGTCGGTGTCTTGAATGTGCATGTACTCGATACCGACGGTTCTGCAATAGGCATCGCGCAAGACACCGAGCAGATCACCGAGCGCTTGCTTGTCGACGCCACCAACACCACCCGTGAGGAACTCGCGCTCGAGATCCCAGATCGTGAGGCCGTATGTTGCCGGATCGAGTTCGGCTGGCATCTGCGGCTGCTTCCAGCGCAGCGGATCGAGATCGGCGATGAGGTGACCGCGAACGCGATGCACTCGGATGAGTGTTGCGACCTGCATCTGCTTGTGCAACATCGCGTCTTCACTGTTCGTTGGATTGATGTCAGTGCGCCACTTCACGGCTTCATACGGCACGCTGAGATCGTTGAAGAGGATCTCGTAAAAGCCGTGCTCGCCCATCAACAACTCGTGCACGCGCTTGAGGAACATGCCGCTTTCGGCACCCTGAATGATGCGATGGTCGTACGTGCTGGTGATCGTGACGACCTTGCTCACACCCAACGAGCCAAGCGTTCGTTCGTCGCTGCCTTGGAACTCTGCTGGATAATCAATGCTGCCGACGCCGACGATGACGCCTTGGCCTGGCATCAGCCGAGGCACGCTTTGTACCGTGCCGATCGTGCCGGGATTGGTGAGCGTGATGGTGGCACCTTGAAAATCGGCAACGGTGAGCTTGTTGCCCTTCACCTTGCGAATGATCTCTTCGTATGCACCGATGAACTGCTCGAAGTTGAGCGTGGCGGCCTCGCGCAGCACCGGCACGACGAGCGTGCGGCTGCCATCGGACTTCGCGACGTCGACGGCTAGGCCCATGTTTACTGCCGCGTTGCGCACGATGCGAGGCTTGCCGTCTGCGTCGGCGACGAAGGTGTTGTTCATCTGCGGAACCGCGTCGCCGATCGCCCGCGCGATCGCGTAACCAATGATGTGGGTGAAGCTGATCTTGCTCTGGCCGACACGCGTGCGATAGCCGTTGATGACCTTGCGGTTCACTTCCAGCAGCTTGGCCGGGACGTTGCGAAAACTCGTTGCGGTCGGCACCGCCAGGCTGCGTTCCATGTTCGCGGCGATTGCCGCGCCCGCACCGCGGATCGGCTCGCCAAGCTCGACCAACTCGACGGCCTCGACCGGCACCTCGACGGCAGAACCTTCGCCCGTACTAGTTGCCGTTGGCGCGGCCGCCACCGGTGAGATGACGACGGCGGTGTGTGGCGCAAGCGACACCGATGTGGTCGCCGCTGGTACGCCAACTTCATCGCCGATGGCTGAGCCCTTGTAGTCGGAGAAGAACTCCTTCCACGCATCGCCGACAGCGCTTGGATCGGCCCGATACTGCTCGTACATTTCGTCGACGAGCCACGAGTTCGCGCCGAACGACTGCCCAGATTCTTGTTGCGATGACATCGCAGGTGATCGTACCCGCCAGCGCCCGATCAGACGGGGCAGAACACGCGGTCATCACGCGTCCAAAGAGTGCACGCTGATGGCGACACGTCGTGCACTCTCAGCAATGAGAGGTCAGCGATGAGGAGGTCGGGGATGAGACATCAGCAATGAGAGGTCGGGGATGAGACATCGGCGATGAGAGGTCGGGGATGAGACATCGGGCACCTTGAATTTAGTAAGCGCTTGCTTATATAATGCCCGACATGAGAATGCACAATTTCCCCGCGTTGGTTGTTTCCGGTGTCGCCGTCCTCGCCCTGAGTGCCTGTGGCAGCACCACCTCCACTTCGTCAAACTCCGCAGCATCAACGGGCGCTCAGGTCAGTACCCCCGGCACGTCGCCAACTTCGCCAACCGCGCCAAATGGAGGCACCGCTGTCAGCAGTCCCGGCACCGACTCAACCACCACGGCCGCTCCAGCGCCCGCCGAGTTGCAGGTGCTCGCCGGACCCGGCATCAAGTTCGATCTCCCGGAGTACGCCACCACAGCCGGCGTCGTTCATGTGATCTATGTCAACCGCGACAGTCAGCGGCACACGCTGGCCATCGTTGGCTCCGACGGCAAGACCGTGGCGAAAGAACTCGAGGTCGTCAAGAGCGGCTCAAAGGCCGAGGGTGATTACACGTTGGCCGCGGGAACGTACAAGTTGATCTGTACGGTGCCCGGCCACAATGCCATGAAGGCCACCCTCAAAGTCAGCTAGGTTCGCCAGCTGACACCTGATCCGTTTGCCGTGAACCGTGTTGCCGTTTGCCGTTTGCCGTTT
>JANLPV010000126.1:0-23497 GCA_031367435.1 Actinomycetes bacterium | reverse complement strand
TGCGAATGCGATCCGCCGCGGCGTTGGCCTTGTCGAGGTTGCGGCAACCGATCAACACGCGGGCACCGTGCTCGGCAAGTGCGCGTGCTGCCTCGAAACCGATTCCCGTGTTGGCCCCGGTGATGAAAACCGTTTTGCCGGTCTGATCAGGGATGCTTGCTTCGGTCCAATTCGTTCTGGTCATTCGGAGATCTTCCCACGCGTCTAGGGTCATCCGCTATGAGCGATTTCACGCCGGTGGGCGAGTCAGGTAGTGAAGCGGCGAACAAGGAGATCATCGAGTCGTTGTGGGAGCGTCTCGGCCGTCGCGACTTCGACGGCGTTGGCGCTCTGTTCAGCGCGACGGGGACGTACATCGATGTGCCGCTGATAGGCGGCGATCCGGGCGCGATTGGCCCGGCCGAGGTAGCGGCCCGGTTGCGGCTCGGGCTCGAACCTCTCGCGAATTACGTGCTGCATCCAGGCCCGATGTTGGCCCAGGGCGATGTCGTTATCACCGAGCACGCCGAGGAGTGGTTCTGGACCACGGGTGAGTATCACCTCGTTCGTTTCTGCAGTGTGCACGAAGTACGCAACGGCAAGGTCGAGCGTTGGTGGGACTATGTCGATCTGGGTCAGCTCACGTCGGCAGCGCCCGCAGCGTGGCTCGAACATGTGATGCAGGGATACAAGTAGGCGTTCCGTCTACCTGCTCAACCCGACGTTTCTGACACACTGTCAGATATGACTGCTGTGGACGATCCGGTGACGTCGGAGGGCTACCGGTTCCCGCGCGACATCACCCGACGCATCGTTGAGCGCGTGCGCGATGACTCACTCGATACTGCTGCGCATGCGATGAGCGAACCAGCATCGATCTTCACCGATCCCGCACAGTTCGAGCGCGAGCGAGAGTTGTTCTTTCGTCACGGCGCCCATGTCGTTGGGTGGGAGGGCGAGCTCGCGGGTGCCGGCACCTACGTCACCAAGAGTGTCGCCGGTGTGCCGGTGCTCATCACCCGCGACGGCGAGGGGAAGCTGCACGCGTTCCTGAACGCATGTACGCATCGCGGTGCCCAGGTCGCCTCGGGTTGCGGCGACGCCCGCCGGTTCACCTGCCCGTATCACTCATGGACATTCGATATTCAGGGTGACGTCGTCGGCCAACCCGAGGCGTGGGGCTTTGAAGAGATCGATCGCGCCACGCTCGCGTTGCAGCCGTTGCCCGTGGCGAGCATCGCCGGTCTGCTCGTGGTGGGACTCAGCACCGACGTCGATCCTGTTGCCGCTTACGCCGACATTGCTCCCCAACTCGCGGGCTACAGCTACGACACGCACGAGGTGGTGTGCCGTCACGAATGGACGCTGCAGGCCAACTGGAAGATCGCGTTCGACGTCAACCTCGAGGCGTATCACATTGCCTATTTGCATCGTGAGTCCCTGAGCTCGTTGGTGACGAATAACGCCGTGCATGACTCGTTCGGCCGTCACGGACGTTGGGCGTTCCCCACCCGTGCGGCGGCGGTGATGGTGGATCTGCCCGAATCCGAATGGCCTGAGCCTGCGCCAATCAGCGTAGTGCACACATTCTTTCCGTCGTGCGTGCTACTCGAGACACCTGTCAGCAGCCAGATGTTTCGCATCTATCCGGGCCGTCACGTTGGCGAGTGCACGGTGGAGCTCACCGAGGCCAGCATCCGGCCGGTGCAAAGCGATGACGAACGCGAGGCTCGCAAACGTGGTGCTGACTTCGCCGCTCTGATTGTGGGCACTGAAGATTTCCCCGTAGCTGAGCAATGCCAACGCGGCGCTGAAGCGGGATTGAACCGATTTGTGTTTGGCAGGATCGAACCGATGCTGCAGCACTGGCACACCACCTGGCGCACCGCGCTCAACAGCTAATTCACGGAGGACCTTCTCATGGCAATGTTGTCGTATAGCCGCGCGATCGCGGACAATGCATCGCGCCAACCCGATCGTGTCGCGATCACGTGTGGCGACGAATCGATTACGTGGTCCGAGTTCGAGTCGCGCACCAACCGTTTGGCGCGAGCCTTCGCGGCGATGGGGGTGACGAAGGGTTCCTTCGTCACCGTCGGGTTGCCCAACTCCATCGGCTTCTTCGAGGCCTGTGTCGCGGCGTGGAAGCTTGGTGCCACCCCGCAGCCCATCAGTTATCGGTTGCCCGATCGCGAACGGCAGGCCATCGTCGAGCTCGCCGACTCTGCGCTCGTGGTTGGAGCTCAGCCTGAGGCACATCCGAATCGCCGCGTTGTGCCTGTCGGTTTTGAAGCCGACGCGTCGATCGACGATTCGCCGCTGCCCGACGTGATCACCGAGAAGTGGAAGGCACCAACATCGGGCGGTTCTACGGGTCGCCCGAAGTTGATCGTTGCCTCTGACCCCGGCGTGACCAACACTGAGGCACCGGGGATGGGGCAGCGCCGCGATGGCGTTGCCTTCGTGCCGGGCCCGCTGTATCACAACGCGCCGTTCAGCTTTTCGGCAAGCGCGTTGATGCAGGGCAACCACGTGGTGATCCTGCCCAAGTTCGAGGCTGAGGCAACGCTCGCGGCAATTCACGATCACGCACCCGACTGGATTCTGCTCGTGCCGACGATGATGCAGCGCATCACCCGCCTGCCCGACGACGTACGCGATCGCTACAACGTCGACTCGCTGCAGACCGTGTGGCACATGGCGTCGCCGTGCCCACCGTGGCTGAAGGAGACCTGGATCACCTGGCTCGGTGGCGAGAAGATTTTCGAGTTGTACGCCGGCACCGAGGCCCAATCTGTCACGATCATCCGCGGCGATGAATGGATGGCGCACCGCGGCTCGGTTGGTCGTCCAGTCGCCGGCGAGATGCGCATTCAGGACCCCGAGACCTTTGAGGTCTTACCCGCAGGCGAGGTGGGCGAGGTGTTCATGCGCACGGGTAGCGAGCGTAAGAGCTACGAGTACATCGGTGCCGAGGCCCGCGTCAGTCCGGATGGGTGGGAGAGTCTTGGCGACATGGGCTACATGGATGAAGACGGATACCTGTATCTGGCCGATCGCCGCAGTGACATGATCCTGTCGGGTGGGGCCAACATCTATCCAGCCGAGATTGAAGCAGCGATCGACGAACACCCCGATGTGATTTCGTGCGCTGCCATCGGCCTGCCCGACGACGACCTCGGTAATCGCATTCATGCCGTCGTGCAGGTGAGCGCACCCATCACCGCCGATGAGCTGAGCACGTTCCTCGCTGACCGATTGGTGCGCTACAAGATTCCGCGCTCGTACGACTTCACTACCGAGGTTGTTCGCGACGACGCCGGCAAGGTGCGCCGCAGCGCACTACGCGACGAGCGCAGCTGATCAGGCAATCGCGCCAGCATCGCGCAGAGCGGCAAGCTCTCCAGTGGACAATCCGAGTTCGGCGCTCAGCACCGCATCGGTGTGCTCGCCCAGCCACGGCACGCGGGTCTCAGGTCCTTCGGCGACTGCGCTCATCTTCACTGGGTTGCCGGGCGAGATCACTGGGTCGGCAACGCCATCGGTTCGGGGCATAGCCACCAACATGTTGCGCGCCGCAACGTGCGGGTCGTCGATCACCTGCTGCGCGCTGAGGCATGGGCCAGCCGCGATACCTGCACTGCCGAGCGCCTGGCACGCCTCGATGTTGCTCATTGGTGCCGCCCACTGGCCAACGCCGTCGCGGATGACATCCATGTGCTCGCGCCACCCGGCGCGGGTGGAAAAGCGCGCATCGCTGACCCACTCCGGATGACCGATCAACGTGGCCAGCCGTTCAAATTCGTGTTCGCGGCCAACTTGGATGATGAACCATCCGTCGCCACTCGGAAAACCGTCGAGCACCATCTTCGGACCCTGGCCGGGTTCGGGTCGTTCGCCCATGCTCCAGTAGTTCACCACGACGTCAGCAAATGACACCATTGCGTCGAACATCGCAACATCGATGTATTGGCCGACGCCGGTGGTGTCGCGGTGACGAAGGGCAGCGAGCACTCCGATCACGCCGAACAGCGCAGTGCCAATATCGCCGAGCGCGCCCACCGGGCTAACGGCGGGTGGCTGACCGGGTTGACGCTTCCATTCGTACAGCCCGCTCATTGCCTCGGCAACGCCGGCGTAGGCGGGCCAACCGTCGTAGGGCGTTTCGACCGTATTGCCGAAGCCGGAAATAGAGAGGTAGATCGCGGCTGGGTGCACGGCGTGAATGTCGTCGTAGCCGAGCCCCATCCGTGCCAGCGCCCCGCCTTTGAAGTTCTCGGCAATGATGTCAAAGCGCGGCGCGAGTCGCAAGATGAGGTCGCGGCCCGCGGGATTTTTCAGATCGACGCAGATCGACTTCTTCGACAGGTTGTTGCGCAAAAAGGTGGCCCCAACGCTGCGACCGTCGGGGTCCTTCATCGATGGCTGCGAACCGCGTCCGAGGTCGCCACCGGTCGGATGCTCCACCTTCACCACGGTTGCGCCGAGCCGACTGAGCAGTTGGGTTGCATAGGGGAGCGCCTGCATCTGTTCGAGCGCGAGGATGCGCACGCCGTCGAGCGGCTTGCCGTTCGCGAGTGCTTCGATGTTGCCGATGTCGCCCAGATTCACGACGCCACAGTACCGGCCCGCCGCAATCGTCGCTGTGGCCAGTGGAGGGTTGTGAGAACGTCGTCAGCGGCCACCGGAGACATCGAGGAAGGCTCCGGTGGTATAGCTCGCGGCGTCGCTGCAGAGCCACAGCACGGCGGCGGCCACTTCCTCGACCGTTCCGCTGCGTTGCATCGGCACGGTTGGCTTGAGCCGATCGACGCGGCCGGGCGACGCATGATCGTTGAAGTCGGTCTCGATCAATCCCGGGCGCACCGCGTTGACCCGAATCCCAAGGCTCGCGACCTCTTTTGCCAGGCCCGTCGTCATCGTTTCGAGCGCCCCCTTAGAGGCTGCGTAGTGCACCCATTCGCCGGTGCCGCCGAGAACGGCGGCCTTCGATGAAATGTTGACAATGCAACCACCGTTGCCACCGTTGGCAGTGGACATATGGCGGATGGCTTCGCGCGAGTACAGGAATGGTGCGGAGATGTTGACCGCCCAGAGACGTTCGAGCATCGGCGCGCTCACCGTGTCGATCCCGCCGTACGACCCTGCGATGCCAGCATTGTTAATGAGTGCATCGATACGGCCGTAGGTCTCAACCACCTTGGCGACCGCGTCGATGATCGCGGTTTCGTTGCCCGCGTCTGATGCAAATGCAAGTTCTGCCGCGCCCCCGGTAACCAAGGCGTCGGCCAACTGCTGGTTGCTCTCGAACGTGATCGCCACGGTGTAGCCCGCATGCGTGGCGGCGCGGGCAATCGCCGCACCAATACCACGCGAGCCGCCGGTGACGAGCATGACGGGATTGGTGGTGTTCGTCGACATGGGCGTCACCCTACGACGCGCTCTGAATGCGAAACACCTGAATTGTGATCCTTGTTCGGTACGTGAAACCGACGCGCTCGTACACGCTGCGCGCACCGGAGTTGTGGACCGACACATGCAGGAAGGCGCGGCGGCCATCGGCGGTGATGTCGGCTGCGAGTCGACTGACGAGGCCAGCCGCGTATCCGCTACCGCGCGCCGTTGGGTGGGTGCACACGGCGCTGATCTCGGTGGCGTCCGCGAGGTGCAGACGTTTGCCGGCCATTGCCACTAAGACGCCTTCGTCGCGCACGCCGATGTAGCCGCCGAGGGTATGAGTACGCGCCATGAACGGCCCCGGATCGGTGATCTTCACGAGTTTGAGCATGTCGTCGATATCGTCATCGGCGAGGGTTACCGTGTCGAACTCGCCGATCGGTGCGACGTGACGGTCGTACACCATCTGATCGAAGAGGCCCTCGAAAACCACTTCGAAAGAGTTCGGCGTCCCGACGGTTCCGGTTGACATGATCACGGCGATGTCGTTGGGCTCGGCGATCTGCTGCACTGCGGCGATACCGACGTTCAATGGATCGGGCACTCCGAAGAAGGAGCTGACGTCGGGTGGATATCGCAGTGCCTGTTCGGTGCCCCGCGCGATGCTCGCGTGCGGACCCGTGAGCGCGTGCCAGATGGGGTTGTCGAGCGGATCAGACACGTTTGTCGACAGCATCCTTGTCGACAGCATTCTTGTCGGCAGCATCCTTGTCGCGCGCGGCGGGACCACTCAGTTTGTCCCACACCATCTCGGGTTCGTGATCGGCACCAAGCAGGATCGAGGGGTGTTGACGATCGACGTGACCCATCACGTTGCGATACATGCTGTATCCGATGAGCTCTTGTAGTCGCGTCGGAAACGTGCTGACCAATGCTGGCGAGAGACCGAGCATGAGGTTCTGCTGTTGACGGCACCAACCCGCGACGTATTGCACGCTCATGCCGTAGCGGCGCTGATCGGTGACGTTCGCGCCACCGCCGTGCCACGTGCTGGCGTGCAAGATCACGACGCCGCCCTTGGGCATCTCGGCCGCGATCGAAGCGTGTGACTGGCCCGGCTTGAGTACGTGCGACCACTTGTGCGACCCCGGCACGATGCGTGTTGCCCCGTTGGCTTCGCAAAAGTCGCTGAGAGCCCACAGTGTGGTGACCATCGTGGCGGGATGCGGACGCGGCAGCGTGATCATGCCGTCGTCGGCGTGCAGCAGCTGCGGAGTTTCATCGGGGCCGATGTTCATGCTCGTGATGCCGCTCAACAGCAGGCCCGGATCGAGCACTGCTTCCACCACGGGCAGGACGCGCGGGTGGATGGCGGCTTGTCCGAACAACGCGCTCTTGGTGAGCACGTTGAAGATGCGCTTGGTGTGCAAGCCCTCGAAGTCGTTGGTGCCATCTGCAATCGCGTGGTCGTGTTCGATGCGCTTGATGTCGTCGATGAGCGCATCACAAAAGTCGGGGTCGATCGCATCGGGGATGATCACGTATCCGTGTTCATCAATCTCAGCAGCGAGCGCAACAGGATCGAGTGGGGATTTCTCGGTGGCGGCAATATGCACGCCGCAACCTTAGGCGTCGACGACGTGGAGCGACACGGGCGGACGGGCAGGCACCTCGGGCGAATCAGTGGCCCAACCGAGGTACATCACGTTGATGATCCGTACGTCAGGCGCAAAGCCGCACAAGTCGAGCACGCGTGCAGAATCGATGAGCGGTGCTGTTCCCCAGTAGGTGGCGATGCCCAGAGCCGTAGCGCCGAGCAACATGTTCTGGATGCCCGCTGCGACCGCATCGCGATTCTCATCGTGGGTGCTCGGCTTGGGATCTGACGCGCAGCCAACTACGAGCACCGCAGGCGTGCGCAGATATTTGGTGAGTGTCTTGGCTCGCTTTTGTTCATCGCCGAAGTCCCGCTCGATCATGTCGGCTGCAAAGGCCTCACCAAGGCGGGCCCGACCCGCTCCGGTGAAGAGCGCGAACCGCGACGGCCAGGTGCGTTTGTGATTCGGGGCCCATTGGGCAAGTTCACACAACTGCTCGATGATCTGGGTCGGTACCTCTCGAGCAGTATCCACGAACATATTCGTGCGACGCGCGCGGATGAGTTCGGCGAGGGAATCGAACGGCACAGACATCGCGCCAGCATGGCGGCAGCAACACCGCGTTCCAACGCCCAGGCGTGGTGAGAGCGCGGTGAGATCGTGGTCTGGTCAGGGGTCAGCGTGGCTGCAGGTGTTCGGTTAGATTCGCCGCCGTGACCGCAATCATCGATACCGATCCGAACGCTGACCAGAACGCGGACCCACGCGGGCCGTACGTCGGATTCGGAGGCCGTATCGGCACCACGATGGCCGGTTCGCAGAATGAGTGGCCGGCCCGGGTTACTGCGCCTAACGATGCACCGAACATTGTGTTCGTCCTCGTCGATGATGTTGGGTTCTCCGACATTGGTTGCTTCGGTGGCGAGATCAACACCCCGAACCTCGACCTGCTCGCGAGCGAGGGTGTGCGGTTCACGAACTTCCATGTGAACCCGATGTGTTCGCCAACTCGGGCGTCGTTGCTCACTGGGTTGAACTGCCATTCGGCCGGCATGGGCCATATTGCCCAGGACGATCCCGGCTTCCCTGGCTATCGTGCCGAGATCGCCGACAACGTGTCGACAGCCGCCGAGATTTTGCGTGCCGCTGGTTACGCAACGTTGATGGTGGGCAAATGGCACCTCTGTCGTGACAGCGATATGAGCGCTGGCGGCCCTCAGCATGGTTGGCCTTGTCAGCGTGGGTTCGATCGCTTCTATGGAATTCTCGAGGCATTCACCAATTTGCATCAGCCGCATCGCCTCATCGAGGACAACCATGTCGTCGATGTCGATGTGTGGCCTGACAACTACTTCCTCACCGACGATCTCACCGACAAGGCGATTCGCATGATCCGTGAGCGCGGCGCGTCGCGGCCCGGTCAGCCCTTCTTTCTCTACATGGCGCATCCCGCGGCGCACGCGCCGTTGCTTGCCAAGGCCGACGACATCGCCACGTACTGCGACACCTACAACCAGGGGTGGGACAACATTCGAGTGCAGCGGCATGCGCGTCAGATCGAACTCGGCATCATCCCCGTGGGTACTCCTCTGCCGCAGGGCAATTACGAACCCGGCGACGATGTGCAGGCGTGGGACGATCTCAGTGACGACGAACGCACGCTCTATGCGCGGTACATGGCGGTGTACGCAGCGATGGTCGATGAGATCGATCAGAGCGTTGGCCGACTTCGTGCCGCACTCGAGGAGAGCGGTGAATGGGAGAACACGATCGTCGTATTCCTCTCGGACAACGGCGCAAGTCGCGAGGGCGAGGCCACCGGCACCACGAACTATTTCGCGCACCTAGGTGTGGGCGACAACAAGAACAACGTTGCCCTCGACCTCTCGCGACTCGAGGATATCGGTGGGCCGCAAACGATGCCGCACTATCCGCGAGGGTGGGCGATGGCGAGCAACACGCCGTTCCGGTTGTACAAGCGCAATACCTATGCGGGAGGCCATCAGGTGCCTTGTGTGTGGAGTTGGCCGAAGGGTCTCAGTGACTCGGCCGGCAGCATTCGAGCGCAGTACGGCCATTGCATCGATGTCCTGCCGACCGTGCTCGCGCTCGCCGGACTTGACACGCCACTGCATCGCAACGGTGTGGTTGTGAAGCCAATGAATGGGGCAAGCCTCGCCGGCGTTCTGCGCGATGCGCACCATGGCGAAGTACGCGCTGAGCAGTACTACGAACTCGAGGGTCATCGTGGGTTCTATCGAGATGGATGGGAGGTCGTCACTAACCGTCAGCCGCGCACCAAGTTCAGCGACGCCGACTGGGAGCTGTACAACCTGCGCGCCGATCCCACTGAGGTCAGCAATCTCGCCGCCGATCAACCTGATCGTGTAGCCGATCTGGCTGCCGGATTCCATGAGGCCGCAATGGCGAATCAGGTCTATCCACTCGATGAGGGTTCGGGGTGGCGTTGGATCGTGCGTCCACCCCATGACGATGTGTTCCACGAACCGGTCACGATCTGGTCGGGCACGCCGACGCTCGAACGCATTCGTAGCGGCAACCTGGTGTGGCAGCGCACGTGCGTGATCACGATCGACGTCACTGTCGCAAGCGACAGTCGGGGAGTGCTCGTGGCCCATGGTGATCAGGGCGGCGGTTATGCGGTGGAGGTCGATAACGACGAGCTCTGGTTCGTGCACAACGATGGTCACGGATCAACGACGCGGGCTTCGGCCGGAGTGGCTACCGCCGGCCGCCACAGTGTGGTGGTCACTCTCGGCGCGCCTGGTGGTGGGCGTTGGATCGTTGCCATTGCCGTCGACGGCGAACACCGCCTGAATGATCTGGAACGCACGATGCTCTGGCCGATGGCACCATTCAGCGGCATCGACATCGGTATTGACCGAGGGTCGCCGGTGGACTGGAAGCGTTACCTCGTCGAAGGCGCGTTTGCGTTCAGGGGATCGGTGCACTCGGTGCGTTACGAACCCGGCGAACTCGCCCCCGACGCAGGTGCGCGTTTTGTCGATCTCGCTCGCGAGTTCGGCGCTCGTTTCGAATAGTTCGTCACTCGATCTAGTGGTTGGCGCGAACCAGACGGCCTGGACGCGCTCCGGTATCCACGCCGTTGCGGCGTGTGATCTCGCCGTTCACGATGGTGGCCACGTAGCCGTGCGCGGCCTGCATCAGACGACGGCCGCCAGCGGGAAGGTCGTCGACGGCACGCGGGTACTCGAGATCGAGGGTATCCATGTTGATGACGTTGAGATCGGCGCGCTTGCCGACCTGAATCGTGCCGCGATCGTGAAAGCCAACAACCTCAGCGGTATCGCTGGTCTGGCACTTCACAGCTTCTTCGAGTGACAGCTTCAGACCCTTGCGATCGCGGGCCCAATGGCTGAGCACATAGGTGGGAATCGAGGCATCGCAAATCATGCGGCAATGAGCGCCGCCGTCTGACAACCCGGACACCGTTGCAGGGTGGCGCAGCATCTCGTAGATGGCGTCTTGTGTGCCACCAACATAGTTGAAGAATGGCAGCATCAGGAATGCGTTGCCGTCAGCTTCGTTGAGTAGGTCGTATGCCATGTGGAGCGCATCCACGCCGTGCGCGGCGGCGAGCGCGGCAACGGTGTTCTCTGGTGCGGGTTCGTAGTTAGGCGTTGCGCCCATGGAGTAGATCTTGTCGAGCATGAGTTGCAGGAACGGCCCCAACCCATCGAACTGAATCGAGGGGTCGCTCGGCAGGTCTGTTTCGCTGAGAATCGCCGCCTTGATCTCTGGCTTGCGCAACTCCGCACGCAACGCGTCGCCATCGAGGCGGCTGATGAGATCGACGAGTGTTGGGCGCTTCGTGAACGGGTTGTTGTTCGCCCAGCCAATCATCATGCCGAACGGGCGGGCCGCGATCTGCGGACGCATGTTGCCGCCGGCAGCATTGGTGGCATCGACCTTGTCGAGGGCAACGCGCCACGAGTCGGGATTGCGCTCGTTCTGCAACATCGCGAACGTCACGGGTAAACCGGTGCGGAGCGCGATGCGGCTGAGCAGATCGACCTCGCCGAGGAACACCTCGGCCTCGAACTCCAGACCCTGCGGTGCGATCTCGAAAAGACCGCCGCCAGCATCGGTAACACCATCGGCAAGACCATTCAGTTCGTCTTCGGCGGCGAAGGTTCCTGGCACTGGCTCGCCATCGCGGGCCTTGTGATTGAGCGTGCGGCTCGACGAGAAACCGATCGCACCTGCGCGGATTGCCTCGGTGACGAGGTGCTTCATCCCGGCGATGTCCTCGGGCGTTGCGGGCTCGTTGCGGGCACCGCGATCGCCCATCACGTATGCACGGATGGGGCCGTGACCGACATAGGTGGCAATGTCGATCGCGTAGGTGCGTGAATCGAGCACATCGAGGTACTCGGGGAAGCTCTCCCATCCCCAGCAGATGCCTTCGTGCAGGGCCGTACCGGGGATGTCCTCGACACCCTCCATGAGCTGCACCAACCACTCTTCCTTGCCTGGTCGCACGGGCGCGAAGCCGACGCCACAGTTGCCTGCCACGACCGTGGTGACGCCATGGCCACTCGAGGGCTCGAGTAGATCGTCCCACGTAGCTTGACCGTCGTAGTGCGTGTGGATGTCGACGAAGCCCGGCGTGACGACAAGACCCGTGGCATCCACGACCTCGCGGGCATCGCCCAGGTCGGTGCCGATCACGGTGATAGTGCCATTGCTGATGGCAACGTCGGCGATGAAACGTGTAGCGCCAGTGCCGTCGACGACGGTGCCGCCGCGGATGATGAGATCGTGCATGAAGAGCCCCCTGAGTGTGCTTTGGGGCCAATCTAACGCACCGTCAGAAACTTGTCAGCGCTGGCACGACGGCGTCGATAACTGCAGGTAATTACAAGCCAGCAACTTACAAACGCTCGATGATGGTGACGTTGGCTTGTCCGCCACCTTCGCACATGGTCTGTAGGCCATAGCGGCCGCCGGTGCGCTCAAGCTCGGCGAGCAGCGTTGTCATCAGGCGGGCACCGGTAGCGCCGAGCGGATGGCCGAGCGCAATCGCGCCACCGTTCACGTTGACCTTGGCGTAGTCGAATCCGGTTTCCTTGAGCCACGCGAGCACCACGGGGGCGAATGCCTCGTTGATCTCGACGAGGTCGATGTCGTCAGGGGTGAGGCCGGTCTTGGCGAGCGCGCGCTTCGTGGCTGGGATGGGGGCCGACAACATCATGATCGGATCGTCGGCGAGCACGCTGATGTGATGGATGCGGGCTCGGGGTGTGAGGCCGTGGTCCTTGATGGCCTGCTCGCCCGCAATCAACAGCGCAGCAGAGCCGTCGCTGATCTGACTCGCGCACGCAGCAGTGAGTTGCCCACCCGGCGTCAGCGTGGGCAGCGAACGAATCTTTTCCCAATTGGGTTCGCGCGGTCCTTCATCGAAGGTGAGTCCGTTGAGTGGTGCGATCTGGCCGTCGAAACGGCCTTCCTCGCGGGCGCGCAGTGCCCGCACATGTGAGTTCACGGCGAACTCTTCCATCTGCTCGCGCGTGAGGTTCCATTTGTCGACCATCATGTTCGCTCCGACGAACTGGCTGACCTCGCCGTTGCCGTAGCGCGTGGTCCAACCGGATGAACCGGTGAAGGGGTCGGTGAAGCCGAGTGCTTCCCCCGCCGTCATCGCGGAAGAGATCGGAATCATGCTCATGTTCTGCACGCCGCCAGCGACCACGAGATCCATCGTGCCGCTCATTACAGCCTGTGCGGCGAAGTGCACTGCCTGTTGAGCAGAACCGCACTGACGATCGATCGTGGTGCCCGGTACGTGCTCGGGCAAACCCGCGGTGAGCCATGCCGTGCGAGCGATGCAACCTGCCTGTGGGCCGATGGAATCAACGTTGCCGAAGATGCAGTCGTCGACGGCACCCGGATCGATGCCAGTGCGATCCATCAGCGCCTTGATGCTGTGAGCGCCGAGGTCGGCGGGATGCACGGTGCTCAGCGAACCGCCTCGGCGACCAACGGGTGTACGAACAGCATCAACAATGAAAGCTTCAGGCATGGGGTGCAGGTTACGCCGCCGATGTCGACTCGCCAGATTCGGGTGAGTCGCGTGGTGCCAACCGTGTGCGTGAATTCGGTTAAAGGCCGAGCTCGCGACTCAGGAGGACGTGGTGGAGATTCTCGCGCCCGCGGTCTTGGCGAGTCGTTTTGCCGTGTCGCGAAGAAAGTACGTGAGTGCCAGTCGGTTGAGCGTGCCGGTACCCGGGTACTTGCCGTAGAAAGTGCTGTGCCACGCAATCGTGCAGCCCTGCCCCACAGGTGTGATGGTGACATCGGCGCGGTACGCGCGCACTGGTAGGCCCTTGTGTAAGACGTACGCGAAATGCGTTGGCGGGTTGTAGGCCACGACTTCCTCACGACTTGAAAATGGCCCGGTGCCGAAGATTCTGATCGCACCGACCCCATCGGGAGCAGGAGTGCCTTGCTTCTCAAGCCGCGTCTTCTTCGCTGCCGACCATGTGCTCCAATTGGCAGCGTCGCGGAGGATGTCGAACACGATGTCGGGTGGTGCCGTGCACGGCACTGAAATATCGACGACTTGCAGCTTCATCTCCGCAACACTAGCGAGCGACGATGACGGAGCTGCCGTGCCCGAACAGGCCTTGATTTGCGGTGATGCCGACCCGGGCACTCTCTACTTGACGGCCCGTTGCCTGGCCACGGAGCTGCCACACCAACTCGCACACCTGCGAGATCGCCTGCGCCGGAATCGCCTCGCCGAAGCAGGCCAAGCCACCGCTGGCGTTGACGGGCACCCGCCCGCCAATCGTGGTGGCACCCGAACGAAGCAGGCCCTCGGCCTCGCCTTCGCCGCACAAACCAATGTGTTCGTACCAGTCGAGTTCTAACGCTGTCGACAGGTCGTACACCTCTGCCAGATCGATGTCGTCGGGACCGATACCAGCCTGTTCGTAGGCGGCAAAGGCGATGGTGTCCTTCCACTTACGCGTCGGCGCGGGCACGACTGCGGTGGAGTCGCTGGCGATGTCGGGCAGCTCGAGCACGCTCTGGGGATACGTTGGTGCGACGGTGCCGACAGCTTTGACGCGGCATAGCCCGTTGGTGTTACCGAGGTGTTTGCGCGCATAGTCCATGCTGCACACCACCATCGCTGCGGCACCATCGCTGGTGGCACAGATGTCGAGCAGACGCAAAGGGTCGCTCACGATGGGGCTATTGAGTACGTCGGCGATCACGTTCTCCTTGCGGAAACGAGCGTTGGGGTTGTTGAGCCCGTGGCGACTGTTCTTGACCTTCACCTGCGCGAAGTCTTCGGCGGTCGCGCCGTACATATCCATGCGTCGACGGGCGAACAATGCAAAGTACACCGGGTTGGTTGCGCCGAGCACGTGGAAGCGCTGCCAGTCGGGATCGCTCTTGCGATCGCCGCCACCGACAGGAGCGAAGAAACCCTTGGGCGTGGTGTCGGCACCGATCACCAATGCGACATCGCAGAACCCAGCAAGGATCTGAGCGCGCGCTGAGTCGAGCGCCATAGCACCCGAGGCACACGCGGCGTAACTGCTGCTGACTCGGGCGCCGTTCCAGCCGAGCTTCTGCGCGAACGTTGCGCCGGCCACGAAGCCGGGATAGCCGTTGCGAATGGTGTCGGCCCCAGCCACGTACTGGATGTCTTTCCATTGCACATTTGCATCGGCGAGCGCAGCACGCGCAGCGACCATGCCGTATTCGGTGAAGTCATGGCCCCATTTGCCCCACGGGTGCATACCCACGCCGAGGATGGCGATGTCGCGATCGTTGCTCATGATGCAGCTTCTGTGGATGGTGTTGCCGGTGCCCACACGTAGACCATGTACTCATGATCAGCGTCGCGATGCGACACGTCGAGTTCGAGTTGCATTTCCATACCAACCCGCAAGTCGGCGGCGCGAATGCCGGTGACGACTCGGCCGAGTACCACAAGACCTTCGGCCGCGAGTTCTACGGCGGCGAGCGCATAGGGCTCGTAGGGATCCGCGGCGACGTACGGCGGGGGAGGCGCGTAGCAGTTCTCGGTGTAGCTCCAGATGCGACCACGACGCGACAACGGTGTGGGGTCGAGCACGACCGAATCACAGTTCGGATTCGGGCAATCGCCCGTTCGTGGAGGGAACACGTAGGTGCCGCATTGCGAGCACTTCGAGCCGATGAGCGTGGGGGCGTCGACGTCATCGGTAAACCAGCCATCGATGATCGGCACTCGGGAGAGGGTTTCTGACACGGCGTCAGATTACATGCACGAGGGTCGGAAAGACCTTGCTCACCTTGGCAATCAGGTACTCGCCGTAGGTGCCGGAGAAGTCGAACACACTCCTGCCGTCCCAACGATCGCCGCCGCTTGTCTCGGACGTGTCTGTTTGGGTCATGTCGGTTTCGGGGGCCAGCGGAAGCGCGTGCACGTGAGCATCCCAACTCGGATCGAAGAAGAATGGAAATGACAATCGATCACGGCCGCTGGTGTTACGCACCCTGTGCAATGTCGAGCGGTAGCGCCCGCCCGTCATGCGTTCGAGCATGTCGCCGATATTGCACACAAACGAGTCAGGGATAGGTTCGACGTCGATCCAGCCGGAACGACTCTTCACCTGTAGCCCACCGCTGTTGTCCTGGGCCAGAAGTGTGAGGAGCCCGTAATCGGTGTGTTGGGCGACGCCCCACTCACCAGGACCGTCGACGGGATACTGAAAGATTCGAAAGAGCACCGTTGGATCAGACGTCAGCTCCATTCGGAACCAATCGGGAGCAAGCCCGAGTCCGAGGGCGATGCCACTCATCACGATGTGCCCCAGAGTCGTGAGGGCATCGATCCAGGCAAGTACGAGAAAGGTGAGCTCGGGTACTTGCAAAGGAAACAGGTTCTTGCCGTGCAGCGCTCGCCCAGCTCGTACCCGGGGATCGCGCTCGTCGAGTTCCTGACCGAAGTAGATGCCTTCCTTGCGATCGGGCACTCCGCTGGTGACTTCACCTCCGAGCGGAAACCAGCCGCGCCAGGCTCGACCACCGACGGCCATCGCGATCTCGGCTTTCGCCTCTGCGGACAACGCGAAGAACTGTCGCGACGCGGTGTCGAGCGCGTCGAACAGCGCGGGGTTGATGCCATGCCCGGTGATGCAGAAGAAGCCGGTGTCGCGACACGCTGCATCGATCGCGGCCGCCACCAATGAAGGGTCGCTGCCATCGCGAAGTGCGGTGATGTCGATGAGCGGCACCGACGATGTGTGGATCGGGCCTGTCATGCGGATTCCGCGGGGTTATGGGCTCGCTCTTCGAATGCGATGCGGCCTCCGCCAGCATGGGTGAGAGCAACGGCGGTACCACCACAGCGCAGGAAGGCGCGCTTTGCATCCATCACCACGACGTCGGCCGGATACGTGAAGGCTGCCGCCTCGCTGGCGGCCATTGTTCCCGATCCGTGATCCCAAACCTTCGCGCCGTCGGCGTAGATCGGCGCGCCCGCTTGCCATGCGCGAACCATTTCCGCGACGCCAACTCGATCCTCGGAATCGGGCTCGGCAACGAGGCTCACATGCGTGATGGTCGGGTCGGCCGTCATCGTGGGCTGACCGCCGGCGCGGTACCAGGCCATGACAGTCGTGCCGGCACCATCGGGTGCGTAGAAATCTTCCTCCCAGCTCCACTTGCCGTTACCGGCATATGTGAGCAGGGTGAGGTTGCTGAACGAGAAACGCGCATCGCCGCCCGATGGATCGGGCATGTGATTCCAGATATTGAAGGCGAGATACGGCGGTTGCAGAATCGCCCAATCGACCGAGAAGGTCATGCATGCCACCGGTGCCATCGCGCCGAGAATCCATTCGCGGATTTCATCGGGGCCGTGGTACTCGCCCAGGCAATGCTCGAGGTAGGTGGCGTGGTCGGTGAACAACGCTGCCCATGCCGGCCAGTCACGTCCGCGAGCACCGAGTCGCTGGAACTCCTCCCACGCCGCGCTCATCTCTTCAAAGCTGAAACTCGTAGCGGCCGAACTGTGTGCGTGATCTCCAGACAAACTCATGGACGAATGCTGTCACATTCGATTGGGGCGAACGGGAGCCGGGCGGTACCCCTCACAAGGTGTCACTCAGCGCGCTTTCGTTGGACGAGTTTCTGGCATCTGACGCGGCGTCAGATACGGTACGGGGCCATGGATCTCACCGAGACCGCCGACGAGCAAGCCTTCCGCGCCGAGGCTCGCGCGTGGCTCGAAGCGAACGTTCCGGCCACACCGCTTCCCAGCTTCGACACGGCCGAGGGCTTCGAGTTGCATCGCCAATGGGAGGCCAAGCTCTACGAGGGTCGTTGGTCCGCAGTCAGTTGGCCAGTGGAATACGGCGGCCGAGGTGCCGACTATCTCAAGTGGCTCATCTTCGAAGAGGAGTATTGGCGCAGCGGTGCCCCGGGTCGGGTGAGTCAGAACGGCATCTTTTTACTCGGCCCAACGATCATCGAAGTTGGCACGGCCGAACAGAAGGCACGGTTCCTGCCGGCCATGGCCAAGAGCGACGAGATCTGGGCGCAGGCCTGGAGTGAGCCCGATGCTGGTAGCGATATGGCAAGTATTCGCAGCAAGGGCACGCTCAGCGATGACGGCAGCGAGTGGATCCTCAATGGTCAAAAGATCTGGGCCAGCCGTGCCGTGTGGGCCGACTGGTGCTTCGGCATCTTCCGCACGGATCCCGACTCGACGCGTCACAAGGGACTCACGTTCATCCTGATGCCGTTGAATACACCGGGCATTACCGTTCGTCCCATCGCCCAGCTCGACGGCGATACCGGATTCGCGGAGATCTTCTTCGATGACGTACACGTTCCGGTGGAGAACACCATCGGCGGCGTGGGCAACGGCTGGGGTGTCGCGATGGCGACAGCTGGCTTCGAACGCGGCGTCAGCCTGCGCAGCCCGGCCCGTTTCAATGTCGCTGTCGACCGGCTGATCAAGCTCTGGATCAAGATTGGTGATCCCGATGACGATGCGATGCGTGACGCGGTCACCGATCTCTGGATGCAGGCCGAGGGTTATCGCCTGCATACATACATGACCGTCACGAAGTTGCTCGAAGGTGGTCACGTCGGCAGCGAATCGAGCCTCAACAAGATCTTCTGGAGCGAGATGGATGTGCGCGCCCACGAGCTCGCGCTGCAACTGCTCGGCACCGAAGGTGAGCGCATGGATGGCCCACACGAGCGTTGGGTCGATGGCTTCCTGTTCAGCCTCAGTGGTCCGATTTACGCGGGCACCAATGAAATCCAGCGCAACATCATTGCTGACCGCGTCCTGAACCTACCGAGGGGCTGAGGACGCCACCATGCAATTCAGCTTCACATCAGATCAGCAACAGTTCGCGGCGGGTCTTCGCGAGATGCTCGAGCGCGAGTTCACCGCCGCGCATTTACGTGCCGTATGGGAGTCGGGCGCGGGTCACGACGCCTCTTTGTGGGCGCGGCTTGCCGAGATGGGCGTGTTATCGATGATGTTGCCCGAGGCCGACGGCGGCATGGGTGGCACCTTCGTCGACGCGATCCTGCTCGTCGAAGAACTCGGTCGTGCAGCGGTGCCGGGCCCGGTGTTCGAGACGATGACCGTGAGCGCATTGTCGCTTCGTGGCATGCAGTGGGCGAGTGGCATTGCGGACGGATCGATTGCGATCACTGCTGCGCTGATGGGCGAGCGATACGTGCCTCACGCGTCTGTCTCCGACGTGGTGTTGCTCGCTGATCACGGACGCGTGCGTGCCCTCGAGGTGGCGCAACTCAACGTCACCGCCGTCGAAGGGATCGATCATGGGCGACACCTTGCGACCCTGTCGGGCACCGAAGCGGGTGGACACTTCGTGAGCGCCGACCTCGACTCGGCCGCCGATGCTGGCTCACTCGCCGCCGCTGCCTATCTGTTGGGGCTGTCGTCGCGCATGCTCGACATCGCTGGTGATTACGCCCGCGACCGCCGCCAGTTCGGTCAGCCAATCGGATCGTTCCAAGCGGTGAAGCACCTCATGGCCGACGCCTTGCTCAAGGTGGAGTTCGCCCGCCCCGCGGTGTATCGCGCGGCATGGTCGCACGCGACCGACAATGAGAACTGCGCTCGAGACGTGAGTATGGCCAAGGCGCTGGCGAGCGATGCCGCGCAGAAAGCAGCGCGCAGCGCATTGCAGGTGCACGGTGCAATCGGTTACACGTGGGAGTGCGATCTGCAGTTGTTCATGAAGAAGGCATGGGCGTTGATGCCCGCATGGGGGAGCGCGTCATACCATCGCCGTCGCGTGAGCGATGCGGTGCTCGGCCCGCGCTGACTCCGGTGGAAACGAAACTATCGATCCGCTCGGCGGTGCGGTTCGAGTCCAAGCGAGGCGCGTAGTTCGTGAGTTTGCTTGATCAGTTCATCCACGTATACCGAACGCGCCAGATCGGTAAGGGGTTCGATTTCCGGGTGAACCCCGTCGGCCCGTGTCAGACGATGCCGGGCCTCGGCATCGAGCAGAGGCTCGGCGTAGCGAAAGTTGCCGATGTACGGCGAACTGTCGCACCACCTTCGGATCTGCGTATTCCATGCGTCGAGTCGTGCCGGTGCGCCCATCTCCGCCGTGAACCACGGACCCACTCGTGCACCGGGCGAGTCGGCGATCAACAGCGGTATTCCTTTCTCGCGGAGCATTGCTTCAAACGAGCTCATCGCGGCGTCATGAAAGAGTTGATAGGCAGCGTCGCCGGGCACATGCCACACGGGATCACCGGGGTAGCGCTGCTCCGCAAGCTCATACACGGTGTCGACGAGGAGAACGACGTCTGGTTGCACCGAGTCGAGTATCGGTGGCAACGTCGTTCTCAGGTTTGCGCAGGTCGATATCCACGTACCGTCGGGACGGCGCGATGAGCGCAGAGCCTCTACCGGAACGAATGGGCAACCGTTCTCGCCGGCCCATGTCACTCGCAGTTTCGTTTGACCGGCATCGTTGAGTGCTCTGGCAAGAAACAGCGATGTGGAGTCGCCGACAACAACCACATCAAGACGCCCGTCGGACGCCGCTGCTCCGTGCAAACGATCGCGCACCGTGGCCGTCAGCTGCTCGTTCGTGGTGACAGCTTCGCCTGCATTGGGATGCATGAGGCCTGCTCGTGCTAGGGGCTCCAGCGCGCTATCCGATGCGGTCCGATGGTCGACAATGACATAGGGGATGCCGGACCTGTCCAAGGCGTTAAACGCGGAGTCGAGCTGGGCATAGGCGGCGGCGAGGAGCGTGCCGACGTCAGCGAGCTGCATGGCCAACACACCGTTCGCGCCGTCGGTACCGCTGGCGGGGGGACGCCGTTCCGTGCTTCCCGTCGAGATCACAATCAGGTCAGGATGGGACGACTCGATCAGTCCCGTCCACCGAGTGCTCGAGTTGTCGCATCTGGACGGATCGTTTGAGCCGCCGTCGGCGGTGAGGGACTGCGGAATGGGAACGAGAGGACAACCCGGTTCGACGTCGTCGATCGTGTCGTATCCGTTTCGGGTGAGTACGTCCAACGGGGTGCTGTCGCTTCCGAGGACCAACACCCTTTTGTGGAGCGCAACGGAGCGACCGTCACTTGGTACTAATCGATTGCTGTGTCCATCGGGACCAAAGGAAATTGGCCCTGCCGAACCGTCCGCCAACATCTGCGCGCTGATCGAGAATGTGGGCCGCGGAACCCCCACGACAGCAGCGACCAACAGTGCAGATGACGCCAGGGCCATTGCTGCGAATGCGCGTCTTGGCGTGGTCAGTAGATGGCGTTGCCTGATTCTCAATTCGAACAGATGGTAGGTGGCCATCGCGGCCGCGACAGAGGTCACGATTCGCAGGGATGCGAGAGCAAGGCCGTGGACGTGAGTGCGCGCTGGCGACAGGAACACAAACAGCGGCCAATGGATGAGGTACAGCCCATAGCTAATTCGACCGATTCTCACCAAGGGCTTTGACCCCAGGAATCGCGAGCAGTGCCCTCCAAGCACGAGTGAAGCAATCGCCAATGCCGACAAGAGTGCAATTGCAACAAGCCCACCGCGATAGATCCAATGGTCGCTGAGAGAGGTGGACACTCCGAGTAGACCAAGTAGAACGAGGGCGACGGGCCCCGCCTTCAGAACGACCTTGCGTCTGCGCTCACCGTCAAAGCTCAGCTGAGCGAGAAGAACACCGACCAACAGCTCCGCGCCGCGCGTGTGCGTTCCGTTGTAGATGATGTTGAAGTTCTTGGTCGCCAGGGTCGCGAGAATCGAGGTGATCAGAAGCGCGACCGTCGTAACGAAAAGTGCGCGTCGACTTCGGCGCAATGCCACCCAGACGATGATCGGGAGGACGAGGTAGCACTGCTCCTCGATCGCGAGCGACCAATAGTGGGCCAGCGGGCTGGGTGAACCCAGGAAGATGTCGCGATAACTCGTACTCGCGAACGCGAAGCGCCAGTTGGACATGTTGGTGAGCGCGGCAAGTACGTCACCGCGAAGGTGCTCGCGTTGATATGACGTCCAGATGAGGCCAAGTGAAAGCACCAGTGCCACGCATGAGTACGAGGCCGGTGTCAGCCTGCGAAGTCGTCGTCCATAGAACTGGCCGAGAGCAATGGTGTGGGTGGAGTCGAATTCGGTCAGCAGTAGCGAGGTGATGAGATAGCCGGAGATGGTGAAGAACACCGACACGCCCAGGAAACCGCCCGGTGCGAAACCAGCTTGGGCGTGGAACAGCAACACAGCAATGACCGAGAGCGCGCGAAGTCCGTCGAGCGCGGGTATGTAGGAGAGGCGTGGTGCATCCTGCACGGGGGCGCACAGTACCCGCGCTGACCCCGTTCGATAGAGCTGTGAATTTCGGCGAGTATGGGGCGGTGCAAGAGCGCGATGAACTCCTCGCCTGTTTCGACATAACCGCGTCGACGGTCTTTAGCTGGCTCTGTCGGTTGATGGCTGGGGATTTTGCGCGTGCGGCGGCGGCGCTGTCGGCCACGTACGCAGATCTTGCCACCGGCACGCGCGAGCCGAGACCGATCAGCGAGATCGAGTGCCTCGCCGCAGGGTACTCACGGGCGCTGGCCTCCAGCACCACCTTGCCCGAGGGTGACGCGCCGTCGTTGTCGATACAGGACCGCGCGCTGCTCGATCTGCGCGTCGTTCAACGACGCGAGGCCGATGTGGTCGCCCAGATCATCGGCATGACAGCCGACGAGGTGCCCGATGCCGTAGCCCGTGCCGTGCGTGCAGCCACCGGTGCTGGCTTCGGCTCGTCGGTCGCCGAGACGCTACGTCGTTCGGATCACTGGCTCGACGACGTAACCCGAGCCAAAGCCCGCGCCGCGTTGCTCTCGGATTCGTCCACCGGCCAGGCCTCGCAACGATCCGCGACACCGGCGGCTGACGACGGGTCCGGACCCAAGAGTCGGCGTCGGCAGATCGAGGCGTGGGCGACGGTGTCGGTGCTGTTGGTCGTGGTGCTCGTCACCTGGGTGCTGCCGAGTTCGAAGTCCGCCCCGGCCACGACAGCCACAGGTAACTCCAGTTCAGCGACCCCTTCGGGGATCGGTGCGCTTGCTGGGGATTCAGCGACTCCTGGCTACATCGCTACAGACCTTCCCGACGGCTTCATTGCTGCCGGGGCCTCGAACACCGGTGGAGGTATCAGCGGTGAGTCATCGGTCGGGGTGTTCGAGCTGTGGGCCGAACCAGCCGCCAGCCGTACGTCGGGCAGGTGGTTCGCTGCCGTCTCGTCCACCGGTGGTCTGTCGATGAACCTTCAGTCGAACACTGCCTCGCGAATTGAGATCAACGGCATGCCCGGCCTCTACACGGAGTCCGCCGACGGGGTTGGCGAGATCGTCGCCGAGCGACCAGGGCAGCTGAACGCCGTCGACATCGTCGGCCACGGTTTCACGCGTGATGAACTGCAAACCATCGCCAACAGTCTCGGTCGGGTGAGCCCGTCGTCGCCGACCGATGCGTTGTTGCACTTCGGCCCGACGTTCGACCCGAGTGCCATCGGCTTGACGCGTGTGATCTCCACACACACGTGGTCATCGTCCATCCGCAATCAGCCGGTTCCAGCGGTAGAGCAGGAGGCCACGTATCGCAACGCCACGTTCGGCACGAGTTTTACCGTGCGAACCATCCCGCGTGCCGTCTCGAGTGAGGCCGTGCCCGTGCTGATGGCCGATCAGTTCCTGTTCGAAGCCCCGGCGGAGCCGTTCGTGCCGGCCGAGCCAGACCGTACGACGCTGATCGGAGGGCAGCTCGTTGTGGTGCGCTCGTCCACGTTCACCAGACTTGACGGAGAAGTGGTCACGTTCAACATCGTGGAATGGCAGGACGTGAACGGCACCGACGTGACGCTGGCTGGCAACCTGCCGAAGGAGACGCTGTTCAAGATCGGGCAAACGGCGCGCTTGGCCTCGGCGAATGAATGGACCCAGCTCGCGTCGAGATCCCGCGACAACTTCTCCGTCGG
>JANLPV010000156.1:0-4260 GCA_031367435.1 Actinomycetes bacterium | reverse complement strand
GTGCTCGAGGCCGCCCGGTTGTGCCCGATGCAGGCCATTCACGTCACGGTTCGTCATGGCCGCTGACCGCATCGTCATCATCGGCGCCGGCCTCGCCGGGCTTCGCGCCGCCGAACGGCTCCGCGAACGCGGACACAACGGACCAATCGAAATCATCGGCGACGAAATACACCGCCCGTACACCCGGCCACCACTTTCCAAACAAGTGCTCTCCGGCAAACTGGAGCCAGCCGACCTCACCCTGCGCACCCTCGGGGCCGACCTCGACGCAATCTGGACACTCGGCGACGGCGTCGCCCGCCTCACCCCAGGAACCCGGACGATCAATCTCGTTTCAGGGCGACACGTCCGCTACGACGCGTTGATCATCGCCAGCGGTGTCGAAGCCCGCACACTTCCCGACGCACCCACCCACCTCCCCAACGTCCAAACGTTACGGACCCTCGCCGACTGTCGCGCCATTGATCAAGCCATGACACGCGCCGACAGCATCGCGATCATCGGCGGAGGTTTCATCGGGTGCGAGGTGGCGACCAGCGCTCGCCACCGCGCCCTGACCACCACCATCATCGACATCTCCCCGACCTTGCTCGGCCACGCCGTCGGCACAGAAGTCGGTCATATCGTCACCGGCATCCACCGCAAAGAGGCGTCAACCTTTGTCTCGGCCGCCACGTCGAAACCTTCCAACAACACGACGGCTCACTCGTCCTGCGCCTCGATGACGGCAACATCGTCAACGCCGACGTCGTCGTCATCGGTGTCGGCACCCGACCACACGTCGAGTTCCTCACCGGCCTGGGCCTCGACCTCACCGACGGTGTCCTGTGCACCCCGACCTGCCACGTGATCGGTCTCGACGACACCGTCGCAGCCGGCGACTGCGCCCGCTGGCCGAACCTGCGCTTCGACGAACACCCATACCGTGTCGAGCACTGGATCAACGCCGTCGAACACGCCCGGGCCGCCGCCGACGCACTCCTCGCCGGACCATCACGAGCCGTGCCGTTTGCGCCGATCCCACGGTTCTGGTCCGAACAACACGACGTCAAGATCCAATCGATCGGGATGCCCCGCCTCGCCGACAGGGTCACGCTCACCGAACGCGACCCGCGCAGCCACCGCACCATCGCCACCTACCATCGCGGCGATGACCTCGTCGGCGTCATCGCTATCGATGAACCGCGCCGGCTGCTCGACTACACCCGCGAGCTCGCCAACTCGATCGGCAAACCAGTCATCACACAGGCTGCATAAATGGCGCTGAAGAGCGTGGTGGGTCAAGCGACCGGCCACTCGCCAGCATCACCACACTGACCACAGCGGCGACCGACCCCGCAATCACAAGGGGGATCTGGCCGGTCCCTGACCACGCCAACCCGGCCCACACGCCCGCCACGATCGCTCCGACGCCCGTGACCGCGCCCTGCATACCGATCGCCCGCCCACGGGAGTCCGCGGGGACGAGATCGACGATCCACGCTTTCGTCACCCCGTCGGTCAACGCCGTGTACAACCCGTACACCGGAAACAACACCCACACCCACGTCGACGTCGAGACGACACCCAACCCGATGTACGCGAACGCGAACACGACCAGCCCGCACCCGACCACGATGCGGCGCGGGATCTTGTCCGACACGACACCGGCCGGATAGCTGGCCAACGCATACGTCACGTTGTACAAGCAGTACACCCCGATCACACCGCCCACCCCCAACCCCAGATGCTGGGCCCGGATCAGCAACAACGCATCAGAGAAATTGACGAACGCAAAGGCCCCGAGCAACACCACCAGCCTCCAGAAACGGGCAGGCAACCGACCCGACGACGGTGCCGACCCCTCGACGGACACCGCAGGGCGTGGCGTCTCTCGGACCAGTGAGACCAGACTCACACTCAACAACGCCGGAACCGCAGCGACCCACAGCAACGGGCGAATGTGATGATGCAGAGCCTCGTACAGACCCAGGCCGATCAACGGACCCAGCACCGCACCGAACGTGTCGATACTGCGATGAAACCCGAACGCCCTCCCACGATGCACGGCATCGACCCCATCCGCAATCAACGCATCTCGAGGCGCGCCCCGAATCCCCTTACCGATCCGATCAGCGACCCGCGCCGCCAACACCATCGGCCACACCACCGCCAACGCGACAACGACCTTCGCCGCAGCCGCGAGCCCATACCCGAACGCCACGACCGGACGACGACTGCGCCGATCCGACCACCGACCTGACACCAACTTCGTCAACGCCGCGGCACCGTCAGCCACACCCTCGACCAAACCAACGACCGCGACCGGCGCGCCGAGAACACCGACGAGGAAGATCGGCAAAATGGGATACAACAACTCCGATGCCGTGTCCTGAAACAGGCTGACCAACGACAACACCCTCAAATTGCGTGACAACCACAGCCGCCTGTCGCCCGCCTCGTCAGAAGGCACGGCATCGCTACTCGGCACCGAGAGACGATAGCGGATACCAACGACGCGAGTGTGCCCGCGCTGTGGTGCCATTGCACATGCCCGACGGTGGAGGGTCACCCATTCCCGGTCACGCTTGCTACGACAGTCACAACGCGTCGATGGTGAACTCGACCGCGTGAACGCTGCCGGCAGCACCGAACCAAAGCGCGCCGCCTTTGACGACTTCTCGGGCTCCTGGGTGACGACCTCGACGCCACAAGCTCACCCCAGCAGGTCGTCCGCAACCGCCGTTGAAGCCCGCCAAGCCAACTGGGGCCGGGCAGGACCCACCTGAGCTGTCAGGTCATTGGATTGACATGAAGAGTGCGGCGACGGTTGCCGCGGCGTTGACAAACCCAGGCCTCACCCCGGCGAAGCCCAGTCGTCGCGATCAGTATCCACAACGGGGACAGTTCATCATCACGCGTCGCCTTCAAAAAAGTGCGCAACGTGTCCGCGGTCCACGCTTTGATCGGTCGATGCGTCGCTGACCCCTTCGGTGGATCGGCCATCTCTGCCGGACTCTTGGGGATCCTTCCCCACCGCACTGCGTCACGCAACATCCGATGCACCGTCATCGCCACGTTCTCCACGCTCTTGGCCGACAACCCCGACGCTGGACCGCCCGGGCTGGCCGGCTTGCGACCCGACACCGCGAGCAGCGCCCACAACCGGTTCAACGCCGGGCCGTCCAACTTCGACAGTTGTATGAACCCGATATGACGCACGACGTGGGCGCGCAGATCACGCTGATACTTGTCCAACGTCGACGGCCGCACCGTCGGCGCGATCGTCGCCAACCACTCCACCGCGAACTCGCCCACCGTCTGCCGGTTCGCTTGCAGGTAGTCGCCGCGTTGCATCGCCACTACCAACTCATTGCACGCCGCCTGCGCCTCACGCTTGGTCCGGAACCCGGAATGCCAACGCCGTTTGCGCTTGCCCGTCGCTGGGTCCCTGTCCTCGATCACCACATACCAGCGGTCGTTCTTCACCACCGAGCCGCGCATCAGCACCTCCCCACGCAACAGTCGTCATTCCCCACCGGGGCCACTCGCGCCCCGATGAGGAATATGCCATCGCAATTGGAGGTCAACGTGTCCGCTTCTACCAATCTTCTACCGAAGTCCGCACCACAGACCACCAACGAGACCCACAGATCACCACGATCAAACAGCATCGTCGCAGCTCACAACCACTAACCAACACAGATCAACACCGAGCAACACGATTTCGAGGGGTTCGATTCCCCCAGCTCCACAAGTGTGATGTCGCGAGACATCGGAAACGACCTGAACCCTGATTTGGGTTTGGGTCGTTTGTTTTTGTGGGATCCGTAGGGGCGTGATGGTCCGCCGATTGGTTTCCCGAACCAGATCGTCCGAGGAGCGAGTCCGTCCCAAATCTCGAACAGGCGATACTTGAGGCGTTGCGACCGTTGACCCGCCGGGGCCAGCGCGAACAAGCGAGGCAGACGGCGCGCCGAACAAAGGCTGATTATTGACAGAGTCCAGAATGTGTGGTCTAATACGGCTCGTGTCCGAACCAGCAGTAGAACTCTTGCGCGAGCACGGCGTGCAGGTCACCGCTCAACGACTCGCGATCATGCGTGTCGTCGCGGAGCACCCACATGCCACAGCCGACGAGTTGGGCGACGTCGTGCGCTCACAACTCGGCGCGATCTCGCGGCAGGCGGTCTATGACTCGCTCGGCGTCCTGGTCGACAAGAACCTGATCCGCCGGATCCAACCGGCGGGCTCGGCAGCTCGCTACGAGAACCGGGTCGG
>JANLPV010000105.1:0-14564 GCA_031367435.1 Actinomycetes bacterium | reverse complement strand
GAGCTGGGGAGCAAGGAATCGAACCCTGAATAACAGTACCAGAAACTGCTGTGTTGCCAGTTACACCACTCCCCATCACGATTCCCCGTGAGGGCAGCAAAGTGTACCGGTCGGGGGCGAGTCGGCAACACCTCAACCGGTCAGAGAGAACAACCTGTCGAACCCAATGATGCGGCCGATGGAGACACCCACCGCCTCTTTCATTTCTTTTGCAAATGCCCGCGCGCCCCGCACGGGACTGGTGTGCGTTGGCGACACATACGCCGTAAGTCCGAGTTCTTCTGCCACGAGCCGAATGCGCAGCGAATGGAACGGATCACTCACCAACAGCACGCTGTGCAGACCGCGTTGGTCGAGAAGGCGGGCTACTCCGACCAACGATTCCCAGCTGGAATGACCGTGGGGCTCCTGCAGGATTGCACCTGCGTTGACGCCATTGCGCTCGAGGTAGGCGGCCGACGCGCTCGCCTCGGTGAACCGGTCGCCGGGCTGGTTACCACCCGTGACCACAACGAGCGGAGCAAGACCGCGGTCCCACAATTCGACGACGTGATCGAGGCGCGCCTGAAGTTGCGGAGATGGCCGACCGTCGTATTGCGCGGCACCCATCACAACGATCGCGTCGACCGGTCGCGCCTGATCGCTGTTGCCGGTGGACCACACCTGGAACAGCGTGACGCAGTAGTACAGGCCACCAAGTGCAATTGTGGCGAGCAGACCAAACACGGCGCGGCGTCGCCACGGACGGCCCGCGGATTGCTGCTGCGTCTGCTCGTCGCCGACACCTTCGTCGTGGAGATTCACTCGGTGGTGACCCCGGCCCGCCGCAATGCCGAGCGAAGACGGCGCAGCGTTTCGTCACGCTCGAGGAGCACCAGCGACTCGAACAACGGCGGGCCAATCGTGCGTCCGGTCACCGCAACCCGAATGGGTGCCTGCGCCTTGCCGAGTTTGAGTTGATGGCCCTCACCGACGGCTTCAAGTGTCTCCTTCAATGCATCGTGCTCCCACTCGACCGCCTCGAACGCAGCGATCACTTCGGTGAGCAATGCCACCGAAGTCGGGGCCGCCATCGTCTTAGTGAATGCGGCGTCATCCATGGGTGCATCCGCAAGGAAGAGGAAGTCGACCATCGCTGCGACCTCGTCGAGGCGTGTGATGCGGGTCTGCACGAGCGACGCCATTGCCGAGAACACCACCGGGTTGAACTGCTCGGGGGCCCATGGCACGTCGGGCGCAAACAGGAAGGGTGTGCACGCCTCGATGAAGGCGTCAGGGCTGAGCGCGCGGATGTACTCGGCGTTGAAGGCAGCGAGCTTCTTCAGGTCGAAAAACGCGGGAGAGTGGTTCACGTCTTCGAGGCGGAAGTCATCGACGATGCGCGACCAAGGAACGATCTCGGTGTCGCCACTCGGCGCCCATCCGAGCGTCATCAGATAGTTGACGAGACCATCGGCTAGGTAGCCCTCATCGCGAAACTGTTCAACGGCCACCTTGTCGCGCCGCTTCGACAATTTCTTGCGTTGCTCATTGACGAGTACTGGAACATGCGCCCACACCGGCGGATCTTCTCCGAGCGCGTTCCAGAGCATCTGCTGTTTGGGCGTGTTGGGAAGATGCTCCTCGGCGCGCACCACATGACTGATACGCATGGTGATGTCGTCCACGACATTCGCGAGGAGAAACATCGGCGTACCGTTGCCGCGCAGCAACACGAAGTCCTCGATGTTCGCGTTCTCGAACGAGACCTCGCCTCGCACGAGATCGTGCACCAGCGTGGTGCCTTCGGGTACACGGAATCGCAGCACGCGTCCCGGTCCGGGTTCGAGGCCACGATCTCGTGAAAAGCCGTCGTAGCCCGGCTTGCCGTTCGCCTTGGCGCGCTCTTGCACTTGCTCGCCGGAGAGGTCGCAGTAGTACGCCGCGCCTGCTTCGTACAGCCGTGTGGCGGCTGCGATATGCGCATCGGCATACGCGCTCTGGAAGTAGGGGCCTTCGAAATGCGGGTCGTCTGCATGGATCCCGATCCAGGCCAGCGCGTCGATGATGCCCTGCGTCCACTCGGGTTGATTACGTGCCTCGTCGGTGTCTTCGATGCGCAACACGAAGGTACCGCCCTGGCGGAGCGCCAACGCCCAGTTGTAGAGCGCCGTGCGCGCACCTCCGACATGGAAGAAGCCGGTCGGTGAAGGAGCGAAGCGAAGACGAAGCGGGCGGTCAGACATGGCCCTTGCAGGCTACCCGCAGCATGTGACGCGCCCGAGGGCACGCGCCGAAGCCTTGCGTTCATTGGCGACATCACCCATGCTTGACCCATGCCACGACCGCACCCGGTGCGCATGCCCCTCCCACGGCCGATCGGCTTTGTGCTGAGTGGCGGCGGCGCGCTTGGTGCGGTACAGGTGGGCATGCTCCGCGCGCTTCTCGAACGCGGCATCACCCCTGACCTTGTTGTGGGTACCTCGATCGGGGCGTTCAACGGTGCTGTTTTGGCGGCCGACCCAACAATCGCGGTCGACAAACTCACTCGTTTCTGGACCGGTTCGTCGCGATCGGACGCGCTCAGTCTGCGCGGCGTTCGGCCGTTGCTGCATTGGCGGCGAACACGACAAAGCCTGTACCCCAACGATGGCGTGATCCGAGGGATTCGCTCGGTATTGCACGGCTATCCGAGAATCGAAGACCTCGCCCTGCCCTTCGGCGCGGTTGCCGTCGATATCCGTCGAGGACTACCCGAGATCTTTGTCAGTGGGCCGCTCGAGAGCGCGCTGCTCGCGAGCAGTGCGATGCCGGGGATCTTCCCGCCCGTGAGCCGCGACGGCAATCTCTATTACGACGGCGGACTCGGCGACAACGTTCCTATCCGCGACGCCGTGAAAATGGGAGCAAAGAGTCTTGTGGTGCTTGATACCACCAACCCGGTGGCCGATCTCGAGCAACCCAAGTCCTTGTCGGCGATCGCGTCGTATGTGACCGAGGTGTACTCGCGCCAGTCCGTGCTGCGTCACCTCGAAGACTTCGCTGACATTCCCACGCTGTATCCGCGTAGCCCAGCGAGCGGAACGATGTCGCCGCTCGATCTCGATCACACCGACGAACTCATGCAACAGAGCTATACCGACGCGCTCGCGTACCTCGACATGGTGCTCGTCAGCGCGTAGTTGGTTCCGGGCTGCTGCGCGATGGTGGCGAGGGCGAGCGTCAGAACGGGTTCGACTTGAGGTGCGTGCTCAGATCGCCGACCAGCTCGATAATCATTCTGCGCTCGGCAAACAACCAATCGCCGTTCACGCAATGCACCCGATCGTGATAGGTGCCAGCCACGATCGGAGCGAGTGGCCCACCGGGCGCCTGATGCATCACGCTCACATACGAACGGGCCCGACCCGTGGTCTCGTCATCAACATCGATCACAACATTTGTCACGACATGGCGGGTGCGCGGCACACCGTCGTAAGTGCGCACGGTGGAACGAAAGGTCGCAAGCACCTGCTCGGCACCCTTGGCGGCACCTGCGCCGACGAGTCCGTATAACCCCTCGGTTCCGAACAACTTCGCCGTCGACTCGAAGTCGCCGCGGTCGATGGTGTCGCTGTATGCATACAGCAGACGCTCGATACCCTCACGTGGATCCATGGTTCAACGCACTCCTTACGATGTTGCCAACGTCAAGTTACGTAGCTGACGAACGCCAACCGTCAGCGTGGTGATATCGAATGTGTCGCTGCGACGGATTTCGTTGAACATCGAAATGACGCGAGCAATAGAACGTTCATTGTGTGCAAGCCACGTGTCGACATCGGTGCCAGCGCTCAACACGTCCTCGGTGAGTTCAGCGAGGCTAATCAGGAGATCGTCGCGCAAGGCCGAGCGCGCCTGAGTCTCCCACCGAGTCGATCGCGGCAGGCCACCAATGCCGTCCCACAACCAGAGCACCTCGAGCACATCGAACAATTGCCAATACAGCGAGGCCACGGATCGCGGATCGCGGGCATGTCGTTCGGCGATGTCGACCACATCGTAGGCGGTGTGTACGAGGGGCCACACCGCAGCGCGAGCTGCGATGGTTTCGGGAACGCCCGCTGCTAGACGACTGGCCCACGTCGAATGCGTCATCGCCGCAAGGTGACCGCGCAGGAATTCGTCGTAATGAGTCGATACGCGCTTCATCGAGTTGACGAACTCGTTTGCGGTAGCCGCGATATCGATCGGCGGACGCCGATGGCGGAGCAGCCACAGCACGCCACGTTCAGCCATTCGCCGCGCTTCCAGCAGCAGGTCGAGTTGCACATCGAGCTTCACGTCACCGCCGAGGCATTCGATCTCTGCCCACAGCCGCGGCAACTGTGTCACCTCGCGAATCACTACCCACGCTCGGCCGATGTCGGTAACGCTGGCACCAGTCTGTTCCGTCATCCGATGGTCGAACGAGATTCCCGAAAGATTCACCATCTGATTCACCAACGTGGTGGCCACGATCTCGCGACGTAATTGATGTCCTGAAATCTCCTGCGCGTAGCGCTCACGCATGGGGTGCGGAAAGTATTCGTGCAAATCACGCTCGAGAAACGGATCATCGGGGAGATCGCTATTGAGTAACTCGGTGACGTTTGCATTCTTTGTATACGCGAGCAGCACCGCGAACTCCGGTGTCGTCAGGCCTTGCCCCGACGCCTGACGTTCGGCGAGTTGACGATCGGTAGGCAAGAACTCGAGCGACCGATTCAACCAGCCATCAGCCTCGAGTGCCTGGAGGTAGCGAGTGTGCACGTTGATCATCGGAAAGGCTTGACGCCGCGCGATGGTGAGCGCCAATGTTTGCGAGCGGTTGTCGTCGAGCACCAACTCACCCACTTCGTCGGTCATCTCGACCAACAATGTGTTGCGCGCTTGCACCGAGAGTTCGCCGCGATGGACGCAACCGTTGAGCAAGATCTTGATGTTCACCTCATGATCGCTGCAATCGACGCCGGCCGAGTTGTCGATTGCATCGGTGTTGATCAACCCCCCTGCGAGCGCGTACTCAACTCGCGCGCGTTGGGTGAAGCCAAGGTTGCCGCCTTCGCCGACGATGCGACAACGCAGATCTCCACCATTGACCCGTACGGCATCGTTAGTGCGATCGCCCACGTCGGCACTGGTCTCCGTTGCGGCCTTGACGTAGGTGCCGATGCCACCGTTCCACAAAAGGTCAACCGGAGCGCGAAGGATCGCTGAGATCAGTTCGTTCGGTGCCATCTCTGAGTCGGCGACGGCAAGGCGTTGACGAATCTGCGGAGACAGAGCGATCGACTTTTCAGATCGAGCGAACACCCCGCCACCCTCACTCATTAGTGACGAGTTGTAATCGGCCCAACTACTACGCGGCAGACCGAACAGGCGAAGACGCTCGTCGTACGATGCGCGACCCTCTGGATCGGGGTCGATGAAGATATGGCGATGATCGAACGCGGCGACCAGCTTCAGGTTCGGTGAGCTCAGCAGACCATTGCCAAAGACGTCACCCGACATATCGCCAATGCCGACGACAGTGATGGGGTCGGTGTCCGCGTTTCGTCCGAGTACCTGGGCATGTCGACGCACGCTCTCCCACGCACCGCGAGCGGTGATGCCCATCACTTTGTGGTCATAGCCCACACTTCCACCCGAGGCAAACGCATCACCGAGCCAGAAGTTGTACGCGGCAGAGATGTCGTTGGCGATATCGCTGAAGGTCGCGGTGCCCTTGTCGGCGGCGACAACGAAATACGGATCATCGGCGTCGTAACGCACCGTGTCTGGTGGTGCAACAACGGCGGTACCGACGTAGTTGTCGGTGAGATCGAGCAGGCCCGCGATGAAGTCTCGATAACAGCCGATGACCTCCTGACGAAGCGATTCGCTGTCGGCTGGAGGCCGTTTGACGACGAAGCCACCCTTGGCGCCGGCCGGCACAATGACCGCGTTCTTTACCACTTGCGCTTTCATCAGACCCAACACCTCGGTGCGGAAATCCTCACGACGGTCGCTCCAGCGAATGCCGCCGCGAGCGATGCGACCGCTGCGAAGATGCACACCCTCCACGCGCGGCGAGCACACCCAAATCTCAAACATCGGTCGCGGCAATGGAAGATCTGACACCTTGCTGGGTTCGAGCTTCATCGCGATAACCGCGCGATACCCGCCGTCGGGCGCGGGCCGGAACGCGTTCGTGCGCAATGTCGCGTCGATGAGTTCGATGAACGTCCGACAAATGCGGTCCTCGTCGAGACTCGGAATCGCGGCGAGCTCGGCTTCGAGTTGGGTGTGGATCAGCGCAGGCGTCGCGGGTAAAGCCTCAACTACACGCGGATCGAATCGCTCGTGAAACAACGCGACAAGCAGCGTTGCAACTCGAGGATTCTTCGCCAACGTGTTCTCGATGTACTGCTGACTGAAAGGAAACGTGGTCTGGCGCAAGTACTTCGCGTACGCACGCACGATCTCGACGTCGCGCGCTGACAGCGCGGCGCACAGCACCAATCGGTTGAGCCCGTCGCCCTCAATCGATCCGGAGAGAAGCTGCCGAAATGTGTGTTGCAGCTCGTTGATGATCTCGTCGGTGAGGGTGGTGTTGTCGGGAAGGCGAACACCCACGTCGTAAACCGACACGGTGTCGTTGTCGATGTGCAGCGTGAAGGGGCGTTCATCCACTGCTTGCAGCCCGAGTTGATCGAGGTACGGCAGCAACTCGGCCAGCGTGAGAGGGCTGTTGAGGCGATACAGCCGGAAGCGGCGCTCGTTCGCGGCAAGGTCTGGTGTAGTAACGAATGCCGTTGCGGTGGATTCGTGACCATCGAGTAGAGCATCAATCCGTTGCGCATCAAGTACCGCAACTTCGGGCGAGGTCACCGACGTGTAATCGTTAGGCAGATGTACCACGTATCGCTGGGCCAGACGGAGTGCTTCCTCTTCGCCCACCGCAGCACGAAGCGCCGCAGTGAACTTGTCGTCCCAACGTTGAGAGAACACATCAACGTCGGCGCTAAGGCGAGCAAGGTCATCGTCAGAGACCGGCTCAGAACGACGAATGTCAACCGTCACTCTTGCAAGCGCCGACGTGCCGACGAACGTGTCGAACTCCACGCGTGATGCGTGCATTGCGTTGGAGATTCGCTGCGCGATGCGTTGGGGCAGTTCGGGGGTGAGGCGAATACGCGGCAGGTAGACAGCCAACGTCTGCCAACCACTCGCCGGCGAACGCAGTTCGAGCACTCGCACCAACGAGCGATCCTGCAAACTCACGATCGCTGTGGCGACCTCGGCCAATTCATCACGCCCGATTTCGAAAAGTTCGTCACGTGGAAACGTCTCGAGCACCGTACGTAACGCCCGTCCGGTATGACTCGCCGGGTCGACCTTGCTGCGTGACAGCACCCATGCCACACGCTCGCGAATCAGTGGGATCGTGCTTGGCGAGACGAGGTACGCGGCCGAAGAAAACAGGCCGATGAAACGCTCTTCGCCAACGACCTCGCCAGCATTGTCAAAGCACCGAACAGCTATGCAGACCGGACGCGCATGCCGGTGGACATCGACCTCAGCGTCGGCGCGGGCGATCGAGACGAGCTGATGACCGCCGGCGAAGATTGGATCGATCGCGTCCATTTCACGAAGTAGGCCAAGACGTGAATCGGCCACCACTGTCAGCTGAGCGTCACGAACGAGGTACGACGCCGCACCGAGGAAGACGAAGTATTGCCGAGTCAACCAACCGAGCAATTTCGATACCTGATCCGCTTCGGAAATCGAACGACCCTCCACTGGATCATCGACGAGATCGTCGGCTATCACCTGCGCCCGTGCACGCATTGCGTCGACGTCGTCCACGGCAAGGTGCACCCGCGCGATCGCAACACTCACCTCAGCTTCGAGCGCATCCGACATCGAGTCGGGACAACGGTCGATCTCCATCTGGGTCCACGCCTCGCGGGGTGCCCCAGTCTCGATACCAACAAGCGTTCCATCTTCCGTACGCGCGACATCGATCATCGGATGCACCATCAGATGAATCGCAAGACCGTGCCGTTCCAGCACCAGTCTCGCGGTATCCACAAGGAAGGGCGCGTCGTCGGTGACGGCAAGCAGCACCGACCGGGCCGAACCCGGGTTCGTACGCACCTGTACGAGCGTCTCACCGGGTTGACGAAACCGCCCCAATTGCAAATGGGCAATAGCCGTCTGAGCAAGATCTTCTGCAGGCAGGCGATCGAGCTCGTCATCGTCGATCTCACCAAGAAATTCGGGAATGAACGACGCAACAAGGCCACGTTCATCGTCACCGGCCAACGCGCGGGCATGCTCGACAACGGCGGTCAGGCCGGCGGAATGGGGCTCCCGATATGCCATGAATGTTCGCTTTCTGTTTCGACGACTCTGGCGAAACGTGTGGGCCGAATGCTCGGCACCCCGCGACACAGTAGCCCCCGTGGCTTCGGCACCGACGTCCGCTGCGGCACCCGCCACAGCATCTGCTCGCCGGTCACAATCAGAATCGCTAGCCGACGCAGCCCGGATAGTGTCGAACGCATGAGTCGCCACGCCTTTCGCCGTCAGACCGAGGCGCACCCGGGCCATCGATCGGTCGCCGGGGGCCTCGCTCGCGCTGCCGTGTTCGGGCTGAGCGACGGGCTGATCTCCAACGTGTCGCTCGTGATCGGATTCGCGGGCAGCGGCGTCGGCCCAAGTGTCGTTCGTCTCGCTGGGTTCGCCGGAGCAATCGCAGGAGCAGTCAGCATGGGTGCTGGAGAATGGATCTCCATCTCGGCACAGAACGAACTGATCCACCGCGAGTTGCTCGTTGAACGCCGCGAGCTGGTGATCAACTCGATCGCCGAACAGGCAGAGTTGGCAGCGATGTACGAAGGTCACGGCATGGCACCCGCCACTGCTGCGCAAGCAGCGGCTGAGGTGATGCGCTCACCCGAGGCTGCACTCGCGGTGCATGCACGCGAAGAGTTCGGTATGGATCCTGACGAGTTGCCGGTAGCTATCCAGGCCGCGCTGTTGTCGTTTGTCTGCTTCTTGGTCGGCGCGTTGTTGCCAGTGCTGCCATGGCTTACCGGGTCGGGTACGTCGGCAAAATGGACCTCGGTGTTGATCGGCGTTGTGGTTGCTGCCGGTCTCGGCACTGCCGTTGGCAAGTTCGCCGAACGCAACAAGGTCGCGAGCGCCGTACGCCAAGTAGCGATCCTGCTCGGAGCGTGCGCCGTCACCTACGGCATCGGGCGATTGCTGCATGTGAGCGTCGCCTGAGGTTGCTTGTATTGGCGAGCGCGCAAGCGTGCTGAGCGTCAGATCCCGGGGCCGCGCTGGCGGTCAGGGGTGATCTGCATGATCACGCGCTCACTCGTGATGGTGTTGGCATAGTCGCCACCGGTGTACTTACGCGAGCATGCGTCGATGTGGGCACGGGCTGCTTCGCCGCGAACCTCACCGGTCACCGTGCCGCGAATTTCGCAGTACACGTAGCTGTTGGTTGCATCCCAGATTGCGACGGTCACTTTCGGATTCGCTGCCATTGCCTTGTACTTGGCGCGGTGGATCTCGGTGTTGATGAGGATGTGCTCGTCGTCGGCGTCGACCCACATCACGTGGGTACCGATCGATCCGTCGGCGAGGTGGAAGCTGATGCTGCCGAAGTTCTTGTCACGGGCGAAGTCACGAATTTTTGGATCAAGCATTTGTGGAGTTTACGTGGTGAGATAGGTACATGACGCAGATGAATGTTCTCGGTGGCGAGCTTGAATCATGTTCGCTCGATCCGTTGACGGGCTACTACCGCACCGGCTGCTGCGAGAACCATGGCGACGATCCCGGCATGCACGTTGTGTGCGTCGTGATGACCGACGACTTTCTCACCTACAGCAAGGCAGCGGGCAACGACCTGAGTACGCCGATGCTGCAGTACGGATTCGCAGGCTTGCACGCCGGCGACCAGTGGTGCTTGTGCGCATCTCGTTGGCAAGAAGCGTTCGAGGCGGGCGCTGCGCCTCAGGTACGTCTGGCATCGACCCACCTCTCCGCGTTGGAATACGCGTCACTCGCCGATCTGCGCGCGCACGCTGTCGACGCGGGCTAACGGTTGATGCGGGCTGACGGCTGGTGCGGACTAACAGTTGCTGCGACCCTCAGGATTTGTTGAAGCAAACATGTCGAATCCGCCGACCTCTTTACTTCAACAAACTCAGCGAACGAGCGAGGCAACGAGCAGACGTACGCTCGGTCCCGTGCCGTGCCGGGCAAACCTCGTAACAGCTGGAACATAGCCACAGGACCACCCCACACCCGTCGCCGCATAACGCGCGAACGTTCGTGGACGGCCCAATGCTAGCTGAACAGCTGTTTTGCGATCACCATGCGTTGGATCTGGTTGGTGCCTTCGTAGATCTGGGTGGTCTGGCAAGGCCGTCCGTCTGTTGCCGGATCGTGGTGCACAGTGTCACTGAGCTGCGACGACAGTCTGGCGTGTGTTGGAACATGTTGGCGTGTGTCATCCAGTACTAGGGATGAAACTAGGGGTGACGGCTCAACAGTCGCCGCAGAGTGCTCCGAAGTCGGGGTGCCGCGGTGCGTCACCGAACTGTCCGCTCGAGCTCGCCGACGTGTGCGGCCGCTCGTCGCCCTGCCCGGTGCAGGCATTTCTTTCTTTTGTTGGAACCTTTCGGCATGCTGAGGCATCGAGATGAGGTGGAGATGGCATGCACCGGTGACGCTTTGACCGATCGCGCCGAGTTATTGTCCGTGCGAGTGAGCTACGACGAGTTCTATCGTCGCTCGTGGACGCGTACGGTGCAGCTCGCAGCGCTACTCGTACAGGATGCGTCCGTGGCGGAAGAATTGGCACAAGACGCCTTCATACAGGTGATGTCTCGCTGGGACACTTTGCGGGAGCCCGCTGCCTACCTGCACCAATGCGTTGTCAACGCATCGCGGGTGTACCACCGCCACGCCGGCGTCGTTCGACAGAAGCTGCGAGTGATGGCCATACCAGAAACCACCGAGCATGACTTCGATGAACTCGCGGAGGCCGTCTCGGCGCTTCCGTTTCGGCAACGGGCAGTGGTTCTGCTCCGTTACCACTGCGATTTGACCGAGCAACAAATCGCCGAGGTCTTGAAGTGCCGTCCGGGCACCGTCAAGTCGTTGGCGGCCCGTGCCTTGTCCGCCTTACATCAGGAGCTATCGCGATGAGCCCGTCCCTCGAATCAGACCTCAAGAAGATGTTCGATCTACAGACTCGCGAACTCGGCTTGAGCGATCCACCCGAATCAAACGTTGTGCGCTTGACCGCGAACTCGAGTAGGCGGAACTCATCTCTGCGACTCAGGTCGTCAGTGGCCGCCGCAATGGTGCTCTTGCTGGGCGGTGGCGCAACACTGTGGGCGATGTCTGCGCGTGGCGACGCACCGTCAACCAATCGTTCGGGCCGACTGCTCGTACCTACCGATCCGCCCTTGCTCGTGCTCGACGCTCCCAGTTGGGAACTCACCGGTTTCAACGATTTCGACCCGAGCGTCAGCGGCGATCGCGCGACGACATTCATCGACCCGAGCAAAGGCGTCGCCGGGCCGCGGGTGACCGTAGTCGTCTCCGACGGGCGTGGTTCGACCGCTCTCCCTGTCGAGGAACAAGCCGTGACGATCGGCGTTGCTCCTGGTCGCTTGTACGTCGACGGCGACGACACGCTGGTGCATTGGACGCAACCCGACGGTCTGACATTGGAAGCGTTCGGTCGGTTCGTCGGACCTGACGATCTGGTCGCTGTCGCCAGTGCTATCAGCGTCGACGGTAACGGCTTCGCTGCGGCCACGGGCCCGTTGCCGGCGAATCTTGTCGCAATGACTGGGCGTGACGCCGAACTCATGCGCCGCAGCGTCGAGTATTCATGGGCGGGCCGCGACGGGCGAGTGCTCCAGGTCAGCTTGAATCCCGTCGGGCAGGTGTTTGCCTGTTGCGGTGGGGGCCCCGGGGGTCGACGTATCGAGTTCCAGGGGTTCGAGGCGATGGCTTACGCCGACCAAGGCACGTTCACGCTGACACAGCAACGCGGCTTCTGGGCGTTGAAGATTCAGGGCTATGCCTCACCGGAATCGCCGGGCGCGACAAGCTACGCCGATCTGGACGAGTTCGTGTCAGCGGCCAACCTCGTGCACGAGACCAACACCGAAGCATGGTCCCGCTCCCTCCCCGCCGACATCGTCCTGCGAAGCGACCGGGCCACCGTTGTGGCAGAGCTCAACGTATGGCCCATGCCCGCAGGCATTCCTGCCGTCACGGTTCCCGACGACGGATTAACAGCCCGCCGAGGGGAACTGGCGTCGCACATCGCACACAAGGCGGCGTGTGCATGGTCGGCGGAACTGGCAACCGCAGTGTCGGCTGCCAATATCGCAGCAAGTACGACAGCGGCGCAGACTCTCGTCCAGCTCGCCGCGTGGTCCGAGATCGCAGATGTTCCTGACGTGATCCAAGGAACCGACGGAGCACTCACAGAAGTTGGTCAAGTTCGCCGATCAGCAGAAGCCGTCCAGCCGTTCGTCACCAGCGGACCGGAGGTCGTTGGTCTCGACCGGATTCCCCTCGCCGAGATCCAGTCGACACTGATCTGTGCAAGATGACGAGACTCGCATTCGTCAGCGACACCACGCCCCTTTCCATAACGACTACGTGGATGTCGGCGACCGACTGACAGACGCCAGACGGGCATGCGATCTCGAATCCAATACGTACTGGTGTCAGCCGCTGAGATCGCTGTCGAGAAGGTGCCGATTCATATCGATCGGCGCCGGAAGAATCGAGAAGTGGACCTGGCCATCATCGTCAATGGCGACGACCCGAACGACCGCGATCGCCTGCGAGTTGCCGGCCACCAGCATCGACCCGACCTTCACCGCGGCCGGATTCCTGGCGCTGCGGAGCAGGCCCCAACCGAAGCCATCGTCATCCTGCGCGTTCAGGTCGGCGACGAGATCGATCCTCTCGCCCAGCCGTGCGTCACGCTGGGCGGGAGAGCTCACTCGCCCGCTCGTCGACGAGTTCGCCCAACAGACGAAGCACCAGCGAACCGGAGGCAGGATCGTGCTCGACGACCTCCGCTTGCACAACACCCCAGTCGTCGTCTCCGACGACGATGACGGAGCCGACCTCGAGGACAGTGCCCGGAACAGCACGTCGGGCATTCGCGCGGATCAAGGCACCGTCGATCACTCGGTTGAAATCGACTGTCAGTTGACGAACCATCGTGGACCTCCTCACCGCTGCTTGGCCGGGTTGTCGCGGGCCTCGAAGCAGGCCCTCACGGCGTCGACAATACCCGAGTCGAGCGAAGGAAGCACGACGTCGAAGTGGGGCGCCGCTTCGGTCGCGGCCAGCTCGAAGCCGGCGGTGCGCAGTGCGCCGCAGCTAGCCACCCAGATGGTTCCAGGGCTACGGAGGCGATCCAGACGGAGGCACAGCGCCTCGACATCACCATCGAATGCAGCAAACACCGACAAGCCGTAGAAGCCGAAGTCGGCGAAGGAGTCCTCACAAACCTGGATCACCTTCTCTGCGTCGAGACTGTGCAGACCGCCGCGGATAACGACGACCGCGTCGTCGGGTGGCTCGTCGTCGCGCAGCTCAGGAGTTTGCATCATCGTCCTCCAATGCGCTCGCGAGGGTGACCGCCACGCCGGCGTCGGCGCCGTCCAGTGCGTGCGCGTACGTCCGCAATGTCATCGCCGGATTGGCGTGTCCCAACCTGCCGGCCACGGTGCGGATGTCGTGGCCGCGACCGATGGCCTCGGTGGCGGACCAGTGACGCAGATCGTGCAGCCGCCACCGTGCATCGATTCCTGCGTCACGGCGGGCGAGGCGCCACCAGCCCGTCAGGCGCTCCGGGTTCAACGGCCGCTCCCCCGGTTGCAGCATCCACGGGCCGTAGCGCTCGCGCTCCTTCCGAAGCGCCACGATGGCATGCACCGTGCGTTCGTCGAGGCGCACCACCCGCTGGTTGCCGGTCTTCGTGGCTCTATCGATGAGCGCGGGCACCTGTCTGTCTTCTATCGAACCGCTTCGCTCGATCGCGATGCTGGAGTCGATGGTCAGCCGATCGCCGTCGAGATCGCGATAGACGAGTGCACAGAGCTCCGCGCGACGGGCGCCTGTGATCGCGGCAAGGCGGAACGCGAGTCCAGCTGCCGGGTCGAACCGCTCGCCGGCCTCGATGACGGCCCGTACGTCGGCCGCGGTCATCGCCGCTCGCGGCTTGGTCGTGCGCCGGCCCAGGGTGGCCAGCGCGGCCACGTTTGTGGTGACCCACCCCCAGCGGGCCGCCTGCGACAGCGAGGCCCGCAGCACCAGGTGCTGGTTGCGTAGCGACGACTCGCCCACCGCCGCCGCACGCACGCGGGTGTGCCAGCGATCCACGTCGGCCACGGTCAGTCGGGCGAGAGGCATGCGGGCGATCTTGTCGGCCTTCACCAGCGAGGCCCGGCTGGTCTGGTCGCGCACCGTCGACGCCGCCCACGTGGGCGTGTGCGTCTCGATCCACGCCTCTAACGCAT
>JANLPV010000087.1:0-1607 GCA_031367435.1 Actinomycetes bacterium | reverse complement strand
CCGACTTGAATCTGTCGCATGATATTCACCAATCTCGCCAGACCTGTGTTGTGCGGCTCACCATCTCACCCTTCGGAGCGATATGAAGGACGGCCTCCGCTGTTGCTGCATCGGTCGTCGGTTACCTCGATTCGCCGTCGGTTGATCTCGGCGTCGGCCTCCTAGCGAAACAGACCCCAGATCACTCGTTCCCAGTCGAGTACTACGCAGACTCGGTTGAGGGTCCCGGCCGTTGGCTCGGTAACGGCGCAGAGACACTCGGCCTCTCGGGTGTGGTTGATCCGGGCGAGTTTCAGCGTGTGCTCGAAGGGCGCCATCCTCATACCGGTGAGCGCCTGATCACGGCGCAAGGCTCGTCGCAACGAAAGCATCTCGCCGTCGGAACGGCTGCGGGCTATAGCGACGATGGTGAGGCGCTCTACGCGCTCCCTGACGCCGCGCTCCTCCTCGGGCTCCGTCTCCGCGACGTCACTGCGATGATCAACGACGGCGCCCTCATCGTGAACCCGACTGCTTCGGGCCCGACCATCGCCGATTCTGAACTCGAACGACACCTGACGCTTTCCGCCACACCCGTCACTGCGGCCGATGTCGCCGCGCACGGTATGCCGCACGACATCCTCACGGTCCAAGACGCCGCACGGTTGCTCCGGGTGAGCCCGCAGTATGTGCGTCGTGTCTGTGCGAACTTCATCCACGACACCGCACACGACACGACCGCGCTGGCGTGCGAGGTCGATCCGGCCGATCAGCGCGGTTCGTATCGGATCCGTCGTGATGATCTCGCCGCGTTCGCCGCGACCCGTGAGCCTCCGGTCGCACGGATTGGGTATGACGTGACGCTCACGGTGGAGAACTCGGTGGCGATCGCGACGATGCTCGGCCCGCCCGATCTCCAAGCCCGATTCCTTCAAGCGTTCACCGTGGCAAACACCACAGCGATCACCCATTTGGAACGACACGCTGCAGGGGCACGACATCGTGGACAGCACATCGACACGAACGGCTTGACCGTTGCGTCGTATCTTCATGCCACGTCACGTGCCCTCGACCCGCACCCGCATCAGCACAACGTCGTGATCAACGCCGTCACCGATATCAATGGCCAACCCCGCGCCCTTGACGCCCGGCTCCTCTACCAACACGCCCCTACCGCCGCTGCGCTCGCCACTGCTGCGCTGCGTTGGGAATTGCGTGACTTGAACCTCGGCTGGTGGCATCGTGACGGCAAGACGTGGGAACTCGAAAGCATCACCCCCACGGTGATCGCAGAGTTCTCCCGCCGGCGGAACGAGATCGACGAAATCACCGCCGTCCTCGAACAGCGACTCGGTCGCAAAGTCACGTGCGCCGAGACCGATACCATCGCCCTCGCCACCCGCGCACCGAAACAACCCACCAACCCGACCGAGCTGCTCGATGGCTGGCATGAGCGGGCACGCCATCACGGGCTCGAACCCTGCCAGCTCGACATCCACCTCACGCGACCTGGTGCGACGATCGTTCACCACCGCCTGCCACTCCCGCTCGTCGCCAAGCTGCACACCGACCTCAACGCACCCGACGGGCTGTGCGCCACCACGAGTGTGTTCCGCCGTGCCGACGTG
>JANLPV010000063.1:0-2330 GCA_031367435.1 Actinomycetes bacterium | reverse complement strand
TGCGCGGCGACGTCGATGTCGTGCGGACGACGTTCGACTTCGTCGAGATACTCGCTAAAGCTCTCCCACTGCCAGCTCAGGCCCTCGTGCAGCGCGGCACCGGGGATGTCCTCGACACCTTCCATCAATTCGATCAGTCGGTCGCGATCGGCGATACGCACCGGAGCGAAGCCAACGCCGCAGTTGCCCATCACCACAGTGGTCACACCATGCCAGGCCGACGGAGCAAGATGACTGTCCCAGGTGGCCTGGCCGTCGTAGTGCGTATGGATGTCGACAAAGCCAGGCGTGACGAGCGCACCTTCGGCCTCGATGATGCGGGCGGCCGAGCCGTCGAAAGTGCCGACCGCGGCAATGCGGCCACCGCTGATCGCTACGTCAGCAATGCGGCCCGGCGCGCCGCTGCCATCGATAAGCGTGCCACCGCGGACAATGAGATCGAACTGCGTCATGCGCTCCCCCTGGGCGTGGCGTGTCCTTGCAACTTAGCTACTCGTTAGTCTGCCCGCGCAGCGCGGGTATGACCTCGCTGGCGAATTGGATCGCGCTCGCGTGCGCCTGGGTTCGATCGGCGCCCATCGTTGGCCCGCTGACGACGAAACGATCGACGCCAAGACGGCCGAGTTCCTCGAAGCGCGCGATGCACGCAGCGGCCGATCCAACAATGCCGAACCGATCGATGAAGTCGGTGGTGAGCTGCGACGTTTGCGCTGAGCCGACCTCAGTGTGATGAGTCATGTCGTAGGCCTCATGCAGATTCGAAAGCACCGTGCTCTGATCGGCATCAACAGGGGTGCGAACCTGACCATCCATCACAGAAAAGCGTGCAAACGTGGCCAAACCGCCAGCAATCAACGTGCGCGCGACATCCACGTCGGGATGACATACCGCGTTGACGTAGGCACCGATGGGCATTGTGAGTGGATCGAGACCGGCTCGCTCACGCACGGTGCGAACGTGATCGATTGCCCACGCGACTCGCGTCGGATCAGCGCCAACGGCCAACATCACCCGATCGGCGTAGAGGGCTGACAGCGCAAGGACACGAGGTCCGGTGGCGGCAACCTCCACGGGCACCGGGGCAAGATCGCGAGGCAACCACGACAGTCGACTTGAGCGCGGCGCGTCCGCAAGGCCGAGGGTCTCAATTGGCCGCACACCGGCAGGAATGTAGCGCTGCATGTCGGCGAAGGGCACCTCGTCGCCGCGCAACAACGCGCGTACCGCCCGAATGTAATGTTCGAGCATCTCGGGTGGCACCGGAGCCGAACCAAGGTGCGCCAACGCTGAGTCACCGCGACCGAGCCCCAACACGGCGCGGCCCGCCGACGCCACGTGCACACTCGCGATGGCGGCGGCCGTTGCCGCAGGATGACGCGTCGCCGGATTCGTGACACCCGGTCCGAGACGAAGCCGATCGGTCGCTGCCGCCGCAAGCGTGAGGCCGACGTAAGGATCGCCGGCGAGGTTCTGCGAGTCGACCACCAACATGCCATCCCACCCGGCAGCCTCCGCTCGCGCCGCCGCCCGCGCCGCCACTTGCGGGGCCGCAACGCCCATTGTCCACATCTCCACGTGCTGCGTTCCCATCGCCGCAGACTAGGTCGTCGGCGACTGCCCACTCAGCCCTGATGCGGTCCTGGCGGAAACGGCTTTGCGAACGTGAAGGCCCGAGCCGAACTGCCAAGAGCATCGAGTTCGCCGAGACGTTCGATCGCGTCGGCCACGGTTGGCTGGGTGCCCGCTGGCACCCACCACAACACGAGACGTGAGCTGGCGATTGCGTCAAACCACTCTCGCTTGCGACGCAGGTAATCGACGTGACCCGACCTATAGGCAAAGTCGCTCAACGCTTGAATCGATTCCCACGTGGACATGTTTGTGATCATCAGTTCGTCGTCAAAGGCCTTGATCGACGTCGCGTTGCCATCGTCGGTCTGTAGTCGCCACACGAAACCTGGCGACGCCTCCGCGAGCGCGTTGATCCCATCGAGCGCGTCGACGAAGTCCTGCGTTGCTGGATCGTCGAGCGGTGCGCGAAGGCGGGCGATGTTCAGTTGGGCGAGGTGCCAATCCACGTCGCGATCGTTGCACACGCGGTGACGATCGCGAGGCGCGTGCCGCGACGAATGCAGTCCACGCGTCTGACGCATTGCGTGCGATTGTGAATTGTTACTGATAGATTTGTCGTGCTGTTCATCGGAACAGATCACACGCGAGTAGCTGGGCATCCCATAACTGGGCGCAGGCAAGGTGCTGCGAACGTGTGCCGCCCATAAGGAGCTACAACGTGTCCCAATCATTTGCAGATCTTGGCGTCCCCGCGCGCC
>JANLPV010000030.1:0-11058 GCA_031367435.1 Actinomycetes bacterium | reverse complement strand
CACGGCGCGCCTTCGCGTGGTTCTGATCCGGCACGAGGCGGCGCACGCGGTGCTGGTCGCGATGGTGCCGGCAGAGAATCGGGTGAGAATGCTCCCGCTCGCTATGGCACGGGACGTAACGACACCTCACCCTCCAAAGGTGCGTCATCTGGGCGTTCCGGGTCTGGGCGTTCCGGGGACGGCGACGGGCGGCGTCGAGATCCCGGGAGTCGTCGTGACAGCACAGGTCGTGACAGCACAGCAGGTCGCAACACGCGGGAGAGTCGTCCCCAGACCGCTGCAGCGAAGCGCTCGGCCGAGGTCAAGGCGAGACGTAATGCAAGCGAAGTGGGTGCTCCGGTTCAGGACGCAGGGACTGAGGTTGAGCAGTGGCATCCTGAGCAGTGGCACGACGAAGGTTCTGTGCGCGATATTGCACGCGAAGCAACGCCAAGAGGCCGCAGTTCTAGGTTCGAGGGTGATTCTGATGAACCTGCACCGGTTCGCGAGCGCCGACTGGGTGACCCAACGCGTCTTGAGCCGGCGTGGGTGCAAGAGGTGGAGCGTGAGGCAGATGCGCGGACATCGGCGCGCTACATGGAGCGACTTGCGGCTGCTACCGAGGCCTTAGAGCGCGAGCGTTACGGAGATGCCCTGCGGATGGTGCAATCCGTGCTCAAGAATCTGCCCACGGTGGGTGCCGGACACGAAGTCGCAGGCATTGCCCTCTACCGTCTTGGAGAGTGGCGCAAGGCTGCGGCTGAGCTGGAGCAGGCGCGCACGCTGCATCCCGCTGCGGAGCAGCTCCCAGTGTTGGCCGATTGCTACCGCGCTCTGCGCCGATACGGCGAGGTGGATGCCATCTGGCGCGAGATCCGTGAGACTTCGCCGGCACCGGCGGTAATGGCCGAGGGTCGTATCGTCGCTGCTGGAGCACTTGCTGATCAGGGAGATATCGCTGGCGCTTTGAAGTTGCTCATACGGGTAGCCGATGCCCCCAAGCGTGTTCGTGATTATCACCTCAAGCAGTGGTATGTCATCGCTGACTTGTACGACCGCTCTGGTGACGTCGTCAAGGCCCGCAACTTCTTCAAGCGCGTTGCTGCAGTCGACCCTCGTTACGCCGATGTCAGCGATCGCCTGGCCATGCTCGGGCGTCGTTAGCAACAGCTTCGGCGCTGCTCGCGCCCTTCCTCTCCCTTCCCTTCCCTTCCCTTCCCTTCCCTTTGTGGCACTGTGTCGCACCCCCGCGGTAGCCTTCGCTGTGTCGGCTTCCCCCACAACCACAGCAACAAATTCGGTCACGCCGCATGTGCTTGGCGATGGTCGGGGTGGAGGAAATCATGAACGTAGTTGTATTGCGCGGTCGTCTGTCGAGCGATCCGACCGTGAAAGAACTGGCATCTGGATCTGTCGTGATGAACATCGAGCTGACTACACGAGTCGACAACGTAACCAGTTCTGTGCCGCTCGTATGGTTCGACCCGCCCGCCAAAGTGGCGTTGGTGCGGGGTGACGATGTGTGCCTCGTCGGCACGGTTCGTCGCCGGTTCTTTCGCTCCGGAGCAAGTACGCAGAGTCGAACTGAAGTCGTCGTCGAGCTGCTCGGTCGGTTGCGTGACAAGCGAGCCATGACGGCTCAGCGCAGGTGGATCGCCAGCGCCATGGGTGCCGAGACTGTCGAGGGACTACGCTCGCCATAGGGCGTGGCCACCGCGGTCACCGCTAACTACAATCAGGAGACCGTACCGTGGACCTGCAAGCACTACTCGGCAATGATGCCGAGTCACTGTTGAGCCACACTTGTTCGGGGATCACGAAAGAACAGATTCATGTTCCCGGTCCCGACTTCATCGATCGGATGATGGTGCCGACCGATCGGTCTCCGCAGGTCCTGCGCAATCTCGGTTCTCTGTACAATCACGGCCGTCTCGGCGGAACGGGCTATGTCTCGATCCTGCCCGTCGACCAGGGCATTGAGCATTCCGCCGCAGCGTCGTTCGCGCCGAACCCCATCTACATGGATCCGGCCAACATCGTTGAGCTCGCGATCGAGGGTGGCTGCAATGCAGTGGCCACCACCTTCGGCGTTCTTGGCTCAGTGAGCCGTCGCTACGCGCACCGCATTCCGTTCATCGCCAAGATCAATCACAACGAATTGATGACCTACCCCAACGCGTTTGATCAGATCATGTTTGGGAGTGTGCAGCAGGCGTACGATCTGGGCGCGAGCGGTGTCGGGGCCACAATCTACTTTGGGTCCGAGCAGTCGACGCGACAGATCCAAGAGGTCGCCAAAGCGTTCAAACAGGCGCACGATCTCGGCATGTTCACCGTTCTGTGGTGCTATCTGCGAAACAATGGTTTCAAAAAGGATGGCGTCGATTATCACGTATCGGCCGATCTCACCGGACAGGCCAATCACATCGGTGTCACCATCGAGGCTGACATCATCAAACAAAAGTTGCCGGAAAACAACGGCGGTTACAACGCACTCGCGGGCTATGGCAAGACGAGCCCATTGGTGTACGACAAGTTGACCACCGATCACCCGATCGATCTGACCCGATGGCAGGTAGCGAACTGTTACATGGGCCGCATTGGCTTGATCAACAGCGGTGGCGAAAGCAAGGGCGCCGGCGATCTCGCTGCCGCAGTTCGCACAGCAGTCATCAATAAGCGCGCCGGGGGCCAGGGTTTGATATCGGGCCGCAAGGCATTTCAGCGGCCGATGGGTGAAGGTGTCGAGCTGCTCGGCGCAATTCAGGATGTCTACCTCGACGCAAGCGTCACGGTGGCCTAGGCACTCTGAAACTCGCTGCACTGGGCCATGCAACTGGGACATGCGACCGGGCCATGCGACCGGGCCATGCGACCGGGACATGCGACCGGGCCATGCAACCGGGTTGGCGAGTGCGCTGCGCTGCGCATGTCGAGTGTGGCTTTGGCGGATGTCGCCGTCAGCCTGCAAGCGGCCGGATGACCAGACCAGTACGAAGCTTTGGTGTGAAGAACGTGCTCTTGGGTGGCATGAGCAGGCCCTCATCGGCCGTGCGACGAATCTCAGCAACGCTCACCGGGCGAAGCAGCACACCCGCAGAGGCATGGCCGGCACTCACCGCAGCCACAATGTTGGTGACGCCGTGCTGATAGCTCAGTTCGAATGAGGGCACCCGGCGCAGAGCGTGTTCGAGCCGGGCGCTGTCGAGGTTGCGTACGCCTTCGAAGCACTCGGGTCGAGGTGTCATGAAGGTGCCGTAACCATCGCTATGCACGAGGCACATCGCGCCACGCTCGACCACCTGACGTGCGTGCCCGGGGCCGACGACGCCTGCCGGCGTCATCTCGAACAGCGGAGCAAAGCTCTGCAACAGTGCGAAATCGGGAACGCCGCTGATCAGTCGATGTATGGCGGCAACGCTCAGTTGTTCCTCGACAAGTTCGCCGACGTACGCCAACGTCAGTTCGGACGCGAGATCGTTGCGACCAGTGCTGGCCCGTTGTTCGTCCCGGTAGGTGCGGCTGATTGCATAACGGTGATGACCGTCGGCGATCACTACCGAGCTTGCTGCCACTGCGCTGGAGATCGCACGCACTCGGTCGGGCTCGGTGACCCGCTCGACGATGTGGACCACACCGTTCTCATCAACGCATTGTCCGACTGGCTCGGCCGGCGCCGACAACAAGTGGGTGAGTTCTCCGGCGAGCGAAAGGCCCCAGACGGGGGACAAATTCGCCTTGGTTGAGCGGGTGAGGTCGAGCCGATCGGTCTTTGCCTTGGGTGTTGTGTGCTCGTGGGGCAGCACGCCGCCTGCGCCTTCGTCGACTACCTCGAGCGCGCCAAGAACGCCGACAGTTTCGCGCGACGCGCCGGACTCATCGATGAACTGCATCCGGTAAAGGGTGAAGCTGGGCGTCGCGTCGAGGACGAGCACCCCTTCGTCTATCCAGGTATTCATCCGATCCGCGGCGAGCTGATACCGGAGGTCCCCATCTGCATCGCGGGGTACGTCGATTGCAACAATGTTGTGAGGATCGAGGCGTAGCAGGTCTTTGACATCCCGATCGGAGATCACGTCGTATGGCGGTGCTGCAACAAGATCGAGTGATTCGTGGGCAGAGTAGCGAAGGGCTGAGAATGGTTCGAAGCGTGGCACACCTACAGGTTGCCATCTCAGTGCGAGACTTCCTAGCTATGGCGACGCAACCATTCCCAGTTCTGTGCGATCTCGATGGAGTGATATGGCTTGCCCATCAACCAATCGAGGGCTCGGCCCGGGCGGTGTCGCGTCTGCGCGATGCTGGGCACAGAGTGCTGTTTGTTACGAACAACTCGGCGTCAGTTGTCGCCGATCAGCAACAAGCGCTTGAGCACATTGGGATACCCGCCGACGGCGACGTACTGACATCAGCAATGGCGGCAGCACTCCTCGTGCAGCCAGGCGACCACGTGTTGGTGTGCGGTGGCCCCGGCATCGTCGAGGCGTTGAACAGTCGGGGGGCGGTGTGCGCCGTCGCGGGGCCCTTCGACGCCGTGATGGTGGGCTTTCATCGCACCTTCAATTATGAGGTGATGCGCGTCGCTTCTGACGCAGCACGGGCGGGAGCCCGCTTACTCGCTACCAATGACGATGCCACCTACCCAACCCCCGATGGTCTGATACCGGGAGGTGGGGCAATCCTGGCGGGCATCGCCGTGGCGTCTGGGATGACCCCCATTGTGGCGGGCAAACCATACGGCCCGATGGCCGACCTTGTGCGTCGTGAACTCGGCGGGATCGATATGAGCTCGGCAGTGATGGTCGGTGATCGACCCGAGACCGATGGACTGTTTGCTCGAACACTTGGTTGTCGCTATGCCCACGTGTGGTCTGGCGTCACGCCGCATGGCACGGATGTCGTACCCATTCCTGACCTCACCGGTGCGAACCTCGCTGCCATTGCCGATGCCCTGCTGCGCTAAGCGATCTCTGATGCGGCCACCGGGTCGCACCAGAGAGCTACGCTTCGGCCATGGATAAGAACACCGTTCGCAAACTCATCAAGTCGGGAATGACCTTTACGGAGGACTCTCAGGCCAAGGCCGAAAAGCTCGTGAAGGATCTTGTCAAGACTGGCGAGATACGCCGCAAGGACGCCGAGGAGGCCGTGCAGACGTTGGTGGCGCGTGGCAGGGAAACGAGCGAGCACATCATGTCGTTGGTGCAGAGCGAGGTTTCGAAGCAGATGAGTCGCCTTGGCATTCGCGTCGATGGCATAGAGAGCAGGCTCGAAGAGTTGGCAGCTCGGCTCGGAGTGACCACAAAGAAGGCCGAGCCCGCCACTGCTAAGCCGGTCAAGAAGGCTGCTCCGGTCAAGAAGGCTGCTCCAGTCAGGAAGGCTGCTCCTGCAAAGAAGGCAGCGGTCAACAAGGCACCTGCAAAGAAAGCTGCGCCAGCAAAGAAGACAGCCGCGAAGAAAGCTGCGCCTGCAAAGAAGGCAGCCGAGAAGAAGGCTGCGTCAAAGAGCTGATTCTTGAGCAGGCGCCGTCGCCTCGATGCAGAGTTGCTTCGTCGGGGCCTCGTAGCGAGCCGCACTCAAGCAGCGGAAGCGATCGAGCTGAAGCGGGTGCTCGTTAATGGCGCGATTGCCGACAAGGCGTCGCGCCAGGTTGATCCCTCGGATGCCGTCGTCATAGAAGGACCGCCGCCGCGGTTCGTGTCGCGCGGTGGCGAGAAGTTAGATGGTGCTCTTGAGGGGTTTGGACTTTCTGTTGTCGGCATGCGTGTGCTCGACAGCGGAGCATCCACCGGCGGCTTCACCGATTGCCTCTTGCAACGCGGCGCGTCGGGCGTCGTGGCTGCCGATGTTGGACACGGCCAACTCCATCCACGCATCCGCGGCGATTCCAGGGTGGTGGTGCTCGAACGTTTCAACGTTCGCGATGTGAAGGCGGCCGATATCGGTGGATGTGTGGACGCTGTCGTGGCTGATCTTTCCTTTATTTCGCTCACGCGTGTTATCCCCGCCTTGGTGGGCGTGTGCAAGCCGAACGGCTTCATGGTGCTCCTCGTAAAGCCGCAGTTCGAGGCCGGACGCCAAGAGGTATCGAAGGTGAAGGGCGTGATCGTCGATCCCGCGATTCACGAACGCGTCAAGGGTGAGGTCGCGCAATCGCTCGTCGAAAGTGGCTGCGTGATTCGCGGTTGGATGGTGTCGCCCCTGACAGGTGCCGACGGAAACCGCGAATTCCTTGTGTACGCCACCGTTGCTGGGGAAGGATCGCACCCGTGACATCTGTGTTCGTTGTTGCCCATCAACAAAGGAGCGAGGCCTGCGCGCTCGTGCTCGCTGCCGCCGACTGGTTACAGGCCCGTGGACACGAGATGTGGTTATCGCACGAGGATGCTCAAGCATTGGGGGTGGCAGACCTCGGTAGCGATCGTGACCCCGCATCGGCAGGACTCGCGCTCAGCCTCGGTGGCGACGGCACGATGCTGCGCACGGTCCAACTGCTTGATGGTGCCGCCGTCCCGATTATCGGCGTCAATGTGGGTCTGCTCGGCTATCTCACCGAGGTAGAACCTCCGGGCCTGCTCGCCGCTCTCGAACGTTGGTTTGGGAACGATGCGGGAGCGGGCGCTTGGCGAATCGAAGAACGGATGATGCTGCATGTTGAGCTCATCCGCCATAGCGTCACCGACGGCGACGGTGTTACTGGCGACGGTGTTGCTGAAGAGTGTGTAGCTGGCGAAGTGTGGCGCGCATTGAACGAGGTGGTGTTGGAGAAGGGCCGATCGGGCCACACGGTCCGGCTCGACGTGAGTATCGACGGTTCTCCGTTCACGTCGTATGCGGCCGATGGTTTGATTGTTGCGACGCCAACTGGCTCGACCGCCTATTCGCTGTCCGCTCGAGGTCCGGTTGTGTCTCCGCAGCATCGCGCGATATTGCTGACCCCGGTGTCGCCGCACATGCTCTTCGACCGCAGTCTTGTGCTCGATCCGGATGAGCCCGTGAGTATCAAGGTCAGCGGCTATCGCACCGTGGAAATGTCGATTGATGGTCAGCGGGTTGCCACATTGTCCGAAGGCGATACCGTACGCTGCTCGCCCGCACACGAAACGGCGCGGTTCGTGCGGTTCGGCCCGCGCCGCTTCCACCAGATTCTCAAAGCGAAATTTGGATTGTCTGATCGCTGATGCTCACTGAACTTCATATCGAAGATCTTGGAGTGATCTCCACTCTCGATCTTGTGCTCGGTGCCGGTCTTACGGCACTCACCGGCGAAACAGGTGCCGGTAAAACGATGTTGGTCGAGGCGATCAACCTCCTCGTCGGGGGTCGCGCCGACGCGTCGGTGGTGCGACCTGGAGCGACCGAGGCGCGCGTCGAGGGTCGGTTCGTCATCGACGATGACGAATTCGTTCTCGCCCGCGTCATTCCGCGCGATGGCAGGTCGCGCGCATATGTGAACGGCCGACTTGCGACGGTCACCACGCTCAGCGAGGTGGGTGCTCGCCTTGTCGACCTGCACGGCCAGCACGCTCACCAGAGCCTGCTTGGTGGGCCGACACAACGAGCTGCGCTTGATCGTTTCGGTGCCGTCGATGTTTCGCAATTGCGCCAGGCCAGGGCCCGCCTCACCGAGATCGACGCTGCGCTCGCATCGCTGGGCGGCGATACTCGCGCTCGTATGCGCGAGGTAGACCTCTTGCGATTCCAAGTCGGCGAAATTGCCGCGGCGGAGTTGAACACCGTCGACGAAGAACTTGAACTCGACGAGCTCGAAGATGTGTTAGCCGACGCAGTGGCCCATCGTGAGACCGCTGAGGTCACCCTCGGCATCATTTCAGACGACGATGGTGTACTCGATCGACTCGGAGCCGCGATTGCGGCACTCAGTCATCACTCACCGTTTCAGACAGTGAATGAGCGGCTCCGCGGGGCGGCCGCAGAGCTCGGTGATGCAGCCGCCGAGCTGCGTGCAACAGCAGATGGCATCGATGAGGATCCGCAACGACTCGTTGAGATTCGCGAGCGTCGACACCTGTTACGCGATCTTCGGCGCAAGTATGGGGACACCTTGGCCGAGGTCATCGACTTTCATTCCGACATCTCGCAGCGATTGGAAGAACTCGAGAGTTACGAGACCAGGGCCGCCGCCCTCGAACACGAACGAGCGTTGGCGCTAAGCGAAGAGGCCGAAGCGGCGGCCGCTGTGGGTAACGCTCGACGCAACGCTGCCCCTCGGTTGGCAGCAGCGGTTCGAGACAACCTGCGGGAGTTGGCGATGCCCCACGCTGAAATCGATGTTCAGGTTGGTGACGATCCGGGCGATGACATCACCTTCTTGCTGGCGGCGAATCCTGGCTCGCCGCTGCTGCCATTGACGCGAGTCGCGAGTGGAGGAGAGCTTGCACGGGCGATGCTCGCGTTGCGGCTCGTGCTCACCGAGGATCCGAGCACGCTCGTGTTCGACGAGGTCGATGCAGGCGTCGGTGGCGCCGCTGCCGTCGCAGTCGGTCGCGCGCTTGCCAACCTTGGTGGGCGACACCAGGTGCTGGTCGTGACCCATCTGCCGCAAGTCGCGGCGTGCGCGTCGGCTCAGATCGTGGTGACCAAATCAATCGTCGACGGGAACACGTTCGCGGCTGCATCCATCGTCAATGGCGAGCAGCGCGTCGATGAGATCGCGCGAATGATGTCGGGTATGTCAGAGAGTCGTTCGGCCCGTGACCACGCGGTCGAACTGCTCGCGCAGCGGCGGCTCCACGGTTGATTCGCGAAGATGCAGGTCAAGGCGTGCGCGTGATGAGGTAGATGGGGACCGAGTCGCGTTACGCTGATCTTCCGTCATAGTTGTCGTTGACGGGAGGCCGTTCTCATGCCCAAGCATATTTTCGTGACTGGTGGAGTTGCCAGCTCCCTGGGCAAGGGCCTCACTGGTTCATCGCTCGGTCGCCTGCTGAAAATGCGCGGCCTGCGGGTGACCATGCAAAAGCTCGATCCGTACATCAACATCGATCCTGGCACGATGAACCCATTCGAGCATGGGGAAGTTTTCGTGACCGACGATGGAGGCGAAACCGACCTCGACCTCGGTCATTACGAGCGCTTTATCGACGAGACACTCAGCCGCAACAGCAACGCGACCACCGGCAGCATCTATCAAGCGGTGCTCGCTGCCGAGCGGCGTGGTGACTATTTGGGCAAGACCGTGCAGGTCATCCCGCACATCACCGACGAAATCAAGCGTCGTATCAAGCGGCTCGCAACCGACGACGTCGATGTCGTCATCACAGAGGTCGGCGGCACCGTTGGCGACATCGAGATTCTTCCGTTCCTCGAGGCAATTCGTCAGTTCCGCAAAGAGGTCGGGCGCGACAACGTGTGTTACGTGCACGTGACGCTCGTGCCGTACATCGGCCCGAGTGGCGAACAAAAGACGAAGCCGACGCAGCACAGCGTGACTGAGTTGAGGAGCCGAGGTATTCAGCCCGACGTGATCGTGTGTCGCAGCGAAGAGCCGTTGAGCCCGAACCTCAAGCGCAAAATCAGCAACCTGTGCGACGTCGATGAGCGCGCTGTTGTGAACGCTGCCGACGCCCGCAACATCTATGAGTTGCCGCTCATCCTTCACGAGGAGGGACTAGATGAGGTTGTGTGTGAGGTGTTGCGTATTGATGCGCCGCTCGATCTGTCACCATGGGAGAAGGTCGTTGCCAACGTCGAAGCAGCACAGACGCCGGTGAAGATTGGTTTGATTGGCAAGTACGTCGACCTCCAGGACGCATACCTCTCGGTCGCCGAAAGTCTGCGTCACGCCGGCTTTCAACATGGCGCAAAGGTGGAAATCGACTGGATTCAGGCCGAAGAAGTTGAAGGCCTGCTCGCCGCGGGCCGCCTTGCCGATCTCGATGGCATGGTCATCCCGGGGGGTTTCGGCACGCGAGGTATCGAGGGCAAGATCGCTGCCGCGGAGTACTCGCGCGAGCAACTGCTGCCGTGCCTGGGGTTGTGTCTTGGCATGCAGGTGATGACGATCGAATTCGCCCGTCACGTGCTCGGCATGGTGGACGCAAACTCCACAGAGTTCGATACCACAACGCATTATCCTGTCATCGACCTCATGGTGGCCCAACGCGACATCAGCGACAAGGGCGGCACGATGCGCCTCGGTGCCTACTATGCCGTGCTGACTCCCGGGTCCAAGGTGCATGCCGCATACGGAGAACCTGTCGTGAGCGAACGTCACCGCCACCGTTACGAGTTCAATTCCAACTATCGCAACCGCTTCGAGGCGGCGGGTTTCATGTGCAGCGGGACATCACCCGACAAGCGCTTGGTCGAGTTCATCGAATTGGTCGATCACCCGTTCTGGGTTGGCACCCAGGCGCACCCTGAATTCAAGAGCCGCCCCGATAGGGCGCACCCGTTGTTTCGCGAGTTGGTCGCCGCCGCTTTGGCGCGTCGTGCGCACCGCACGATCGCCGACGCTGAGCCATCGCTGTTCGGGGTCCCCGTGGAGTCACAGATCGTCGCGTGAGCGGATTTCGTCACCTGGGTGATGCCTTGGTTCACCAGGGCTACATCTGGCATGTCGCGGTGGGTTCGTTTGAGGCACCCGACGGCAGCCTGTTTGAACGCGACATCGTGCGCTCACCTGGGGCCGTTGCTGCTGTTCCGCTCATCTTTGATGCAGAGGGAAACGCGTCGGTGGTGTTCGTTCGTCAGTATCGAGCTCCGTACGACACGTTCGTTCTCGAAATCCCCGCGGGCATGCGCGACGTTGCCGACGAGCCGACGGAAACGACTGCCGCTCGCGAGTTGATCGAAGAGGTCGGGCTCTGCGCGGGCAGACTCGAGCCGCTGACGCAGTTCTATCCGTCTGCCGGGATGACCGACGCCGTGTTGCATCTTTTCGTCGCGACGGAACTGACCGTGGTGCCATCACAGCCACATGGCCCTGAGGAGCAACATCTTGAGGTCGTGCACATTCCGCTCGGCGAAGCATTGGCGATGGTGGATCGCGGCGAGATTCGTGATGCAAAGACGATCATCGGTTTACTTCTGGTAGCGCGACGGCTCGCCGGCGGC
>JANLPV010000026.1:0-9819 GCA_031367435.1 Actinomycetes bacterium | reverse complement strand
GCGCGTCTTCCCTCCACGCCAGGGTGTCGCGCGCGCCTTGCACGATGAAGAACGGCGGCGCGTCGACTCGAACCTGAGAAAGTGGGGATGCCGCGTGCCACGCCTCGGCCGCTTGGGCGGGTCGACTTTTCATCACGACCTTGGCCAACATCGGCTCCATCAGACCCTTGTGCAGCCCATCGCGGTCAAGGAAATCGAACACCCCGTAAATCGGTACGCACGCATCGACATGGGTATCGACCGTCTCGAAGCCGGGTTGCAGCGTGACGTCGTTCGCAGTAAGTCCCATCAGCGCGGCGAGGTGGCCGCCAGCGGAACCACCGGTGACCGCAACGAACGAGGCATCGCCGCCGTATTCGTCGATGTGCTCGCGAATCCAGGCGAGGGCGCGCTTGGCGTCGATGAGATGTTGCGGGAACGTGGCTTTCGGACTGAGCTGGTAGTTGATCGCGACACAGACCCACCCGCGTCTCACGAGATGGCGCATCAAGGGTTGACCCTGCTGCTTCTTGTCGCCCATCACCCACGCGCCGCCGTGAATCTGTAGGAGTACCGGACATCCGGCGCGCCCATCGGCTGGCGCAAAGACATCGAGGCGATTGCGTTTGTGTTCGCCATAGGCGATGTTGCGTACTATCCGCACGCCGGCCGCGCTCGGCACAAATGGACGCAACAGTTCGCGCATCCCAATGGGCTCATCGGCAACTGACGGCTGTCCGGCCGACACCGTCGCGGCGAGTGCGTCGTCGAGTGGACGGGCGGCGGCCCGGTGACGAAGCAAAAGCAGGACCAGTCCGCACCATGATGCGAGCATCAGACCTAGGCCGATACGGCCACCCGCGTGCTTGGTCGCACCCAACATCACCAGTACGCCCGTCGCGGCGATCTGGCCAATCAAGTGAAACATTGCGAGGTCACCAGCGAGCCAACCGATGAAGAACGTCACGGGAACGAGGAAGTACGGGCGTCGGGGACATGTCATGCCGATCAGCGTGAACAGCGCCGCGAGCGTCCCAAGAATCAACAGAACTAGGGCCAAAAGACCCTGCCCAAGAAACGAGGGTCGGCGTAAGTTGCTAGCCAATGCACAGGCCGAGTCGTCGGCCGGATTCTTGGAGTGAGCGCATGCAAAGGATGTCGAGTCAGGACGCGGCCTTTTTGTACGGCGAGACGCCGGCTTGGCATATGCACGTTGCGTCGCTGGTGATTGTCGACCCCGAAACGAGCGGTGGACGATTCAGTTTCGATCGCGTTCGCGAACTCACATTGGAGCGTTTGCCGCACCTGCCGCAGTTCCGGTGGCGACTGGTGGAAGTACCGCTTGGCGTCGACCTGCCTGGCTGGATCGAGGGACCACCGATCGACGCTGACTTCCACATCAAGAGCGTAAGCCTGCCGGCACCCGGTGACGAAAATGCGCTCTCCGATTTCGTTGGCGAGTTGATCGCGCGAAAGCTCGACCGCAACCATCCGCTGTGGGAGATCTACGTGATCAGCGGTCTGGCACGGGGCCGTGTCGCGGTCCTCACGAAGGTCCATCACGCGTTGATCGACGGTGTGTCGGGCGCTGGGCTCAGCGAGGTGCTCATGGATATCACCCAAGAACCTCGCGAAGCGCCCACCGATGGGCGTCACCTGCTCAACGACGTGCGACCGTCGGGTGCCGAGTTGTTCGGATGGGGTCTGCTGAATACCGCTGTGCAGACGCCGTTGCGACTGGCGCGCTTTGGTCTGCAGTCGGTCAGGCAGGGGCTGGCCGCGTCGAAGAGCTTGCTCTCGTCGTCACCGCCAGCAATGCCGTACACCGCGCCGAACACACATCTCACGGGGGAGTTCACGCCGCGACGAAAGATTGGCATGGTGTCGCTCGATATCGAACGCGTGAAGGTGGTGCGTCGGGCATTTGGTATCACGATGAACGATCTGGTGCTTGGCCTGTGCGCCGCATCGTTACGCACGTACCTCACCGACTGCAACGACCTGCCCGATCACTCGCTCGTGGTGCAATGCCCCGTGTCGCTACGCAAGCCCGACGATCAAGACAGCGTGGGCAGCAAAGTTGGATCGATGTTCGTCGAGCTTGCGACCAACATCGACGATCCGGTGAAGCGGTTGCGTGCGGTCGCGGCAAGCGCCACCAAAGGAAAGAAGATGCATCACACGCTTGGCGAGCATCATCACATGGGTATCACCGAAACGGCACCCCCCGGTCTCATCGGCCTCGCTGCACGTCTGTACACATCGATGCATCTCGACCGTGCACCCGCTGCGGTGAACCTCGTGATCTCGAACGTGCCCGGACCTCCGCTGCAGCTCTACATCGCCGGCGCGGAAGTTGAGCAGATGCTGCCCATCGGTCCACTGCTGCTGGGCATGGGCCTGAACATCACCGCCTTCAGCCACAATCACCAGCTTGACGTGAGCGTCGTCTCGTGTCCCGACCTTGTGTCCGATCCGCAATGCATCGCGTCTGGACTTGAGACCGCGCTGCAAGAGCTTGAGCAGGCGTTGACCCGAGCGTGACATTGCGGTCAGCGCGGTCGAGCGCAGTCAGCGCGATCGACGCCTCAGGGGGCTTGCACCGGTGTGATCGTTGGCCACTTGCCTTGGGCGCGTGCTTCCACTCGGCGTTGCACATCGAGACACGAGTCGGTGACCTTGCGTCCGAACTCTGGATTCATGCAGGCCACGTGTCCGTCGGCCATGAGGTTGATGTGCGAGTAAGGGATTGCTGAGGCCATCCGAAACTGAGCCGTTGGTTCGATCGCGGCGTCCTGAGTGGTGACCATCACCGACGTAGGCACATCGACTTGATGCAACCAATCGCGTGAGCTGTAGGTGGCAAGTGACTGACCGGCTTCGAGCAGCATGCGCATGTTGTGCTTACTCATCTCGCGCCGTGCCCAATCGACCAGCACGGGATCGCGCTCGTTGGGCTTCAGGTTGAGGAGTCGACGCGCGATGGTGGCCGGCACGAAGCTGGCCAACGAACCGAGACGTGTCGTGCCAGCAAGAATCTGTGAGAGCGCGGCGAACACGTATCGCTCGCGGTTGCCCGGGAAGAAATCGGCACCCGTCGCGCACAAGACCATGCCACTCACAGACTCGCGATGGTCACGCCACATCAGTTGCGCCACGGGTCCGCCGAGTGAATATCCAACGGCGATAGCGGGGCTGGCGTCAAGCGAGAGGAGCGTCTCAGCTACGTCGGTCGCGCAATCGGCGAGACGGAACCTACGGTTCGAGCGGATACCTCGGCCGTGACCCCTCAGGTCGGGGGCGATGACGCGAAAGTGCTCGCTCAGTGGTTCGAAGGCCTGAAACCAGTTGAGCGCGCCAGTGGCTGCCCACCCATGCAACAGCACGACGGTGGGCGCACCGGGCGGACCCTTGATCGTGCGGACAAACGTTGTGCCTCGCCTATGCAACACGATGCGGTTGCCGCGCGGGATATGCGACGCCGGATCGGTGCTGCGCGCGCGAGCGTTCTTCTGGGGAGTCGTCGTTGCCGAAGTCGATGTGGTCATTGGACCCACCCCCTTGGTTTGCGACCATAGTCGCGTAGGTAACCTGGCGGAAGGGTACAACGTCCCTTTCTGCACCGCCGAGATCGGCCCGACCGCTACCGACAACCGCCGCGGCGACCGCCCGCTGGCACTACTTTGAGGGCCAGATCACCTTGCCGGTCGGGTCATAAATGGCCGTCAGGATGGCGGTGTCGAAACGCTTTGAAATGTCGGGTGCCTTACCACCAAACAATCCGATTGCCGCATACGCGTCGACCTCGGCCTGCAGAGCCGCGGCATCGGGCAACCCAACCGGCTTGCCCGACGGCGTCGTATCGGTCACGATCTTTGATTCGGTCTGCCAGCGGAAGGTCTCGCCTTCGGGCGACAAGAAGTTGGGGTTACCGTTGCCGTCGATCATTGCGAGTGCGATCTTGGAGGCTGCGGCCGGATCGGCAATGGCATCGGCGAGGCCGAGCATTGAGGCACGCATGAAGTCTTCAGCAGCCGTGGGGTGAGCCGTCATGAAGGATCGGTTGGAATACAACACGCCGAAGCTGCCCGGAATGCCATCGGCGGACGGATCGAACAGGGTGTACTTGATGTTGGCACGGTCGAGGATGCCGACCTCGTTGCTCTTGTATCCCGGAAAGCCGACGATGGTTGGAATGGCGATGTGTACGAGCGGATCAAACCCATCGACGGGCACCGTTTGGTAGTCCTTGCCTTCGATGAGCCCGGCCTTGGCAAGCATTGCCTGCACGCTCGGAGTGATCTTGCCCTTGACGCCGATAGTGGTGCCCTTCAGGTCGGCCAGCGTGGTGGCCTTGGCGTCTTTCACGATGAGTGCATCGATTGCCGTCTTGCCCTCTACGGCAAGTGCGACTACGTCGGCGTCAGCGTTCTCGGCTGCGAATGTTGCGACCTCGCTGAACGATCCGCCGCTGCTGAACTGGGCCTTGTTGCCTGCGATCAACGGGTAGTTGGCGGTTGAGAAGCTGGCCTTGATGTCGACGGTGAGGCACAGGGCATCGAAGTAGCCCTTCTGCTTCGCGACAAGCACGTCGACGATGCTCGCCGCTGCAGCGAAGTCGAAACTCGACAGGTAGGTGATTGTGCCAGCGGCCTTGTTTGCCTCGCAACGAGCAGCCGGAAAGGCCTTGCCGTCTTGTACGTGGTTGCTGTCGATTGCCGTTCCGGTCGGCTGTGTCTCGCTGGCCGAGTTGGGGGTGGAGCTCGAACTGCTGCACGAGACAGCGAGAATCGAACAGGCGAGCGTGATGGCCGCGAGGCGATGTGAAAACATGAAGGCCAAATGTATCGGGCGAAGTTTTCTACCGTGGTATTGGGGTTACGAGATGCCAGTCACTCTCGCTCGGCAAGCGCTTCGAAGAGCGCCAGAACATTGGCGGCTCCCATGCCCACTCGATGACCTGTTCGGGAGATAAATCCGAGCTGCACACCAATACTCGGGTCGCGCAATGTGAAGAATTGCTCGTGTCCGTTGGTGTCCACGACGATATCGGTGAGCAACGGTGCATCTACGGCGGCCAAAGCGGCGCGGGCGTATCCGGCGTTCAGCACGTCGATGGCGAGATGCTGAATGCCGCTGCCGTGACGGCTGAGGTAGGTCGCGACGGCCGGGCTCGCATGCGGACCGACCAGCACCATCGTCACGCCGCCCGCGGCCACGACACGAATACCGGGAGTATCGCCGTCGACGGGGGTGACGCGGTGAAAGCCGAGCCGTTCGGTAAATGTGGCTTCGGCGGCATCGAGGTCGTCGACAGCAATGACCACGTGATCAATACGGGTTGCCACGGTATCGAGCGCGGATCGCGTGCTTTCCGGCGCAGCAGCCTTGTCCGGTGCCGCGTCGGGGCGTGCACCGGCCACTTCAATGCGGTGCGTCTCGGCGAGCAGCACACGGAACACTTGCTCGGCAAAATCGGGGTCGACCGCGGCATCGATGGCCCACTGGCGGCGGCTCGTGATGACATCGCGCACGCGCGCGGGCTGAATCACCGGAGTGTCGGAGCCCTCTTTCACACTCGCGACTACCTTGCACACCGCGAGTCGATCGGCGAGAACCTGCACGAGTTGGCGGTCGAGTTCATCGATGTGCGCGCGGAGTTCGGGCAGACCAGTCATGGGATGAACCGTAGCGAATCGCTACTCGTGTCAGCGTGCTGCGCGTCGTTGTGATGCGTGCCAATGCAGCAGCACCCGCTCGAGCACGCCGATGGTGGTGAGCGCGATCGCGCCGAGCAATGCCGAGCACAACACAGTGGACCACAACGGCAGCGCGGCCGTTGCCGCGTTCGCCTTGGCGCCGATGGCACCGAGGCCGCGGTTCGTCAATGCACCGCCTTCGGTGAAGTAGACCGCGGCCAACGAGAGACCAACGGCAAAGCGTGCGGCGGTGAACAGATATGGCAGCGCATTCGGGAGGCGGAGCCTCCACATGGTTTCCCATGGAGAAGCGTTGACCGCGCGAAGCAGTTCTACCGATGCCGGATCGGCGGATCGAAGCCCCGTCATCGAAGCGAACGCGAATATGGGCACGCAGACCAATGTCGCCACGAACAGCACGGGCTTGCTGCCGCCGCCAATCCACAACACGACGGACGCGCTGTACGCCACCCACGGCGTGACCTGGATCAAGATGAGCACCGGTTGCGCTGCTTCTTCAAACCACCTAGAGGCGGCCATCAACGACCCAAAGGCCAAACCGATCGCGAGTGCGATCAGCAACGCCTCGAGCGCGTCGGTGCCCGTCTGCAAGGTCGCCTTCGGGAATCCGGTGCTGTCGTTGAAGAGGTAACGCAGAATCTGCGACGGAGGACGAAGCGCGTATTTGGGCACGTGCCCGACGCGAACAAGCACCTCCCACAAACCGAAGAAAACCGCAACACCAATCACGGGAGCAAGTACGGATCGCGCCTTCATGGGTGCGCCGGAATCATGGTTGCCCCGGAATCATGGTTGCCCCGGAGCCATCGCGACACGAAGCGAGTCGCGCAGTGACGTGACCGCAGCGAAGAACTCGGGTGTGTCCTCGAGCGCGGGCACTCGTGGGCGCGGCGAGGTGATGTCGTGCACCGAACTGATGCGACCCGGGCGCGACGTGAGCACCGCGACTCGGTCACTGAGATACGCGGCTTCGTCGAGCGAATGCGTGACGAACACCACGGCTGCACCCGAGCTCTGCCAAAGGTCGACGAGTAGATGACGCATCTCGAAACGTGTGATTTCGTCGAGCGCGGCGAACGGTTCGTCCATCAACAGAATTGGTGCACCCAAAGCGAATGCTCGAACGAGCGCGACGCGCTGCTGCATGCCGCCGGACAACTGATGGGGGAGAGCCTTCTCGAAGCCCGCGAGACCGACGCGCTGGAGCAGGGCGGCAGTGTCGACTGGATCGGGCCGATTCGCCGAGCGATTCACTTGCGTGAGCAACTGCACGTTTGCCGCCACGGTGCGCCACGGCAACAGACCCGGAGACTGGGGCACCCATGCGAGCAACTTGGCGCGGCGGGCCTGCGCTGCGGTGCCCCGCTCAACAATGACCTCGCCGGTGGTGGGCAACTCGAGGCCGGCGATGATGCGTAGCAACGTGGTCTTGCCGCTCCCCGATGGGCCGAGCAAAGTGAAGAACTCGCCGGGATGTACGGTGAGCGAGATATCGCCGAGCGCGTCGACGGAATCGAACCGTTTGCTCACGCCAATGAGGCGGATGGCGGCGTCGGCGTCACTCACGAACTACGACGGTAGCGGCGCGGAGGTTGGCTGCGGCGCACCAGAGCCCTAGCCTTGCAGGGTCCGTCAGGGCTCTCTTTGTTGAGGGCGCTCACGTGATGCCACCGAACCGTTGGCTCGGGGCGACCTCCTTTTGGAAGGCATGTCATGGAAAAGCAAGAAGTCATCGGCGAGCACAAGCGTCATGACACCGACACCGGTTCACCCGAGGTACAGATCGCGTTGCTGACGGCGCGCATCAATCACCTCACCGATCATCTGAAGATGCACAAGAAAGACCACCACAGTCGTCGTGGTCTGCTGATGCTCGTCGGTCGCCGGCGCAGCATGCTCGACTACGTGAAGAACCGCGACGTGCAGCGCTACCGCGACATCATCGCCAAGCTCGGCCTGCGCCGCTAGTTCTCCTCACTACGTTCGTTACGCCGTGGCGATCACTTGCTCGGCGACACGGCCGTAGCTTGTGGTTCGTTGCTCGGCCCTGCGGCCCAAACCTTCGGCCAGCTGTGTGAATCGTTGTGGAGTCATCTCCTGTCCATGCGCCGCACCAGCGGCACGTGAGATGTTCTCGTTCATCAATGTGCCGCCCATGTCGTTACACCCGGCGCGCAGCATCTGCATCGCGCCGCTCAGCCCGATCTTCACCCAACTCACCTGAACATTGGGGATGTATCCGTTGTAGGCAATGCGGGCGATGGCATGCATCAACAACGTCTCGCGAAACGTGGGGCCGCGTCGGCTCTTTCGTTGCAAGTAGATCGGCGATGCCATGTGCACGAATGGAAGGCCGACGAACTCGGTAAATCCGCCGGTCTGCTTTTGCAGGTCGCGGGTGACGAGCATGTGCGTGGCCCAACTCTGCGGATGTTCGACTGACCCAAACATGATCGTCACATTCGAACCAAGGCCGATGCTGTGCGCGACTCGATGACACTCGAGCCATTGCTCTGTGTTGATCTTGTCCGGGCACAGAATGGCGCGGATGTCGTCATCGAGAATCTCTGCCGCTGTTCCGGGCAGCGATGCAAGGCCAGCATCTTTGAGTCGGTGCAGATACGTTTCGAGGTTCTCGCCGAGGCGACGCGCTCCCTCGGTGACCTCGAGCGCGGTGAACCCATGCACGTGCATGTCGGGCACAGCGTCCTTCACAGCGCGAGTCACGTCGATGTAGTAGTCGCCGTCGAAGTCGGGGTGGATGCCACCCTGCAACGTGACCTCTGTGGCACCAAGATTCCACGCCTCGCGGGCACGGTCGGCGATGTCGTCGAGTGTGAGGAGATACGGCGTGCCACGCAGGTTGAGGCTGAGCTTGCCTTTCGAGAATCCACAAAACTTGCACTTGAACGTGCAGACGTTCGTGTAGTTGATGTTGCGGTTATGCACCCACGTCACAGCCTCGCCAACTGCCTCGATGCGGAGGTCATTGGCCAGTTCGGCGATCGCGTTCACTTCGCGGCCTCGTGCCCGGAACAGCGCGACGATCTCGTCGAACCCAACCTCGTGGCCCATGCGAACTCCGTCGAGAATCTCGTCGATCGGCGAGCCGGGCTTCGTGTACGCGACGGCTGCATTGTCCACGGGGATCAACGTCATTGGCTCAACGTTTGCGCCGCTGTACCACTGCGAACTGCGATGACCGATGAGCACCACCTCGGCGCCGTCAAGTACGACGTCAGCGGCGGTCACTTTCTCAGGCCACACCGCGCCCGGGTCGTCGCGGCTCAGACACTCGGCATCGCTGCGATCCATGACCGCGAAGTGCAGCGCTGGATCCAGCCTCACTTGCGGCTGGATTGCGAACTCTGGATAGATCGTGAGGCGCGGCGCCAACGCGAACCCTCGCGCTTGTGTCACCTCGCGAAGGCGATCGAGTGCGGGCCATGGTCGTTCAGGGTTGACGTGATCGGCCGTTACTGGCGAGACGCCGCCCCAGTCGTCGATGCCGGCGTCGAGCAACACGCCAAAGTCGTCGCTCAGATTCGGTGGTGCCTGCAGATGAATGTCGGGCGGCAAGATGAGCCGCGCCACCGCGATGCTCCACAAGAACTCATCCTCGGGGCACGCCGCGGCGTGCTGCATGCCAGTGCGCAGCTTGGGCAGGAAGTTCTGCACGATCACCTCTTGCACGTGACCGTGGCGAGCGTGCGACGCCGCAATCGCCTGTAGCGCCGCGATGCGATCGATTCGCTCTTCGCCGATGCCAACGAGGATCCCTGTCGTAAATGGAATGTGCAGTTCGCCCGCAGCCTCGAGTGTGGCCAGTCTGCGCGTTGGCGCTTTGTCTGGCGCGTTGCGATGACACGCGAGGTCGTCTCGCAACGTCTCGATCATCATGCCCTGGCTCGGCGAAACCGGGCGGAGCATGCTCAGCTCGTTGGCGAAGAGTGCGCCGGCATTCGCGTGCGGCAGAAGTCCCGTTTCGTCGAGCACCAACTGTGCCATCGACGCCACATAGTGAACCGTGCTGTCGTACCTGTTGTCCCGTAGCCAAGTACGCGCGACGTCGTACCGATCTTCCGGACGCTCGCCGAGTGTGAACAACGCTTCGTGGCAC
>JANLPV010000018.1:0-76711 GCA_031367435.1 Actinomycetes bacterium | reverse complement strand
CGTGTCGGATACGACGCTGATCGCTGGTGCAACGGTGTCGACCTCCTGGGAGGACTTCGCTGTGCTGCCGCACGCCGTGAGCGTGGCAAAGCCGATGCTTGCGGCAACCCCCAGCGTGACCCGTACGACTTTGGACCGATGAGTAGCAGTGTGGTTCATGGTGATCATGCCTTCAGATCAGCGACGATGGCCTGGCCGTCGGCGAGGGCGGCGAGGAGGTCTTGCTGAGCAGTTCGCAGCGCGGTGGTCGTTGTGCTGAGCACGTTGTGGTCGGCATTCCACTGATCAGGCGTGAGCGCCAATTCTGTGTCGACAACACCGCTGAGCAAAGAAGTTGCATCTGCAAGCTTGGCATTGAGATCCACGAGCTTCATCGTGGCATCCGTGACGTCCTTGCCATTGGCGGCCGCCTTCTGAATCGCGACGTCAAGCTTTGTGACAAGCCCGTTGCCGTACGCGAGTACCGCAGCTTCGCGGTCACCCACGATCGCGAGGTGCACTTGTGGCGAACGCAGTGCGAACACTCGGAACACAGACGCCACGTTCTGGCAATCGGTCTTCAATGTTGCGGCATCGGTGTCGGCGTCGATCTTTGCCTGCAGATCGACAAGACCCGATCGGCTCGTCGAGAGGAAGCTGTTGATGGTGGCGTGATGATCGGCGGTCAGGTTCTTCGCGCTGTTCGCTCGGGTCGTGAGCTTGTCGATCTCTGTGGTGCGTTGTGCAACTGCGGCATCGCACTTTGCCTTTGCGGCAGAGAGGTCGCCGGTGGGTCGCGTCGCCGACGCCGTGCCCGCGAACGCGAGTATGCCGACGAGACCGACGCTGATTGCAGTGATGGTGTGCTTGGTGTTCATCTTGCTTCCTTTGGGGGTGGTGTTCGGGCTGGTGCCCGATCTGATGCGCTCACCGTCGTCTCGATCAATGAGGTCGCCGTGGTGAAAGTGTGATCAATGTGTGATCGACGCATTGATTTCGACGCGCATCGTGGGGAACATGAAGGTTCGCTGACAAAGGCCCGCCCCGTGCAGGTGTACGCCCGTCAGACCCCAGGATCGATTCGTGTTACCTTCGTCGGCATCTCGCTGGGGGCGGGGTGGAAAGTAGGTGCCACCGATGGACACCGTTGCCCGCAATGAGGCCGCTGAGGCGGTTGTCCGTGAGTTGTTCCTCACACCAGAGGGCAGGGCCAATCCGTATCCGCTGTATCACCAACTGCGTGAGCTCGAGCCCGTGTTCTTCAGCGAGACGCTGCAGACATGGATCCTCACGCGATACGAAGATTGCAAAGGTGCGTTACGCGACCCGCGGCTGCAGAAGCACTTCACCGAATCGCTTGATGTGCGCGCCCCTGGCTGGCGTAGTCGTCCAATTCTGCAGTGGGCGAGCCGCTTGCTGCTGAACCTCGACAGCCCCGAGCACACCCGTCTGCGCCGTCTCGTGGTGCGCGAGTTCACGCCGCGCATCGTCGAATCGCTGCGACCACAGGTAGAACGGCTCGTCGACGATCTCCTTGATTCGCTCGTGCAGGGCGACGTTGGCGAGTTGATGGACGAGTTCGCGTTCGTGCTTCCCATCTCGGTCATTGGCACAGTGCTGGGCGTGCCGCCCGAGGACCGTCCACAGTTTCGCGAGTTGACCCAGGCGCTCACGGGAGTGTTCGAAGTCGCTGCAACCCCAGCCATGCTCGAAGCCGCCGACGCGGCTGTGCTCAGGTGCAACGCGTACTTCGATGCTCTCATCGAACGCCGGCGAATCGAACCACAAGACGATCTGCTGAGTCGTCTGATCGTGCTCGATGCCCGCGAGGCGCAAGCTGACGGCGAGGCCGATCACCTCACGAACGAGGAACTGAACACGTTGTCGTCGCTGCTGTTCCTTGCCGGCTTCGAGACCACCACCAATCTCATTGGCAACGGCGTGCTGTCGCTGTTGTCGCAACCCGAACAGATGGATGTATTACGCGCTCAGCCGGAGTTGTCGACGAATGTGGCCGATGAACTGCTGCGCCATGATGGCACTATCCAACTTGCGAACAGATTTGCGACCGTCGATCTCAAGTTTGGCGGCGTCACCGTGCCGGCTGGCAGGGGAGTGTTCATCATGCTCGGCGCGGCCAATCGCGATCCGGCGCGATATGACAATCCTGATCAAATCGATTTCACCCGCACCCAAATTCAGCCACTCACCTTCGGTGGTGGCGCGCATTTCTGCCTTGGTGCACCCCTCGCCCGTATGGAGACCGAGGTGGTGTTTCGCAAGCTGGCCCAACGTTTCTCCACCTTTGAGATCGACGGAGAAGTCTCGCCGCACCGCGACCGACTCACGTTGCGCGCTCCAAGCTCGGTGCGCTTGAAGATGCCCGCGATGCCCAGTTCGCACGCGCCGTTGACAGCGCGTCCGGCAGGCGATGACGCACAGTGGCGCGCGGCGTATCGGCTTCAACTTGATGAGCAGCCGCCCGAACTCGACGACGTCGAGCGACGCGCCCGGATTGCTGTGTTGCAACGCGTGCCCTTCTTTCGTCCGTGTACCAACGACGAGCTCGCCACGCTTGCAGCGACCGCGTACACCATCTCGTTCGATCCGGGTGAACAGCTGTGCGTTGAGGGGGCAGAGGCACCCGATTGCTACGTCATCGCGACCGGAGAAGCCAATGTCCTCATGGGGGGAACAGTCCGTGGGGTAGTTGGAGCTGACGACGTGGTCGGCGAACGCGGCTTGGTGCTTGGCGCACCGCGCGCGGCCTCGGTGACAGCAACCTCGCACATGATTACCTACGCCATTTCTCGCGAACTGCTGCAAGGTATTTTCGACGCGTCGCCGACCCTTGCCGACACGATGCGTGCGGAGGTACTGCTTCGTTACGCGTAGGTGACCGAGCGGATGTGGTCGAAGGTTTGAGTGAGCTACGAGGGTCCGGCCGGCGCTACTGTATGTTCTGACATAGTTTGTGCCAGTAGTTGTTTCCAGCAGACCCGAGTACGAAGGAACCGCAAACATGACGAGCGACATCGCACCACGCCTCATCTCCGATATGTGCGGCGTCCGCTACGGCGAGGTGTTGGCGGCATATCTTCGCGACGACGGTTTGCAGGCCGACGTCTACGGCACCCAAATGTTGGACGATTGTCCGCAAGAGCTCTGGCAAACACTCGACGCCGCCGTCATTGCCGCCGAAATGGGCGCGGTGATGGTAAAGCTCAATGGGCCGCGTTACTGGATGCTCGATGGGCTGGGACAAAAGGTTGCCGTGGTTGATCCCGTGTTTCGTGACTTCAACGGCATCCAAATGCGTCGAATCGCGACCGTCGACCTTGGCGCAAATCCGTCCACTCAGCCGTATGCAGAACGCCATGTCAATCGCGGTGCCGTGTTCTTTTTCGATGCCGGTAAGCCCGTGTTTGAATTGGTGAATCCCGATGGATTGGCCTACGTGATGCAGGCCTACTGCATCGGAGTAGATCCAACGTTGACTCAGCACGATCTCGGTGCGCTCGGCGACCGACTCGAGCTTCCAAAGGGTTGGTCGTACCGCGCCCGCGTGCTCAATGAGGACCTCATTGTCGATACGAGCGCGAGCATCGCAACGGTCCTGCAAGACGAGCTCGAAAACACCTACACGCTTCCTCGTTAACGCTTTGGCGCAAGGACCTACGCCCACCGCCCGCTTCCGACCACAGTGTTGTGATGCCATTGTGTTGACAATCGCTTGACGTTTGTTGCCCGAGATGATGAGCGATAAGCACGTGAGCGATAAGCACGTGAGCGTGCTCGCCGTCAGCATGCTCGCCGTCAGCGTGCTCGCCGTCAGCGTGACGCACCATCAGACGTACGACCTTGGTACACCCAGTTTTCGACAGTGATGCCGTGCAGGTAGTAGCACTAATGGTTCATTGAAGAAGTTGAGAAGAACGCCCACACTGCCTGAGAGTACAAGGTCGCCACGGGGTTGACCTTGATGAAAGGCCGGACCTCAGAATGTCTCAGCAGCTGAGCAATGAACAACCCATCGATGACGACAAGCTTCGTCGCCGAACGTTTCTAAAATTTGGCGCAGCCGGCGCCGCGGCTCTTGCCGTCGGTAGCACCAGCTCGCTGATCGTCCCCGAACTACGCCGCAAGGGCCTGCTGTCGGCGAACGGTCTCTTCGAGAACGAGTCGATTGCCTTCTCCGACTCGGTCTACGCCGAAGCCTTCCCCACCAGCCCGCTGATCATCTCGCCCTTCAGTGATGCGCTGCCGATCCCTAAGGCTCTGGCCCCGATCTCCAAGATCGAATACTCGGCTTGGAAGTCCCCCCCAGGACCGGGCGTGGGTCAGCAGAACTCAATCAGCAATGAGCGGCATCAGATGTGGCTGCAGGATCCTGTGGTCTACCGACTCAAGATTGAGGTGAACCAGCACAGCTTCACTACATCGCAGGTGCTGCCGATCAACTCGCAGGGCCAGCCAACCGTGTCGTATGACTCGGCGGGTAGGACCTACGCAGCGGGCACTGTGCGTACCTTGCCACAGAGCACGATCTATGGTTTCAATGGCACGTTTCCCGGCCCGATGATCAACGCCGAGTATGGCAAGCCGGCGCTTGTACGTTTCGAGAACCACCTCGACCAGAACCCACTCGGCCTCGACCGCCAGGACTTCGGTGCGCCTGATTGGACGTTCCTCACCCACCTGCACAACGGTCACACCGCGCCTGAGAGCGACGGCAACCCGCACTACGCCCTGAATTACGGCCCCAAGAATCTCGGCTACTCGCCAGGTCAGTGGTGCGACAACCTCTATCTGAACTGGCCCGCCGGTGGCGACGACGCCGAGAAGCAGAGCTTCTTCTGGTTTCACGATCACCGCATGGATCAGACGGGTTCAAATGTGTACAAGGGCATGGTCGGCCTCTTCCCGATCTACGACCCGAAGAACAGCCTCGACATGGGCGACGAAACCAAGGGGTTCCGTCTCCCCGGCATTCGCACGAACAATGCAGATGGCTCGTTCGACGTCAAGTACGACATCCCTCTTGCCTTCTACGACTGCCGCCTTGACGATGGTGTCACGACGCACCACGACATCCACGATGCCGAGTTCCCACTCGCTAAGAACCCCGGCACGCACCCCGAATGGTGGGGCAAGACCTTCTTCAAGCACTTCCCGAACCACGGCTTCGTCGGTGACATCTTCACAGTCAACGGCACGGCCTACCCCGTGCTTGAGGTTAAGCGCCGCAAGTACCGCTTCCGGTTCCTCGACTGCTCGATCGCCCGCATTTATGAGTTCAAGCTGATGAGCTCCACGAACGGCCCGAAGACGGCAGCCTCGCTCGGTTACGCCGGCGACGAACTGGAAGGGCAGTACCGCATTCCAGATGCGCAGCAGTGCATGAAGTTCACCGAGATCGCATCCGATGGCGGCTTGTTGCCTGTCCCAATCCCTCGCGACTCATTCGAACTGTGGCCGGCCAAGCGTCGCGAGGTCATCATTGACTTCACGAAGTACCAGGACGGCACGCCCACCCACAAGGGCGACGTGATCTACCTCACAAACGTGATGAAGATGCCGAACGGCCGGATGTGGACGAACTCGTCACGCTTTGGTTCGGACCCGGCGTACAAGATACCAATGATCAAGATCATCATCGGCGATCTGCCAACCGCTGACGAGCCCGACAACAGCGTCATTCCACAGGCCATGCGTGCGCTTCCTGCGGTGCCTTCCAACTGGCAGAGCATGCTCGACAATCGCATGATCTTCGAGGTCCAACGCGGCAGCGCCGGCGGCGAGACGGAGTGGATGATCAACGGCGTTCCATTCGACCCAACGGTCAGTTCGACCAGCCTCCAAAACAACCTCGGCAAGAAGCAGCTCGCAGCGCAGAAGCTGAACAGCTACAACGTGTGGGAGATCCGCAATGGCGGTGGCGGCTGGGTGCATCCCTTCCACCTCCACATGGAAGAGCATCGCACGCTTATGCGTAACGGCAAACTGGCACTCAACGGCAGCACCGGCCATCCAGACGACACCTCGAAAGAAGACCTGGTGGCGCTTGACCCGAGCGAGTCCGTGATCATCGGTCGATACTTCCGAGACTTCGTCGGTCCGTACGTAGCCCACTGCCACAACTTGGCGCACGAGGATCACGCCATGATGTTCGGCTGGGAAATTACGCCATAACAGATGTAACAACTCGGCGAGCCGGTACTCCCATGACCGGCCGCCGATGCCCGCAGGCTTGCCCCCGTCGATGACGGGGGCAAGCTCGTTGTGTTTTGAACGCGAAGGATGGACGAAGATGGAAACCCCCCACACCGAGAACCCGCAGGCCGACAGCGATATCTCCGACACCGGGGCGCGTCGGTTCGCTTACCTACGTGGCCTGTCGCTCTCATGGCTAACGGTTGGGTTGTTCGCAATCCTCATCGCCTATGCAGATGGCTTCTGGTTCACATCACTGCAAGGCGCTGTCGGGGCAATCTCGCGTAGCCAGGAGCCGTTTCACAGCTGGTGGCGCGATTCGACCATCATGTTGCCGCTCATTGCAGTCGGCGTCGTCGTCGGTTTGGCTCTGACCCGTCGCTGGTTTGCACACAGCCGCTGGAAGCTTGCCGCAAGTGTGGCGCTGGTTGTGGCGATCACGACAGGTGTTGGCGTGGCGCAGCTCACAGCGAGCGCTGCCTACGACTATCACCTCCAAGCTCAGCAGCTCACCTTCTTGCACTCGAGCCACGTTCACGACACCATCGCCTCAGCGTCTGGGACAGCGCCTGCCGACACGCCAGGTACCTGCAACATGCTGTGCTCTGCCAAGCGGCAGACGTTGTTGGCTCACCTGCGCGGCATCAAACTTGCCAGCTTCAAGATGTTGCTCACCAACATGGTGTTGGTGCTCTGGGTGCTCGCCATTCGCGGTGGTCAATTGTGGTTACCCAAGCGGTCCGCAAGACGCACGCTCGATGACGCACGGTCAAGCGTGCCATCAGGGGCTGTACTCGCCTGACCAATCGTTGCGAGCGGCGAGGCTCAGCCACGGATCAGCCGTGGATTGATCCGTTCGGCATCGTGGCACCTTTGAAGTCAGCGCGATACGTATTCGCTCCGGTGAGGTCGGCCATTGCCAGGATTGCATTGTCCATGTGCGCCTTTGACACATCGGCGCCGATCAGTTTTGCGCCGGTGAGGTCGGCGCCGGTGAGATTGGCCGACGGTAGACCTGCGTGAGAGAGATCAGCTCCGTTGAGCTTGGCTCCGCTGAGGTTGGCACCGGCGAGCTTGGCCTTTGTGAGGTCAGCTCCGGTGAGATCTGCGCCCGTGAGATCGGCTTCTGCGAGATCTGCTCCGGCCAATTGGGCCTTGGCAAGGTCGGCACCGGGGCCGACCAGGTAACCCTGCACAACACGCGTACCTTTGGCCGTCGTAGTCGTTGCCGCGGCAGCGACCTTTGGGCCCGTGGATAACGTCGACGGGTTCGGCACATGCTCGGCCGACGATGACGTGGTGCAGCCGGCACCGCCAACAATCAACACACAGCAAATCATGGTAGAGCGCGCACGCATGAGGGCACCGTAGCGCACGGCGCGTGTGAGACGTGCAGCGCCGCGGCCTCGATGCACTGCGCCGGTTGCGCCAGAGAGTTCCTCCACAAAAGAGGACCAAAGCCTCTAGTCGTAGGTCTATCGGGCAGTCAGAGTTAGCCCCATTGGCTAGTAGGTGGATCGAACAAGAGGAAGGGCGATGCACGACAAAGACCTCCGGCTCAGAGGAGCCACTGTCAATCGCAGACCACGAACCTCACAGGTGCGCTTCAACAGCGAGAACGGTATGTGGAGTGCGAGTCGCAAAGTCGGTATCCACTGGTTGTGGCTCGGCGAATATCCCACGAGCAGCGCGGCGCATGCGGCCACCCATTGCGCGCTACGCCTCGCCAGCTGTATGGCGGCAGAACGTGAGCTGCTCTTCGGGACCGGGGTAAGCACCGGTCGAGATCTGAGACGGTGAGATTTGTACCGGTCGAGATCTGCACCGGTCGAGATCAGCGCCGGGTAGAAATCTGCGTGGCGCGGCGGTGCAGGGGCGATCATCGTTCGTCGAGTTTGAACCCGTCGACGTAGTACCTCTCCTCCTGAAGTCGTAAGCCCTTTGAGTATTTGGGTACTACCAATAGCTCATTGTCAGTCTTGCGGGAATGCTGCACTCTGTGATGTAACGGCCGGGTATCTCAGACCCCGGTCCCACACAGCAGGCGGAATGTGCCTCGCGAAAACGGTCGGCGGGTGGGTACTTGTGTACAACCAGCACTGATTTTGCGCGCTCACAGTTCGGTTCGCGGACGAAACGAGGAACCATGAAAGTGCATATCGATCGGATTTCGCGAGCGCAACGGCTTCGCCTGAGGGCCTTGGCCGTCGTTGGCATGCTTGGCCTTGCTGCATGTGGCTCGGTGCCGCAGGCTGGCTCGGTCCACCAAGCTCAGGCGGCGTCCGCGCCGACTGCGGCGCTCGTCTGTGCGGGCAAGACCCGCACGTACTTCATCGCCGCGGATGAGGTGGATTGGAACTATGCCCCGAGCGGCACCAACCTCATCACCGGAGAGCCTTTCGATGCCACCGCCAACGTGTTCGTTGGTGCCGGGCGCGATCGAAACGGCAGCGTCTACAAGAAGTCGCAGTATCGCGAGTACACCGACGCGTCGTTCACGACGCTCAAGGCGCGGCCGGCTAAGTGGCAGCACCTTGGCATCCTCGGCCCCGCCATCGAGGCTGAGGTTGGTGACACCATCAAGGTCATCTTCAAGAACAACACACGCTTCCCAGCGAGCGTGCATCCCCACGGCGTGTTCTACACCAAGTCGAGTGAGGGAGCACCGTATGCCGATGGCACCGGCGCCGCCGATAAGGGTGACGACGCAGTTGCGACCGGCGTGACGTACACCTATACGTGGGGGGTTCCAGAGCGGTCCGGCCCTGGCCCGATGGAGGGAAGCTCCACGATGTGGATGTACCACTCCCACACCGACGAAGTGGGCGACACCAATGCCGGCCTCATCGGACCAATGGTGGTGACGGCGTGCGGCAAGGCCAAGGCCGATGGATCCCCGATCGATGTCGATCGCGAGTTCATCGTCAACTTCGGTGTGATGAGCGAGAACTCGAGCATCTGGTCCGAATTCAACCGCCTCTCGCTCAAAACGCCGCCTCTTGCAGACGACCCAGGCTTTGTCGAGAGCAATCAGATGCATGCAATCAACGGCTACGTGTTTGGCAACCTGAAGGGCCTCACGATGAACAAGGGTGACCGAGTTCGCTGGTATGTGATGGCGATGGGTACTGAAGTCGACCTACACACGCCGCATTGGCACGGCAACACCGTTCTCACGGGTGGCATGCGCGCCGACGTCGTGTCGTTGCTTCCAGCCGAGATGCTCACCGCTGACATGGTTCCTGATGATGTGGGCACGTGGTTCTTCCACTGTCACGTGAACGATCACATCACGGCCGGGATGATGGCGACGTACACCGTCAACCCGTAATCATCTCCCCTGAATAACCTATTGAACCGTTGTGGTGATTGGCCCAAAGCCTTTCACCACAACGGTTCATTCGCTTTCTGACAACGACGGGTGATGGCATCACGCGCCATTCGCTTACGACCTGCGGACATCTGTCGCCGACTTGCCGCCTAGTTCAATGGTGCCGCGCGATCGTTCGCCCCGGTACCAGAGGTGACCCGACCTATGTCTCATTGATCTTGCAGTGCACTGCGCCCACGCTCGTATACGGACGAGACCCCTGCTCTCGCCGAGTTGCTACACAGCGAGGACAAACAATGAGCACATCAACAATGAGTGTGTCGGGGTTCCTTCATCCAAGGACCCGTCGTGAAATGTGGGTCCGACTGACGTTGGCGTTTGCCTTGGTCGTCGGCTTCATGGTCTCGTATTCGGGGTTGCGTTCGGCTCGCGCCGCGTTCAGCCCGGTCGCCGGCACGCTCGTGTCGGGCTCGATCAACAGCGCGGCGGCAGCGGCCGGCCCGTTGCCCACATTGCCCCGCGGTGTTGTGTGGATGGCTGATGCCTCCGCCCCCGGCGGGCATTGGTGGGTTGGCGATTCGCTCCTTGGTCTGTGCCGACTCGACCCCGTCGGGGTACTGAACAGCGGACCGTATGCGTTGGCCGCATGCGACGCGACTGCGCGCTCCGGTGGCCAGATCGTGGTGGGCGCGGTTCCTGGCGACGCCACCGCGATGTACATGTATGTCGGTGACACGTCGGCGAAGAGTCTCACCGTGGTGCGTTACAAGATCACGGGTGTGAACACCCCGGCGCCATTGTTTGGCTCGAAGCTTCCGATGAAGATTACGAATATCAATCAGAACGGTGGCGGTGTTGCTGCTGGCCGTCCGAGCGCTCTTGCGCTGTTCCCAAGCCCAACGCTGACCTTCCCAAACAAGCAGGACCTGTTGGTTGGATATCTCAAGTCGGGCGACATCATGCGCGTGTCCGACGTGAACGAGACCGGTTCTGGAAGTCCAGCACAATCACGCGTCGGTTCGACCTCCGATGGCATCGGTGCTAACTCATTTGCGAAAGTCGGCAACGACGTCTATGTCGCTGAGCTCGGTGGACTCGGTGGCGTCTCCAAGATCGTCGATCCGCTCGGCGTCACTCGCGCGGCGTGCACGTCGGCGTCTGTTTGCAATGCAGTGGCAACTGGTTCGAGCGTCGGCTTCCCCGGCGGGCTCGCCTACGACGGTAGTCGCTTCTTGTACGTCGGCGATGTCCGCGTCGGTGGCGCCAGCAACTTCGTCTATCGCCTCGACCTCAGCACCCCAACCGTTGGAACGGTCACACTGTCCAACTCGGTCGCAACGTTCTCAGCGAAGAACAGCAGTGGTGTTCAGACCACGTACAACTCCTACACCGCGCCAATGGCCGTCGGCTATCGGGCCAACGGTGACTTGTATGTGGGCGGCGACACGCAGTTCCTTGCCGCTGTCCCCGTGAACCAGCAGGGCCATATCTGGAAGGTCGTCACGCCGTCGGCACCGCCGACAATCTCGGCGTTGGTGCCGAACAATGGCAGCTCCTTGGGCGGAGACGCGGTTGTTATCACCGGCACCAACTTCAGCACCACCCCCGGCGCAACGACGGTCGCCTTCGGCTCGGCCGCACCGGTGCCCGCAGTGTGCGCAGACGCAACAACCTGCACGGTCACAACACCCGGCGGCAGCGGCGTAGTCGACGCAGTCGTGACCACCGGCGGCCAGACAACTGATGTCAGCGCCGCCAGCAAGTTCACATACAACGTGCCGGTCGGCGCACATGTCACCTCCATTTCGCCGACATTCGCCACGTCTGCAGGCGGCACGACGCTCACGATCAACGGCTCGGGCTTTACCACCGACGGTGTCACGACCTCGGTGACCTTCGGTGTTGGTGCGGGTGGCGTCGCTGGGGGGCTAGCCACTTGCACCACCACCACCTCATGTACGGTCGTGACTCCAGCAGGGGCCGGAGCAGTTGATGTCATCGTCACCGCAGCCGGGTCCGCGTCGGCTGCCGTCCCTGCTGATGTCTTCAGCTATACCCCCGTGGTGTCGAGCCTCGACATCACCAGCGGTAGCGCAGCTGGCGGTGATCTCGTCACCGTCACTGGTAGCGGCTTCACCCCGGCAACGACGATTTCGTTCGGCGTCACCGCCGGTCTCGGCGTTGCTTGTGCAACGAGCACCACGTGCACAGTGACAACACCAGCAGGTGTTGGCACTGTTGATGTGAAGGCAACAACTGGTTCTCAAACCGGCACGCTGGTGGGTGGATTCACCTACAACCCCATTGTGATTAGCGGACCACAGATCAGTTCGATCTCGCCAAGCGCGGGCTCGAACGCCGGCGGAACCGTCGTGACCATTACGGGTGTCAACTTCCCGATCATTACCCCCGCCGTGGTGAAATTCGGCGCTCTCGCTGGCACGTTTGTGTCGTGCACGTCGTCCACAACCTGCACCGTTGATAGCCCGGCGGTCACAACGGCCGGGGCAGTCAACATCACCGTCACTGACCCTGCGGCAGTTCCATCGGTCAGCAATCCCGCGGCGTTCACCTACGTACAGGCAACGGCTGGACTGCTCGCCTGGGGCATCACCGCTCCAAAGGGTGGCGCGACCTGGATTCCTGGAGCGCTTGGTGGTCACTGGTGGTCATCGGACCATGGGCAAGGTTTCTGTCGCCAAGATCTGCTCACCGACGGAAGTGGCCGCTCGGCCATCAACTTCTCGGTCTGCGGTGATGACCTCGTTGGCTCTGCCGGCCAAGGCGTGTACGACCCTCGCTCGGTCAACGCCTATGACAACGTCGGTGCCATCATCGGCACCTTCCCGAGCCTGCACTACGTGTACGTGCCCGACAACGCGGTGCGCAGCACGGCCGTGTGGCGGCTCACCTTCAACTCCTCGACTGAGACGATGGTGGCCGACCCAACCGGTGGGGCAATGGCCACCGCGATGACGCCTCTCGCGGATGTACGCACGCTGAAGCCAAACGGCATGGCACTTGGCCCACTCAATGGCGCAGGCGTGTTCTGTGGACTTCTTGGGACAGGATGCTCGGCGGCTCAGAATGCGGCCATCGGCTTGTACGTGACCGACCTCGTTGAGAAGTACGTCCGCGTGGTTACGAATCCCGAGGCTGATCCGCGCACGCAAACGGTTGGAATCGTTGCGGCCACTGGTGATGCTCGGGGGGCGAACGGAACCGCAGGCTTCATCGGCAACAACCTGTACGTTTCGGGTAACCGTGGCACGCAGTTCTTCGACGTGACACAATGCCCGAACCTCGGCGCCGCAACACCGCCGTTAACCGCCGCCTGCGGTATGGCCACGGTGCCGTCCCCGGTCGGCGTGTTCGTTGCTGGCACGGCAACAGACCCCGTGCACAAGTTGGTGTACCAGTCCAACTCGCCAGGTGGAGCCGCCGCAGCGTTGTTGCGTTACGACGCCAGCCATGACGTGTACGTTGCCTTCCCCGATGGCACCTTCGCCCTTGATGCCAGAGGTGTTCTACATTGCGAGGCCGCGGGTTGTGCCTTCGGACCCACAGCGGGCAACTTCCTCGACGGCGGTGTGCTGCCCGGTCCGCTTGGCGGTCCGGTCGTGGTGGCCACAGGTCCAGCTGGCAGTGGCATTGGTGCCACACGCCCATGGGACCTCGGCAATCACCCCACCCTGGCAACCAAGTTCTCGTTCGCCTTCGGCCTCGCCGTTGGTCCGAGCGGCGAGCTGATCATCACAGAAGACCCTTCAGCTGGCGCACGTAGTGGACGCGGCAGCATGTGGACCGTGCCCTTCACGGGATGAAAGAGCGAGTGCGGTGCCCGGTTGGTCTCGTCAACGGACTGCCGGGTGCCGTACTTGCCATCGGAAGTGGAGTGCGTCAAGAACCCGACACGCGCTGGAAGTTTTCAACGTCGTGGGTCGAGACGGACTCCGAGGCTTGCAGCAGCTGACAACGCTCATCGAGTTCCTGGTGTGCCGATGTCAGATCGTGGTTGTCGAACATTGCACAACGAACAAGCCGACCATCAGCATCCGCTTCGTAGACGCACAGCAGATGGGACTCGTGCTGATCGACGGACGCGATGAGACGTACGAGCGCAAGTCGTCGACCTCGAACAGCGATCGGCTCGGCGTGCACGAAACCGAAGGCGTGGTAATACTCGCCGACGGCTTCGTCGAATTCCTCGCCACCGTAGGAGAGTCCATCCGCCGAACGTCGACGGTCGACACGCACCATATTCGCGGCGACCTCGACGAAGTAGTCAGGTTCACCCGAGGCGCATCTCGCCAGTACGTCGCGCAGCGCGCGCGTCAGATCATTTTCGTTTGCCATCGCCCGATTGGCTCCTTTACCGCTTCTGAAGATATCAGGGTTTTCGAGGTCGAAGTCCCGTCGATCAGAGTCGGTACACCCGCGTTGCCGTGTCGTGGAAAAGTAGTGCCTGATCTGCGCGTGGCATGTCGGCGGCAATGAGCTTGAACGCGTTCCACAAGGTGACATAGCTGCACGACACTTTGTCGACCGGGAAGTTCGATTCGAACATGCAACGCTGCGGGCCGAACTGTTCGATGACGAATCTGATCGGATCGCCCCATGCCGCGACGAGGTCGGCGCTGGTGGGCGGAAGCGGCTGATGTTCAAAGCCGAGACCAAAGATCACCATGCCGATGCCGCCGACTTTCATGACGACATTCGGGCAGGTGGCCAAATCCGCGATATCGATACGCCACTGCTCGAGGATCGCACTTCGTTGCCCGGCGTAGGGCCCGGTGCCGAGAATGCCGCCGAGGTGATCGAGCACAAAGGTGCATTCCGGCACGGCACGCGCGAGCGCGGCGAGTTCGGGAATCTGGCGGTGATACAACCACGCGTCGAAGGTGAGCCCGAGCGCGCCAAGCCGCTGTACGCCGCGGCGAAAGGCGTCGGTGGCCATGAGGTTGTTGGTTGGTTTGGTGTGTGTGCGGCGAATCTCTTTGCTTGGGTCGAATGCCGTTGCGTGGCGAATCCCGCGAAAGCGGCCCCGCCCGGCAGCGATGTGTGCTTCGAGTACATCGTGCACCTCGTCGCCAAGCGTCATGTCGGCGAAGCTCACGATGCCCTTGATCTCTGCACCGTTGCCAACACTCAGATCGGCGATGTCGGCAATCGTCTCGGTTTCACCCACTGGTCTCATTCGATCGGGTCCATCGGTGCGATAACCCCACGCGCATTCCATGTACACAGTGCCCTCGACGTTGTGTCCGGCACCGGTATCTGCCTGCAAGTCGGTGAGCAGATATCGGCTCATTCCATCGCGATCCCACAGGTGATGATGAGGATCGATGATGGGGATCTCCGGGAACAGGGCAGTCTCCGTGCGTCGCGCCAACCATTGGTCGTCCCAGATGTACATGCGTCCGACGTTAGCCGCAGCATTTTCATGCAATCGCATATGTCTGCGCCCATCCGTTGTGGGCTGACGTTCTACGCTGCCGTCGTGGATGATCTAACGGCTGCCGGCTTTCGAGCCGGTGAACCCGACGCAGTGCGCGCCGTGTATCACGCATACGGTCGACAGGTCTTCATGGTCGCGCAGCGCGTGCTCGGCAATCGCTCTCTCGCCGAGGAAGCCACACAGCAGTGTTTTGTTCAGGCATGGCGTGCGAGTGCAACTTTTGAGCCAGGCCGCGAGTTCGCTCCATGGCTCGCCACAATTGCGCGTCGAGTGGCCATCGATATCCATCGGCGCGAGGCACGACGACCGACGTCGCAACTCGACGACGCGTCCGAGTTGCACGCGGCGCTGATCAGCATGCAACCCTCAGCTGACGAGATCTCCGACGCGTGGGCGGTCCGCGCCGCAATCGACGCGCTACCGAGCGCTGAGCGTGAGATCGTGCGCCTGCAACATCTCGGCCAGCTCACACATCCCGAAATCGCTCAGCAATTGCAGATACCGCTCGGCACTGTGAAATCGCGGTCCTATCGCGCCCACCGAATGCTTGCCGCGATGCTGGGTCATCTCCGGGACGAATCAGCGACACGTCCGCAGCCGGGCCCTCACCCGAACCATGAGCAACTGGTCGGCGTACACACCAATGAGACAACCGAACGATGACCAAGCAAGGAGATGGGCGTGGCGACTGATGACGAACGCATCTCGTTTCTCTCCGCTGCGAACCCTGAGAGCGCAGAGGTTTCTGAAGTGCCCGATGCGTTTGCAGGGCTGGCGCATCTGCGGGTCTCGCTTGCACACCCCTCGATGTGGGACGAGCCTTCGCTTGGCCTTGACGATCGCGTCGTTGCCACGGTGGCAGCTGCTGTGGGTCGCGACAATCGCGCCGCATACGCACCAGACAATGGCCGCGACCGGCGAAGCGTCGCGTGGCTGCGCCCGGCGCTACTCGGTGCCGCAGCCGCAGGTCTCGCAGCGTTCGGCTTCGTCTCGCTCGCCAGCGATCCGCCTGCTCACGCCGATCGGACCTTGGTGGTCACCGGCACAGAGTTGGCACCAAATTCTGCGGGCACCGCGCGACTCACCTCCACGCCATCGGGCCTGCGGATTGAATTCGACGTAGCGGGCCTTCCGCGACGCGACGGTGCCGAGTTCTATCAGGCATGGCTGCGCAGCATCGATGGTGATCGACTTGTTCCGATCGGCACCTTTCACGACGGTAACTATGTTGTGCTGTGGGCCGGCGTGTCGTTCGATGATTACCCGGTTCTCACAGTCAGCCGCGAGGCGGTGGCTGCGGCTGACTCGCTAGATCAGGGCAGCTCCGGCGAGGTCGTCGCCATTGGTGTCGTCCACCCATAGACGACAGTCGCGGCATGTCTCTCCCGAGGGTTGTCGCCCGAACCTGAACTCGGTGCCAAGGCCGAGTCGTGAGACGCGTGCCCTGTTCGGCCGAATCGAACATGTTGCATGGTGCGTGAGGTTTGTGAGGCTGTTGACTGTGGTGCGTGTCGATCCTTCTTGCGTTCGCCTGTGCCGTTGTCTACGGCGTGGCCGACTACTGCGGTGGGCGCGCCTCGCGCACGGCGGCGAGCACGATGGTTGCGCTTGCGGGTCAGGCAACCAGTCTTGTGGTCGGCGTGATAGTGGTTGCCGTAATGGGCACGTCGGTTCCTGGTTGGCATGATTGGTTATGGGGTGGTGTCGCGGGTGTTGCCAGTGCGGTGGCGCTCATCGCCTTTTATCACGCGCTCTCGCATGGGGCGATGACGGTCGTAGCGCCGATTACGGCCGTCACCAGCGCGGCGCTCCCCGTTGCCTACGGACTGATTTCCGGAGAACGCCCAAGCGCGCTTGCGTACGCAGGAATGGCGGTCGCGGTCGTTGCCGTTGCGTTGGTGAGCGGTGCCGTTGGCACGCGCCACACGCACACGGGACGGCTCACCATCGGCCTGGCGTTTCTGGCGGGGCTCGGATTTGCGGTCATCTTCGTGGCACTCGGGCGTACCTCGAGTAGCAGTGGCATGTGGTCGCTCGTTGCGTCACGCATGGTGTCGGTCGTGTTGGTCGGCGGTTTGGTGTTGGCCACCTTCATCCGAACGAGTGACCGCCGAGGTTCAGCACCTCTAGCTCCGCCTCGACCACCGCCAGGGTGGGCGGTGTGGCGTTTGGCCGCGCTCGCTGGCGCACTGGACATGAGCGCCAACGTCCTCTATCTGCTCGCCGTTCGCCGTGGGTTGTTGTCGATCGTGGTTGTCGTCGCCGCTTTGTACCCGGTGAGCACTGTGTGTCTTGCGTTCGGGCTCGATCGCGAACGGGTCTCGAAGTCTCAGGCGCTCGGCATGGGGTTAGCGATTGGTGCGCTCGTGCTCGTCAGCTTGGGGAGCTCGGGTTAGCGAGCACGACCGTCTGCGACTCTCGCGCTGCGGCGCGAAAGATACCTTTGCTCATCAACGATGGCTCTGCTTTGCGGCGCAAGATATAGATAGCGGCACGACCTTCGTGCACCTCGGCGTCGTCGGGTGCGGCCCATCCGGCGAAGTCAGCAAAGTGGCAGGCGAGGCGAAGGTCGCCGTCGGAGGCGGCTTGCTCTGCGCGTCGCAGCAATACGTCCGCGCCGCCAACCATCTCCGCGAGTGCAACGGCGACAGCAGCATCCGGCGAGGGCTTGAGTCGGCTCGGCACGCCGTCCCACCAGCCGCCGAACTGGCGCCAGATGTTGTGAATTACGAACTCCGGTTCGTCGTACAGCGGACGCAGATACGGCTTGGCCAGCGTGTCCTCAGGCACCTTCACCGAGTGCACGATTGCGTCGAGTGTGGCACCACCGTTCATCATCGCGATGACCTCGCTCACGAGATCTTCCAGCGCGGTTGCGATGTCATCAAGAACACGGGCGATGCGATCCGCGCCCGCTATCGGTAGCCCGTGCGCGGGCAGCAACAACTCGGGCTGTTGTGCACTCATGGCGCGAAGTGCGGCCGCCCACTCGATGGGGTAGCGCTGCACCTTTTGGGGGTTACCGGCGTTCGGGAAGTTCCAGATCACGAAGTCGCCGGTCATCAGCCATCGTTGTTCGGGCAGCCACGCCCAGAGGTGATCGTCCGTCTCCCCGCGAGCGTGATGGAGCTCAATACATTGGCCGCCAATGTTCAGCGTGTGATCCGTGGCGAAGGTCTCGTCCGGTCGCAGCGTCGTGGACGGCAGGAAGCGGCGACCACCGCGCGCGTCGACGGAGATCGAGCTCGTGTCGTCGTCACTGTCACCAATGCCGAGGTTGAGCTCGCCGGCAATCCCACCGAACTGGCGGGCGTTGATGATCATGTTCCAGTTGCTTGTGTACTGATAACGATCGAGGCGCTCGCCGACGTTGTCGTGACCGATCACGTGCGGTTTGCGATGACCGTCGCGGGTGGCCGCTGCTGCGAACGCGCTGCTGCCCCCAACATGATCGGCGTGTCCGTGTGTGTAGATCAGATGGCTGATCGGTGCGTCTTTCCACGCTCGTAGCGAGTTCGCCACGGCTTCGCCGGTGTGAACGCCCGATGAATCAAATGCCACGAGTCCTTCGTCGGTGTGCAGCGCAACACAGTGACTGAAACTTTCCACGATGGCCAATCCATCGGCGAGCTCGCTCAACTCATTTGTCACACGGTTCACCGGTTGATCGGTGTGTCCCGAATCGATAATTTTCGCGGAGAGATCGAGCAGGTCGGCCATGCATCGCACGCTAGTCAGCGCTGCGGTTCAGTCCCGCTTTCGACCTTCGCTAGCCGCGTTTGAGTCGACCCCGAGGCGTCGCGCGAGCTTTGACGCGTCGATCGTTGCCGATGCCATCAGCGGGGTAGGCCAAGGACGCGTTCGCCGAGGATGTTGCGCATCACGTTCGATGTGCCGCCCATGATGGTGTAGCCGGGTGCGTAGCACAGGCCCTGGGTCACCTGATTCCAGAGCGTTGCCTCCGCCCCAAGAACTTTCGAAACGAAATCGGCGACGCGCACCTCGTGTTCGGTGCAGAAGCACTTCGTTGCGGCGCTGAAACCGGTCGGTGCCTGGCGAAGCACTTCTCGAATGACGAGGATTCGCCCGATGCGATATGCGATCTCGAGCGCGGCGATGTCTTGGCGAATCAACGCATCGTTGGTATCGGCCCGCTCGCGTGCAAGAAGGTACAACGCGTGGTTGCTCACCAGCCGGTCGATGCCACCGCGCTCGTGTTCGAGTTGTCGCATCGTCTGCTTGAACGCGGCACCCTCGGTTCCGACGAGATTGATCACTGGCACACGTACGTCGGTGAAGAACACCTCGCAGAAGTGACGATTCGTCGTCATGTCCTTGATCGGCCGTACGTCGATGCCGGGTGTGCCCATAGGGACGATGATTTCGCTGATGCCCGCGTGTGGAGGTCCCTCAGTGGTCGTGCGGCAGATCAGATAGCAATAGTCGGCGACCTCGCCAAAGCTTGTCCAGATTTTCTGCCCGTTGATGACCCAGTCGTCGCCATCGCGAACGGCGCTCGTGCTGAGGCTTGCGAGGTCGCTGCCCGCGTTGGGTTCGCTCATTCCGATACACCAGGTTGTCTCACCACTGAGAATCCTCGGAAGGAACTCGGCTTGCTGATCGGGTCGCCCATACGCGATCAACGTTGGTCCCATCTGCCGATCGGCGAACCACATCGCCGCGATTGGCGCGCCCGCCGCGATCAACTCCTCGCCGACGATCAAGCGCTCGATCGCAGGGCGCCCGCCTCCACCAAACTCGGTGGGCCAGGTCATGCCGATCCAGCCGTGGCCGGCCATTTCCTTGGCGAACTCCTTGCTGTAACCGTTGATCCAGCTGTCGTTGTGTCGGCCGAAACGAGCTACGGCATCGTTGGCAACATCGCGAGCACGCGCGCGGAGTTGGATCTGCTCGGGGGTCCAGGCGAATTCCATGAAGCCGATGGTAGATGCCGTTCGGCTGAAATCACATCGTTCGTGAGAACCGATGCGGCACGGTCAGCTCACATTGACACCGATGGGACGCTCGCCAGCGATTGTGACGCGGTGCATCACTCGTCGGTTCTCGCCGTAATCCGCTGCGGCATAGTGCGCGGTCGCGCGGTTGTCCCAAAACGCAACGTCACCATCGCGCCATTTCCAACGCACAACTCGCTCGGGTTCGACGGTATGCGCGCAGAGCAACTGCAAGAGCGCATCACTCTCGGTCGGTGAGAGACCGACGATGCTCTGCGTGAAGGTCTCGTTGACGAACAAACCACGCTCGCCCGTCTCGGGATGCACTCGAACGACCGGATGTTGCACGGGGGAGAGGGCCGTGAGGCGACGTTGTTGATCGCCGGTGGGATCGTCGTCGCGGAACCGATCGAAGGTGCCGCGCGCGCTATGCGTCGCGACAAGGCCATCTGCCAGATGTTGCACGGGAGATGAAAGTGTCGCGTACGCGTCCACGAGGTCGGCCCACAGCGTGTCGCCGCCGCGTGGCGGGATCAACTGTGCGGCAAGAATCGTGCCCATCGGTGGCCGTTCGGAGAACGTGACGTCGGTGTGCCAGCGATTGTTGTAGCTCGTTCCGTTGCCGCGGCTACCCACGCCGAGCGGGTAGTCGTCGCTGTCCAGAACGAGCACCTCCGGATGCTCGTGGTCAAGACCGCCGAGTAGTGGGTGCGCGGGAGTGAGCTCACCGAAGCAACGTGCGAAGTGAACCTGTTGTGTTGGGGTGAGGTGCTGATCGTGAAAGAACACAACGCGAAAGCCCAGCAAGGCGGAACGGATGGAATCGACCTCGGCGCCCGAGAGATCGGCACCGATGTTGACTCCATGAATAACGGCGCCGAGCGTGCCGGTGAGCGGTTCGATCGTCCAGCCGGTTGGAAGATCGATGTCTGTTGGTCGAACCGGATCGCCCGATGACGCTGGAGTTGTTGCTTGGGTCGTGGGCACGCGCCGAGCATGTCAAACGCGACCCGATGTGTCAACCGAGAAGCGCTGTAGGTACTTGACGCGTCGTGTTACTTTTCCATTGGGGAAGTGGGGGTGTCGCTCTGACACGTCGAGTCGCGAACGTCGACGGATGCGGACCCGGTAGTGACCAAAGCTGGGGGGCTTGACTATGAACGTCCGATCGAGGTTTGTCGCGATTGTGTGTGTCGCTGCTGTCGCAATGGCCGGGGCACCCGCGGCCTTTGGGGACAGCATGAACGACGTCGTTGCGAGCGCGCACGTCGATCATCGTTGCGACCATGCCGTCGCCACGGTGGCGAGACTCATGGCACAACAGGATCTGTTGAATTCACAGATCCAGGTGCTCTTCGAGCAACTTGGCGCTGTGGACGTGTTGCGCGCCAGCGCGGCCGATTCGGGCGATGCGCAGCTCGTCGCCAAGTTCGACCGCCGACTTGCGCAGATCAACCGCGAGATTGCGAACAAGTCGTCACAACGCGACGCGATCGCGAACCGACAACTTCAACTCATCGCGCGTTGCCCCAACGCGGCGCCGCCTACTATCACCTGCCCCGACGGCAGTGTGAATCTGCTGCCATTCACCTGCCCAGACCCACCGCCTCCAACAACGGTGTTGCCAACTACGGTCACGTGTCCGGACGGGACGGTGCACCAGCTTCCATTTACGTGCCCGCCGCCACCGCCGCCACCACCACCACCGACGCCTACGATCACCTGTCTCAACGGCAGCGTGAACCCGGTGCCCTTTGATTGCCCGCCCATTCCGCTGCCTCCGGGTGCGTCCAGCGATGTTGTGACCCTGGCATGCAACAGCACGCTGCAGCATCCCAAATTTGAGTTCGCCTACCAGGTCATTGCGGTGCCATCGGCGAGTCCTATCACTGCGGGTTTGGCCTTTGACGTCACCTTCGACGTCACCGCCGTCGTGTCTGCAGAATACTTGAACAGCCTCTATGCATCTTTGAGTCTCGCAGGCCAGCCGGCCGGAGCTATTCCCATCACGGAGGCCGCGGCAACAGTTGCTCCATTGTCAGGCGCAACAGGACCAGCCGTGCAAATCAAACTCATCGGAACGAGAGCCGCGCCAATCGTTACCATTCCAGCTCCCACTACGTTGCCTGTCACCTCAGGATTTTCTGTTCCGTTAGGCGCCGTGACAGGTTCGTACACGGCTGATGCGTCGGGCACGGCCAGTTTCACATTTGTGGGCAATGCTTGGGCCCCAGCTCTCGCGTCACCGCCTACAGCCGCAGACGTTCTCCCGCCCGGGGTGACGGAGCCCGGATGGATTGGCAGTCTGACGGGTCCCCCGACGGCCGTGCTCACGCCGACAGGATCTCTCACGCGCACCAGACTCAGCCTGGTGAATGGTCTCGTCACGCCACATCTCCTGTGCATGGGCGGTAACTGGACTTCTGCGCCTCCCATCCCGCCCGCGTTAGATCCCACTCTGGGTGCTCCGCTACTTCCCGATGTCGGATTCGGTAACTTCGCGATCCTTTGATCCAAAGTCCTCACCACGATGCGCGCTCACTGGTGCCTCTATGCTCCGTAACAGTTATGCCGGTCCGACTCCGAGTTGTTGCGCTGTTCGTCCTTGCAGTCTTCGTCGTTGCAGCGTGTGCGCCTGACCCCGCAGAAGAGCTCACTGGCGAAGCGGCGATCGGACGTTCGGTCGCGCAGCGCGCCGGTTGTATGAGTTGTCATGGAGCCAACGGCGAAGGCGGATCAGGACCGAAGTTCATCGGTCTTGCGGATTCGATGGTGACACTCAAGGACGGCACACGGTTGCTCGCTGACGACGCGTACCTCGCCGAGGCCACCACCAACCCGGCGGCCAAGATCACCGCGGGTTCCATAATCGTGATGCCCGCGAACGCGCTCACCGCCGTCGAGGTTGCCGAGGTAGTTGCATACATCCGCGCGCTGAAAGTGTCGACCGCACCATCGAAATAGGCGATCTCGGTCGCTTGGTGTTTCTCCGGCGGGGCGCCCACGGCTACTCTGTACAAGTCGAATACAAGTGCGTCGATTGGGCTGGTGTCGCAACACACCTCGCCGACCAATAGCGACGAACAGCAACCAATGCTCCGAGAGGGTAGTCAGATGGCCAAAATCAAGGTTCTCAATCCCGTAGTCGAGATGGACGGTGACGAGATGACCCGAATCATCTGGCAATTCATCAAAGAAAAATTGATTCTTCCGTACCTCGACATCGATCTCGACTACTACGACCTCAGCATCGAACATCGTGATGCCACCAGTGATCAGGTCACCATCGATTCAGCCGAGGCCACCAAAAAGCATGGCGTCGCCGTAAAGTGCGCCACGATCACACCCGACGAAGCACGCGTCGAAGAATTCGGTCTCAAGAAGATGTGGAAGAGCCCAAACGGCACCATCCGCAACATCCTCGGCGGTGTCATTTTCCGTGAGCCGATCATCATGAGGAACATTCCCCGCCTCGTGCCCGGTTGGACCAAGCCGATTGTGGTCGGGCGTCATGCACACGGCGATCAGTACAAGGCCACCGATTTCAAGGTGCCCGGCGCCGGCACGCTCACGATGACCTTCACCCCCACCAACGGTGATGAGCCAGTGGTCATGGAAGTCGCGAAATTTGGCGACGACGGTGGCGTCGGCATGGGCATGTACAACTACAACGATTCCATCCGCGACTTTGCCCGCGCCAGCCTGACTTATGGTTTGCAGCGCAACTATCCGGTGTATCTCAGCACGAAGAACACCATCCTCAAGGCGTACGACGGAAGCTTCAAGGACATCTTCGAGCAGGTGTTCAACGACGAATTCAAGTCCGACTACGACGCGAAGGGGCTCACCTATGAGCACCGTCTCATCGACGACATGGTGGCGTGTGCGCTCAAGTGGGAGGGCGGATACGTGTGGGCATGCAAGAATTACGACGGCGACGTGCAATCCGACATCGTCGCTCAAGGTTTCGGCTCGCTTGGTCTGATGAGCAGCGTGTTGCTCACACCCGACGGTCGCATCATGGAGGCTGAGGCTGCACACGGCACCGTCACGCGTCATTACCGCGAGCATCAAAAGGGCAACAAGACCTCCACCAATCCGATCGCATCGATCTTTGCCTGGACGCGCGGTTTGGCTCATCGCGGCAAGCTCGACAACACACCCGAGCTCATCGCGTTTGCCGACGCGCTCGAGGCAGTGTGCATCGAAGCCGTCGAAAGCGGTGAGATGACCAAGGACCTGTCGTCGCTCATCAGCAAGGACGCTCCGTATCTGAACACCGAGGACTTCCTCGACGCACTCGATCGTCGCCTCCAGGCCAAGATGCGTTGAGCGTCGACGCAGTCCTGCTTGATTGGGGACACACACTTTTCGACACGCCCGGCAGCGTCGACTTCATCCTCGCTTTCGCGCACGCATCAGCAGTCGAAATCGATCGCGACGAAGTACACGGTTTGTGGGACGACGCGCGGCTGAGGTCGCGTTCCGCGAGTGAAATCGCAAAGGGTCGCGACAAGTCAGCAAAGCTGCATCGTCAGTGTTGGATGGCGCTCTGGCGCCAGCTCGAGACGCGCTGCCCTGGCGTCAGCGAAGCCCTGTACGAATTCGAGACGTCGGCCGCGGGTTGGTCGCCATACGTGGACACTGCCGAAGTATTGCAGGCGCTCAGCGATCGGCACATCCCCGTTGTCATTGTCAGCGATGTGGCATTCGACCTCCGCCCGATTCTGCGCCACTATCACCTCGATCAGTTCGTGCACACCTTCGTGCTGTCTGGTGAGCACGGCACGATCAAACCCGAACTGAAGCTGTTTACGATCGCGCTGAATGCGGTGGGCGTCACGCCAGATCGCGCCCTCATGGTCGGCGATAATCACATCAACGACGGAGCTGCAATTGATGTCGGTATTCAAACGTTGCTGCTTGCACCGAACGGAGTTGGCAAGCCGCGCGGATTGCAAATAGTTGTCGACATCGTCGACGCCCAGCGCTGAACCAGCTCACTGAGCCGACCGGCTACGGTACGGGCGGGAGGTGCGATGGACGCGCTCTGGAATGCCCCAGGACCCGGTTTATGGGAACTCGATCGGTCACATTTTCGTGGCGGCACCACGCCGCTCGTCCAATCATTGATGACCAGCGCGATGGCGAACGGTATGCGTCGTGTCATGAAAGAACTCGGTACTCCTGCAGACACCGTGCAGCCTGCCTTTGTCAACGGGTTCTGTTATACGCAACTACGTTCACTCATCGGAGCGGACAAGGTGTCTACGAAGCTGCCGCCTCTGCCGTTGTTGAAGTTGGCCACACGCCTGCATCCTGAGATGCGCCGCCGCACGCGTGCGGCAGAGCGTGCTCTTGCCGAGCGGCCATGGCGCGAGGTCACACGTCACTGGGAGACAGAGGGTCGACGCGCGATCGAGGCGGAGAACCTTTCCCTGCAGGATGTGCAGTTGTCCCGCCTGAGCGACGACAGCCTCATTGCCCATACCGTCGATGTGTTGGCGCATTGCCGTAAGAACCTCGAACATCATTTTTGGTTGCATGGGTACGATCTCGGCCCGATCGGAATGCTGCTCACGATGTGTCGTGAGTGGGGCATTGCGCCGGCCGACGTCATTCCGTTGCTCGAGGGAGCGTCGCCGTCTACCCTGGCACCGATCGTTGCTTTGGCACGTATCCGAGCGCGTGTCGAGGCGTCGGGTGTGCAGCCCTCCACGCTGGCCGAGCTGCGCTCGATTTCCGGCACCGTTGCAAACGACCTTGATACGTACCTGCGCTACCGCGGGTCCTTGCTCTTTTCCCGGTACGACATTGACGGGGTCACGCTCGGCGAACGTCCAGATCTCATTCTCGCCACGATCATGGCGAGCAAAGTGCGCGCAATGAACAACGGTGTGGTCGAGCAGACTGCCGTGCTCCGCGAACGAGTCGAGCAAGGTGATCGCGCTGAATTCGACGAACGCCTTACTGAGGCGCGCGCGGCGATGAACCTGCGCGATGACAACGGTCCCACTACGTCGGAGTGGCCCCTTGGCCTGCTTCGGCTGACGATGCTCGAGGTCGGCCGCCGACTCGTCCAGGCGGGTCGAGCGAACCTTGCCGAGCACGCCTTCGACGTCATGCCCGACGAACTAGAGCCGGGATTGTTGCAGGGGCGCGGCCCAACGGCAGCTACCTTGTCGATGCGTCACGAGCAGCGGCTCGAATGGTCCACTCTCGATGCGCCTGCCACCATCGGCACTGCCGGAGCAACGCCGCCTCTGTCGATCTTGCCCGCGTCCATGGCGCGCATGGTCGCAACAGTTCAGCTCGTCATGGAGCAGCTCGGCATGGCCGGCGATCGAGAAGTTCTGGGAGGCGGGCTGCGCGGCACCGGCGTCGGAAACATCATCTATCGCGGCACCGCGCGGCGTGCCGCATCGCCCGAAGAAGCACTCGATCTCATGGAACCTGGCGATGTGCTGGTGGTTCCGTTCACGACACCGGCATACAACGTTGTGCTTTCGATCGCTGGTGCGATCGTCACCGCACAGGGTGGCCCGCTCAGCCACGCGGCTGTGCTCGCGCGCGAGCTTGGAATTCCGGCAGTCATTGGCGCGCCGGATGCACTGATCAGCATTGCCAACGGCGTGATAGTTGACGTCGACCCTCTCGTTGGCGAGGTACGCGTGGTCGCCGACGTGTGAGACTGATCGAATGCGCGCCGTTGTCTTACGTTCTCATGGTGGTCCCGAATGTCTCACGATCGAGGATGTCCCCGAACCCGTCGTTGGCTCCGACGAGGTGCTGGTCGAGATTGCTGCGACGGCGTTAAATCGTGCGGACCTCCTGCAGGTGATGGGCCTGTATCCCAATCCGCGTCCGTCATCATTGGAGATTCCGGGTCTCGAATTCTCCGGCACTGTCGTGGCTGTCGGTGATCGTGTATCGCTCTGGAGTCGCGGCGACGAAGTCATGGCCATCGACGCTGGCGGCGCGTACGCCGAACGTATTGCCGTGCACGAACGTCAACTCATGGCAGTTCCGCTTCGGGTGGGCGTGCTTGATGCGGCGGCCATCCCCGAGGTGTTCCTCACGGCATGGGACGCCCTCGTCGTGCAAGGTGGGCTCACGAGTGGTCGATGGGCGCTGGTGCACGCAGGCGCGTCAGGTGTCGGCACCGCGGGCATTCAGATCGCGAAAGCCATTGGAGCGCGCATTGCAGTGACGTGCAGCGCGGGCAAGATGCAGGCTTGTCGCGACCTTGGTGCCGATGTCGTGATCGATTACGGCTCACAGGACTTCGTGACCGAGATCCGCTCAGCTACCGCCGGTCGTGGCGTCGACGTGGTGCTCGATGTCATCGGTGGCGACTACGTTGACCGCAACCTGCAAGCCGTCGCGTCGCAGGGGCGGGTTGTGCAGGTCGGTCTGATGGGTGGGGGAGCCACGTCCGTAAATATGGGTCTCGTGCTGTCCAAGCGGATCACCTTGATCGGCACCGTGTTGCGTGCTCGGCCGATCGAAGAGAAAGTCGCGCTCACGCAGCGTTTCATCCGCGAGATGCTTCCCCTGTTCAGCTCGGGTCAGCTCCGACCGATCATCGATTCGCGTTACCCGTTCGCGAAGATCGCCGATGCGCATCGCCACATGGCAGCGAACGCAAACACCGGCAAAATCGTGATCGACTTGTAGCGCAACACGCGCGGCGATGGCCGCGGCGACCGTCAGCGATTGTTGATCGGCACGTAGTCGCGTGCATCGGCACCGTTGTACCACTGGCGCGGTCGACTGATCTTTTGGTCCTTGTCGGCAAGTAGCTCCTGCCAATGGGCCAGCCAACCAACCGTACGTGGAATGGCGAACAACACGGTGAACATGGCCACGGGGAAGCCCATCGCCTGATAGATCAATCCCGAGTAGAAGTCGACGTTCGGGTACAACTTGCGACTGATGAAGTACTCATCGTTGAGCGCGGTCTCCTCGAGCTTGAGCGCGATGTCGAGCAAGGGATTTTTGCCAGTGACCTCGAACACGTCGTAGGCGGCCTTCTTGATGATCGTGGCGCGAGGGTCATAGTTCTTGTACACCCGGTGTCCAAAACCCATCAGGCGACCACCGGTGCCGCTCTTGACCTCTTCGATGAATGCCGGCACGTTGTCCATGTGACCGATCTCGGCGAGCATCCGCACGACACCTTCGTTGGCGCCGCCATGCAACGGCCCACCGAGCGCTGAAGCGGCCGCCGAACACGACGTGTATGGGTCTGCGTGGCTCGATCCCACTACCCGCATTGCTGTTGTTCCACAGTTTTGTTCGTGGTCGGCGTGCAGAATGAACAACACGTCCATGGCGCGCTCGAGGCGAGGATCAACTTCGTAATCGCCGATCTTCCACATCATGTTCAAGAAGTTGGCCGGAAAACTCATCTCGTTGTCGGGGTACACGAACGGCAGACCGACAGAGAAGCGGTGACACATCGATGCCAGCGTGGGCATCTTTGCCACGAGTCGTAAAATCTGCTTGTCGCGGCTGGCCTTGTCGTCGATGTTCTTGGCATCGTTGTAGAACGTGCCGAGCGCAGCGACTGCGCTGATGAACATGCCCATTGGGTGGGCGTCGTAGTGGAATCCGTCGACGAAACGCTTGCGCATGTTTTCGTGGATGAAAGTGTGCTGGGTGACATCTGCCTTCCAGCGTTCGAGCTGTACGGCATTCGGTAATTCGCCGTTAAGAAGAAGGTACGCGACCTCAAGGTAGGTGCTGTGCTCGGCGAGTTGCTCGATCGGGTAGCCGCGATGGCGAAGGATGCCTGCATCGCCGTCGAGGTAGGTGATCGCGCTGCGGCAGGCCGCAGTTTGCATGTAGGCCGGATCGTAGATGTACAACGATGGATCGAGTTCACGCACTGCAGAGGCCGGAAAGACCCCGTCAGTAATGGGGACCGTGACGGTCTTGCCGGTGCGGTCGTCGGTAATGGTAATGGTGTCGGGCATGTTGCTCCCTGTTGTGACACGGACGTGTAGTGACCCGGACGTGTAGTGACCCGGATATGGGTATGGGGGCTTGCTCCCCCGTCGAGCAGACTAGTGGGGAGCGCGCTTAGAGCGGCGAGTTGTCGTGTTTGCGAGCGTGCAGTGTTTCTCGTTTGTCAGCGAGCACCGCCAATGCCCTGCAGATCTCGCGCCGGGTTTGGGCAGGCTCGATGACACCGTCGATATACCCACGTTCGGCGGCAATGTATGGGTTCAGCAGGCGCTCTGCGTAATCGAGCTCAAATTCCGCGCGTTCGTCGGGCGTGGCGCGGCGTTGGAGAATGGCCGCTGCTTGGCCGGCACCCATGACAGCCAACTCGGCCCACGGAAAGGCGAGGCACAAGTCGTTGCCCATTCGCTTGCTGTCCATCACGATGTAGGCACCACCATAGCTTTTGCGAAGCACAACACAAATGCGTGGCACCGTGGCGCGACCATAGGCAAACACCAATTGTGCACCGTGGCGGATCATGCCGCGCCACTCGAGGTCTTTGCCGGGATAGAAGCCCGGTGTGTCGACCAAGGTGAGCAGCGGCAGGTTGAATGCGTCGCAGAACGAAACGAAGCGCGCCGCCTTCTGCGATGCTGGAATGTCGAGCGTGCCAGCCAACGAGACTGGCTGATTGGCAACCACGCCGACGGGACGACCGTCGAAGGTGGCGAACGCAGTCACCACGTTCGGTGCCCACCGGGCGCGTACTTCCAGCAGTTCACCATCGTCGGCCAACGCACGAATGACATGTCGCACGTCGTACGAACCGGTCGAGGTTTGAGGAATGAGTTCGCCTGCCTCTGGCGTGAGGCGTTCGGGATCGTCGTCGTGTACCCAGATCGGCGGTTCTTCGTCATTGTTGCTGGGCAGGTATGCAAGCAACTGCTCGGCGACGGTGATCGCTGCAGCGAGGTCGACCGCCACGAGACTTGCCGCGCCGCTGTACCGAGCATGACTTGCGGCACCACCAAGCTCTTCGTTGTCCATCAGCACACCGGTGAACTCGGCAACCATGGTGGGGCCACTCACGAACGCGTAGGCAGATTCGGTCATGATCACGTGATCGGCGATTCCGATGAGCAGTGCCGGCCCGGAGACTGCCGGGCCGTCAACGATGAAGATCGTCGGCACGACGCCGCTGCAATCGGTGAGTGCTTTGGCGGCTAGGCCCCAACCGTGTAGCGCACTGAAGCCCTCGGCGATGTCGGCACCGGACGAACCCATAACGGCAATCAGCGGGTAGCCCTTGCTCCGAGCGGTCCGCGCGGCAGCCTCGATCATCGACGAGGCATCGGATGACAACGCACCCTTACGCACGGCCGCGTCGACATCGAGCCACACAACTGTTCGTTCGCCGAGGAGGCGCACGTCTGCTCGTGCCGCACCTGGCACACGGGCGCGCAGCGCGACGGGCGAATGTGATCCGAGCGACTGCATCGCGCAGACACTACGCGCTTGAGGCGATGCCTGCCGGTAACTCCTGCGTGTAACCCCTGCCTGTAACCGAGGGCGGGTCAGCTCGACTTGCCGAGTGGGAACGCGTCAGCGCCGACGTGTACGCCGCGCTGCAGCGCGCCGCGGGTTTCGAGAATTTCGCGAGTCGTCCGCAGCACCGCGCGGGTTGGGACACCTGGCACTGGACGTCGGCGCTGCACCCAGCCGATGACTCGTCGCGGCAGTTCCGGTACGTGCACTCGTTTGAAGTCGCCCTTTACCCATCCAGGCACAGCAGTCGAAGGAACGATCGCCGGTCCAAAGCCCTCCATCGCAAGTGATGTGAGCAGGCGGACTCCATCGATCTCAGCCTGCGCTCGCAATGATGTCCCGCATGCCGCCGCGGCCTTGTCGAGAATCCGGCGCATCGCGGTGCCTTTGGGGGGAATCAGCAATGGCTCGCTGGCCACGCGCAGCAAAGAGAGTTCGTCTTCCGCGGCCCACGGATGGCTGCTGTGCACGATGACGATCAGCTCCTCGGCAAACAATGGCTCAACGGTGAGTTCTGGGTCATCGACGGGTAGGTGCACCAGCGCAGCGTCGAGGTGGCCCGCGACGAGGCGCGGCAGCAGGGTGGTGGTGCTGCCTTCGAACACGGTGACATGCACGAGTGGGTGCTCGGCGGTCAGCGCGGGCAGGAGTTGCGGCATCAGCCAGCGCGCCGTGGTTCCAATCACGCCGATTCGTGCATCGCCGCTCACCGAATCACCCCGACTGGCCATATCGGCTGAGATATCGTCCATCTCCCGCAGGATTCGTCGCGCCCGTTCGACGACTTGGCCGCCGTCGTCAGTCAACCCACCGCGATGGCGGTCGACCAGCGTCACGCCGAGCTCTTTTTCGAGTCGCGAAATGTGGCCAGAGACGTTTGACTGCACGGTGTACAGCGCTCGCGCCGCGGAGGAAAACGAACCGTGATCGGCGATCGCGACGAGTGCTGAGAGCTGGCGCAGGTCCATCTCCAAAAAAGATATCGGCTATCTTCAAGTTCTGCTTGCAAGATCACGCATTCACGTGCATAATTTCACATGTCATCAAAGTGGCTTGTTCCCCCAACAAGCTGCTTGACAAGAACCCGCCAGGGTGCTTCCCCCAAGCACTCGGGTTCGGTGGTTGAGAGGTCCCGCTTCCCCCAAGCGGGACCTTTCCCGTTTTCGCCTACGCTGTACCAATGAGTCCAGCTCCACGACTGTCCGCACAGTCACACCAGATATCCGCGCCAGCATTGCCGCGTGGGGCAGCTTTTTTCGATCTGGATCGCACGTTGTTGGCGGGTGCCAGCGGCGAGGTGTTCAGTCGGGCGATGAAGAGCGCTGGCCTCGTCACCCGCAACATTCCAGGCGAAAGGTTTCTGTTCGGTCTGTTCAATGCCATCGGCGAGACGTTGCCAAGCATGGCGCTCGCCCGCCAGGCCGTCGCGATGGCCAAGGGCAAGTCACGTGAGGCCGTGCAGCAGGCCGCTGATTCTGTGGCCGCCCAGCTTGCCGACATGGTGCAGCCGTTTGCCGCTGCGGTCTTCGCCGAGCATCGCGCCGCAGGTCGGCCGATCGTGTTGGCCACAACCACCCCGTATGACCTGGTGAAGCCGTTTGCCGATCTGCTCGGACTCGACGGTGTTGTTGCCACCGAATACTCGGTCAACGCCGACGGAACCTATGACGGCACGTTGTCTGGACCGTTCGTCTGGAGTACTGGCAAGCTGACCGCGGTGCAGAAATGGGCCGAACGGCACGACATCGATCTCGCTGAAAGCTTCGCCTACAGCGACAGCGTCTACGACACCCCTCTGCTCGCCGCAGTCGGAAATCCCTTCGTGGTCAATCCCGATCCACGTATGGTGTTGATGGCCGCCGCCCGGCGGTGGCCTGTGATGCATCTTGATGTGCCCCCCGGAGTAGCAAAGGTGCCCATTGTGGGACTCGAACTGCAAAAGATCGCCCTTGCCTTCACCCATCCGCTGATGTTTCCGTACGCCCGATTCGAGATCACCGGTGTCGAACATATTCCGGCGACCGGACCGGCGATTCTTTGCGGCAATCATCGCAGCTATTTCGATGTTGCCGCGATGGCGCTGGCCATTGCCAAGACCGGGCGAACGGTTCGTTTCCTCGGTAAGAAGGAAGTGTTTGACGCGCCCATCATCGGACAGCTTGCAACTGCGATGGGTGGTATCCGTGTCGAGCGGGGCACGGGGAGCAACGAGCCGCTGCAGGCCGCTGCCGAGGCGTTGGCCGCCGGCGACATTGTGGCGATCATGCCCCAGGGCACGATTCCGCGAGGTATTGCCTTTTTCGATCCCGCGCTAAAAGGTCGATGGGGAGCGGCTCGTCTCGCGGCGATGTCGAATGCTCCGGTGATCCCCGTTGGCCTCTGGGGAACCGAACGGGTTTGGCCTCGCAATTCGCGCCTGCCCAATATTTTGAACGTGGTCGATCCACCCGTGGTAACCGTCAACGTAGGTGCACCGGTCGACATGCGCTATCGCAGCGACGAGGCCGACACGAAGAAGTTGATGAAGGCCATCTCTGCGTTACTTCCTCCCGAAGGACGTGCCAAGCGGGTGCCCACCAACGAAGAGTTAGCAGCCACGCTCCCGGCCGGGTATCAGGGCGATCCTCGTGCCGAATACAAACGTCGCCCAGGAACGGACTGACATCATGGCAACTTCACGAATTGTTGCCCTGCTCCACGGCCCGAACCTGAACCTGCTCGGCCAGCGCGAGCCAACTATCTACGGTGCTGCGACGCTCGATGAGTATGTCGCTGCAACCATCGGCGCGGCTGAACCGTACGGACTCACGATTCAGGCGATGCAGACCAACCACGAAGGTGCTCTCGTCGATGCAATCCACGCTGCCCGCGAGTACGCAGTCGCGATCATCATCAATCCTGGGGCGTTCACGCATTACGCCTGGAGCCTGCACGACGCGCTCGCCGCATTCAGCGGTCCGGTGATGGAGGTACATATCTCCAACCCCAACGCACGCGAACCGTGGCGTCACATCAGTGTGGTGTCGCCTGTAGCCACGGGCACCATCGTCGGACTCGGCATGCATGGCTACGAGTTGGCCGTGCAGGCAATCGCGCGCAAGCTCGAGCCGTGACGTCCCCGCAACTGGCTCGTCTCGACTACGCGTCGCGTCCTCCGCGCGTGCAGCATGCGTTGCGCGGCGCATCGGTCGAGGCGCTGTTCGTGACCAGCCTCACCAATATTCGCTGGCTGACAGGATTCACCGGCTCAAGCGCGTGGCTAGTGGTAACGCACGACGAACTCGTGCTCATCACCGACGGGCGTTACGGCGATCAGGCAACCGGTCAATTGAGCGAATCCGGAATCGAGGCCCGCGTCGCTGTCGGGCACACCAGGCTGGCCCAGATAGATCAGTTGGTCAGCGCCATAGCGTCACGTAAACACCTCGGGTTCGAAGCTCAACACATCAGCTTCGCCGATCACGCGGCCTTGTCGGATCGCGTCGCCACGACATGGATACCCACTACTGACGTGGTCGAAGTACTTCGCCGTACTAAGGACCACGGCGAACTCGATCGAATGACCCGAGCATCTGAAATTGCCGATCGAGCGCTGGCCGCAACGCTGCCATTGCTCCGCGGTGAGCCCACCGAGATTGCCTTTCGCGATGCGCTCGACGCCTCGATGCGTCAGTTAGGTGCAGAGGCACCCAGCTTCGACACGATCATTGCGGCCGGCGCAAATGCAACGATGCCTCATCATCAACCCGATCACACCCGCATTGTCGAGGGCATGACTGTCGTGATCGACTTCGGTGCGCTCTTCGAGGGCTACCACAGCGATATGACGCGCACGTTTACGATCGGTGATCCCACCCCGATTCAGGACGAGGTGTACAACACGGTATTGCAGGCGCAGCGTGCTGGAGTGGCCAGCGTCGCTGCTGGCGCAAGTGGCCGCGCAATCGACGATGTGTGCCGTCAGCACATTGCCGCCGCTGGTTGGGGAGACTGGTTCAATCACGGAACCGGCCACGGCGTGGGCCTGCAGATCCATGAATCGCCGTACCTCACGCAAAGTTTTGACGACACACTTCAGGTCGCAGACGTGGTGACTGTCGAACCTGGCGTCTATCGTAGAGACCTCGGCGGCGTCCGTATTGAAGACATGCTGGTGGTCACCACCAACGGATGCGAGCCGCTCACCAAGACGCCCAAGGATTCACCATGCCTGCCATTACCACCAACGAACTGAAGAACGGCATCACGCTCGAACTCGACAACGGACTGTTTCAGGTCGTCGAGTTCCAGCACGTCAAGCCCGGCAAGGGCGGAGCGTTCGTCCGAACCAAGATCCGCAACCTTCGTAACGGCGCCGTTATCGAAAAGACCTTCAACGCCGGCATCCGCGTGGAACAGGCCATCATCGACCGCAGCGATATGCAGTTCCTGTATCGCGACGGTGATGATTACGTGTTCATGGATACCGCAACGTACGACCAGATGACTGTGCCGCCCAAGGCTCTCGGTGAGGCCGCCGACTACATGGTCGAGGCGATGATGGCAACAATCGCCACGTATCAGGGCGAGATCGTTAGCGTCGAGATCGCTGCTTCGGTCGAGCTCGAGATTTCAGACACCGATCCAGGTGTTCAGGGCGACCGAGTGAGCGGCGCGCGCAAGCCCGCCACGCTCGTGACCGGCAAGGTCATTCAGGTTCCGTTGTTCATCAATCCGGGCGACCGGGTGAAGGTCGACACCCGAACCGGCGAATACATGACGCGGGTCTGATCACCATGGCACGCCGAACCCGCCCGGTCGGCGACGAAGACGAACGGTCTGATGCGCGCGAACGGGCGCTCATCTTGTTGTACGAGGCGGAATCGAAATCGATGGCGCCTACCGACGTTGCCGACGCGCAGGTGCTCCGTCCCGACGAACTGACCCTGACGCTCGTTGGCGGCGTCGAAACCCATGGCCGTGAAATCGACGATCTCATTGCGGCGCACGCGAAAGGCTGGACACTGCAGCGAATGCCCACCATCGATCGCAACGTATTGCGCATCGGGGTGTTCGAGCTGATGGGGCGCCCCGACGTACCAATCGCTGTCGTCATCGACGAAGCTGTCGAGCTCGCGAAACGATTCTCAACAGACGACTCCGGACGATTCGTGAACGGTGTGTTGGCGGCGATCGCTCCCAAAGTTCGCGCCGACCACGCGTAACGAGCGCTTGCTAGGGTTCGCCGGTGGCATCCATCGAGCGGGAGGACGAGGGCGTCGTAGACGTCGTTGCGCGCGCATCACCTTGCGCCGACGTTGTGATCGGCACGCGTGCCCCGTCTTCGGTGGTCGTGGTCGTAGCATCCCTCGGGCTCATGGTGTTCATGGTCCGGGTCCTTGGAGGTCTGTGGCCACACGACTTCAAGATCTTTTTCCCGGACTCCTTCTCATTTCTCCACGTCGCGAAGATCACACCCTTCTCGCCGGGGTTCTACGCTGCCGAACGTCCTGTCGCCTTTCCCACGCTGCTTTTCCTTATGGGACGCAGCACCGTCCTGACGGTCATTGTGCAGACGTTGATGTATGGATTGGCATACATTTTCGCCGCGCGATCGTCCGCTCGGATTCTGCAGCATCGTGCCGCGCGCATTCTGGCGGTCTTTCTGCTTGTGCGTCTCGCGCTCGAACCCCGGTTCGCGTTATGGAACTCGCACATTCTCAGCGAGTCCATTGGTATGACCCTGGCGGTTTTTTCCTTAACGACATGGTGGCTCTTCTCGGCTGACCCGACGGTGAGGCGACTGAGATGGGCCAGCATCGCCACCATTGCCTGGCTCACGGCACGCGACTCCAATGTGCCGCCTTGGGCCGCCGTCGGCGTGCCGGCACTTTTGTGCGCGTCGTTCTTCTGGAAGAGTGCGAGTGCTGATCTTCGTCGCGCCTTGCGCCGATGGGGTGTGGTCACACTTGTTGTCTGCATCAGTATCGGGCTTGCCCAGGCTGCAAACGGACGTAACCGATATGCCACCCTGAACAATGTTGGCCAGCGCATCCTCACCGATCAACAACTCACGACATGGTTCGTTGATCAAGGCATGCCGATGAGTGATGACCTCATCGAGCGTGTCGGCTCGAACAGTTTCGACGATGGCGGGAAGATGCTCAACAGCCCCAACCTCGCCGAGTTCCGTACTTGGGCCCGCGGTCCCGGACAACGTGAAATGTTGTTGTCGTATGTGCGCTTCGCGCCACATTGGATCAAACAACTCAATCGCGACCTCCCGGTGCTACTGCACAGCGACCAGAGTGCGTACGACGCGTTTCATGTAGCCGCCCGACTCCCGGCTGCACCAACCTCCCAGCTTGGTGGACCCACCACCCGATTGGGGCTTGTGCTCTGGATTGTTGCAGTCGCTGTGGCGCTGGTGATCGCGTTGCCGCGTCGACGCGTACAGTCGGTGGTGCTCGGCCTCCTGATGCTTTCGTGTTTCATCGACGTGTATATCGCGTACGTCGGGGACTCGCTCGAGGTGCAGCGACACATGGTCGGACCACTTTCACGAATGGCTGTCGTCTTCGTGCTGTGCATCTGCATGGGTATCGATGCTGCGCTCGTGCATGTGCGCCGCGGCGAGGCAGTGACCGCGTGAACCGGACTGGCACGTGGCGTCGGTTCTTTCTCTTTGCCACCGTCTTCGTAGTTGGTGCCATGGTGCTTGCCGCCTTTTTCGACAACGAGTACAGGTCTCGCAATTGGGATCCGCAGCTGGCGCGTGACTATGTCGAGCGAGCGATTCGTTATGGCGGAACGTTCTATGAGAACGGCTTGCAGAACAAAGGTCCGCTCGAGCCGGCCGTGTATCGGCTTGCCGCCGCGCTCACCACATGGGACGGCTATTGGTACGCAATTTCGTTCTTCATCCTCATCGTCAGCGGGCTCATCGCTTGGGCGGCGAGTCGCACCACACAAATCGTCGGCGGGCATCGTTGGCTCGGTGCCGCCGTGGCCATCGGCGTGTTCTATCACTTCACTCTGGGGAAGGCCGACTACGCCGGAGTCCTCTACAGCCGCAACATGATCGTCGGTCTCCTTGCCGCCGCATGGCTCATCGCGTTGTCATCTCAATCGTGGACGCCGAGTCGCGCGCAGTGGTCGGCTCTGGCCATCGGCGTGTTACTTGGCCTCGCCATCCAGACCCTGCTGGTCTCGGGAATCGCTGTGGTCGCCGTGGGTTGGGTGGCCTGGTCGGAGTTCAACGACATCGATGACGACGCCCTCTATCGCCGCTGTCGACGCATCTTGGTCGTGACACCAATAGTGGTCACGGTATCGGCACCCTTGTACTACGCGCTGCGTGGACGGTTCGAGGAATTCTGGAGTGGTTGGTGGACCTACGCGCTCTATATGAACGCCGCCACGGGACGAAGTATCGCAAACCAACTTGTGCATGGACGCGATGAAATCCTGCGTTACTACCGTTCGTGGCCGATGTCGCTCGTGGTTGTGCTGAGCTTTTTAGCTTTGACAGCCGCGTTGTGGCGCACGCTCGAACGACGTGAGCGTGCCGTCCATCTCGGCATCGCGCTATGGTTCGTCGGCGCGTGGACGGAACTCGTGTTGGGCCAACGGTATTCGTCACATTACTTCTCAATCTTGGCGGTACCGACTGCCCTAATGGCCGCCACAGTTGTTGGCCATGTTCACCGACTCGTTCAACGTGAACGAGGTGAATTCCGCACGGTCTTCGCCTGGCCACTCGTGGCCAGTCTGTTGACCATTGCTGCCTTCGGCGGACCGCATCTCGCCGCCGGGTTGCAGACGGCAGGCAGGTTCACCAGCATCCATCGGACGGCGCTTGACCGTGATGCCAATCAACCTGGCCCGGAACGAACAGTGCGTGCGACGCTCGATCTTGTCTCCAAGGCTGATGATCCAATGCTGATGTGGACGGAGTTCCCATGGCCATACCTCAACATGCGGCGGGTGTCCGCGACGCGGTTCATGTGGAAGAGCTTCATGCTCGGTCAGATTTATTTAGGTCGATCTGGCCCGCAGTACGTCCTGCCAAAAACATGGCAATGGTTTGCCGATGACATGAAGCAGACCAACCCGGCAGCGTTTATTGAGGAGACCGCATTGCCGCTCACCCCGGGGACTCCATTTGCCGCGTACGTGTCGGCCAAATTCTCGAAGGTGTACGCGGGAACTGACTTCAACGTCTATCTTCGCAATGACCAAGCGCGGGCCGTGTTGTTCGGTGATCCGGGTGCGGCGATGGCCCCCACGACACCGCTTGGTTCGGCGTCCAAATGGTCGATCCATGGCAACAATGCAAACTTGGCTGCCGACGCTGCCCCAACGCCTGACGACGTGCTCGAGATCGGCACGTCGTTGTGCACGCGGATCTCAGGAACCTATGCGCCGCTGCCCGGAGCAGGGGGCTCGTTCCTTTCCTTCCGCTTCGAGAGCCCTGCGGCCGTCGCAGATCACATGCGTTTGAACATCGTCGATTCACGCGTGATGTCGGGGAACGACACCTCCGTCTTCGATGAGGTGCTCCTCGGCTCGACAACTGCCGATCAGGCCGGTACTCAGCCGCGAGACCTTGGGACACATACATTTGCTGTGGTCGTCGGTCAGAACTCGGCTGCGTTGGTGATCGATGGCGTGATGCGCGCCGCCGTTCGCCTCACTACGCAGACGCGCTTCTCGCTCGAGACTCGCAACGGTGGCGTGAAGATCTCGAATCTTCACGTCGGCCCGCCCCCGCCCAACAGTGGATGTGGTGGTTAGACGCCGGCGACTGCTATGGTGCCCGAAGCCGTAAAACGGGTCCAGAGAGGCCCGAACGGAGGAGACAGAGACATGTCAGGTGTTCAGCACAACTCAGATTCATTTCCGACGCCCCCGGTTGGGGGCGTTTTTCGTACGAAGGCCGAGGTGCTCGGCGTGGATGACATCCGTCGTGCCATCACGCGCATCGCTCATGAGATCGTGGAACGCAATAAGGGTCTCGACGATGTTGTGCTGATCGGACTGCAGCGTGGGGGAGTGTGGATTGCCCAACAGCTTGCTGCTGCGATCGCTCGGGTCGAGCCCGACGCCGATGTGCCGGTGGGCTCAATCGACGTGTCCATGTACCGAGACGACATCGGCCTTCGGCCCGTTGTACCTGGCGCAGTCACGAGTATCCCAGTTGATATCGGCGGGCGCATCGTGGTCCTCGTCGACGATGTGTTGTTCACCGGACGGACCGTGCGAGCGGCTCTCGATGCATTGAGCGAATACGGCCGCCCGCGTGCGGTGCAGCTTGCCGTGCTCATCGATCGTGGGCACCGCGAGCTGCCGATTCGCCCTGATTTTGTGGGCAAGAACCTGCCGAGTAGCAGCGACGAGGACGTGCGCGTCACCCCCGACGGCGTTGTCATCGGGCACCGCGTCGCGCCAGGAACGAGCGGCCAATGAAGCACCTGCGATCCATAGATGAGCTCGGTACCGACGGTCTGCGACGGCTGCTCGATCTCAGCGATCACATGGCCGAGATCAACCGGCGCCCAATTCCCAAGGTCCCAGCGCTACGAGGCAAGACCATCGTGAGCTTGTTTTTCGAGGACAGCACGCGCACGCGGCTCAGCTTCGAGACAGCAGCGAAGCGTCTCAGCGCTGAAACGATGACGTTCAGCGTCAGCACGAGCAGCGTCAACAAAGGCGAGAGTCTGCGCGACACCATCGAAACGGTGGCTGCGATGGGGGTCGATGCCTTCGTCGTGCGCCACAAGAGCAGCGGCGTACCGTGGCAGATCAGCCGGTGGACCGAAGCGTCTGTCGTGAACGCGGGCGACGGATGGCATGAGCACCCGACGCAGGCATTGCTTGACTGCTACACGATCCGCACCGCGTTCAACCGGCCAGAAGGTTTCGATGGTCTACACATCGCCATCGTGGGAGACATCAAGCACAGTCGAGTGGCGCGCAGCGACGTGTGGGCGTTCGCGGCGCTCGGCGCACGCGTCACCCTCGTTGCGCCAAATACGTTGCTACCGCCATCGCTCGATGGTTGGCCAGTCGATGTTGTCCATCACATCGACGAGGTGATCGATCGCGTCGACGTGCTGTATATGTTGCGCATGCAGCGCGAACGGATGCATGAGGCGTTGGTGCCGAGCCTGCGCGAATACACCTCGTGTTTCGGCCTCACGCCAGCGCGTGCCGATCGGTTACAGACGCATGCGTTGGTGATGCATCCGGGGCCAATGAATCGTGGCGTCGAGATGGCAGTCGACCCGTCGGAATTGCCGGGCTCGGTCATCACTCAGCAGGTCACCAATGGTGTCAGCGTGCGAATGGCCGTGCTATTCGATCTGCTCGGCAGCGGCTCAGAGTTGGTAGGGGAGGCGTCATGAACAATGCGACGTATACATCATTGGTCATCAAGGGCGGCACCGTGCTCGACCAGCGTGGCGAGCAGCGTGGCGATGTGCGCATCGAGGGCGGTGTTATCACCGAGGTTGGTCCATCGCTGACGGCCGATCGCGTGCTCGACGCATCCGGGTGCATCGTGAGTCCCGGCTTTGTCGATCTGCATGTGCACCTTCGCGAGCCAGGGCGCGAAGAAGCCGAAACGATCGAGACGGGTTCTCGTGCGGCAGCACGTGGTGGCTTTACTGCCGTCGTAGCCATGCCGAACACTGAGCCGCCACACGACTCGCTGGCCGTGGTGCAGATGGTACGTCGTCTCGGCGAACTGGCCGGCTTGTGTGAGGTGCTCCCTGCCGGTTGCATCACGATCGGCCGCGCGGGTGAAATGCTCGCGCCGATGGCAGAGCTTGCGGCCGCAGGCGTGCACATCTTCACCGACGACGGTGCCGGCGTGCAGGATCCATTGCTCATGCGCAGGGCCCTTGAATACTCCAAGAGCCTGGGAATTCTGCTCGCGCAGCACTGTGAGGTGAGTCGACTCACCGAGGGTGCAGTGATGCACGAAGGTGGGTGCTGCTCGAGGCTGGGTGTGCCCGGGTGGCCATCGATCGCCGAAGAACTCATGGTCTTTCGTGACATCGAACTCTCACGACTCACCGGTGCGCCAGTTCATTTTCTTCATCTCTCGACGGCGAAAAGTGTCGATCTCGTGCGCTCCGCCAAGGCAGAAGGATTGCGGGTCACGGCCGAGGCTGCCCCACACCACTTCACGCTCACCGACGACCTGCTCAGTGGATTCGATCCGATCTTCAAGGTGAACCCACCATTGCGCGAACTCACCGACGTCACTGCTGTGCGCCGCGGTCTCGCTGACGGAACGATCGACGCAATAGCAACAGACCACGCACCACACGCGCCTGAACTCAAGGAGATGCCCCTCGATCAGGCACCTCCGGGCATGCTCGGGCTGGAGACCTCGCTCGCATTGTCCATCAGCGAACTGGGCCTCGAGCTGCAACAAGTTGTTGCGTTGTTGTCATGGCAGCCGGCCGCGATCGCTGGCGTTGCAGATCGACATGGCCGTGCGCTCGAAGTCGGTGCGCCAGCCAACATCACGGTATTCGACCCCAACCTGTCATGGACAGTGTCGAGCGCCGGGCTGGCAAGTAAGAGCCGCAATACCCCATATGCAGGTCGTTCTGTGCGGGGCAAGGTGCGTCATACGGTATTTGCGGGGAATCCAGTGGTGATCGACGGCGAGGCTCAGCGATGAATAGTTATGCACACGAATGTATGAATATGCAAGGATGGATGTTGTGACGATTCAAGAGGCTCTGCTCGTGCTGGCTGACGGCAGCGTGTTCGAAGGCGAGCTCATAGGAGCGATTCCCGCTGGCGGAGTCGCCAGCGGCGAAGTCGTGTTCAACACGGTGCTTGCTGGCTACCAGGAAGTCATCACCGACCCGAGCTACGCCGGCCAGATCATTACGTTCACGTACCCACATATCGGCAATTACGGCGCCGCTCTTGCTGATTTCGAATCTCGGCGGCCGTTCTGTCGCGGCATAATCGTGCGCGACCTTGCGCGACGCGAGTCGAACTACCGCTCCGACGCGCATCTTGGGTCTGTGCTGAAGCGCTACGGAATCAGCGGGATCGCCGGTATCGATACCCGCCGGCTCACTCGTTTGCTGCGTGATTCCGGTGCGATGAGTGGCGCGTTCGGCACTGCCGACCAAGCAACTTTGCTCGCTGCAGCCGTCGCCGAACCTGGTACCGACGGCATCGATCTCGTCGCCCAGGTCACCACATCGAGCAGCTATACCGTTGGCGCCGGAGCCCGACATATCGTTGCGTACGACTTTGGCATCAAATTTTCCATCGTCGATCACCTATCCACGCTTGGCAGGGTCACCGTCGTTCCTGCCTCGACAACTGCAGACGAAGTGCTCGCTCTCGCTCCTGACGGTGTGTTTCTCTCCAACGGACCGGGCGACCCCGCTGTCCTCGACTATGCCGTCGAGTCCATTGCCAATCTGGTCGGTCGTGTGCCCGTGTTCGGCATCTGTCTCGGCCATCAGCTGCTCAGTCGGGCGCTGGGCGGCAGTACGTTCAAACTCCCGTTCGGGCACCACGGCGGCAATCATCCTGTGCAACATGTGTCGAGCGGCAAAGTGGAGATCACGAGCCAGAACCACAACTTCTGCGTCGATCCCGACTCACTCGCGGGTGTTGCCGATGTTACGCACATCAACCTCAACGATCACACCAACGAGGGGATGTGGGTTCGCAATGAGTCGGCGTTCAGCGTTCAGTATCACCCTGAGGCGGGCCCGGGTCCGCATGACTCGAACTATCTGTTCGGCGTGTTCGACGACATGATGAATGATCCGTCGTCGTGGCGCGGTCGGCCAATGTTGCGTCGAGGCACTCCGACTCGTATCGCCGGACTGCCTGCCGCAGAGTTGGGCGTGGCCTGATGCCAAAGCGCACCGACATCCACAGCATTCTGATCATCGGTAGCGGACCGATCGTGATTGGTCAGGCCTGCGAATTCGATTACAGCGGCACGCAGGCTTGTCGGGTCCTGCGCGATGAGGGTTACCGCGTCATCCTCGCCAATTCGAATCCAGCCACGATCATGACGGACCCCGACTTCGCTGACGCGACGTACATCGAGCCGCTCACTCCCGAGGTTGTTGCACGGATCATCGAGCGCGAGCGCCCCGACGCCGTGCTGCCCACGATGGGCGGCCAGACCGCACTCAATATTGCAATGACGTTGTTCGAGCGAGGCCTCGTCGGGGTGCCCGGCACGCCCGAACTGATCGGCGCAAACGCCGAGGCGATTTCTACCGCGGAAGATCGCGGGAAGTTCAAGAAAGCGATGCTCGAAATTGGTTTGGCCGTGCCGGCAAGCGGAATTGCGCATTCGCTCGATGAAGCAGTGCGCGTGTTGGAAACAATTGGCCTGCCGTGCATCATTCGCCCTGCCTACATTCTCGGCGGCCGGGGCACGGGCATTGCCTCGACGTTCGACGAGTTCACGCATCTCGCATCTGAGGGAATCTCGGTGAGCCCGATCGGTGAGATTCTGGTCGAGACGAGCATCGCCGGCTGGAAAGAGTTCGAGCTCGAAGTCATGCGTGACTGCAATGACAACTGCGTGATCATCTGCTCGATTGAGAACTTCGATCCAATGGGGGTTCATACAGGCGACTCGATCACCGTGGCACCTGCGCAAACGTTGAGCGACGTTGAATACCAACGCATGCGCGACGCAGCGTTTGCCTGCATTCGCAGAGTCGGCGTCGAGACCGGCGGATCCAATGTCCAATTCGCGGTCAATCCTCTCACCGGCGAACAAGTCGTCATCGAGATGAACCCTCGTGTGTCGCGTTCGTCGGCACTGGCATCGAAGGCAACTGGCTTCCCGATTGCAAAGATCGCGGCGAAGCTCGCTGTTGGTTACACCCTCGACGAGATCCCGAACGACATCACGAAGATGACGCCAGCCAGCTTCGAGCCGAGCATTGATTACGTCGTTACAAAGATTCCACGTTGGGCCTTCGAAAAGCTCCCAGGTACCAGTGGCGTTCTCGGCACTCAGATGCAGAGTGTCGGCGAGGTAATGTCGATCGGGCGTACGTTCCCGGAGAGTTTGCAGAAGGGATTGAGGTCGCTCGAGCAAGGCCGCCTAGGTCTCAACTGCGATCCGGCAGAAGCCCAATTTGCCGAGCTCGCCGATGCGACGTTGCTCGAACTCATTGGCGTGCCCACCCCTGAGCGAATCTTTCAGGTTGGCGAGTTGCTTCGCCGAAACGTGTCGATCGAAGACATCCATGACGCTTGTCGAATCGACCCGTGGTTCCTTGATCAGATGAGCATCATCATCGAAGAGCGCGCTGTCTTGTGGGCTCGAGGCGCATCAGCAGCGCTGACCAAGAGTGAATGGAAGCGCGCTAAGCGGCTCGGCTTCAGCGATGCCCAACTGGGCTATCTCTGGGGCGAGTCTGAATCCGCAGTGCGCCAGATCCGCCTGGCTGCAGGTGTCGCGCCCACCTACAAGACCGTCGATACCTGTGCCGCTGAATTCGCCGCGAAGACTCCGTATCACTACAGCACCTACGAGGATGAGAATGAGGTTGGTCCATCGACGAAGCCCAAGGTGATCATTCTCGGGTCCGGCCCGAATCGAATTGGGCAGGGCATCGAGTTCGACTACTGCTGCGTGCATGCCTCGTTCAGTCTGCGTGAGGCGGGTTACGAGACGGTGATGATCAACTGCAACCCGGAGACGGTCAGCACCGATTACGACACCAGCGACCGTTTGTACTTTGAGCCGCTCACAAAGGAAGACGTACTCAACGTCATTGCGGTGGAGACAGTGGCAAGTGGCGGTGTTCCACCGAAGGTGATCGTGTCGCTTGGCGGCCAGACGCCGCTGAAGTTGTCGGGTGAGCTGCCGATGGGTCTGATCGCTGGCACGTCGCCTGCCTCGATCGACCTCGCCGAGGATCGCGAGAAGTGGGCCGCGTTATGTCAGAGCCTTCGAATTCCGCAACCTCCTGGCGGAACAGCCGTTGATCTCGAGCAGGCGCTGCAGATCACTGACAGCGTTGGTTTCCCCGTACTCGTTCGGCCGAGCTACGTGCTTGGCGGTCGCGGCATGCAGATCGTGCACGATCGCAACCACCTTGCGCGGGCCATGGCCGAACTGACTGGTTTTGGAAGCCTCGGCAAGGAGGGTGGCCTCTCCGCCGAGCGCCCTGTGCTCGTCGATCGCTTTCTCGAAGATGCCACCGAGGTCGATGTCGATGCGGTTCGCGATCACACCGGAGAGGTCTTGATCGGTGGCGTGATGGAACACGTTGAGGAGGCTGGTATTCACAGCGGCGATTCGGCCTGCGCCATACCTCCACAGACACTTCCTGCGTGGGTAGTAGAGGTCATCGAGTCTTATACGCGCGCAATTGCCGCAGCCCTCGATGTGCGCGGACTTATCAACGTGCAGTTCGCAGTACTTGGCACCACGGTGTACGTCATAGAGGCCAACCCGCGTGCCAGTCGCACGGTGCCGTTCGTGGCCAAGGCCACCGGCGTTCCGCTCGCCAAAGTCGCGACCAGAGTCATGCTCGGCGCAACATTGGCCGAGCTGCGCCTCGAGGGACTGTTACTCGCACCCGTTCAGAACGGTCACGTCTGTGTGAAAGAGGCAGTGCTTCCGTTCAGTCGCTTTCCTGATGTCGATACGGCACTCGGACCGGAGATGCGTTCCACGGGTGAAGTCATGGGCATCGACACTACGTTCGGTCGGGCGTTCTTCAAGGCCGAACTTGCCGCAGGTACGTTGCTTCCTACGTCAGGCACGGTGTTTTTGTCTCTTGCCGATGGCGACAAGCCCGCGGGCATTGTGGTCGCGGCGCGGTTGAGGCAGCTCGGCCTTGGCATCGCCGCAACCGTCGGCACTGCCGATTACCTCGCTCGGTTCGGATATCCGGTCGATCAAGTGGTTGGCAAAGTCAGTGAAGGTGCCGACATCACGGCTGTCGATTTGATCGCTGAGGGCAAGGTCAGCTTCGTTGTCAACACGCCCCAAGGCCGCGGCGGTCGCACCGATGGCGAGCAGATTCGCAAGTCCGCCAACGTGCATCGAGTGAGTTCTGTCACCACCGTCGAGGCGGCGCTGGCCGCTGTACAAGGACTTTTTGAGCAGGCCGGCCAACCGCTCGAGGTGCGATCGCTCCAGGAATACCACGCTCGATGACCACGGCTGGTGCGTTGTCAGGGTCAAACCTGTCAGTGATGGTTGGTTCGCTCGCGTTCGCAAATCCGATCATGACCGCGTCCGGTACGGCGGGGCACAGCGACGAGTTAGCCCCATACGGTGATCTCAGCGCGCTGGGTGCCATGGTGGTGAAATCACTCGCAGGGTATGCGTGGGCTGGCAATCCCGCACCGCGAGTACACCCCACACCGCTGGGGATGATCAATGCAGTCGGTTTGCAAGGCCCGGGCGTTGCCGCCTGGATACGTGACGATCTGCCAGCACTCGTGGCGAGCGGTGCCCGAGTTGTTGCGAGCATTTGGGGGAGATCTGTTGCCGACTACGAATTGGCGGCCACGCAACTCGCGCAAGCGCGCGATCAGATCGTGGCGGTGGAAGTCAATCTGTCCTGCCCGAATCTCGAAGGTCGACGGGGCATTTTTGCTCACGACCCAGCGCTGAGCGCTGATGTCATCGCTGTTACCGAGGTATGTGGGCGACCACGGTGGGCCAAGCTCAGCCCGAACACCGATCGTCTCGTAGAAGTCGCTGAGGCCGTGCAACAAGCTGGTGCAGAGGCCGTCACGCTCATCAACACGGTGCTGGGCATGGTGATCGATCCGCTCACTAGGAGGCCGGCATTGGGCAATGGCGGCGGCGGGTTGTCGGGTCGAGCTGTGCATCCAGTGGCCGTACGCGCCGTGTTCGACGTGCACACAGCGCTGCCGAGCCTGCCAATCGTCGGTGTCGGCGGTGTCGCGAGTGGGTGGGACGCGGTCGAGCTCATGCTTGCAGGAGCCTCGGCAGTGCAGGTCGGTACCGCCACATTTGCCGATCCTCGATCGCCTTGGAAGGTGCTCGATCAGCTGATTGCGTGGGCGGCGCAAGAGGGTATCGACGCATTGAGCAGTCTGATCGGTACCGCCGGGTGACCCCTGTCGCCCGGCGCCGGGGCGGGAATGGCTGAACGCGACAGCTGATCAGGGTAGAGTTCCGGCATGGCAACTCCTCCCGTATTGACTCCCGAACAGCGTGCGAACGCACTCGCCAAGGCTGCAGAAGCGCGTGCCGCTCGCGCCGAACTCAAGACTCAGCTCAAACTGGGTTCGGTCACCTTGGCCGAAGCGCTTGCGTCTACCGACAGCACCGTCGGGAAATTGAAGGTCGTCTCGATGCTCGAGTCGCTCCCTGGCGTTGGCAAAGTCAAGGCACGCAAGGTCATGACTGAAATCGGCATTGCCGATAATCGCCGCGTGCAGGGCCTTGGCTCCCAGCAGAAGCAGGCCTTGCTGGACCAGCTCGGCAAGTAATGCGTCAGCGGCGCTCGTGAGTCAGGGCGAGCCGCTGATCATCGTCGTTTCCGGCCCGGGTGGTGTCGGCAAAGGCACGATCGTCGAAGCGCTAGTGAGAAGAGATCCACGCCTGTGGCTCAGCCGCAGCTGGACCACACGCGCTCAGCGCGTGGGAGAACGAAATGACGCATACGTGTTCGCGGACCGCGAGTCATTCGAGCGTCGAATCGCCGACGGCGGCTTTCTCGAGTGGACAGAGTTTCTCGGCAACTACTACGGCACCCCTAACCCTGAACCGACAAACGGACACGATGTCGTGCTCGAGATCGAAGTCGATGGTGCTCAACAGGTCACCGCACTCAAGCCGGATGCGGTGTTGATCTTCGTGTTGCCGCCATCACGGGCCGAGCAGGAGCGCCGGCTGCGTGGTCGCGGAGACCCCGACCAAAAGGTAGCTGAGCGCCTGCGCAAGGCCGAAGATGAAGAACCCGTTGGCATGTCGCTTGCCGATTTTGTCGTGGTCAACGACGATCTCGAACAGACCATCGACGACATGCTTGAGATCATTTCCAGCTGTCGCGGTAGCGCAGCCCATCTCAGCAATCGGGCGCATCGCAAACTGTAGAGAAGCAGTAATTCGACCGCCGTGACCGCTAAGCTTGCGCGGCTACTTACCGAGGAGGCCGCAGCCCATGGCGCGTACCAACGACACGATGATGAACCCACCGATCGAGGAGCTTCTCGCTCGTACCGACTCGAAGTTCAGTCTCGTCACTCTGGCTGCGCGACGTGCGCGTCAGATCAACTCGTATTTCAATCAGCTCGGCGAGGGACTCGGCCACATGGTGCCGCCTCAGGTGTCGTCGGTGGCGCGTAAGCCATTGAGCATCGGCTTCGAAGAAATCGCCGCAGACAAAATCAAGCCGATTCCTGTTGCAGTTCCCGTCGAGGCCGAGGTTGCTGTCGACGACGCTGACACCGCCGTCTGAGACGGCCGTCTGCCATGTCGGCGCTGCGCGGCAAGACCATCGTCGTCGGTGTCACCGGCGGAATCGCTGCGTACAAGGCAGTAGAGGTGTGTCGTCGACTTGTCGACGCTGGCGCGCATGTCATTCCGGTGATGACCGAGAGCGCAGAGCGCTTTATCGGTGCCACGACATTGTCCGCGCTCTCGAGCGAACCTGTTCAGACCAGCCTGTGGGATGAGGTCTCCCCAATTCCGCACACGAATTTGGGTCAACGCGCCGACCTCGTTGTGGTCGTTCCGGCAACAGCGCACCTCATCGCTGCGTACGCAGCCGGGCTGAGTAGCGATCTCCTCACCAATGTTCTGCTGGCCACACGTGCCCCAGTGGTGGTGTGTCCGGCGATGCACACCGAGATGTGGGAACACGCTGCGGTTCAACACAATGTCGCCGTGCTCGCTGGGCGGGGCGTGGTCGTGGTCGAACCCGACGAAGGCCGCCTCGCCGGCGGCGACAATGGTAAGGGTCGCCTTGCTTCGCCTGAGGTAATTGTCGCGGCAATCGAGCGAACACTCGGGCCCGGCGACTTGGCCGCTCTTCGCGTGGTGGTCACAGCGGGCGGAACCCGTGAACCGATCGATGCGGTCCGTGTGATCGCTAACCGCAGCAGTGGCAAACAGGGCTATGCGATCGCCGCCGAGGCTGCGAGTCGAGGTGCCCGCGTGACGCTGATCTCAACAGTCGAACTGCCGACCCCAAGCGGCGTCACGCTCGTGAGCGTCGAGACGGCCGCCGAGATGGAAGCCGCCGTCAACAGCGCGGCCGAGTCGGCCGACGTCGTGGTGATGGCCGCTGCGGTTGCCGACTTCAGGCCCAAGGTGGTGGCCGAACACAAACTTAAAAAGGACCTCGGTCCGCCCGACATTCTGCTCGAACCCACGCCCGATATTTTGGCCGGCCTTGGTGCACGCAAGCGGTCTGGGCAGACGCTGGTTGGTTTCGCTGCGGAGACGAACGACCTCCACGCCAATGCCATGTCCAAGCTTCGGCGCAAGAACTTGGACCTCATCGTGGCCAATGATGTGAGCGCAGCAGGCGTAGGATTTCAACACGACACCAATGCCGTGTGCATCCTTCGACCAGATTCGGCAACGGTCTCAATCAGTCTTACCGACAAGCGGTCAATCGCCCGTGCCGTTCTCGACGCCGTTGTCGAGATCCGCGCTGGCCTGTCGTGATCACGCGACGCCTTTCATTCAACGCATACAACCCGGGAGCAGTGCAGTGAGCAAGTGGACATTTACAAGTGAGAGCGTGACCGAGGGTCACCCCGACAAGATGGCCGATCAGGTCAGCGATGCGGTGCTCGACGCGATCCTCACTGAAGATCCCAATGGTCGAGTCGCATGCGAAACACTGCTCACCACGGGCCTGTGCGTCGTTGCCGGCGAGATCACCACATCTGCCTACGTCGACATTCCCAAGATCGCCCGGGAGGTCATCAAAGAGATCGGCTACGACAACGCACTGTTTGGCTTCGACGGCAACACCTGCGGCGTCATCGTCAGCATCGATGAGCAAAGTGCCGACATTGCCCAGGGTGTCGACAAGAGCGAAGAGCTTCGTGGTGGTAAGGCCGGCGAAGACATGATCAACGGTCAAGGGGCCGGCGATCAGGGAATGATGTTCGGATACGCCTGTAACGAAACCCCAGACCTCATGCCATTGCCAATCTGGTTGGCTCATCGCCTCGCCGAACGCCTTAGTGAGGTACGCAAGTCGGGCGCGGTGCCCTACCTTCGCCCCGACGGCAAGACACAGGTGACGTTCGATTATGAGCACGGCATTCCCGTTCGCCTGTCGCACGTTCTCGTGAGTACGCAACATCAAGATGGCGTCGATCGCGACTCGATGATTCGTCCCGACCTCATCGAACAAGTGATTCGCCCCACGGTGCCGTCGGCGTTTGCCGACGACGACTACAACGTGTACATCAACCCAACGGGCAAGTTCGTGGTGGGCGGTCCGCACGGCGATACCGGGCTCACTGGCCGCAAGATCATCGTCGATACTTATGGTGGCATGGGTCGTCACGGCGGCGGTGCGTTCAGCGGTAAAGACCCGAGCAAGGTCGACCGCTCGGCCGCGTACGCAGCTCGTTGGGTTGCCAAGCATGTCGTTGCATCCGGTGCCGCGACACGTTGCGAAGTTCAAGTTGCCTATGCCATCGGCATGGCTCACCCAGTGAGCATTCTGGTGGAAACCTTTGGCACCCACACGGTCGATCCATCGGTAATCGAATCTGCCGTACGCGACGTGTTCGATCTACGGCCAGCGGCAATCGTGCGCGACCTCGACCTGAAGCGGCCGATCTTCCGCAAGACAGCCGCATATGGTCACTTCGGGCGTTCGCTGCCTGAGTTCACTTGGGAGCACGTCAGCCGCCTGGCCGATTTCAAGGCTGCGATCGGCGCCTGATCGAGGTGGTCCAACCGGCACCGCCGGATCTGCTCGTTGCTCGCGTGGTCCCTGACGTCACCGGGCTCGACCGGCACTTCGATTACATCGTTCCCGACGCGCTACGTAGTCGGGTCAGTATCGGAACGGTGATACGTGCGTCATTGCACGGGCGTCGCATCGGTGGATGGGTCGTCGGGCTCGGGCCACCAGACACCCACATCGCAACCAACCGACTTTTACCGTTGACGAAAGTCACCGGTGTGGGGCCGTCGAGCGACGTCATCGACTTGGCCCGTTGGGCCGCCGTGCGATGGGCAGGGCCGCTTCGGGCATTTCTCGTGTCCGCTTCGGCTGGTGCTGCCGTGATCGCTCTGCCCGCCGCGGCTGGCGGTGCCCCGGTGCCGGAACCTGTGCACGCGGGGGCGCGCGCGCTGTTTCATGCCGGTGGTGGAGTGCTGCGCCACCCGCCGGCGGCCGACGTCGTTCCGGTCGTGCTCAGTGCGTGCACCTTCGGGCCGACTCTGGTGATCACGCCCTCAGTCGCGCAATCGCGCTTACTCGCGTCTCGGCTACGTCGAGCTGGGCGTACCGTGGCGGTGCTCCCGCAGGATTGGGCGGCCGCCGCGGGCGGCGTCGATGTCGTGATTGGTGCGCGAACTGCCGTGTGGGCGCCATGCCGCGGTATGTCCTCGATCGTCGTGCTCGATGAGCATGACGAATCGCTTCAAGAAGAGCGTCAACCCACTTGGCACGCCCGCGACGTCGCGATCGAGCGCGCCCGGCGTGCCGGCGTACCAGTCTTATTGGTGTCGCCGTGCCCCACCGTGACCGCCGTCGAATCGTTCGGGCCGACGCGGATCATTCGGCCCTCGGTTGCCGATGAACGATCGGGGTGGCCCATTGTTGAGATCGTCGATCGGACGCGTGACGAACCTTGGCAACGAAGTCTCGCGACGTCTGCCCTGATCCGGCACCTGCGCGACCCGGATCGTCAAGTCGTGTGCGTGCTGAATAGCACTGGTCGGGCGCGTTTACTTGCGTGTCGCAGCTGTCGAGCCATACAACGCTGTGAGGTGTGTGAGGCGTCGGTTATGCAGAGCGACGATGACCAATTCGTTTGTGCTCGCTGCGCCACCACCCGGCCGCCAGTCTGTCAATCGTGTGGTGCCGCAGCATTTGCGACGCTCCGGATCGGTGTGACGAGATTACGTGAAGAGCTCGAAGCTGCAGCCGGCCGGGCGGTGATTGCCATCGATAAGAACGTTGGCGATAACGAACCGATTGTCGACGCGGGTGTCTACGTCGGGACAGAGGCGGTACTGCATCGGGTGCGACGTGCGGACACGGTGGCATTCGTCGACTTCGACACAGAGCTTCTTGCTCCTCGTTACCGGGCAACCGAGGAGGCCATGACGCTGTTGGCCCGCGCGGCCCGCCTCGTCGGGCCTCGAGCCGGAGGTGGACGAATTCTTGTGCAAACGTTTCTGCCCAAACACGAGGTGCTCGACGCCGTGCTGCACGCCGATCCTGGTCGACTGTTGAGCAAGGAACTTCAGCGCCGTAGAGAACTTGGCTTTCCCCCAGTGGCGGCGCTTGCCATCGTGACGGGCGCTGGCGCTGCGGAATTCGTTGGCGGGCTTGCGCTCATGGGAGTGCAAAGCGCCAATACTGTGGATGGCCGATTCATGCTTCGTGCCCGCACGTGGCACGAGCTTGGTGCGGCGATTGCGGCAACGCCAAGACCGAAGGGTTCGAGGCTGCGAATCGAAGTAGATCCACCGCGGATTTAGGTGGTGGCGCGCACAGACCGGAGCAGGCGGAAACCTTTTGCAGATGCGAGCCGCTCGGTGGGGTAGCCGTGGTCTGACAGCCAACCCTGTAATGAATCCGATCCGAGGTGCTTCTGTACGACCATGATCGAATGCCCGTTTGGAGTGAGTCGAGACAGCCATCGCAACAGCAGCTCGTGCAGCGCGGTCTTACCGATGTGAATGGGCGGATTGCTCCAAATGGTGTCGAACTCGATGTCGTCGGGAAGCTCGGTGGGCAGGCAGGCGCGAACGTTGCCAACACCATTCGTCTCTGCGTTCTGGCGGCACAACGCGACGGCGCGTTCGTTCACGTCGATGGCCCACGCGGTGGCGGCTGGCGAGCGCAACGCAAGCGTGATCGCGATCGGCCCAACTCCGCATCCGAGGTCGAGCAGGTTTCCGGTCGGCGAGGGCAACGGTGCCTTGAGGAGCAACAGACGGGTCCCCGTATCGAGCGCCCCGTAGCTGAAGACACCACGATCGGTCGTGAGGTGCAATGTGCCGTCGGGTAGGGCCACCTGAATGACATACGGCTGGCTCGGCGACGATGGTTGAGGGCTGAAGTAGTGCTCGTTTGTCATCGCGTTCTGTTCCTTGCGGGGATCGGTAGCCTCTCAGTGTGGCGTACGAAATTCGAACCTTTGGTGATCCAGTCCTGAAAACGCCTGCAGCAGCGATCACCAACATCGACGGAAAAATCGTGCGTTTGGTCGACGACATGTTCGACACACTGTACGCAAGCGACAGTGGCATCGGCTTGGCAGCACCACAGATCGGTGTGCAGAAACAGATCTTCGTTTGGGAGATCGATGACGAAGCAATGGTCATCATCAATCCCGAGATTGTCGAGAGCAGCGGTGAATGGCTCTACGACGAAGGGTGCCTCAGCATTCCCGGGCTCTATGTCGAAATCCTCAGGCCCAACGCGGTCCTCATGCGCGGTCGCGATCTCGACGGCAATGAAATTGAAATCGAGGCCAATGAGCTGATGGGCCGACTCTTTCAACACGAACTCGACCATCTCAATGGTCTGCTCATGTTCGACCGGATGTCGCCCGATCAGCGCAAGGAAGCGTTGGCTGAATATCGCCTCATTCTCGATCAGCAAGCCGCTGCGCCGCCGCGTCGTTTGCGGCTGAAGTGACGCAGCTCGCGGCGCTGCCATCGGGCCGACCCCAACGGATTGCGTATCTCGGCACGCCCAAGGTCGCAGTGCCACCACTTGAAGCACTCGTTGCAGCAGGTTTCGATGTCGTGCTCGTCGTGACACGTATCGACAAGCGGCGCGGTCGTGGCAGCGACGTCACTCCAAGTCCAGTCAAAGAGGCCGCCCACAAGCTCGGCCTCACCGTGAGTCACGAGGTCAATGACCTACTTGAGGTCGAGGCAGACCTTGGTGTCGTTGTTGCGTTTGGTCAGCTGATCAAACCGCACGTACTCGCCAAGTTGGCCATGGTCAACCTCCACTTTTCGCTCTTGCCCCGTTGGCGGGGTGCGGCACCCGTCGAGCGGGCGTTGCTCGCCGGCGACGAAGTGACCGGCGTTTGCCTCATGCAGCTAGGCGAGGGGCTCGATGATGGGCCGATTCTCGATGTCGTCGAGGTTCCAATTCAGCGACGCGACCTCGCGACCGAACTTCGTGATCGACTCGTGGATGCCGGCACGCGACAGTTGATAGCAGCCTTACGCACAGGGCTCGGTGAGTCCCATGAACAAGTCGGCGAGGTCACGTATGCGGCCAAGCTTCATCCCGACGAGTTCCGTATTGATTGGCATCGCAGTGCAGTTGAGGTCGACCGGCTTGTCCGCCTCGGCGTCGCGTGGACGGAGTTTCGCGGCAAACGGCTCAAAGTGCTCGCGACGGAGCCAACCGAAGCCTTGGGCGCGGCAGGTTCATTCATCGATCCGCTCGTGGTCGCATGCGGTGTTGGGTCGCTTGCCCTCGTACGTGTGCAGCCCGAAGGTAAGCCCGTGATGGACGCGCTCGCGTGGGCCAACGGCGCTCGTCCGAACGCGCACGATCAGCTCAGTGATTCGATCGCCACGTGAATCAGCGTCCACGCCAATCCGGTCGCTCATCGGCTGGCAGCCACGATCAACAACGGCATCAACCCGCGCCACGTCCGCCCCGCCAGTCTGCGCGCCAGGTGGCCTACGACGCGCTTGTTCGCATTGATCACGACGGCGCGTACGCGAATCTGGTCGTGCCAGCAATGCTCAATCGAAGCTCGCTGAGCGAACAGGATCGGCGTTTCGTCACCGACCTTGTGTACGGAACGACTCGCATGCGTCGCGCCTGCGAATCGTTGGTCGAACGCTTCGTGCTCACAGAACCAGACCCCGAGGTGCGCACGCTGCTGCGCCTCGGTGCATATCAGCTCGCCTTCGGCGGTACCGCGCCGCACGCGGCGGTCGGTGAGACAGTGGAGTTGGCTCACCCGAAGGTTCGCGGATTTGTCAACGCGATCCTTCGCCGCGTCGCCGAAGCGCCAAAGGTGTGGCCCGACGAGGGCTCGCGACTCAGCTATCCCGACTGGATCGTCGATCGGTTTGTCAGCGAGCTGGGCGAGTTCGAAGGCTTCGCTGCGCTCGAGTGCATGAATGAAGCACCGACTGTTCACGAGCGCGCCGATGGTTATATCCAGGATCAGGCCAGCGAATGGGTGGCCGAATTGGCCAACGCTCAGCCCGGCGAACTTGTCCTCGACATGTGCGCGGCTCCAGGCGGAAAGGCAACAGCGATGGCCTCGGCGGGCGCGCTCGTCGTGGCAGCCGATCTGCAGGCGCATCGTGCCAGGCTCATCGCCGAGAATGCAGATCGCCTCGGCTATCAGCTTCCCGTCGTCGTGGCAAACGGCGCAACACCGCCGTTCGTGGCGCACAGCTTCGACCGGGTACTCATCGACGCGCCGTGCAGCGGCCTCGGCGCGCTGCGCCGTCGTCCCGATGCGCGTTGGCGAATCTCATCGAACGACATCGACAACCTGGCGGGCCTACAGCAACGGCTCCTCAATGCGGCCGCTCCGTTGGTCAAACCTGGGGGAGTACTGATCTATAGCGTGTGCACGATCACGGCAGCGGAGTCGATTGATCACCCCACACCTGACGGGTTCGAGGTCATGACCGAACACCCCGGTGACCCCTGGCAGAGCTTCGGCCAGGGTTTTCGAGTGCTGCCGCAAGATGCCGACACAGATGGCATGGTCATTATTCGCTACCGTTCGTCGAGATGACAATCCTCTCCGCTTCCCTCAAGGCAAAGGTACTCACCGTCAGCGATGGCGTGTCTCAAGGCACCCGAGACGATGTAAGTGGTCGTGCGTTGGTCAGTCAACTTGTCGATCACGGCTTCGAGGTTGTCGAGCATCGTGTGTGTGCCGATGGCATTGCCAACGTTGCCGCCGCCCTGCGCGAGATGAGTAGTCAATTCGTTGGTGTCATCGTGTCCACCGGCGGCACGGGTTTCGCGCCTCGCGATCAGACGCCTGAAGGAACTCGGCAAGTCATCGAGCGCGAGGCCCCGGGCCTTGCCGAAGCGATGCGACTCATCAGCCCACTCGGTCGACTCAGTCGTGGTGTCGCCGGCATCCGTGGCGCGTCGATTATCTGCAACACGCCGGGTTCGCCAAAGGGTTGTGTCGAACAGCTTGATGCGATTGTCGACGTCCTCCCTCACGCCATTCGGCTCTTGGTCGACGCACCAACCTCGCATGAGCCGGTTGGTCCCGACCCGATGCAGGGATAATCGGCTGTGATGGTGGGTTCCTCGGCCTATCCTGACCACCGTGTTGCGGCTCGTACTTCCCAAAGGCTCACTCGAGAAAGCCACGCTCGATCTCTTCGAGGCGGCAGATCTCGCAGTCAGTCGGAACTCATCAGTCGACTACAAGGCGTCAATCGACGACCCACGTATCGCTCAGGTACGCATTCTTCGGCCACAGGAGATCCCCACCTACGTCGCTGAGGGTTTGTTCGACTTGGGTATCACGGGTCGCGATTGGGTTGAAGAAACAGAGAGTGACGTCGTCAGCCTCGGTGAACTGAAGTATTCCAAGGCCACGTCGCTGCCGATTCAGGTGGTGGTCGCCGTCGCTGGCGACTCGCCCGCGAAGTCCGTCCACGATCTGCCACACGGCCTACGCGTGAGTACCGAGTATCCCGAACTCACCCGTCGTTACTTCGCCGGCAAAGGCATCGATGCTGAGATCCGCCTGTCGTATGGTGCAAGCGAGGCGAAAATTCCAGATATCGCCGACTGCATCGTCGACATCACCGAGACCGGTCGCGCGCTTCGCGCCGCTGGCCTACGAATCCTTGACACCATCCTCACGAGCTACACCGAAGTCATTGTGAACAAAACCGCCTATGCCGACCCGGCGAAGCGACACGCGATGCAGCAACTGATGACGCTGCTGATGGGCACACTCGACGCGCGAGGCAAGGTGCTCGTCAAGCTCAATGTGGCGCGAGAGAATCTGCAGGCTGTGCTGGCACTTGTACCCGCGCTTAAGGCGCCAACCGTCAGTGAGTTGGCGGGCGATGGTGGTTTCGCCGTCGAAACGGTTGTTGCCAAAAATCAGATCAACGTGTTGATCCCTGCGCTCAAAGATGCGGGGGCCACCGGCATTTTGGAGCTGCCTATCTCGAAGATCATTGCCTGATGGTTGACTCACACGAGTCGCGCCGTATCGGCAGGGTCACCTCTTTCGATTCCGACCGCGGACTTGGTGAGATCGCAGCCGACGGTGGCGTGTTCGCGTTCCATTGTGTGTCGATAGCCGATGGCAGCCGCAACATTGATACCGACGTGCCCGTGTCGTTTGTGGTGCTCCACAAGTTGGGCCGCCACGAGGCCGCGGACATACGACCAGTGTGATCTCTTCGGTCGAACGCGACGCGCAGATCCTCGCTGTGGTTCGTGCATTGCGCGAGGGTGAAGTCGTCTCCTATGGCGACATCGCCCACGATGCCGGATTCCCAAACTTGTCGCGACGAGTCGGTCACCTGCTCGCGGAGTCGAACGACGATCTGCCGTGGTGGCGAGTCGTCAATTGCACTGGTCGATTGGTGCCGGGAGCCGAACGCGAGCAAGTTCGACGACTTGTTGCCGAAGGTGTCAGCTGTTCTGACGGGCGAGTTCGCGTTGCTCGCTACGGTCGCTTCAGCCAGCGTTTTTGATTTGCACGAACGCCAGCCGGATGTTGGCCAACGCGTCACGCATCGTCGGGGAGTCATCGCCGAGTCGGTCGCCAAGGCCTTCAACGAGGCACGCGACCGCATCAATCGCCAGTGCGGCCTGTGCGAGATCTGCCGGAACGGCGCTGAGGTGAATGGCCGCAAGCTCATAGAGGCCCATCACATGATTGGTGACGACCACCGCCGCCGGAACCTCCGCGAGTTGACGCTTTACCGCCTCCATTGCCTCAAGGGCGCTGTCTACCTGCGTGTTCGAGGTTTCATTGTCCACGTGCGGTAGTGTAACGGCCAACAACTGAGGCAAAGTGGGGCGCACGACGGACACAATCGTGGTGCAACAGCCCCCACCCGGCCACACTCGATGTCTGAACCATGTGTTCGGAGGTCACTCGTGCGCCGGGTCATGGCACTATACATACCGCTCCCGTGCGAGGGTGCGGCTGTTGCGTACCTTGGCTTTGCGTCGGCACACGACGACAACCAACAGGGAGAACAGCCCATTGCACAGGAGTGATCAGCCATAGCAACGCCGCAGCAGAACGAGCCCCGGTACAACGAGCGCATTCGTGCGCGTGAGGTACGCCTTATCGGAGCCGATGGTAGTCAGGTCGGAATCAAGACCTTGCCAGAAGCGCTCACGATGGCTCGCCAACTCGATCTCGACCTCGTCGAGGTCGCCCCGTTGGCGAACCCACCCGTTTGCCGGATCATGGACTACGGCAAGTTCCGTTATGAAGAGTCGCAGAAGGCGAAAGAGTCGCGGAAAAAGACCATCCATGTTTCGATCAAGGAAGTGAAACTGCGTCCCAAGATCGGCAAAGGTGATCTCGATACCAAAGTTCGGCACATGCAGGAATTCCTCTCCGAAGGCCACAAGGTCAAGGTGACACTGCAGTTCCGTGGTCGCGAGATGGCTCACCCCGAACTTGGTTCTCGCCTGCTTGATACCGTCATCGCCCAAGTCGACGGTCTCGGCAAGGTCGAAACGCAAGCTCGCCTTGAAGGTCGCAACATGACGATGGTACTGGCTCCAGAAAAGAAGGCACCGGTCAAAAAGGAACGCCTGCCATCTGACGCCAAACCCTCATCGGCCGATTCAATCGAGGTGTCCGCTGACCCGTCAGCAGACTCCGTTCCAGAAGCGACTGTTCCAGAAGCGACTGTTGCAGAAGCGACTGTTACAGAAGCGACTGTTGTCGAAGCGCTCGCTACTGAGGATGTCGTTGCAGAAGCGGACGTTGCAGAAGCGGACGTTGCCGAAGCGGCAACCGAATCCGAGCCAACCGACTCCGACGCAGTTGACTGAGCGGCCCCAAAACACATACGTCGTCGCCGACACCACCAGATCCTGACCTAGGACTCAACAAGGAATATTTGTATGCCAAAGATGAAGACAAGCAAGACGGCCGCGAAGCGGTTCAAGAAAACCGGTACCGGCAAGCTTCGTCGCTTGCAGGCAAACCGTCAGCACCTGTTCGAGAAGAAGTCCTCGACTCGTACCCGTCGCCTCGACGGAACTGTCGACGTGCATCCCGGTGATGCACGCAAGATCAAGCGCCTGCTCGCAGAGCGCTAAGCACGTCGCCGAACAAGTACTCACGAACCAAACACGATTGATGCGACCCCGCAGGGTCGAGAGAAGAAAGGGATACCGACATGGCCAGAGTTAAGCGTGCGGTAGGTGCCAAGAAGCACCGTAAGGCAACACTTGAAAAGGCAAAGGGTTATTACGGCATGCGCAGCCGCTCGGCGCGCCTTGCCAACGAGCAGGTCATGCGTTCAGGGCAATACGCCTTCCGTGATCGTCGCGCCAAGAAGGGCGAATTTCGACGCCTCTGGATCCAGCGCATCAATGCTGGTTGCCGGATGTTCGATATGAGCTATAGCCGCTTTATTGCTGGTCTCAATGCCGCCGGCATCGAGGTCGATCGCAAGATCCTGGCGGACTTGGCCGTCACTGACATCGAGTCATTTGGCAAGCTCGTCGAGTCAGCCAAGGCAGCGCTCGTCTGAGCACTCCGCTGGCTTTCCAGCATCCAAACGTTCAACGGCTGCGGCGCCTTTCGGGGCGCCGCAGTGCTCGTTGGGACGAAGGTGCTTTCGTCGTCGAAGGCCACCTACTCGTGCGCGAGGCAGTTCGCGCCGGCTGGGAAATCGAAGCGCAATATGTTGCTCCGGGTGGCGAGGCAATCGCCGATGCTGGTGGGTTGGTTTTTGAGCTCGCGCCACACGTGATCGAGCGTGTTGGCTCAACCGAGGCCCCGCAACCGCTGATGGCGGTCGTGAAGATCAGGCATTGCCAAATCCACGATCTCGCCCGCGCGAGGTTGGTGGTAATTGCCGATCGCATTAGCGATCCCGGCAATCTCGGCACGATGTTGAGGTCGTGCGAGGCGGCCGGAGTCGATGGCGTGGTCCTCATCACGGGCTCGGTCGACCCATTCAACCCCAAGGTCGTGCGCGCCTCGGCTGGCGCGTTGTTCCATGTTCCGGTCGTTGCAGACGTGCCACTACACGAACTGCAAGTGCTGTCGATGCCACTGGTTGGCACCTCGTCGCACCGCGGCGAGCCGTATACCGAAGCGAACCTCGTCGCGCCGTTTGCCCTTGTGATGGGTAGCGAGGCACACGGAGTCGACGATCAGATTCCGTTGGACTCGTGGCTCACCATTCCACACGCCGGTCGGGCGGAGAGTCTCAACGTTGCCATGGCCACCACGGTTGTCGTATTTGAGGCCATGCGTCAGCGTGGCGGACGGTAAGGTGTGCGCCGTGACGTCGCAACGATTTATTCAACCCCGGGTATGGCTCGGTGGAGCGCTGTTCGTTCGCTGACGCGCTCTCGAATGTTGGCCGCCAGGGGTACTCGCCTTGTGTCTGAGTCCGGTTGCCGTTCGCTGAAAGGTTCCTCCAATGTTTGATGAAGTTCGTGGCGCGCTCGAAGATGCGCTCAACAAGGTGATCGTCGCAGCCACACTCGACGATCTCCGCCTGGTGACGAGCGATGTGCTCGGTAAGCGTGGAGCACTAGCGCAACTCAAAGCCGGACTCGGCGCATTGCCAGTCGAAGATCGCAAAGCGGTAGGCCAGGCCATCAACGACGCGTTGTCGTCGCTCGGTACGGCGGTAGAGAGCCGCCGCGTGGCGTTGTCCGACGACGAGCTCAGTCGGCGAATCATTACCGAACGTCTCGACCTCACTGAGGTGACGACGCGACCGACTCGAGGACATGCTCACCTCGTCACGCAGGCGTGGGATCGCCTCGAAGACGTGTTCATGGGACTTGGCTTCCAGATCGCCGAAGGCCCCGAGGTGGAGACCGATTTCTACAACTTCGAAGCACTCAACATGCCCCACAGCCACCCCGCGCGTAGTGGCTTCGACACACTGTTCACCGATTATCGACAGCTGCGCGCCGACGACGACACTGCGACGCGCGACGACAGCGCTGTGCTGCTTCGTACCCATACGTCGCCCGTGCAGATTCGTGTCATGCAAAGTGTCGAGCCACCCATCTACATGATCATGCCGGGACGCGTCTTTCGTCGAGACACTCCCGACGCCACGCATATGCCCGTGTTCCATCAAATCGAGGGTCTCGTGATCGATCGCAACATCACGATGGCGCACCTGGCCGGAACCATCAACGCCTTCACCAAGGCCTTCTTCGGAGGCGACTTCACCAGCCGACTTCGGCCCAACTACTTCCCATTTACCGAACCCTCGGCAGAGTTCGACATCCAACGTCCCGACGGCACCTGGATCGAGTTGGGTGGATGCGGCATGGTGCATCCGAATGTGCTCAGGGCCGGCGGACTCGATCCCGAGGAATGGAGCGGCTTCGCATTCGGGTTTGGTATCGATCGGATGGCGCGCTAGCACCACGGCATCGATGACATCCGCGATATGTACAGCAACGACATCCGTTTTATCGAGCAGTTCTGAGGCTGTCATGAGAATTGTGCTTTCCTGGCTCAACGACTTGGTTGAAGTGGGTGACGACGCGCCAGCATTGGCTGCAGCGATGACCCAGCTCGGCATGCAGGTCGAAGAAATCGTGCACGTGGGGTCAACCGTCGATGGTGTGATCACGGCGAGGGTGTTACGCACCGAACGCCATCCCGACGCGGCCAAGGTGCATCGCGTATGGGTCGATGCCGGCGACGGAGTGGAGCGCCACGTGTGGTGCGGTGCGTTCAACATGCAGGCCGGCGACGTGATTCCGCTCGCGACGCCAGGCACCGCCATGCCTGACGGCCGCGTGATCGAGCCGCGTCCGATCCTGAGTATCGAGTCACAAGGGATGCTGTGCTCAGCTCACGAGCTCGGACTAGGTGACGACCACAGCGGAATTCTGATCCTGCCGAACGACACTCCGCTGGGTGTGCCCTACGGAGTCGCGCTTGGGCTGCAGAGCGAGGTTGTGTTCGATATCGATCTCACTCGGAACCGCCCCGATTGTTGGGGCCACGTCGGCGTTGCCCGCGATCTTGCCGCTCACCTTGAGCTCTCAATGAAGCAGCACACTCTCACGCTCGACGCACGCGGTGACGAGCGATCCGCGAACGTGGAGGTTGTTGACGGAGATCGGTGTCCGCGGTTTACGACTCTCGTGCTGTCCGGCATTCAGGTTCGTCAGTCGGCCGATTGGATGGCGCGCCGGCTGAGGGCAGCCGGAATGCGATCGATCAACAACGTCGTCGACGTCAGTAACTATGTGATGCTCGAACTGAACCAACCGAATCATGCGTACGACCTCGACACATTGGGTGGGAGCGGCTTTCGCATCCGTCTGGCCCGCGCCGGCGAGACGATCGCCACACTCGACGGTGTCGAGCGAACATTGAGCGACGATGATTTACTGATCTGCGACGCGAACGATGTGCCCATCGGCGTCGGTGGCGTGATGGGCGGACTACAGAGCGAGATCTCCGAGAGCACCACGGTCGTGGCTCTCGAGATTGCCTACTTCGAGCAAACCGCGATGACTCGAACAATGAATCGTCTGGGTATCCGGTCCGAGGCATCAGGTCGTTTCGAACGCGGCGTCGACTCCCACGGAATGCCGCAAGCACAGGCTCGCTTCATCGAGTTGCTACGTGAATCATGCCCCGACCTAGTGGTGCATGCCGGAGCCGTCGACGTCGTTGACGACAGCCTGCCTCCCCAGGAGCGCCCTGTTGGGGTTCGCGTGAGGCAGGTCAACCGCATCCTCGGCACAACGCTCGCGGCCGATGACATCATTCGATGCCTCGAGCCGATCGGCTACGTGGTCGTTGACGCACGCGGAGATGTCCTCACCGTGAACCTGCCATCGTGGCGACCTGATAGCACGGCTGAGATCGACGTTGTCGAAGAGGTTGCCCGACACTTCGGATACGACCGGCTGGGCAGTCTGGTGCCGAACTCGACGATGCATGGTCGCCTGAGCGAGTATCAGCATCGTCGCCGGCTGCTACGCGAAATTCTGGTGGGGCTCGGCTTCAACGAGGCAATCACCGACTCGTTCCTTAGCGATGCCACTCTTGCTGCAGCCGGGCTCAGCGACGACGCGATCCACGTGACGAATCCATTGGTGGCTGATGAAGACGTTCTGCGGCCCTCGATGCGACCGGGACTCTTGAAAGCCGTGGCATTCAACGAATCGCATCGGCGTTTCGGCATGTCGCTCTTCGAGGTGGGTCACGTGTATCCGCCGGGTGACCGCAGCACCGAGCTGCCGCCGGAGTACGAAGGGCTCGCGCTTGCACTCGCCGGACGCGACGCGACGGCTGCGATGTCGGTGTGGCGTGAGCTCGTGGGCTCGATGGGTTTCGGGGCACGAGTCGATCAGGGCACGGTGCCTCGTGGGCTGCACCCAACTCGATCAGCCACATTGTCGATCGGTCGCGACGTCGTCGGTGCGGTCGGGGAGATTCATCCCACCGTGCTTGAGAATCTCGGTGTTTCCGAACGCGTTGCCTGGCTCGAACTGGATCTGTCGCGGCTCATGGCGATCACGCCGAAGGTCCCACAGTGGAAGCCGACGAGTCGGTATCCGTCGAGCGACTTCGACCTGGCTTTCGTGCTCGACGACTCGATTCCGGCAGAGCGGCTCGACAAAGCGATCCGTCAAGGTGCCGGATCGCTACTGGTCGATCTGTCCTTGTTCGATATCTATCGCGGCACCGGTGTGGATGAAGGCAAGCGCAGCTTGGCCTACCGACTTCGCGTGCAGGCATCGGACCACACCCTGACCGACGTTGAGGTCAATGCTCTCCGAGTAAAGATCGTGGCGCTTGCTGCCAAACTCGGAGCACACCTACGGGGCTAGCGCACCCCGTGCTCAATTCCAGCTGAGTTCATCCGGAGCGTTGGCGAGCAGTGCCTTCGGCCCGCCTCCACGGCGCAGCACGTTGCGCCAGATGCCCTGGGGATTCGATGAGAACACGTCGAGGGGTGTGCACGGCAGCACCAGCCACGATCCTTCGTCGAGTTCGTCGTCGAGTTGTCCCGCGCCCCACCCTGCGTAGCCACGAAAGACTCGCAATTGGCGGATTCCTTCCGACAACTCGTCGGGTAACACGGTGAGGTCGACAGTGCAAAGACCGTGATCGAGTGGCGCACAGCCATCGGTGTCGACCTCGTTGGCGAGCTCGGCCACGGCGATGAGGGTATGCGCCATCACCGGACCGCCATCGAAAATCACTTGCGGGTATGAGAGGTGATGCATCCACGGATCGAGACCACGTACGTGCTCTTCCTGCGTCGGCCGGTTGATCACCAAACCCAACGCGCCTTCGTGGGTGTGTTGCAGCATGAAGACCACCGTGCGATGAAAGGTGGATTCTTCGAGCAGTGGTACAGCGATGAGAAGCATGCCCCTCGTCGACGTCGGCTCACTTGTAGCACCTTGCACCCCGCAAGTCTGCCGTACGACAGGAACCAAACGGCGTCGTCCGGTCCCCGAAAGGTCGTTGCATGATCATGCAGCGGGATGTATAATCATGCGTCTATGGTTCGAGTGGGCATTATCGGCGCGAGCGGTTACACGGGAGCGGAACTGCTTCGTATCGCTGCGCAACATCCTGACTACGAGGTCGTGGTTGCAACCGGCGATACGCAGGCCGGCACGCTTGCGTCGTCGCTATATCCGAGTCTCGCGGTCACTTATCCGAATCTTGTGTTCTCTGAGTTCGACGAAGCCGCAACCGTTGGTCTTGATCTGGTGTTCCTCGGATTGCCGCACGAAGCGTCGATGGCTTTGGCCCCGAACCTCGTCGGCCGCGTGGGGTGCGTGGTCGATCTTTCTGCGGCGTATCGCCTCAAGGACGCGTCGCTGTATCCGCAGTGGTATGGATTCGAACACGAGCAACCTGACTTGCTCAGCGAGGCGGTCTACGGGCTTCCGGAACTCTTTCGATCCGAACTCAAGAGCGCTCGCCTCATCGCAACGCCCGGATGCCATGTCACAGCGGCGAGCCTCGCCCTCCGGCCGCTCGTGGAGCAAGGCCTTATTGACATCGAAGGAATCATCGTCAACAACGCAACCGGAATTTCGGGCGCAGGGCGAGCGCTCAAGCACTCGAGCATGTTCTGCACCGTCGATGAGAACTATGAGGCGTACGGACTGCTTGACCATAGGCACACGCCTGAAATCGAACAGGTAGTAGGTGCGCAGGTTCTCTTTACGCCCCATCTGGCTCCGATGAATCGTGGCATTTTTTCGACGTGTTACGCCAAAGTGGCGGCCGGGGCCAAGGTGACAACGGCCTCCTTGCTGGCCGTATTGGCTCGGGCCTACGCGAATGAGCCCTTTGTTGCGGTTCGGCCCACGCCGCCGTGCACAAAGGCCACACTTGGTTCGAACGCGGTGCACCTGTCGGCCCGCTTCGATGAACGCACCGGGCACGTCATCGTGTTGTGTGCTATCGACAACCTCACCAAGGGTGCCAGTGGAGGTGCGGTGCAGGCCGCCAACGTCGCCTTGGGCATCGAGGAAACCGCCGGTCTCGTCGCCGTGGGGTTGTACCCATGACCACCTCAAACGCCAATGGATTGAACCGACAGTCGACTCCGGCGCTGAAGGCCGATGTGTTGTTGGAGGCATTGCCGTACATTCGTCGCTTCGCCGGTCGTACGGTCGTCGTGAAATATGGGGGCAATGCGCTCGCTGGCTCATCCGACGGTGACGCCTTGGCATTGTTCGCGCAAGACATAGTGCTCATGCACGCCGTTGGTATGAAGCCGGTCGTAGTGCACGGCGGGGGACCACAAATCAGTGCGCTGATGGCGCGACTCGGTAAGGAAACCGAGTTCCGCAACGGCCTACGAGTCACCGACGCCGAGACCGTCGACATCGCCCGTATGGTCCTTGTGGGTCAGGTGAATCCGCAAATCGTTGCTGCGATCAACGTGCATGGACCGTTAGCGGTTGGTGTCTCCGGAGCCGACGCTGGACTGATCGTTGCCGCCGCACGTCACCCTGAGCTCGGGTTTGTGGGCGATGTGACCTCGGTGAATCCCACCATCGTCAACCGTTTGCTGAACGAGGAGCTCATTCCCGTCATCGCCACCATTGGCAGCGATGCGCAGGGCCAGGCCTACAACATCAATGCCGACACCGTCGCGGGTGCGGTGGCCGAAGCGCTTGGAGCTGAGAAGTTGGTGTACCTCACCGACATCGAGGGTCTGCGGCGGGTGGTGGATGACGCCTCAACGCTCATCCGACAAACGACGCCCGATGAACTCGATGCACTGATGGCCGATGGCACGATCGCCGGTGGCATGATCCCCAAAGTCGAGAGTTGTGTACAAGCCGTGCGTCATGGTGTCGGTCGTGCCCACATTCTCGACGGTCGCATTCCCCACGTCTTATTGCTCGAGGTCTTTACCGACGACGGCATTGGCACAATGGTTCACGGAGGTGGCGCATGAGCGTGCACGAGTTCGAGGTACAGGGCCCGCATTGCCCGTTCATTCCGGTCTTTGGCGCCCCGCAAGTGATGTTTGTGCGGGGTAAGGGCACGGAGCTGTGGGATAGCGGCGGCAAGCGATACCTCGACTTTCTTAGTGGTTTAGCAGTGACGTCGCTCGGACATTCAAATCCGGTAATTGCAGATGCAATTTGTTCTCAGGCCAACACGCTGATGCACGTTTCGAACTTCTTCGCCAACCCGGTTGCTACCGAGGCTGCTCAGATGGTGAACGAGCTTCTTCGTGAGGCCACGGGGCTTGCCGGGCAGACGTTTTTTTGCAATTCAGGCGCTGAGGCAAACGAGGCAGCGCTCAAGCTGGCGCGTAAGTTTGGCGGCCGTGGCCGACACGTCGTTGTGTCGGCCTATGGCAGCTTTCACGGCCGCACCCTCGCCGCGCTGGCCGCAACGGGCCAACCCGCAAAGCACGAGCCCTTCTTTCCGATGCCCGACGGCTTTCGCCACGTTGCCTTCGGTGACATCGGCGCGTTGCGCGCCGCGGTCGATCCCACCGTCAGCGCGGTACTCATTGAGACGGTGCAGGGCGAGGGTGGCGTCGTACCCGCACCCGCTGGATATCTTCAGGCAATTCGAGACTTATGCGACGAGCGCGCCATGTTGATGATGATCGACGAGGTGCAGACCGGATTCGCCCGTACCGGCCGATGGTTCGGCTTCCAGCACCACGATGTCGTTCCCGACGTCGTCACGATGGCGAAGGCTATGGGTAACGGGTTTCCCGTCGGAGCGGTGTGGGCTCGCCTTGATGTTGCGTCGGCATTTCAGCCAGGCGACCATGGCAGCACCTATAGCGGCACGGCGATCGCTACGGCTGCTGTGCGGGCTGTGATCACTGAGATGCGTCGTATCGACGCGCCACGATTGGCAACCGACAAGGGTGCGTATCTGTCCGCCAAGCTTTCCTCCCTACCAGGGGTCGAGGCGGTTCGAGGGCAGGGTCTGCTGCTCGCCGCCGAACTACGTGACGGAGGCGATGCCAAGGCTGCGTATTCGTCGCTGTTGCAGCGCGGAATAGTGACGAACGCAGTGACGGCAACGGCGCTTCGGCTTGCTCCGCCGCTCACGGTTACGTTGGCGGAGATCGACGAAGTGATTTCGGTGATGGCTGAGGTGCTCGGATAATGCTCCGCCACTTTTTGAACATCTCCGACGTATCGGCGGCGGAATTGCAGCAGGTTCTCGCTCTCGGTGACGCGCCGAAACACACGCTGGGCGCTCCGTTGCTCGGCGAGGGCGTCGCGCTGATCTTCGAAAAGCCATCGAACCGCACGCGCCAGAGCATGGAGATGGCCGTTGTGCAACTCGGCGGGCACCCCGTGTACACGCGCGGCGAGGAAGTTGGTTTCGACGTGCGCGAAAGCGTCGAGGATGTCACACGAATCATGCAGGGATATCACCGTGTGCTTGCGGCCAGAGTGTTTGATCATTCGGTTGTCGAACGAATGGCCGCAGTGAGCGAGGTGCCTGTGGTCAACTTGCTGAGCGACCACAGTCATCCCCTCCAGGCGTTGGCAGATGCGTTGACAATGATGCAGGAGTGGGGCTCGGTGCGAGACCGCACCATTGCATATGTGGGCGACTTCAACAATGTTGCGCGCTCGTTGAGTCAAACGTGTGTGATGCTCGGAGCGCATATGCGTCTCGGTTGTCCCGCAGGGTTCGACGCATCTGATGCTGACCTCAGCTCAATTGCCGAAATGGGTACGGGCACTATCAAGCAGTACGTCGATCCCGAAACGGCAGTTGTTGGAGCCCACGCCGTGCACACCGACACCTGGATATCTATGGGCCAAGAGGAGCAAAAAGCTGAGCGGCGTGAGATCTTCGCGGCCTATCAGGTGACAGGCAAACTCATGGCGACAGCCTCTGCATCAGCCATCTTTATGCACTGTCTGCCTGCGTATCGCGGCTTCGAGGTGTCGGCTGAGATCATCGATGGTCAGCGGTCGCGAGTGATGCAACAAGGACACAATCGGATGCATGCGGCGCGGGGTCTCCTCGCGTTTCTCCTAGGAGTTCGTCCATGACGACAAAGGTGCAACGCCAGCAACACATCCTTCGACTGATCGGGAAGCACCCGGTTACGAGCCAGCCGCAGTTACTGGAACTGCTGTCCGCTGAGGGCATCATCGCGACGCAGGCGACGGTGTCGCGCGATCTTGAGGACCTCGGAGCGGTAAAGGTTCGCGTGCCTGGCGGCGACACGGTATATGCAATCCCGGAGTACGAACCGGCCCGGATCGCCCCGGAGGACCAACTCCGTCGGGTGATGGGCGAGTGGGTTGCCGAGGTGCGTCACGCTCATCACAACGTGGTCATTCGCACGCCACCGGGTTGCGCGCACGTGGTCGCATCTGCCCTCGATCGATCGGGTATCAAAGGTGTACTCGGAACCGTTGCCGGAGACGACACCCTGCTTGTCATCGCGGACGAGACAACCACTGGTGCCAAGCTTGCGGCCAAACTCCGTGACCTCGCGGGCGTCGATGCGGTGCGGCAATGAGCCTCTCCGATCACGGCGAGCCATCGAAGACGCTCTGGCACGGTCGATTCGAGGGTGGCCCTACCGAAGAGCTCATGGCCTTCACCGAAAGCCTTTCGTTCGATCGTCGCCTGTGGCCCGATGACATCGAGGGATCACGCGCGCATGTTCGCGGCCTGGCCGAGGCAGGCCTCGTGTCGGTAACAGAGCGCGATGCGGTGCTCGCCGCACTTGAGGTGGTCGCCGCTGAAATGCGGTCGAACACCTTCGCGTTCGCTGCGAGCGATGAAGACATTCACACCGCGGTTGAACGGCGTGTCACCGAACTTGCTGGGGCCGCTGGAGCGAAGCTGCACACCGGCCGGAGCCGCAACGACCAGTCGGCCACCGATGTGCGGCTCTGGATCAAGCGCGAGCTTCGAGTGGTTGCCCAGCGGATCGTGGCACTACAGCACGTCCTGCTCGATCGCGCCGTCGGAGCGCGCGACACCTATCTGCCCGGGTACACGCACATGCAACGGGCTCAACCGGTACTGCTCGCCCACCATTTGCTCGCCCATGGTTGGGCACTGAGCCGTGACCTTGATCGTATTCGCGGCACGCTGGAGCGAGTCGACGTGTCGCCACTCGGTGCCGGAGCGTTGGCTGGATCCTCACTTCCGATCGATCCGCAATTCACCGCGAGGCAGCTCGGCTTTGGGCATGTATTCGAGAACTCGCTCGATGCCGTTGGGTCGCGTGATCATGTTGCCGAGGTGCTGTTCGATCTCGCTCTCGTCGCGATCAACTTGTCGCGCATTGGCGAAGAGTGGGTGCTGTGGACCAGCGAGGAGTTTGGCTTCGCCAAGCTTGACGACGGTTACGCGACGGGTTCTTCGATGCTGCCACAGAAGAAGAATCCCGACATAGCTGAGTTAGCGAGGGGTAAGGCCGGCCGCCTCATCGGTAATCTCACCGGCTTCCTCGCGACCATGAAGGGTCTTCCGCTCAGCTACAACCGCGATTATCAAGAAGACAAGGAGCCCCTCTTTGATGCGATGGATCAGGTTCGGCTCGGTCTCGGGGCTATCGCGGGCATGATCGCGACTGCAACCTTCGTCCCTTCCCGGATGCAGGCGGCCGCCGACAGCGAGACAGGTTCATCAACCGATCTCGCCGAGTGGTTGGTGGTGCAGGGTGTTCCATTTCGCGATGCACATGCCATTGTCGGTGCGCTTGTACGTCGGGCGTTGTCGGGCGAAGCAACATTGCGCCAGCTCGTCGCCGACCACCCTCAATTGGGCGAGGAGCCCGCCGCACTCGTGGCGCCAGGGGTTTCGGTGACGCGACGAACGACTGCCGGAGGAGCCGGACCGCTGCCAGTCGCCGACCAACTGCAGCGTTTCACTCGATCACTTGCCATCTGGGATGAATGGCTTGGTGCGCCGCAATGAACGCGCGCCTCTTCGGTGAGGTGTTTGTGACGGTGCTCTTTATTATCGATCCGCCTGGCAATGTTCCGATCTTTCTGAGTGTGACGCGCCTGCTGTCGGCGAAAGAACGACACCGTGCGGCGCTTGTTGCAACTGCAACTGCCTTCCTTGTGATCACGCTGTTCGCTGTCGGTGGTCGCCAGATTCTGGAGTACCTCGGGGTTACCGTGCCGGCGTTGCGCGGGGCGGGCGGCTTGTTGCTGCTTCTGGTATCACTCGAGTTGCTGTCCGGCCGGGAAGCTGCAGCGGTTGAAGAGATGACCCCCGAGCAGCGAACGTCTATTGCGATGGTGCCGCTCGGCACGCCGCTGCTCGCAGGCCCCGGGGCGATCGTTGCCACGATCGTGTTCGTTGGCCGCAGTTCGGCACCGCGCGACCTGGTGGCGATCGGCCTGGGCTTGATGGCCACGATGATTGTCACGTACCTGGCGCTCCGATTCAGCGACCTCATCATGCGGCTCATCCGACCTACCGGTGTCCTGTTGGTGTCGCGCGTGGCAGGCATGCTCGTTGCCGCGATTGCTGTACAGATGATCGCCGACGCGGTTCGGGATTTCGTTCAAGCCGCAACCTAGGGAGCGCCAATGGCTTATGTGCACCGAATCCGGGTCCGATATGGCGAGTGCGATATGCAGCGCGTGGTGTTCAACGCGCACTACATGGCGTATTGCGACGACGCTGTCGATACATGGTTTCGGGCAGAGCTCGCGCCCGATGGTTTGGGCTTTGAAGCACTCGGGTTTGACTTCATGCTCAAGACGATGACGGTTACCTGGGATGCGCCGCTGCGTTTCGGTGATACCGCCGATCTGCACCTTTCGCTTACCCGATTGGGGAACGCCAGTTTCGATGTCACCGTTGCCGGCTCGGTAGTCGGTGAACCGCGATTCACCGCGACCATTACCTATGTCAGTGTGAAGCCGGGCACCACCACGGCGTCGCGCGTGCCGGAAATTGTTCGCGAGCGACTTGCCTGACATAGCTACCATGCGGCGGTTGCAACGCCGGTTCTTCGCGGCTGATGCGACAGAGGTCGCCCCCGCACTTTTGCACAAAGTGCTTGTGGTTGGTGAGTGCCGCGGACGGATCATCGAGGTCGAGGCGTACACCCGCGACGACCCAGCGAGCCATTCGTTTCGGGGTCAGACCCCACGCAACGCAGTGATGTTCGGACCGGCCGGATTCATGTACGTCTACTTCACCTACGGTATGCATCATTGTGCGAACGTTGTCACCGGTGAATCGGGTGATGGCCAAGCCGTGCTGATCCGAGCTGTTCAGCCGATGACCGGTCTCGACATTATGGTTCGTCGACGCGGACGCGCCGGGCACACAAGTGATGGTCCGGCCAAGCTGTGTCAAGCGTTGGCTATCGACCTCACGCTGAACGGCACCGACATCTGCACCAACACCAGCATTGGCATTTTCGATGATGGTCAACCAATGCCGGGTCGCATTGATGTCACGCCACGAATCGGTATCCGAGTCGGAAACGATCGGCTCTGGCGCTGGTCAGTCGGCCGCTAGCCAGCGAACGTCGGCCCCGTGATAGCCCACCTCGGCCAACACTTCCTCAAGGCCACCGGGCCATGTGGTGAGACGAAGGTCTGCGAAGGCCGCGGTCGCTGGTTCCATTCGCATCCAGAGCAGTGGGGTGTCGGCCGTGGCACGCCCGCCTGCGCTGAACAACGCATCTCGAAGAGTGGTGCGGGTGGCCTCTGATAAGTACTGCCAAACGATTGAATGAAACACCACGGTCGCCCTATCGGGGTGCAGCCCTGACTGAAATTGATCGGCGAGCCACTGGCCCGCGTCTGCGGATTCGACCGTGAGTGGATACTGCTGAGCGACTTCAAGGGCAGCGCGCAGGCGTTCCACGCGTTCGCTTTGGTCCGGCCAGACGAATGACAGCATCATCAGGCGACCGTCATGGGTGGAGACGTCAATGGGCGAGACGTCGCTGGCACGCCGACGGACCACGTCGATGTCGCTTCCAAGCTGAGGCACCCGGTCTGTCCACCACGACGCGTCAAATTGCAGAGGACTCGTCGCGTCGCCGAGGCGCGATCGGCCCGTGTCGTAGAAGTAGCGATCCCATCGAGAGAGCAAACCTGCTGAGCTGCCGATTTCGAGTACGTCGAGTTCAGGCCGGTGTCGACGCGCGATCAGTGCGAAGCCGCTCGCCAGCACTGCTGCTCGACCGACCTCATTGGTTTGTACGTTGCGCCGCAGTCCGCGAGCAAACGTCTCACGCTCACGCTGAACGATTTCGAGAAAGATCGGCGTGAGGTCTTCCCCTTGCCACACTCCACCACACGACCCGTAGTACTGCGCCAGGTCCCCAGCCTCGCCGCGTAGGGCGAGGTGGTGGGCAGTCGCAAGGTATCTCAGGGGAAGCGCATCGTGAACTGGTCGATCGCTAACGCCCTCAAGTAGCTCGGCCGTGACCCCGTTCGCGTTGTAATCAGCAAACAGGCCCTCGAGTAGGCGAGCGTACAGGGGCGAACCGATGCGCTCGGCCTGAGCAGCCTGTAGGTCGAACGCCATCGCGATGGTGTGGGCGTCGTTGTTCATTGCTGCATCGCTGCCATTATTGCAACGTGTGAGTGACGACGCCCATGATGTGCTCAACGGAGTGACTCGGCTGCATCTCGTGAATGGCCCACGTCGCACCTCGACGGGCGTATTCGTCGAAGTGATGATCGGGCGTCACCATGAGTGCGAAGTCGTAGCCGTCGAGGGTGCCGCGAATGCCTGCGATGTAGTCGACGATCTCGGCAAATCGATCGGGTGTGATCACTGTTGGGCACAGCCCCTCGAACCTCGCGGCGCGTTTGAGTGGCGTGAAATTGGCACCGCGTGCGGCGAGCCAGAACGGAACTCGAGGAGTTTGCGCGCCGGTGGGCTCAAGAGTGACCCCATCCATCTTGAAGTGCTTACCCTCATGAACCACGTGGTCGCCACGCAACAACTGATCGAGGATCGCGATGCCTTCGTCGAGCATCTCTCCCCGAACCTTTGGATCGAGCTCCTCGCCAGTTCGGGTGAGTTCGCCGCCAGAATCGACACCGAGGCCCAGTCCCATTGTGAGCCGGCCCTTGGCAACGAGGTCGAGCGTGGCAATCTCTCGCGCCAACTTCAATGGCCTTCGGCGGGGGATGGGAGTCACCATCGGGCCGATACGAATCCGCGATGTCGCCGCTGCTATTGCGGTCATCATGATCCACGGATCGGCGATTCGCGTTGCCTGCTCGGGAGGCCGAAGGAGATGATCCCAGACGAAGACCCCGTCCCAACCGTTTTCCTCGGCGGCGACTGCAATGTCAACGAGCGCAGATGGGTCCGAGAGTTCGCCAAATGGCGGAAGCGAAAGTGCGTGACGCATGGAGGCCCAACCTAGTCGCGATGCAACGGTGCGGGACGAGGCTCAAAGTGGCAACATAGGTGCTGTTATGGATTTACTCGCCGACCTCGACGCTCGTGGGCTCATTCACGACGCCACCGACCGCACTGCGTTGGGAGGTCGCCTCGGACAGGGCCCTATTGCCGTCTACGTAGGCTTTGATCCCACCGCCGACTCACTACATGTTGGCCATCTCGTTGGTCAGATGTATCTGCGTCGATTCCAACTTGCCGGAAACAAGCCATTTCCGCTCGCTGGCGGGGCTACGGGCATGGTCGGCGATCCGTCCGGTCGAAGCGACGAACGTAACCTTCTCGATCTCGAAACGCTCCGACACAATGTCTCGCGCATCGAGGCCCAACTGCAGCGGCTGCTCGATTTCAGCCCCGGCAAGTTTCAAGCCAAGCTGGTGAACAATGCCGATTGGACCGAACCGATCACGCTGCTCGACTTCCTTCGCAATGTCGGCAAGTTCGCCACGGTAAATCAGATGCTCGCCAAGGACTCCGTTCGAAGTCGACTTGAGACCGACAACGGGCTGTCCTTTACCGAGTTCACCTATTCACTGCTACAAGCCAACGATTTTCGACATCTGTACGAGCACGAAGGTGTCGAACTGCAAGCCGGCGGCTCCGACCAATGGGGCAACATCGTCGCTGGTGTCGATCTCATTCGCCGCAGCCTGTCCAAGAACGCGCACGCGCTGACGCACCCGTTGGTCACCAAGGCCGACGGGACAAAGTTCGGCAAGTCCGTCGATGGCGCAGTTTGGCTCGATCCGGACAAGACCTCGCCGTACCAGTTCCGCCAGTTCTGGATCCAGGTCGACGACGTCATGGTGACGAGGTACATGCATATGTTCTCGCTCCGGCCCATGAACGACCTCGACGATGTCCTCGAGCAACATCTGGCTGCACCTGAGCGGCGCCTCGCGCAGCGCGCGCTCGCCGACGAACTCACCGAACTCGTGCACGGCATCGAGGCGCTCAACGCGGCTCGAGCAGCAACCGACGTATTGTTCGGGGGCGACCCGATGCTTGCCTCTGAGGCGGCATTGGTTGCCGTATCGCGCGAGGTGCCGTCGTCGCGAGTTCCTTACGCGGGCCTCACCGACCTGCTTGGAGTTCTTGCAGGCACCGGGTTAGCGACCTCCAACAGCGACGCGCGGCGCACTTTGCAGCAGAAGGGCTTTCGTGCCAACGGGGTCGCCCTCGGCGAAGACTCCCAGCTCACAGACGTTCCCTTGCTGCACGGTCGTTTCCTGTTGCTGCGCAAAGGCAAGTCAAACCACCATCTCGTCGAAATTTCTTGACGAAGAGGTTGCGGTAATTGCAGCCTGAGGATAATGTTTGCTCCCGCTTCGGAAGGCCGAAAAGCCTCCGAGAGCGACACCAACTCCCGCAAGGGTGAGTGTCGCATGAGCTACGGCTCCTTGAAAACGGAAGAGAAGACTGAACGATAGTGCGGGCAGCACATCGCCTTTTGCGATGGAGCTGCTTGTCAATTCCGGCCAGACCAACGTCTGGCCAAAAGAATACATAAGAAGAGCAGGACATGATGCTGGCACCGGGCTATTCCCCCGGATGCATCATGGCTCTCAAAAAATGAACGACGCTCGAGCAATCGAGCAAGTTCTTGTCGGAGAGTTTGATCCTGGCTCAGGACGAACGCTGGCGGCGTGCTTAACACATGCAAGTCGAACGAGATCCAAGTAGTAGCAATACTACGGAAGATCTAGTGGCGAACGGGTGAGTAACACGTGAGGAACCTACCCCGGACTCAGGGATAACAGACGGAAACATCTGCTAATACCTGATGCCGTCGGAGCATCACATGGTGCACTGACGAAAGAATCTCGGTTCGGGAGGGCCTCGCGGCCTATCAGCTTGTTGGTGGGGTAACGGCCTACCAAGGCGTCGACGGGTAGCTGGTCTGAGAGGATGATCAGCCACACTGGGACTGAGACACGGCCCAGACTCCTACGGGAGGCAGCAGTGGGGAATCTTGCGCAATGGGCGAAAGCCTGACGCAGCAACGCCGCGTGCGGGATGAAGGCC